>DATHDG010000013.1:0-90222 GCA_035319125.1 Dissulfurispiraceae bacterium | reverse complement strand
CCCCGTCAATTCCTTTGAGTTTCAACCTTGCGGCCGTACTCCCCAGGCGGGGTACTTAATGGTTTCCCTTCGGCACAGAACCCGTACGGGCCCCACACCTAGTACCCACCGTTTAGGGCGTGGACTACCAGGGTATCTAATCCTGTTTGCTCCCCACGCTTTCGCGCCTCAGCGTCAGTCAAGACCCAGAAGGCCGTCTTCACCACAGGCCTTCCTCCTGATATCTACGCATTTCACCGCTACACCAGGAATTCCGCCTTCCCCTGTCCGACTCAAGCAATACAGTTTCCAGGGCAATCCCACAGTTAAGCTGTAGAATTCCACCCCAGACTTATATCACCGCCTACGCGCCCTTTAAGCCCAGTAATTCCGAACAACGCTCGCCACCTCTGTCTTACCGCGGCTGCTGGCACAGAGTTAGCCGTGGCTTATTCGCAGGGTACCGTCATTATCTTCCCCTGCAAAAGGAGTTTACAACCCGAAGGCCTTCATCCCCCACGCGGCGTCGCTGCATCAGGCTTTCGCCCATTGTGCAAGATTCCCCACTGCTGCCTCCCGTAGGAGTCTGGACCGTCTCTCAGTTCCAGTGTGGCCGTTCGTCCTCTTAGACCGGCTACCCGTCATTGGCTTGGTGGGCCTCTACCCCACCAACTACCTGATAGGCCGCAGATTCATCCTAAAGTGTGTTGCCACTTTTCTCACTGATATCCCAATCCGTGAGCTTATGCGGTATTAGCACAAGTTTCCCTGTGTTGTCCCCCGCTCTAGGGTAGATTATCTACGTGTTACTCACCCGTGCGCCACTAATTTATTAATGTATTGCTACATCAATAAATCCGTCCGACTTGCATGTGTTAGGCACGCCGCCAGCGTTCGTTCTGAGCCAGGATCAAACTCTCAAATGTTTTCTCTGGCTAATTGTTAAACGTTGACTCTTTTTGAAGCTTGTGGTCTGTTCACCACTGCACTTAATTAGCTGATTATCAAAGAACGAGTAGACATCATAATAAAATTTAAATTCCTTTGTCAATACCTTTTCAACTAAATAAAAAGGCTCAGTCTCCATATAAGTCATAATCTTTACTAATAAAAAGAAAATCTGTTATAACAACACATCGGGCGATTAGCTCAGTGGGAGAGCGCTTCCTTCACACGGAAGAGGTCGAGGGTTCGATACCCCCATCGCCTACCATTTTTGAAAATTGCGCTATCTGATGTAGCAGAAAAGTTCAAACATCTGCCGATAATAGTTTCTTAAAGCATTCTGCCGATCTCACATTATCGTATGTTCCAGATGACTTTATATAGTGCCAATTGTTATAACCCTTCTCAAGCGCCTTGCGCAGCCATTTGCAGGCTTCATCGGGATCATTCTTAGCTGCATAAAGTTCAGCCATGCTGTTCAGCGCATATATGTTGTTTGGACTTATTTCGAGTGCTCTGCGGATGTCTTTTTCAGCTTCGCCATATCTGCCCATTAATATATAATGGAATCCTCGGTTGTTATACCCCATATCTTTTGTTGGATTTAAATCAATAGCCCTGTTATAGTCTTCAAGGGCTTTTTCATAATGGCCTATTTTCTGAAGCGTGTTTCCTCGATTAATGTAAGCTAACGTAAAATCGGGGCGCAATTCTATAGCGCGGTTGTAATCGGCAATCGCAAGCTCATGATGGCCGCGCTTGTCGTATTCATTCCCCCGATTATTATAAGCGCGATAATCAGCGGGATTGTTCTTAATGATCTTGCTGTAATTGGCTATCGGATCACGCCTTGCCAGATTATCCAAATTATCTCTCCGCGCAGATGGGTTACTACTAAAGAACTATATTTTATGAAGTATGAAAAGTCAAGCCTGGCCGTTTATCTTCCTCGTGGAGTGCGCATTCCAAGGATCATCCGGCCATGCATGCTTCGGATAGCGGCCTTTCAGCTCTTTTCTTACCTGCTGATAACCGCCATTGCAGAATCCCCTGAGATCCTGGGTAATTTGAATTGGTCTGCAAGATGCAACAAAACTCTTACCCCCCCTTCTGCGAATGTTGGGGTATCAGCAAGCCCTAACATTTCCTGCAATTTTACCAGCAGTACCGGCGCATTTCATGAGGCATAGTCAAGGCGTATTGTAACGTCCACCGGGTGCGGATATATGCATAGGCGCCCGGTCATCGAGAAGACACATCTGCTTCCGAGAAAGCATTGCCTTCAGTGCGGTCGAGGTTAGGGTCAGCTTGAATCCTGCGGTCATAAGATTATCTATTATAAACTGCAATACAGACTGATTTGATAACTTGTTCCGGCATTGAACTTTCTTACCTATCGTCATGCACGATATCAAGCCATTCATAATGACCCATAATGTGGATAGGCAATTATGCCGCGACGATATGCATTATCTCGTTCTTGACAAGATTAAGCGATAAATATTAATTTTAAATGATCAGTAAATTTTCCCGGTCACGCCACAGTCTCATCCTGACGTACCACAAAAGGGAAATGCGATGTAAAAGAAAGATATCTTCGGATATCGCTAGATATTTTTGTGTTTGAGAATTGATTGAGGGAGGAAATATATGGCTGCCGAAAAATCGAAGTCCAAAACCGACGTGGCCTCTAGGGCCGAAAACAAGACTAAAGGGCTCAATTGCCGTTTCTGCGGAAAGAAGGCTGATATAGTCTTAGCTGTTTCGCCGTCTGGAAAGAAACGTGTAAAGCGTATCTGCTGCGAGAGCTAATAAAATGCCGGCTGCTTGATCCAACAGCCGGCATTTTATATTTACCAGTAGTATCGATCAGTTTTCTATAAATTGTTCCAAACTACAACTCAGAGCTGGTTCGCGCAGCTTTTGAATCGCCTTTGTCTCGATCTGCCGTATTCTTTCTCTTGTCACATCATATTCCTGGGCGATTTCCTCAAGTGAGCATGGGTGGTCGTTACCGATGCCAAATCTAAGCCTCAGTATACGCTCTTCCTTAGGATTTAGCGTGTAAAGCAACTTCTCTATCTGCCTCTTGAGATCCTTGCTGACAATTCCCTTAAATGGGCTGTAAACACCACCGTCCTCAATAAAATCGCTAAGGTGGCCATCGTCATCTCCTATTGGCGTTTCAAGAGAAAGGGGCTCGCGGGTAAGCCTCATAGTCGAAACAAGTTTGGCCATAGGCACTTTTATTCTGGAAGCAATATCCGCCAATGATGGCTCATCGCATATTTCCTGTGTCATCTGTCTTTTTGTCCTCGACACATGCTTTGTCATCTCAAGAATCGTAACCGGCACTCTAATCATCCGCGATTTATCGTCCAACGCCCTCTTGATAGCTTGACGTATCCACCAAATAGCATAAGTGCTGAACCTGAAACCGCGCCTGTAATCAAATTTATCTATTGCCTTCATTAACCCGATATTCCCTTCCTGTACCAGGTCCGGAAAGCTCATTCCTTTGCCAATAAACCGCTTGGCCACGCTTACGACCAGCCGCAGATTACCTTCGCTCATTGCATTCTTTGCCATATCAATTTCATGGATTACACTGTCAAAATATCTCATGAACTTCTTAATTTCGCTACAGCTGACACCAATTGTTTCCTCATACTCTTTTATCATCTTTCGGGCTAAAGCTGTCGTCTTACCTGGTTTGCTGCCAGATATGGATTGTTCTTTTATTTCCCTGATATTCCGGTCAATCGCGGAAAGCTCGCCAAATAAACCAATAACAAATTCGTCCTTCAGTCTTAAGCTTATGATCTTTTCAATAATCCGCCGATGAGCGCTGCCATATGTCTCGCGGCATGGTATAACCAGATTCTGATCCCCGTCAGATACCGAGAAGCCGACGGAATGCTTACTGACATTCTTCTTAGCACGTCTATGGCGATAAAGAGCGCTTATTTCCTTGGTCGAGACAAAAAAAGTCCGTATTTCGTCAAGACCGACGACTTCTGCAGCTCCACCGGACTGGATAATATCCACAAGCGGAATTTCTCCTTTTTCGACGAGCTTACCTACCGATATGAGGCGGCGCAATGCAAACGGCAACGAAAAAACGAGCGCCGTCATTTTTTCGCGGCCTCTTTCGATGCTCATAGCAAGGCTTATCTCTTCATCCTTGGTTAACAGGGGGATGCGACCAATCGCCTTAAGGTACATCTTCATGGAATCAAACTCGCTCTCTTCGCCCTGCTCCTTGCTCTTGTCAACCGAATTGGCAGCATTTTCGCCGTCCTCGGAAAGGTCATGTTCCCACAGTGACTCATCGTTATCCGGTTGTCTGTTATGAAGAAGGTCTACCTGTTCCATCTCGTCAAATTCGTTTCCCTCAAGCCTCTCCCTTAGAGAGAAGGGGATAGATTTAGTCTTGTTTTCCTTCGTAATAGCTCTTTCAAACATGGTGGTCTCCCCTGGAAATATGATGGTCAATAAACAAACGAATCGATATTCTCAACTATACCGGATGACAAAAAGGAAAAATATCAGAGGGATGCTCTTTTTTTTGTAAGATTTTCCTGTGCGTTTTGTAGGATTTGCATGTTGGCAATGTAGGTTATAGTCCTACAAATACTGAAGAAAGCTAGTTAGCCATTCTCATATTCAGAAGTGAGACTGGGTTTGCATTGATGCCGAGCACCTTGAGGCCGAAATGAAGATGAGGGCCAGTTGCACGTCCTGTGGATCCTACAAACCCTATCGCAGCCCCTTTTTCAACCACATCGCCAGTCTTAACCGCAAACTTAGATAAATGCATATAGATCGTGTAAATACCTGTTCCGTGATCAACGATCACTGTATTGCCTCCGAAGAATAAATCTTCCGCCAAGACAACGCGGCCGGAGTTTGAGGCAGCGACTCTTTCCCCAAGCTTGCCCTTCACATCGATGCCTTTATGTATGCTTATAGACTTTCCATTCATTATGCGCTTAGCACCGAATACAGTTGTGATCTGATTCGGAAGCGGCATAACGAAATTCTCTCTGAATAGCTTGAGGCCATTTTTCTTCCATATTTCGTCCAGCATTGCATCTTCTTTTCTGACCCTAGCCAAGGCTTCCGCGCTCAGAGTAACTTTGCTTTCCGGCAGCGTAAGATGCAATTCCGGGAATTTGGGACTGCCAACAGTAAGCACAGATTCGGCCCTTTCCTGTTCCGATGTGACAATAACTCTCCTTTCACCAGGCTTTGTATCAATGCTGACAACTCCTATACCTGAAAGGCAGTCTTGGCCACAATTCTCTAATGGAATTCCAGTCCCCTCGAATGAAGCAGTCAGACCGGCAGATGTTCCAAAGCCGGTGATCTTCACAATGAAGACATCTCCGGGAAGTAGTGAACCAGGTACAACATCAGCGTGCATTGCAAAAGATATAGCCGGACTGATTGTAAAAAATGCAAACAGAACCACATGCCCAAAAAATTTAATCATTGCTCTGGGTTTCTTCTCTTGCGCTGAAAAAAATGACCCCATCTTTTTCTGTAAGATTAACATTGACAGTCTCCATATTAAAGCCTGGCTGGTTATAACGCAATAAATAACCTACAGGCTTGTCTTTACAATAAACTACCTGCGTTGTAATTGACCTGCCTCCACGTTTTTCCCGCATGAAATACAGCGCCTGTCCATATGTTGCCGTAGTGGCGATAATTTCACTTGAATGAGGTTCTACGGTTACTCCGGAATCGGGGATCTTAAGCAATACAGCTCTTGACCTGTCAGAAATGCCGGATGAGAAATAATAAGCCTCATAACTTATGGATGGCACATTATAATTGCTGCCAAGACCACGGTAGCTGATGTTCTGAACGCATCCTGCAATCAACAAAAGTATGCATACTGCAGCAATCTTATTTTTCACTCAGCGACCGCCTCCTGATAGATAATCCCCTAATAGTCCCCTGCCATGCTCGTCTTCATGGCAATAAACGCAGAGATTTTCCCAGTTTGATCCATCAGGTGGATTATTCCTGGAGTTGCCGTCTTTATGATGGACTGTAAGAAGATGCCTATTTGTATGATCAAATTCCCTGCCGCATTTCGCGCAGATAAGCCCGTGTATTTTTAGAGACTGCTCCCTGTAACCAGACAGTGAGGAAGATGCTTTCCTGAGTTCAGCGATAATCTCAGATACCGGTTTGTCGGCACTTTTTTTCAAAGGCTGCGGCCTTCTTGACCTGAAGCGGTTCGCCATTATATAGACCTCCATTGCGATTTTTTATTATATAGATTTAGACGCTGCGAATGAAAGTCAGAGCGATAAAACAGCAATAATCAATTTAGAATATTTTATGTGCTGGTAAAATGCCAATAGCCCATAAGTGCGGCAGCGACAAGGCTTCTGTCATAATGCTGGATTTATGCAGATGAGCTGCCTCTCTAATAATCCAGAATTATTCTTACGCTTAATTGAATTAACCCGTCAGTTCATCTACTTCTTTACTGCCTTTACCCAGCTCGACCTCCTGCTCTTTATCGAGCTTCAGCAGCAGCGCTTGAAATTCGCCCACATGGGTTTTTTCTTCCTTGGCCACATCCAATAGTACAATCTTGAGTTTCTTGTTCTTGGTCATAGCTGCAAGCTGTTCATACAAATTGATAGCGTCCAGCTCTGCAATTATCGCTGTCCTTAGAATTTCCCTATCCCGGTCACCTTGTGGCACATTTTGAAAATCAACAGGCATCGTAGCAAGCATCCATGTTCACCTCTAAAAAAAATTCCCCTCATAAGAGGATCGCTTTGTGCGCGTTATATTCTATTTAATGCCGGAGGTAATGTGCAAGATATGCCGCTATTGCACAGCCTTATGATGAATTTCTACTCCCTACGAATTCGATCATTACAAATAATAAAAAGAAAAGACCGGCTCCGACATATGGCATCAGTCTCCTAACATCTTATTATTTTCGATGCTCAGGCAAAAGAAATTATATAATATGTTGTCGCCTTTATTGACAGGCGTTTTAGATGGAAGAGATAAACGAACTTATAAATCGCTATCATCTACAGGAAGACAATGAATATGTCATCATTCCGTTTGTCGGAGCTGATGGCAGAAAAAAACGCTGCTTTCTGCTTAAAAGACGTTTCATCCGTATTGTATTTCCCGAGGGTCATTTTGTTGATTATCCGCTGACCGATGCGATAGAAGCCACTATCAAATATCCCGATCTACGCCTCAGCGAGGCTATTTACCAGTTGCACAAGGAAAATAGCGCGATAGCCTCTCCAGACGCATTTAGCAACTCAGAGACTGAGCCGGACACTGAAGTCGATTAAGAAATTATAATTGTTGATTTCACGATGCGCAGTATTTCTTCTTGAACGAGCTAAAATCCCTTACCGACTGCAAGACCACTTCGCAGCCTTTGACAAGGTCGTCTATCATGATGAACTCTTCAGGTGAATGAACCTTCTGCATTCCGTTTGAGATATTGACAGCCATAATGCCGTGCTGATGAAATACGTTGGCGTCAGACCCGCCACCGGTCTTTTTAAGGCACGGCTCAACACCACATTTCCTGAAAACAGTCATCATAAACTTTAGGAATGGCTCTTCCTTTCTAATTTTGAAAGATGTGTACTCTATATCTTTCTCGATACTGATAGCGGCACCCCGCATCTTTGCTATTCGCTCAGCTGTACCAAAAATCGCCCTTCTAGTGTCTTCAAGGGATTTGCGGCTATGGCTCCTCATTTCTCCTTGAATGACAGATTCTCTGGGCACAACATTGGTTGCTGTCCCGCCATGCACTATGCCAATATTTGCCGTAGTATCTTTATCAATTCTGCCGTCCGGAACTCTTGTAATGATCTCGGATGCTACTCTGATTGCGCTAATTCCGGTCTCCGGTTCAATACCGGCGTGCGCTGATCTGCCTGTCACGTTCATTGTGTATCTCACATGAGTAGGCGCGCCTATTACAATTGCGCCTACGCTGCCTCCTGAATCCAGCACCAGAGCGTGACGGCTTCTGATACTTCTGAAATCCAGGTTTCTGGCTCCATGCAATCCTTGTTCCTCAGCGGAGCTGAAAACGATTTCAATGTCACCAAGTTGAGCATCCGTCTCACCTGCTACGGACATGGCCTCTATTATTTGTGCAAGCGCGCTTTTATCATCCGCACCCAAGACTGTCTTGCCGGTTGATCTGATCCGGTCTCTCTCTCTGATGAACTCTATGCCCGCAGTAGATTCAATCGTGTCCATATGCGCACTCAGCATTAGCGGTACACTCTTTTGCTTTCCCTTCTTTATTGCCATGAGATTTAATGATCGATCGTATTGCTGAAATCTCACATCAAACCCGAGATTAACCAGCCTCTGCTTAAGATACTCAGAGATCTTGTTCTCTAAGAATGATGGAGAATCTATCTGTATCAAGTCGATAAAAGTTTGTATAAGCCGTTCTTTATTTATGCCTGCGGAGACACACATGAATCATATTTTACAATAATCTTAATTGCTTTAAGAAACTGCGCTGCAGCTGTTGCCTGTTATTCAGCTCTCATCTATCTGATAAGATGTAAAAGCAGCATCGCGCTGAATAAATCCCTTACCTTCAGCTAGAATATAGGTTATGGATGATCTCTCAAAGGAATATGTGATCTCTTTTTTTGATACTAATCTGATGCTTCATGGAGACAGGCCTGAAGCCGTAAGATGGACAGCGCCGGGACAAATGCAGCATTATCAGTCAATGCTCGATATTGGAGACATATCGGGCAGTAAAGTACTCGACTTCGGTTGCGGCAAGGGCGACTTCTTTGCTTTTCTGAGAGACAGAGGCATCAATGTTAGTTATACGGGATTTGACATCAATGCCAATCTTGTCTCTCTTGCAAAGAAAAAGCACCCAGGCATAGACTTCAGAGTGTTCGATATAGATGCTGAATCTCTCTCTGAGAATTATGACTATATATTTCTGTGCGGGGTATTCAACCTGAGAGTAGAATCTCTGGACGATACCATTCGGCATATTTTGCAGAAATTGTTTACTCATTGCAGCATCGGCCTTGCCTTCAATGCATTGTCTGTTCACAATCCCAAAAAAGATTTTGAGCTTAACTACACATCTCCGGAAGAATTGTTTGCATTTGCTGTCAGAAATCTTTCCCCTTTTGTTACACTTCGGCATGACCGCATGCCGTATGATTACACGATGTTTATTTACAGAGAGCTAAACTCGCCCAGCATTACTGCCGCTGGGTTATAGTGGATAATGCTCAGGATATTCAAGGTGATTTTGGCGCAGGATATCATGAATTTTAAGAATCGACTCTACCTAATTGCGGCAATGATTCTTCTGGTCGGCTTAAGCGCATCCGCATTCATTTACTTGACAGCAGAAGATGTTTCTGACGACATGCTAATCTACGAATTCGAACATTCCAAAGCATACCGGCACGATCTTGAATTATATGGCGGAAAGATCAACGTGCTGGCAAGTGAATTCATGCATTGGTTTAAAGGGCTATGGCATGGGAAATCGCTCGCAATTACTATCGGGCTTATTACAATCATGGTTGCAACCATTGTGCTATTTGTTGGCTATCAGATAATGCCTGATAATGATACCGACGGTAAGAAACAGAATGAAACCTGATGGCGGGCAATCCGGTCTGCCGCAATAGCTTTGAATATAGGCGTTATTCCAAATGGGTTCCGTCTTTCAGGTCATCATAAAACTTTCTTAAATTGGGCATTGTCTTCTCACCCATTGCCTTGATGCCGCTCCTGGGATGCTCGTTTAACATGCCAGTGATCAGATAAGGGACATGATAACCCCATTCTGTCTCTGCCTTGAGCGGTATGAACAACTCCTGGATGATCTCCAGTATCGGTCTGATATCAAACTTGGGATTCTTTAGGAATGAGAGCAGTAGTTCAAGCGGACAATTCCCCGCACCTCTACCCATGCCGTATATCGTTGCATCTATACGGTTGATGCCTGCAATGACTGCCTCAATCGTGTTAGCAAAGGCAAGTTGCAGGTTGTTGTGCGTATGAATGCCGAGTTCCTTGCCCGGCAGTGCTTCAAAGTATTTCTTCGCCAGAAAATGTATCTGCTCGGAATACATCGCACCAAAACTATCGACAACATAAATAACAGGAACCTGGCTCTTCGAAAGATCATCAAGTGCTTCATCCAGGTCTCTTTCGAGCACCTTCGATACCGCCATTAGATTAATCGTGACGTCATAGCCCTTTTCCATGCAATGATGAGCCAGACTGATACCTTTATCGATCTCTTTTGCGTAGCACGCAACCCTGATCATGTCCAGAACACTGTCTTTCTTGTCCGGTATATCTTTATAGTCTATGCGGCCTATGTCAGCCATGGCCGAGAGCTTCATCTTTGTTTCGAAATCCCCCATTACGCGCTTAACATCATCGTCTGTGCAGAATTTCCAGGCTCCGTTTTCGTCCCTTGAAAAGTACTTCTCAGATGATTTGTAGCCAATTTCCATATAGTCAATACCGGCCTTGGAAAGCGCCTGGAAGACCTTTCTTACAAAATCATCATTAAACCCCCACTTATTTATCAGACCTCCGTCGCGAATAGTGCAGTCCAGTACTTTAATCTGCGGACGAAACATTTTATACCCTCCAATTATGATTCATTGCCCTTGGAATATCATCTAATTGTGCAAGTTTAAATTATACACCAAGAAAAGACTTCTGCGCGACGACTTCAATAGCGGCCCGTCTATTTTCCACGCAATTCTTCTATTTTAGAAACGAGCCTGGCCGCAAGTTCTGATATGGCATTCCAGTTACCAGCTTTAACGAACTCTCGCCTTATTATGGACGATCCCACCAATATGCAAGCAGCTCTAGCCGCTACGTAATCCCCGATATTTTCAAGATTCACACCACCTGCAAGCATGTATCTTATAAATGGAAGCGGCCCTCGTAATTCCTTCAAGAAGCTCAGTCCACCAATCTGCAAAAAAGGGAATATTTTTATAATGTCTCCTCCAGCTTTATATGCGCGATAAATTTCGGTCGGAGTACATGCTCCGGGAATCGAAACTAAACCTTCATCCTTTGCAAACCGTATTATTTCCTCATTACAGTTGGGACTAACCAGGTAGGTTGCACCGGCCTTCAATGATTTTCGCGCGTCATCCAAAGTCAAAACAGTACCAGCGCCAACATTTATTCTCTTATCTATCCCAAGTTCCTTAATAACTGACTCAGCACCGGGAACAGAAAAAGTGATCTCAATAAACCTGACGCCGCCCTCGGCGCAAGCTGCTGCGGCTTTGTACGCTTCTTCAGCCGTATCGGTGCGAACAGCAACCATAAGCTGACTTCTCTCGATATTTTCAATCAATCCACTGTTGGATTCGTCCATTATGACACCTTGAATTCCAGCGTGTATTCGTATGCCATAGTTTCGCAGAGTTATCTGACTTTTATCGCAATCACATCGCCCGGTTTGACATGAACCGTTGTCAGTCTGCCATGTCTGTCTTTTACCGTAATTGCGCCGCCTGAAACCTTCGTAACAATACCCTTTGCTGACTGTTCTGCAAACAGAGGAGTGGAAGCCATCACAAGAAACATCGCAGCAGACACAAATGCTGATGCTACTTTAATATTCATGACAAATCCTCCCATATCATATGATTGTACTTATATTTATATGTCCTGAAGCCTTGCTAGCTGCCGGGCTTCGAACATATCAGGCTGGGGTCAAGGTAAATAATATCCGATTTATTATTGTTCTCGTTTATCTCGTCTATTAGATGATGAGGATCAACAACAGCCCTAAAAGGATGAGGGATCACCTTGGTCATGTGAGCCGGATCTTCATTGAAATAGTAGACCGGAATTACAACTGTCTGACTTCCGCCAGGTGCGATAGCATTGAGACCAACCGAATTACCCCAGCTATTTCCATGCAGATCCATAACCTGTACAACAGCTTTGTCAGGCATTGCCGGAGAAGCAGCTGTACCGATATTTTGAACGGTCACCTCAAAGCTGAATATCGGCCAGTTTGGCTCACATCTGCCCCAACCTTTAAAGGTGATCTTTTCAACAATTAGGTCAGGTTTCCCGGTAGCCGCAGTTATCTTCACAGGAGCGCAAGTGCAATTATTAGCCTTGTTGCTCTCTAAAATTCTATTCTCTGCGTCGATCACAGCGCACAGGAAATACTCACCCGGCTGGGTTTCAGATGTGATTGAAAGCGGCCCGTTCAGTTTGAGTTCGATCTTCTGGCCTCCCTCCAGTGAAATCTGTTCATGCCCACCTCTCACCGCCCCGCTTAATATATGTTGTGCGCCTAATGCGGGTTGTGCATGATCACAGAAGTTCTCCTTTCTTAACATGATCTCAACATTTACATCCTTAACGGATATTTCTCCTCTGTTGATTGCTATTACTCTTAGCTGTTGCCCAAATTCGAAACCGGCACGAACAACTTTAGGACTCTGCTTTATCCTTACCATCAGATCAGGTTTGGTCTGATCACATGTAATGCTAAAACTAGCTTTGCTTGACTCATATTCTTCCGGATAAACGATCTTAATCGATTGCCATCCGTCATGCCTGCCTTCTTTCCTGACTGCAGAGACCCATTCCGAAGACACTTCTTTAGTGCCGGGCGCGCTGAATTCCAGCGTTTCTACAGGCTGAAGCAAGCCGTCGCTCCGAACGAATCGATACTGGACTTTCCCCGGCTTGTGAGATGTTATCAATCCTTTAAATTTGATATCAACAGGGCAGACACCAGTATATGTTTGTGGTTCAGCTATCAGGAAAGCAGATACCTGTGCATTGCTAGTTTCAGCAAAGAATAAGAGAGAAAACAGACTTGCAGCAAATATCCCCAATGTCTTGCCCATCTTGAATCAATCCCTCCCGACATTCTTACTCAATTTATATTGTTAATAAGATCGTGATCAAATAGCAATACCTGCGATTGAACAAATGTCTGAGCTGCATACTAATACCTAAATAGATACGTTCAGACAAAAAAAGAGACCGGGCATTCTCGGTCTCTTCTGAAGAATCTTTGCTGACAGATCTTTTAAATATCGTAGTACAAGAAGAACTCGTAAGGATGCGGCCTGAGTCTAAGGGCATCTACCTCTTTCGCTCTCTTGTAACTGATCCAGGTTTCAATCGCATCTTCTGTGAAGACATTGCCTTTCATAAGATACTCATGGTCTTCTTCGAGATTGTTGAGCGCCTCGTCAAGGCTGCCAGGCATTGTCGGAACTGCTGCCAGCTCTTCGGGCCCCAGCTCGTAGATGTCCTTGTCGAGCGGCTCGCCCGGATCGATCTTGTTCTCGATGCCGTCCAATCCTGCCATAAGCATTGCGGCAAAAGCAAGATAGCCGTTGCATGACGGGTCTGGGAACCTGACCTCGACTCTCTTTGCCTTCGGGCTTGCGGAATATGTCGGGATTCTCATGGAAGCGGAACGGTTCCTCGCTGAATATGCGAGATTGACCGGAGCTTCAAACCCGGGAGTAAGCCTCTTGTATGAATTAGTAGTAGGGTTTGTGATAGCAGCCAGAGACTTCGCGTGCTTCAGAATTCCGCCGATGTAGTAAAGAGCTGTCTGGCTGAGACCCGCATAAAGATTGCCGGCAAATGTCGGATTTCCGTTCTTCCAGATGGACTGATGGCAATGCATGCCTGACCCGTTGTCTCCGAAAAGAGGTTTTGGCATGAATGTAACTGTCTTGTTATGCCTCTTGGCTACATTCTTTATTATGTATTTGAAGAGCATAAGCTTGTCGGCCATAGTTACCAGTGAATCGAATCTCATGTCGATCTCGGCCTGGCCTGCGGTTGCGACTTCGTGGTGCTCTCTTTCAACATAGATACCGCATTTGAGCATCTCCATGACCATCTCGGTTCTGATGTTTACAAGGCTGTCAGTCGGCGGTACCGGGAAGTAACCCTCTTTATGTCTCGGTTTGTAGCCGAGATTGGGCTGCTCGTCGCGGCCCGAATTCCAGATGCCTTCCTTGGAATCAAGGAAATAATATCCGCTATGCGAGGTCTGATCGAACATTACATCGTCGAATATGAAGAACTCTGCTTCCGGTCCAAAATAGGCGGTATCACCTATGCCGGTCGATTTGAGATACTGCTCCGCCTTTTGGGCGATGTATCTCGGGTCTCTTGTGTACAACTCTCTTGTAATCGGGTCTACTATGTTGCAGATAAGGCTGATGGTCGGATACTGCATAAATGGATCGATGAAGGCGGTTTTTGCATCAGGCATGATAAGCATGTCAGATGTGTTGATCGCCTGCCATCCCCTGATAGAGGAACCATCGAAACCGAGGCCTTCTTCGAATATCTCTGCCTTCAATTCTGCGACAGGTACTGCGAAGTGCTGCCAGATTCCCGGGAAATCGAGGAACTTAAAGTTAGCCATGACGGCCTTATTCTCCTGGGCCATCTTGATTACATCCTTTGGTGTCATTACCTCTCCTCCTATGTTTTAGTTGTTTGGGACATAATTTAAGTTCGTGAATTATAGAGCATAAATATAGAAATCAGCAATTCGAAATATTATACTGCTGATTCTCCACGCTCGCCAGTTCTAATTCTGTATACATCCTCAACTGGATAGACAAAAATCTTTCCATCACCTATCTTGCCTGTTTTTGCAGCGCCCTCCACTGCCGACACAACTTTTGAGGCCAGAGCATCGGATGTAACTATTTCGATCTTGATCTTGGGAATGAAATCCACTACATACTCAGCCCCGCGATAAAGCTCGGTGTGGCCCTTTTGTCTGCCGAAACCCTTGACCTCGGTTACGGTCATGCCCTGTATGCCTATCTCGTTCAGGGCATCCTTAACCTCATCAAGCTTGAAAGGCTTGATGATGGCTTCAATCTTTTTCATATATCACCTCCTGTTAAATAATAGACTGCCCGAAAAATTTCTCGTAAAAAATGAAAGCCCTTTTTCGAAAGATATCGAAATACCGGTCAGTGTCGATCTTAAGCATGCCCATATCGATATTTTCGCCTGCCATCCAATCATAAATTATTCTTTCGCTAACTTCAATATGAAACTGAAAGCCATAGGCAGATTTGCCGTACCTGAACGCCTGGTTTTGATAAAGCTCGGAACAGGCCAGCCGCAAGGCTCCTACAGGAATGTCAAAAGTCTCTCCATGCCAGTGGAAAACCGGGATTGCGCGGTCGATAACCTCGGTTGCCGGATGTGTAGCAAGACCCTGTATAAGCGGATCCATCAGACCTTCTTCGCTAAACTTGATTGGAAGCCACCCTACCTCCGGACCGGGCCCTTTGCGCACCTGGGCTCCAAGCGCCTTGGCCATTATCTGGGCGCCAAGGCAAACGCCGAACATCTTCTTGCCCCGGGCTGCAAAGTCCCTTACTAAAACCTCCTCATCCCTAATATACGGGAGATCGTCATTGACGCTCATAGGACCGCCGAGCATGACCAGGGTATCATAGGGCCCCATATCCACAGGCAGGGCTTCCCGCGCAGAGAGATCAACGATAGTGTAAGGAATTCCCTTCGAGCGAAGGAAATCTTCGATGGTGCCGGGACCTTCGGAGCTTATGTTCTTGCAGATAAGAACAGACATGAGTATATGATACTAGCAACAGTCATACCAGAAAAGACTCCATTGAAATACCTAATTTATTTTAGGAGCAGAAGCAGCGGCTGCATATTATTAAAGCAGCCGCTGCACAAAAAACAGACAACTTATGAAGTATACCCTCGTTCGCCGTGCTGTGAAATATCGAGTCCTTTTCTTTCTTCGTCGTCATCAATGCGCAGACCGACTACAATATCTATAATTTTAAAAAGAACTATGGTCAGGACAAAAGAATATACAGCACTTACACCAACTGCTATACACTGGGTTGCAAGAAGTTTTGGGTTTCCGAAGAACAGACCATCTGCACCTGCCGGATTAATAAGGGTTTGAGCAAACAATCCGGTGGCCAGGGTGCCTAACATGCCGCCTATGCCATGAACGCCGAAAGCGTCGAGCGAATCATCATACCCAAATTTGGTCTTCATATTTAAGGCGACATAACACACTGACCCCGCTGCCAAACCTATAATCAGGGCTCCCATAGGACTTACAAAGCCGGAGGCAGGGGTCACTGTAGCAAGACCGGCAATAGAACCTGTAGCTGCACCGAACATTGTAGGCTTACCCCTGTGCACCCATTCGATGATAACCCATATAAGCGTAGCAGTAACAGCAGACGTATGGGTGGCAACGAATGCCCATGTACTCAGAACACCCGACGCCAGAGCGCTGCCCGCATTAAATCCGAACCAGCCAAACCATAGCAGTCCCGCACCAAGAACGGTCATCGGCAGATTGTGCGGATAAAACGGGTGATCGGGAAAACCTTCTCTCTTGCCGATCAGCAGGGCTGCTGCAAGCGCGGATATTCCCGATGACACATGCACGACAACGCCCCCTGCAAAATCCAGCGCGCCGAGGTTTTTAAGCCAGCCGCCGGTGCCCCACATCCAGTGGGCAATAGGATCATATACAATTGTGGACCACAGCAGCGTGAAAAGAAGATAGGCAGAAAACTTCATTCTTTCGGCTACCGCACCCGTAATAAGCGCAGGTGTGATAACAGCAAACATGGCCTGATAAATCATGAATGCCAGATGCGGAACGGTAGGCGCATAGTCCGGATTCGGGGCTGCGCCGACGCCGCAAAGCCCTGCCCAGTCAAGGCTTCCGATAACGCCGTGAATGTCTGGGCCGAAGGCCAGGCTGTAACCGAAAAGTATCCATTGAACGCTGATCAAAGCAATTGCGATGAAACTCTGCATGATGGTTCCCAGAACATTCTTGCCCCTTACCATGCCGCCGTAAAAAAGCGCAAGCCCCGGCGTCATCAGCATTACAAGCGCAGCCGACACCAGCACAAAGGCGGTGTCCCCCGTATCAACCTTGGCCGGTGCGTCTGCATAAGAATATAGCGGCGCAGCGACAAGAACAGCCAGAATCGTTAGAATTACTATGCAATAATATCTTGTTCCCATATATTGGCCTCCCGTGGATTATATTTATATGAGGTTAGTCAGGCAGGATCAGAAAGCTAGAAATATACCCAAAGAGATATTATTGAAAGACAAGAGATTTATTGAAGCGAAAAAATAGGCATAGCTACAATATTGTCGCAAAAAACCAACATATTTGTCGATTTAGACTTAATGATCAACAGCTTTCAGGCAATGCTACATTTTTGTTGTTTCTACAATTTTGTAGGCAATAAATCTTAACGAAATTATGAACCATTTCAGTTAAGTTGCGCAAAGCTACCTATATCATAATACACTTTACTCAAAGCGGCGGCAAATCCGATAGCTCCGCGTCATTTCAATTCAGAATACATGCATCAACAGTGCCTGATTTCACCGGCTGAGCACACCGCCTGCCCAGCCGATGCCTTGGAGGGTTTTGGAAGTTGTCTTCCATTTTCAGTATAGCTAATTTCATGCTACGATCAAAACCAGGATTTATAACGATATTTATCCTTGTCTTCCGGACACTATTGTACAGTTATTTTCTTTTTTGTAGAAAAGCCCGAACTTTCCGAAGCGTTTCCTGATGACAAGCTTGCTTCTTGCAAATCCGCAGTTTATATTAATGGAGATGCGGTCGTTCTTTTCGCCACTAACGAAACGGAGATAGGCATGTCACTCAGAACCAAGATTGGGCTTAGTTTCTTTATCAGCGCCTTTATAATAGCAGCCCTTTCAGTATTCGAATTCGTCAATTTTCTTGGAGTTAGAAAAGAAATCAGTTATCTCGAAGTCACCGATTCGATCAGAAGCAAGGCTCTGCAGATCAGGAGACACGAAAAGAATTTCTTTCTATATCCGACCCAGGCCAAAGAACAGGCGGCTGCTATTCAGAGATACATAGATGATCTGAATGCGATCATACGCGAAAATGCAACTCTAGAAAAGTCCGGCAGGCTAAGAAAAATGGAAGTGCTTGTGAACGAATACAGCTTGCATATAAACAGGATAAAGCAACTGATAGGGGACACAATGGCCAGGTTTGCTCAGGAGCGGGCGTTTCACGGACAGTATGCCGATTTCTTCCCGCTGATCGAGTCGTCATTTTATGAAGATCCGTTAAGAGACGCCGTGTTGCTGAAAAAACTTTTCTCTCTGCCGGACAATCACTGGTTACTTCGGAACCTGAGAGATCTGGACGCTGAAATTGCCCTACTGAGAAAGACCGGCGAGGATCTCATATCAATGTCACGGGAGATCGATAAAGCGGCAAGCGACGGCGTTGAGCGTATAATCCAGATGTCGCAGGCAGCCATGATTGTTTTTCTGCTTCTGTTCTTTCTGAGCGGTATAGTTACCCTTTTTCTTATAAACAGAAACGTTGTGGGCAGACTGAAACTCCTGATCGGGATCATAGAGCGCACTGGCAAAGGCACCTTCCCGATAATCGATCTTCCGCTCGGCAAGTGGGACAATGACGAAGTGGGAATGCTGATACGCGAATTCAACAGCATGGAGAAAGAGCTAGCCCGGCACGAAAAAGAATTGAGCGCAAAAAACAGCGAACTGCTTCAGAGCAAAAAACTTGCTGCCATAGGGACGCTGGCGGCAGGCGTTGCACACGAGCTGAACAATCCCCTCAACAATATCTATCTTTCGGTACAGGTCCTGAAAAAAATAGTCGGCGGTGACTGTCCCCCTTCCGTCAAGGAAATAGTGGGTGACATAACTGCACAAACAGCGCGCGTTAAACATATCGTGGGCGAGCTGCTCGAGTTTGCCAGGGGAAGAGATCCCGAGATGGCCAAAATCGATCTCAAGGAACTCCTGCTTAGGGCGTTCAAAGCGGTAAGCTCGATCACGAATGTAGACCGGATCGATTTCTCGGCTGAGATCGACCGGAACGACCTTGCCATAGAAGGCGACCAGTTGCAGTTAGAGCAGGCATTCATCAATCTGTTTCATAATGCCGTAGAGGCGATGAACGGTTCGGGAAAGCTAGCAGTGCGCGTTGCATCTCAGGATAAGCATATAAATATACAGGTTTCCGATACGGGCAAAGGAATTCCTGCAGAAGCACTTGAAAGGCTCTTCGAACCTTTTTTTACTACCAAGGACAAAGGCACTGGACTTGGGCTGGCGATCACATTCAATATAATCCAGAAACATGGCGGAGAATTAAGCGCTGAAAGCGTTGAGGGTAAGGGTTCTACCTTCCATATCCGGCTGCCGAAGGAGAGTGGGCAACATGGCATTTAAGGTCCTGGTTGCTGAGGATGAAGAAATTACCTTAAAGCATCTTGTAACAGTGCTTAAAGGCGAGGGGTATGATGTATCCGGCACTCAGAACGGAAATGACGCGATCCGGATGGTCGAGTCGGAATATTTCGATCTCTTGATAACAGACATAAAAATGCCCGGCATAGGCGGGCTCGAACTTCTCTCGATCGTCAAAGCAAAGTATTCTGAAGTCGAAGTTATAGTTATCACAGGCTTTGGAACCATCGGCTCTGCCGTTGAGGCCATAAAAAAGGGAGCGGTCGATTACATAACGAAGCCTTTCGACCTGGATGAACTGCTCATCAGGGCAAAAAAGATATATGACCAGAAGCAATTGAAGAACGAGAACACTGCCCTGAAAACGTTTCTGGAGGTTGACAAGAAAGCCCATGTCGTTTCCAGGAGCGAACGCATGGCTAAGATACTTCAGACGATCGAGGGGTTAAGAGAGTCCGACTGCAATGTTCTGTTATCAGGAGAGAGCGGGGTTGGAAAGAATCTGTTCGCCAAGATGATACATTACACCAGCAAACGTCAGCGGCGACCCTTTCTCGCCCTGAATTGCGCAACTCTTACCGAAAACCTGCTGGCAAGCGAATTATTCGGCTATGAAAAAGGCGCCTTCACCGGCGCCGTAAAATCAAAGCCGGGCCTTGCAGAAATAGCCGATGGCGGGACGCTTTTCCTCGACGAAATAACCGAGATGACCACCAACCTGCAGGCGAAGCTGCTGAAGGTGATCGAAGAGGGAGAATTCTTCAGGGTCGGAGGAACAAAGGCCATCAGAGTGGACGTCAGATTCATAGCTGCGACAAACCAAAACCTTAATGCTCTCATCGCTGAAGGCAAGTTCAGAGAGGATCTCTATTACCGTCTGAACGTAATGGAGATTTTCATTCCTCCCCTGCGCGAGCATCGCGAAGATATAGAACCGTTGAGCCGCTACTTCCTTGCTAAACATCTGCCCAAGTACAACAACAAAGTTAAAGATTTCACCAAAGATGCGATGACCGTACTCAAGCATTACAGCTTTCCCGGTAATGTAAGGGAACTTGAAAACATAGTTGAGCGGGCCATCATACTTGAACAATCCCGGTACATAACGCCGGACAGCCTGCCTCAGAGCCTCTCGATGTTTCAAATCGAGACAGTGGGGCACGGACAGATAATAACCATTGACGAAATGAACAGGCGTTACGCCGAAAAAGTTATCGAGCTGGTGGGCGGTAACCGCTCCAAAGCCGCGGATCTGCTTGGAATATCAAGGACGAGCCTATGGAGAATCCTTAAAGAAGGATAGTTCAGTAATTAGTAATATTCCTGATTATGTTCAACTGATCGCCGGCGTTCTTCCAGATTATAAGAATCGAATCCGCAGATATGCTTCTCCAGGTCTGGCCGGTCGGTTTGTATGTATGAGACTCCGTTGCAAATCCGTACTTTGCCGCGATCGGCTCGACGTCCTGCGCCATATAGATGCGGCCCTTGAGCTCCGAAGCAAGATGAGGAAAATTGTCCTTGTATTTCCAAAGCAGTAGTCCGTCCCTGTATATATCCAGAAGATCCACGTAGGCTTTCAGAAGTCTTCCTTCCCGCTTGGTTGACACCTTGTCTTTCACTGCTGCAATTTCATCAGACATGAGCACAGTCTTTTCAGAAACCTGCTGCAAAGACGCTCCACTATCTATGCCGGTTTTGACAGCCTCCGCTGCAGCGTTGAGTTTTGCAAACTTGTTCCTATCCACTGAAGGCTCTAATTGCTCAAACGAACAGGCCGCGCAGAGCAGGCATAGAGAAGCCAGGATTGATGCAACAAGAAATATCAGGCTCCGCATGTCGGACAATCCCTTAGAATTTCGGAGAATCATTTATTAATATACATCAATTTCACCTGCAGGCACCAATCAAGGCGACATTTCGTTCCTTCAAGCGCATGAGTAATATGATCATCGTCGAACTCCGTTTCAGGCCTGTTCCATTCTGAAACACCACCCCAACTCAATCCTTCAAATAATATCTTTTAATTCAATTGGTTATACCAAGGCATCGTTCTTGCCCTTTACTGTCCGCATTTTCGTTTTGCGGAGGCATTCAGAAAAGATGAGGCAGATTCTATTTGTGACATATGACGGAGACAGCTATGACGAGGGGCTCTCTTACGCCATCCAGCTGACCAAAACCTTAAACGGCTGCCTGAATGCGGTCTTTGTCTGTAGAGCAGGCAGCACAAACAGGTTCGACGACCTGATGTCGGCAATAACATTTGCCGAGGCAAACGACAGCAAGTCAGCGCAACAAATAGTCGAAGACAGCGACGAGAAAGCCAGACAGCTAGATATAAAACGCCGCTCGCTTATTGACACGTGCAATGCCGCGGGTATCAACGCTTCGATTACAAAAGTTGAAGAAGAAGTCTATCCGGCGCTGAAGGCGCTTCTTGAAAGCGGCAAGAATATCGACACAGTGCTGCTTGGGCCAAGCATAACCAGCAAGGAGCATCTGTCTCCCCGCGAATTGAAAAAGCTGCTCAAGACGGCATCGACCCGCATTGTAACGATGGAAAGACAGGCCTTTTCTTATTAGGAAGGCGAACTATATTCAGGAGGTATTGATAATGATGTATCTTTACTTACCGGTCGCACTCACCAGCATCAACATCCTGTTGCCGATAGGTCTCGGTCTCGCAGTCGGTCTGTTGTCAGGGCTGTTCGGCGTGGGTGGCGGGTTCCTCATGACGCCGCTTCTCATTATGATGGGCATCCCTTCGACAGTTGCAGCGGCGACAGACTCGAACCAGATTGTCGCAGCCTCGACATCAGGCACCTATGCTCACTGGAAAGTAGGCAATGTAGATTTCAAGATGGGTCTTTACCTGTTGGCCGGCGGATTCTTCGGAGGGCTCCTCGGCGTAGAAGGCATTAAGATACTGAGGGCGATGGGCAACGCAGACTTTGTAATCAAAATAACTTATGTGCTGATGCTCGGCACGGTCGGAACGTACATGTTCATCGAAAGCCTTCAGAGCATACGAAAAACGAATACCGATTCAGCTCCCGCAAAGAAGGACGGCAAGGTTGGGACTTTTCTGAAGTCGCTTCCGTTTCAGACCGAATTCATCAAGTCGGGCGTTACGCATTCTATACTTGTACCTTTATTACTGGGTTGCTTTGTTGGCATTCTGGCGGCCATCATGGGCGTCGGGGGCGGCTTCCTCATGGTCCCGATAATGTTCTACATACTCAGAATGCCCATGCACGTGATAGTCGGGACAAGCCTGTTCCAGATATTGTTCACCTGCATAGAAGTCACATTCCTGCAATCATATGCCAACCACACCGTCGACTTCACACTGGCTGTACTGCTATTGCTAGGCTCAACAATTGGTGCGCAAGTTGGAGCAGTCTTCGGGCGGAAACTAAAGGGTGAACAGCTTAAAATTCTTCTGGCCGTAATCGTTCTCGTAGTCACTGTAAAAATCGTGTTCGAACTTACAATGAGCCCTTCGCTCCTTTTATCACAGGCAGGAGGTCACTGATGAAACACCCTTTTAGAAAACTCATACTGGCGTTAAAATTGGCTTTGATTTCCTTTCTGCCGCTATTAGCAATCGACGCAGACGCCCAACTGACGGCAAGGGCAAACCACGATCACATAACAGTGGACTTCTTCTATCACGGCGGCACAGTGAGTGTCAGCGGCATATCCGATCCGGGGACAGACCTTGTGATCAAAGTAGCGTCCGAAGATGCTCATCAGAATCTGCGCAAGAAGGGTAAAGTAGGGGGTCTTCTCTGGATGACCGTGGGTGAACTCGAAGTAGAGAACGTGCCTAATTTCTATGAGATATTCAGCACCAAAAAACTGGACGACATAATCAGCAGGGATGAGATGGAGAAGCACGGCATCGGATTTCCAGCGCTTCGGCAACACGCCGTCCTGAACGTCGCAACGGAGGAAGAAAAATCAAAATGGTTCGATGAATTCGTGAGGTTTAAATCAGACTCGAATCTTTATGCAATCAACAGCGGCAATATCACCCTTTCCGAAAAAAACGGAATGCAGAACTATTACATATTGACCAGGTGGCCGTATCAGGCGCCTCCCGGTAATTATACGGTTACGGTTTATGCCATAAAAGAAGGGAAAGTCATAGAAACCGCGACGTCAAACGTCAACGTCGAACAGGTCGGCATAGTAAAAGCATTGGCGACCATGGCGAAAAGCAACGGCGCCCTTTACGGGATCCTTTCCATATTGGCAGCTCTCGGCGCAGGGTTTGGCGTAGGGCTTATATTCAGAAAGAGCGAAGGAGCCCATTGATATGTACGAAAAAATCATCGTCGGATATGATAATTCCGAATTCAGCAAGGCCGCACTGTGTGCAACAGGCAGCTGGATCCGGAGACATGGAGGAGAGGCCGTGCTGACACATGCGGTCTTCTTCAGCGAGGAAGAATTTGCAAGCCTGCCCGAGCAGAGAGAGCAGCGATTCAAACTAGGCAGAAGCATGTGCTCGACGGCGCGTGACGGCATGTCTGAGGAGCTAGGGTTAAACGGTAACCTGCATGCGTTCGTATGCGAAGGCGAACCCCACGAAGTGCTTATTGACATGGCAAAAGCCAAGAATGCTGATCTTATAGCGCTCGGCACGCATGGCAGGAAGGGCCTGAAAAAAATCTTCATGGGAAGCGTGACATCGCGAGTCCTGCAGCTATCCCAATGCGATGTCCTCGTAGTGAAGCCGTCAAGCGAATGCGGAATGCAGTTCGGATCAATACTCCTATCCTATGACGGATCTCCTTTCAGCAAAAAGGCACTGCAGCGAGCCTGCGAACTTGCAAAAATCGAAGGCTCGGAGATTACAGCGCTCTATGTCATTCCCAGATATGAAGAGGCCCTGGAATTTATTTCATCGAGTATTATTAAGGGAGACATTGTGCACGATGCAGGCAAGATACTTGACGAGGCGACTTCAATAGCTGCGGAAATCGGGATCGAGATGAGGACTGAGATCAAGGATGGCAGCGAGGCTGAAAAGACCGTTGAAGCTGCGCGAAAACTCCAAAGCCAACTGATAATAAGGGGCACGCACGGATGGACCGGTTTTAACAAGGCCATAATCGGCAGCGTGATCGAAAACATAATCGTTAATGCTCCATGCCCAGTACTGGCGGTGAGGTGAAGAAATGAAGGGGTTCAGAAAAGTGCTCATAGCATTGAACGGCAACAGTCAGGTCCTCGATGCAGGCATACAGATGGCGAGGGACGAGAAAACCTGGGTTATAGTAGTCAAGGTTATTCCTCCATTCGAGGGTGACCTTAATCTGACAGGAATAAAGAACATCGAAGACGTCCTCGACAGCGGGGTCGGCAGGGTAGTCTCTCAAGTCGATGCTGATGCAAAGGCACTGGGCGCGCTAATAAAAACAAAGGTCCGGCAAGGTAATGTACCAGATGCCATAGTCGAGGTGGCAGACGAAGAGCGATGCGATCTGATAATCATGGGAGCCCCGAAGAAACACTGGTTGCGGAGGTTCTTCGGCGATCATGCTGTGGAGAAAGTGATCGATATGGCGCCCTGCCCCGTCTATGTCGTGGCCGCATGACGGGGCAAGAGGGCATCGGGTCCATCACGCAAGGAACCTCGATATATAAAGCCCGAACACCATCGATCCCCAGGCTATGACGGATAAATATGTGGCGATTTCACTGCGTTCGCAGACAACCGACCTCTTCGAAATCAGGAATGTGACTGTAAAGATCAACAGTCCGAATATCAGTATGCTCACTATCATGGAATACCTCCTTTAATTGATCATCTCATATTGTTCGCCGATGGCGGCTGAGAGGACTTCCAGCTCCATGTCCTTGTCTTCGCCAAGTATGCCACAGGCGTCTGCCCTGCATTGGCGGCAATGTGTCATTTGTTCTACATACTTACCGCACTCAGCCCTCAAATTATGAATCATATCGCGGCCAGGCCTTTCAATGTGCGCGAATTCGGCCTGTGGGATAAGCGGCAGTATATTGTGCAAGTCTGCGCCCTTTGAACCTGCAAGCTCCGCTATCTGCGGGATTTCAGCGTCATTGACGCCGGGTATGAGAACGCTGTTTACCTTTACCATCAGTCCCGCATCTATCGCATTTGTAAGTCCGCGCCACTGGTTAGTAAAGATTCTTTCGGCGGCCTCAGCTCCGGTTAATTTCTTGCCTCTGTAGACAGCCCATGCGTAAATCTTTTCTGCGGTCTCAGGCCGCGCTGCGCTGATCGTTACAGTAATGCTTCCTATCCCGCATTTCACTATATCGTCCAGCCTGTCAGGCAGGCCGAGCCCGTTAGTTGATGCGCACAGTATCAAATCAGGGAATTTCCGGTTTATCATCCTGAACGTTTCAAAGGTCGCCTCATTGGCAAGCGGGTCTCCAGGCCCGGCTATCCCGACTACGCTGAGGCGCTCGTTCCTCTCTACAAGTGCGCTCACTCTGAATAAGGCCTCTTCGGGAGTCAGAACAATGCTGGTGATGCCGGGTCGTGATTCGTGAGCGCAATCGTATTTCCTAATACAGTAGCGGCATTGTATATTGCAGGCCGGCGCTACAGGCAGGTGAACCCTGCCGAAACGGGAGTGGGCCTTCTTTGAAAAGCAGGGATGGCTGTTCATAATGTCTCTGTTCTTTCTAATAGCTAATGGCTCGCTCATCGGCGCCTCCTCGAACGTATTCTCCTGATCTCCGGTAAGCAATAGCGATGCCACACAGTCAAATGCCTGATTTGGCGGAATATTTACAAAATCACCTTTAAATATTTATCCTTCGTTTTTGTACTAGTATTAACATTTATGTCATATAGTCATTCTTGACATTAATAATCTCCGGTGATATATTAACTACTATGGTAGTTAATATTATAGAGATTACTTCCCGCCTCTCAAAGATAGGCCTGTCTGAATATGAATCAAGAGCTTATGTCGCACTGCTGAAAAAAAATCCATCTACGCCATACGAGATTGCACACTCTTCAGGCATCCCGTCGTCAAAAGTTTATGAGGCTCTCAACAAGTTGGTCGAAAAGAGTATTGTTTCATCAGCCGAAGATGGCAACAAGAGGCTATATGTACCTCTTGCCCCTGAAGAACTGCTGGGCCGCTACAGGGCTTCGATGAACTCTCTTGTTGATTCGCTTGCCGACGATTTGGCTGGAATCGGATCGGGCAGTGATGTTTCGTACATATGGAATATTGCCGGGCGAGACTACCTTTTTGACAAGGCCGTCAGGATGATCTCTGGCGCTGAAAAGACACTGCTGCTATCGGTCTGGAAGGACGACTTCCCGCTGCTCGAACACGCCCTGAAAGAAGCAGCCAAGAAAAAAGTGCGCCTCGCCGTTGTCCACTTCGGACAGCACGACTCATCACTGAAGCAGATATTCAGCCACCCGATCGAGGATACGCTTTTCCGTGAGAAAGGTGGACGCGTCCTGGCCCTTGTAACTGATTCAAGGGAGGTGCTGATAGGGACCATATTCGGCGACAATCGTGCCGAAGGTGCTTGGAGCGTCAACAAAGGGTTTGTGACTGTAGCTGAAGACTATATAAAGCATGACATATACATTATGAAAATAGTGAAGCGCTTTGACAGACATCTGGTTAAGAAGTTTGGGGAAAGATATATCAAACTGCGTGATGTCTTCAAAGATGAGGAGGAGCGGACATGAAGATATTCATAGACGGCAAATATTATGACCGCAATGAGGCCAGGATATCGGTATTCGACCACGGACTTCTTTATGGTGACGGCGTCTTTGAAGGAATACGCATCTATGGAGGCAAGATATTCAGGCTCCGCGATCATATCGACCGTCTTTATGACAGCGCGAAGTCCATCCTGCTCGATATCCCGATGTCGAAGCCGGATATGGAGAAGGCCGTCAGCGATACCGTGCGAATAAACGAAAGGAGCGAAGGCTATATCCGCCTTGTCGTCACGCGGGGAAAAGGAGAGCTCGGACTCGATCCCGCCCAGTGTGAAAAGCCCACAGTTGTTATCATCGCAGGTGACATACAGCTTTATCCACAGGAATACTATGAGAAAGGCATCGCTGTGGTGACTTCATCGTCCCGCAGGATGCCATCCGACAGCCTCGACCCGCGCATCAAATCTCTCAACTACCTGAATAACGTGCTGGCCAAGATCGAAGCAAAGCAGGCAGGCTGCCTTGAAGCCGTCATGCTGAACCACGAGGGCTATGTGTCAGAGTGCACTGCCGACAACATATTCCTTGTTCGTAGCGGAAAGCTCGCAACGCCAGCAGTTAATTGCGGCGCGTTAGGCGGCATAACAAGGTCGGCGGTGATCGGGATTGCAGGATCGCTCGGTGTTGAAGTCCGCGAGGCGCAACTCACACGCTATGATCTTTATACTGCGGAAGAATGTTTCATGACAGGCACCGGCGCCGAAATCATGCCGGTCACGAAAATAGACGGTCGCATCATAGGTGAAGGGCAACCCGGTTCGATGACGAGAAAGCTCATTTACGAATTCAGGAAGTTTGTCGAAGCGCAATAGACAGGTGGGGCGACAATCAAATCTCCATGGGAGAGGCTGTAGGGTTACCCCTCGTAGTAGCGCATCTCCGGCTTCTTGCGGCCTGCGACCGTTTCGTATGCTTCATCCGGATATCCGAGCGCTACCACGGCATGAACAGACTCATCCATCGGTATACCGATTGAAGCCTTTATCGCAGGCGCTTCTTTAATGGCCGAGACAGCGAATCCGATGAGGCACGATCCGAGCCCAATGCTGTGAGCGGCAAGCAGGATGTTTTGCGTGGCAAGCAAGGCATCCTCGGCCGGGCAACTGGCGCCGGGAGCAGAGCCAACGATTATCGCCGAAACCGCCCCGTGGAAAAGCCTGTCCTTGCCGTTGTTTTCCCATTCATCAAGCGCTTTTTTGACAAGCTGATAGTAATCGCGGTAGTAAGCGTCTAGTTCACTTTTGCCTGCAATCTTCAGCGCTGTCCGAAGAACACGCTTTTCAGCCATTGCATTAAGCTTCCTGAAAAAAAGGCTTACGTAACCGGCAAAAGACACCACCGCCTTTCTTGTCGGCAAAATGGTGAAGGTCCAACTCTGTGAGTTTGTCCCCGAAGGCGCTGTGATGCCGATCTTTACCAGATCTTCAAGGATTTCTCTATCAACCGCACGCGGGTCGAAATTTCGGCAGGATCTTCTCGACGCCATCAGGCGCACAAGCCCCGCCGTGTTGTAATCGCCATGCTGCAACCATCGGCTGTCAATTGTAAAGGTCTTATACACACTTTCGGAAGGCTCGATGTCAGCGATCGAGATAGCATCGTTGGGGCAGGCAGCAGCGCAATGCCCGCAGGACAGGCATTTATCGCCGGAGTATGATACTAAGCCTCCGCTCTGCTTGAGATTGCCAAACGGACAAACATTAATGCACAGGCCGCAGTTTGAACATGATGCTTGATCAATGATTAATGGCTCACTGTGCTTCATGCGCATAGATTAAGGAGGGCATTTGCCGCAGACAGATGTGAAGAGCGCAGTAGAAAGATATCTGTCTCCGCGGTCAGGCAGAAGGACTACTATCACGCCTTCCCTCAGTTCGCTGGATTTCTTTATCGCTATATGCATGGCGGCGCCGCTCGACATGCCTACAAACAGGCCTTCCTTGATTGCAAGCATCCTTGTGGTGTCGAAGGCCTCCTCGTCAGTGACTATGTAACGCTCGTCCAGCTTCGAAGGATCGAAGATCTTCGGCACGATGCTCTCCGTCATGTTCTTCAGACCCTGAACCCTATGTCCTTTGACAGGCTCAACTCCGACAATAGCTATTGCCGGATTGTGTTCTTTCAGCCTTCTGCCTACACCCATCAGCGTGCCAGTCGTCCCCATCCCCGCAACAAAATGAGTTATATTGCCACCTGTCTGTGCGACAATCTCCTTACCGGTGGTTTCATAGTGTGCCGCCGCATTTGAGGGATTATCGAACTGGTTCGGCATGAAGTAAAGGTCAGGCTGTTCAGACATGATCCTGTGCGCAAGCCTAATGGCTCCGTCTGTTCCCTCATTAGATGGGCTAAGAATAAGTTCAGCCCCAAAGGCCTCAAGAACCTTTCTCCGTTCCACGCTAACGCATGCAGGCATAGTAAGCTTAACGCGGTATTTCTTTGCAGCTCCTATCATAGCCAAGCCTATCCCTGTATTGCCCGACGTCGCTTCAAGTATGATCTTGTCCCTTGTTAAAAGCCCTTCGCGCTCGGCGGTCTCAAGCATATAAAGCGCAACCCTGTCTTTCACAGATCCGCCCGGATTATTGCCTTCAACCTTGGCGAACAAGCGCACGTTTGGATTGGGATTGATGTTTTCTATTCTAACTAACGGAGTATTGCCGACTGCTTCTGAAACTCCCATTTATTGCCCTCCTGATTTTAGAACCCTTATCCCGCCGTTCCGAATCCCTGAACAACACTCTCGTAGGCCTGCGCGCAGAGCTGCTTTCTCGCGTTCGCAGCAGACAGATGCGCCTCCTGCCGCCATACCGGAGGATTAAAATAAATAGAAGCATCTATCCTCCGAATACCGAGCAGACGCCAAAGGTGCGGCAGCAGACCCATCCCGCCATACCATGCAACCGAACCGATTAGCTCGGCAGGATATCTGATGCTCACCGGAGTCACCGGCATGTTTCTGCAAGCGGGAACGCTGAAAAAGGTGCTTTTGAACACGCGTATCGACCTTCCGTCAGAAGTCGTTCCTTCCGGAAATATAACCACCATAACGCCATGGTCTATTTTGCGTCCTATCTCCTCCATAGCCATAACCGCGCTCTTCTTATTTTCCCTATTCACAAACAGTGTGCCTCCCAACGTTGCAAGCCAGCCAACCAGCGGCCAGCCTTTAACTTCCTTCTTTGCAAGAAAAGATGAAGGACGCACAGATCCCATCACCAGAACGTCCAGATAGCTGGAATGATTGCAGACGACGAAACCACCAAGCTCGCTTTCTGCCCCGCTTTTTTTTATTCTGATACCAAGAATCATACACATGACTCTGGCCCACATCATAGTGCAGACCGCGCAGGCGCGCGCTCTGCAGCTCTCACTTGCCGCCGTGACAATGTTCACGATAGCACCCGCAACAAGAAAAAAAAGACTCGTCGGCAGCAGAAGTATCAGTCTGCAAAGTCTCAATGCAGTCATGGATTGTATATTTGCTCCCAGCAATGAATAATGAAACCAGTCGCTGTACAGTGCAAGATCAGCAGTGCCTATTTGTATCGTGCGGCTTTTACAAGAAGATAATTTATCAGCTGCTGCAGTGCATGTTTAGCAGCTGGCGGCAGCTCACCGAAATCTACAGCTATCTCGATCATGTCCTGCTTGTCGAGCTCTCTGGGCACCTGAATCCTGACAACAGTGCCATTAAGCTCCAACATATTTTCGCGTCCTCCGGCCTCCAGGCGTATATCAACCTTGTCAGACATCTCCGGCAGCGGCTGACTGCTTAAAAAATTAGAAAGCAGCCCTGAGATGCTCAGATTCACAAGATTGCCGCTAACACTCCGTCTGCCAATCGTCAATGAAACAGCGCCTTCCTTAACAAACCGCTGATAGCGTCTGCCCTCTGACATGACCTCGATCGGTGCCATCTGATTATTCATCCCGGCATTCATGGCTCGCTATATCTTATCACCCGCTACACTATTTTCTTTAATATAACTGACCTCTCAGAACCAATTCAAATCCAAAGAACAACTTGAAGATACCTGTTTACAGCTGATACCATAGCCTGATGCCAACCGTTGTCATCGAAGCTTCTTCCTATGATTACAATATCCTCAAACCACAGATATTCTCCATGCTGGACCATTTTGCCGCAACATCGATCGTGCGCAATAGCACTGTGATTATAAAACCCAATCTGCTTGCTCCGGCGCCTCCCGAAAAGGCAATACTGACCCACCCGCTTGTTGTCAGAGCTACTGCTGAGTATGTTCTGGACAAAGGCGCAAGACCCGTAATATCAGACAGCAATGCAATGGGATCTTTTGAGAAAGTTCTTAAGGCAGGTGGGTTTACATCTGCACTCAAAGGGCTGGATGTGAAATTTCGTGAGTTTCGGGAGAGCTCAATAATAGATGTGGGAGAGCCATTCGGAAAGATCGAGATCGCAACCGATGCCCTGGAAGCCGATGCACTCATCAACCTTCCGAAACTCAAGACGCATTCACAAATGCTCCTAACCCTGGGAGTAAAAAATCTTTTTGGTTGTATTGTTGGAATCAAAAAACCGGAATGGCACTTCAGAACCGGAGTAGACCGTGAAATGTTCGCTCGTCTGCTTATAAAAATACATGATTCTCTCAGGCCGGCAGCAACCATCCTGGACGGGGTTCTTGCAATGGAAGGTCAGGGCCCTGGCAAGAGTGGTCGCCCCAGAAGCATTGGCGTTGTAATGGGCAGTGACAGTGCCGTTGCGCTGGACATGGCTGTATGCCGTACGCTGGGAATCCCGCCGGAAGAGTTGCCGACCAACAAAATAGCCCTGGAGAGCAGGGATTTTGGTGATATTGAAATACAAGGTGAGTTGCCTGAAATCAAAAATTTCGAGCTGCCTTCCATTACTCCACTTGTATTTGGGCCGCCCTACCTGCATGGATTTATAAGAAAACATCTGGTTCAAAGGCCGATTGTCAATAATACCTCGTGCGTTGCCTGCGGCCAGTGCTGGAAATACTGTCCGGCACAAGCCATCTCAGCCGATGGAAAGAAGATTAACTTTGATTACGAAAAATGCATCCGTTGCTACTGCTGCATCGAGATCTGCCCGCAGGGAGCGCTTTCGGCAAAAGAAACCCTGGCGGGCAAGGCGGTCAGAAATTTACTGGGCCGCAAACGATAGCGCTGAATCAGTGTAATGTCGGGATAGAAGGAATTATGCAACTATAAGATATATCCCTCCAGGGTAACTATATTTGCTATTTTTCCGGGTAGCTTATAAAATCAGTCATATCTTATGGACGTTATTACATCCCATATCAATGCCGATTTTGACTCTCTGGCATGCGCAGTAGCAGCCAGGAAAATATACCCGGGGGCGGTCATCGTTTTTCCGGGATCACTGGAGAAAAAGGTCCGTGACTTTATAGAAGTTTTCAAGCTTGACGGGATCAGCAGATTCAAGGACATAGACGTCGATCAGATTTCACGGCTTATAATTGTCGACACCAAACATCCTGACAGGATTGGAATGTTCAAGGCATTGCTATCCAAGAAAGGTGTCGCTATCCACATCTATGACCATCATCCGCCGACGCGGGACGACATAAAAGGTTCGCTAAATGTGCTTGACACCGTCGGGGCGGCTTCTACGCTTTTTGCGGAAATCATTCGAGAAAAAAAATACCCTATCACGCCGATGGAGGCAACACTCCTCTGCCTTGGCATTTATGAGGAAACCGGATCGCTCATATATTCATCAACCACCCCGAGAGACCTTGCAGCGGCCTCGTTCTTGCTGAAACGCGGTGCGAACCTGAATATAGTGGCGGACTTTCTTAAGGAAGAATTCAGCAAGGAAACGGTCGCTCTGCTCAATGAACTGGTTCAATCACTCAAAGAAGTGGTCATACACGGCATCCGCATCCGTATTGGAAAAGGAACGATGGAAAGCTTCGGCGATGTCTCGTACTTGGCGCATAAGATTATGGACATGGAAGATCTCGACATGGATGCACTTATAATCCTCATCAGCATGGCAGACAAGATATTGATAGTGGCCAGAAGCAAAGTCACAGAACTCAACGTTTCACATTTGCTTGCAGAATTTGGTGGAGGCGGACATTCAACTGCTGCATCGGCTACGATCAAAGATGTGCCGTTTGAGATTGTAGAAGAGAAAATCATGGATTCGCTCCGCAAGAACATAAGGCCGATAAAGCTGGCAGTTGATGTCATGACCACGCCTGTAGTAGTGATCCCCGGCGAAAGCAAGGTTAAGGATGCTGAAGATATGATGACACGTTACGGTGTCAACGTGTTGCCGGTTTTAAAGGGTGGAGAGTATAAAGGCATCATAACCCGGGAGGTTGTAGAGAAGGCCCTTTTCCATGGCTTCGGGAAAAGCAAATGCCTGGACTTTGCAACTACTGACGCTACTACTGTCATGCCTGAGACATTACTGTCAGAGATCGAAAAGACAATGATTGAGCAAAACCAGAGATTTGTGGCTGTCATGGATGGGGAAAAGATAGTAGGAGCGATAACCAGAACCGACATTCTGAGGGCGCTATATGAAGACGTGCTAAGGAAAAGCCGGCTGATGCCGGAACAGACAATGCGGGGAGGAAGTTATCAAGCATTCGGAAGGAATGTATCGTCACTTCTTAAAGATACCCTGCCTGCCGGTCTTTACGATTTTATTGTGCTGGCCGGCAACGTTGCCGATGAACTTGGTTATGGCGCATATCTAGTTGGCGGCTGCGTCAGGGATATTTTAAGGCGCGAGGAAAATCTCGACATAGATATTGTCATTGAAGGTGACGGCATCTCATTTGCGCGTAATCTCGGTGAAAGAATTGCAGCCAAGGTGACTGTGCATCAGGCCTTCGGCACAGCAATGGTAATAAAAGACATGTTCAAGCTCGACGTAGCGACTGCCAGGACAGAATATTATGAGGCGCCGGCAGCGCTGCCGAAGGTGGAGACTTCATCTCTGAAAAGAGACCTGTACAGACGAGATTTTACTATAAACACTCTGGCAGTTAGGATAAACCATAAAGATTTTGGCCATTTGATTGACTTCTTTGGCGGGCAGAGAGACCTCAAAGACAAGGTCATCCGCGTGCTGCACAACCTGAGCTTTGTCGAAGATCCAACGCGCGCATTCCGGGCCATCCGCTTTTCAGAACGCTTCGGCTTCAAGATTACGAAGCACACGGAAAACCTGATCAAACTTGCAGTGAGAATGAATATTTTTGACAAGCTCTCAGGAACCCGGCTTTATGATGAATTAACCCTGATATTCAGCGAAACAGACCCTATAAAATCGCTCAAAAGATTAGCCGATTATGACTTAACGCAGCTCATCCATCCCAAGCTGAAGTTTTCATCCGAGCTCGAAGCAATCATGGAGTCCGTACATGATGTGATCTCGTGGTTCGACCTGCTTTTTCTCAATGAGAAGCATGATAAAGAACTATTGTATATACTGGCGCTCCTGCACGGATTGAGCCGCGATGAGCGAGGGGCTGCTCTTGAACGCCTTGTCGTTCCTGATAAGACTCGTGATTTTATCATTAGAGTATTCAATGCAGCGCAGAAGATTGCTCGAAATCTGATTCCGGGAAATCCAGTGATGATTTATCATCTACTTATAGATTGCGAAATAGAAGCGCTGCTATTCAGCATGGCCAGCCTGCAGGATAACGAGAAGAAGAAGGCTATTTCACAATACCTGCTCGAACTTAGAACGATCAAACCGCTAATCAACGGGGAAGATCTGAAGTCCCTTGGGGTACAGCCGGGCCCTCTATATTCGAAGATATTCGGTGAAGTACTGAATGAAAAACTCGTTAAAAAGCTGCCCACGAAACAGGATGAAATAGAATTCGTAAGAAAAAACATTTCACGTTGGGTGAATCAAAACGCCAAGCATTAGAAATAGCAAAAGTAAAGTAGCCAAGTTTTGTGTAATCTGGTAGAATTTGTCTAACGGTCTTTATAATGACCGATTCATTTACATTGACCACTTAGAATGTTAGCTTTAAGACGCTGGAGGCATGTGATTGGCTACACATAATTCCGGAAATGCTGAAAACTCTCTATGTCCTATTGTCGTTATTGGCGCGTCAGCGGGCGGGCTGCAGGCTTTCGAGAGCTTCCTAACCGATCTGCCGCGCGAATTCAGTTTTGCAATTATATACCAGCAGCATTTCTCCACAACCCACAAGAGCCTGCTGCCGGAACTGCTTCATAACCGGAGACCCGATCTCGAATTCGAAGAAATTGCCGAAGGAAGCTTGCTGCAGTCCGGGCATGTCTATTTGCACCCTCCCGACAAAATGATCCATGTGGAGCGTGGAACAATTCATATCACTTCTGCTGATGACAGACACAGGAAACTCCCGATTGATGAACTTCTGATATCCCTTGCCGAAAATGAGGAAAATGAGATAATCGCCGTCATTTTATCCGGAGCAGGAACCGATGGCGCCCGTGGTGTGCGAGCCGTCAAGTCGGCAGGAGGCATTGTATTAGCACAAGACCCTGCTACCGCCGAATATTCGAGCATGCCACAAGCGGCTATCAACACCGGCCAGGTTGACGCAGTGCTGCCTCCCTCCGATATGGTTCATAAACTATTGAGTGTTTCGGGGACAGGGATACATCTGTGCCAATTTGAGGATCTCATCGGCCAGGACCAGTTTGAGCCGTTCTTCCATATCATATACGACAAGACCGGATATCATTTCAACCATTATAAAAGGAACGTGATATCCCGCAGGATCAGAAGACGCATGAATCTGCATGGTCTCTCCTCGGTCGCCGACTATCTTGAAATGCTGGCAACCAAGGCTCCTGAAGCGGAAATGCTGGCATCGGACTTTCTTATAGGTGTAACTTCTTTTTTCAGGGACAGACTCATCTGGAAGGCGCTGAATACTGATGTCGTCAAGAAACTGGTTGCGAGAACGGACGACTCGCCCATTCGCATATGGGTCCCGGCATGCGCTACGGGCGAAGAACCGTATTCCATAGCGATGATGATGAAGGACGAGCTTATTGCTGCCGGGAAAAAACGGGATATCCAAATCTTTGCATCGGATGTTAACGAACCAGCCCTCGAGAAAGCACGCGCCGGCTTATATCCGGCCAGCGCTGAGGCGGATATAACGCCTGCCTATTTAAAAAAATTTATGACGCTTACGTCGGACGGGCTTGCTCTTTCTGTCAACAATGACTTAAGACAGCATATTATATTCGCAAAGCACGATCTTATCTACGACCCGCCATTTTCGCGCATGGATCTAATCGTCTGCCGCAATCTGCTGATTTATCTTGAGCCCTATGCCCAGGATAAATGCATTTCTCTCTTTCATTATGCCTTGAAGGATGATGGCTTCCTGTTCCTTGGAAGCGCCGAGTCGCTCGGCAGCAGCAGCGAGCTGTTCCAGTCGGTTGGTCAGAAAAAGAACCGCATTTTTAGAAAGGTCAAGGGACGCTCGTTTTCACGTGCGCAGATGTTCAGCGCCTTTGTGCAGCCGCAGCTTGCAGCTCAGCAGACAAATGCTCGCCCGGCAGTCCAACCCAAGCCTTCGGCTGCCGAGTTGGCACAGAAAGCCCTTGTGCTAGGGTATGCACCCGCTGCAGTTGCCATAAATCAGAACTTCGAGATTTTCTATTATAATGGCCCGACCAATTTATATTTGAAACAGCCCGAAGGTGCGCCTACTCAGAACCTGCTGGAGATGTTGCCGGAGATTATGCGCAGTCGCATGCGCGGCGCTTTATACAAAGCCATGACAAGCGGCGATTCTTCTTCCACGCGTATGGATAATGCAGGCGACTCGGGGCGCAAGCACAAGGTCTCCATAAAGATTTCAAAAATTGTGGACAATCTTTTTCTGGTCGTCTTCCAGGAAAAAAGTTCCTCTCTCAAGACAGATGAGTTGTCCCTGGAGACGAACTCGCTTGACGAAACCGCAATACGTCAGCTCGAAAACGAGCTCTGCGCCACGCGTGAAGACCTGCAGAGCCATATTGAGCAGCTTGAAAGTCTCAGCGAAGAGCTGCAATCATCCAATGAGGAGTTGCAGGCGTCGAACGAAGAGATGGAGACATCGAGGGAGGAGCTTCAATCCCTGAACGAAGAGCTCCTCACTGTCAACTCTCAGTTGCAGGCCAAGATCGAGGAGCTGGATGAGACGAACGCAGACCTGACGAATTTTCTTGCCGGCACAGATATCCCGACACTTTTCCTCGACCGGCATCTTTGCGTCAAGCGGTTCACTCCGGCAATGTCAAGACTCATAACGCTGATACCGGCAGATGTCGGACGCCCGATAACTGACATGTCGATCGAGAATCTCGGCCCTGGGCTTCTCGCGCATGCCCAGGCGGTGTTTGAAGAAGCCTCCTCAATCAGGCTGGAAATGAACGCAGGCGATACCTGGTATGTGCGCACCGTACTGCCCTACCGCGCTTCCGACAACAATATTGAGGGCGCTGTAATCACATACAGCGACATTACCCAGCTGAAGCAAGCCGATCAGGCTTTGCGTCAGCGCGAGCAGTATTTACGGCTGTTCATCGAGCACGCCCCGGCGGCGCTGGCAATGTTCGACCGCGATATGCACTATCTTTATGCCAGCAGGCGCTGGCTCCGGGACTACAAACTGAGTGACCGCAGCCTTGCCGGTGTTTCACATTATGAGATATTCCCGGAAATCGGAGATGAGTGGAAGGATATCCATAAACGCGGCATGGCAGGTGAAGTGCTGCGGGCTGAAGCTGATCGGTTCGAACGAGCCGACGGCTCAGTGCAGTGGATTCGTTGGGAGGTACGCCCATGGCTCGATACAACGGGAGCAGTGGGCGGGATAGTCATATTCTCCGAGGACGTGACCGAGCGCACGCTGGCCGGGCTTGAGCGCGAATTGTCAGCAGGATTTCTCCATCTGATCAATCAAAGCCGCGACAGGGAAAGTTTGATTAAATCTGCCGTAACATTCTTCAGGGATCTGACAGGGTGCGAGGCTGTAGGCATGCGCTTGCAGGAAGGCAACGACTACCCCTATTTCGAGACCAGCGGATTCCCAGCAGGTTTTGTAAAACTTGAAAACTCCCTTTGCGCCAGAGATAATAAAGGTGAAATCCTGAGAGACATGACCGGCAATCCGGCGCTGGACTGCATGTGTGGAAATATAATCAGGGGCCGCTTCGATCCTTCCAAGCCATTTTTCACTGAAAACGGCAGTTTCTGGACCAACAGCACAAGCGAGCTACTGGCAACCACAACGGAAGCCGATCGGAAGGCCAGCACCAGAAACCGGTGCTATGGATTTGGGTATGAATCGGTCGCTTTGATTGCTCTTAAGGCGGGCGAAGACCGGCTCGGGCTTCTTCAACTGAACGATCACAGGAAGAACGTCTTTACTGCTACAGATATTGCGCTATGGGAGAGACTTGCTGGCTATCTGGCCATCGCCATAGCAAAATTCCAGGCGACCAAATTATTGCGTGATAGTGATGAATTGTATCGTTCCCTTTTCGACAACATGCTGAACGGCCTCGCCTACTGCAGAATGATTTTCGAAAACGACAGGCCGGTGGATTTCGTTTATCTCGCTGTAAACAGTGCGTTTGCATCATTGACAGGCTTAAAAGATGTGGTAGGGAAGAAGGTATCTGAAGTCATCCCAGGCATGAGGGAAGCCGATCCACAACTTTTCGAAATTTACGGCCGTGTCGCTTCCACAGGGAAATCGGAGCGTTTTGAAACCTATGTCAAGGCCTTGCAAATGTGGTTCTCAATATCGGCCTTCAGACCACAAGAAGGGCATTTTGTCGCTGTTTTCGACGTAATAACCGAACGCAAGAAGGCCGAGGAAAAGTTGCGCGATAGCGCAGAGAAGATCAGTCTGATCCTGAACTCTGCTGCTGAGGGCATATACGGTCTGGACCGTCAGGGAAGCTGCACATTCTGCAATCCGTCCGGACTTAAAATGCTCGGGTACGAAAACGAAAGCGACCTGCTTGGAAAGAGCATGCACAGTCTTGTGCATCATTCCAAAGTTAACGGCAAGTCTTATTCCTTAGAGGAATGTCCGGCACACATTGCGCTTTGCAGGGGCCAGATGCTTCACAGAGAAAAAGAGATGCTTTGGCGGGCGGACGGATCGAACTTCTTCGCTGAGTACTGGGCGCATCCAATATTAAGGGACGGCGAACCAACCGGCTCGGTGGTTACGTTTATAGATATAACAGAGCGTGTTGCTCTGGAAAACCAGCTTGTCCAAGCCCAGAAGATGGAGGCTGTAGGGCAGCTTGCCGGCGGTGTAGCACATGATTTCAATAATATACTGACTGCCATAACCGGACACGGATATCTGGCCCAATCAAAGATCGCCCCTGATGACCCCAGCAGACCAGATATTGAAGAAATCCTCGATTCCGCGAATCGGGCAGCTGAGCTTACACGCAGCCTTCTTGCCTTCAGCAGGCAGGAAACGATGCATGCCAAGGTCCTGAATATTAATGATCTTGTCGCCAAACTCGATAAACTTCTAGGCAGGATAATTGGAGAAGAGATCAAGGTCAGCACAAATCTAACGCGTGAATCAGTATATTGCGTAGCCGACCCTATCCGCATAGAGCAGGTACTGATGAACCTCGCCACTAATGCCAGAGATGCCATGCCAAACGGTGGAACTCTATCGATCCAGACGGAAAAGATATCGCTTACGGAGACTTCAACAACAGCATTCTCTCCGATTGCCCCAGGTGATTATGCTCTTATATCAGTTTCAGACAGTGGAGAAGGCATAAGTCAGGACAATTTGCAAAAAATATTTGATCCGTTCTTTACCACAAAAGAGCCCGGAAAAGGCACAGGGCTCGGACTTGCAATGGTCTACGGCATTGTGAAACAGCACGGAGGCCATATCGATGTTCAGAGCGCACCCGGTCTCGGTACGACCTTCAAAATCTTTCTGCCTATTTTTGAAGCCGGCAGGGAGCAGCGGCAGGCACAGCCAGTTCGGATCAAGCCAACCAGAGGGAGCGGTACTATACTTGTATCGGAGGACGATGACAGGCTGCGCAAGCTTTTCGAAGCCGTCCTTTCCAAAAACGGATATGAAATTTTGAATGCCGCCGATGGCGAAGAAGCTGTTCAATTATTTACTGCAAATCAGGACAAAATCGATCTGGTCCTTATGGATGTTATTATGCCCAAGAAAAGCGGGAAGGAAGCCTTCGCTGAGATCAGAAAAATAAGACCGGATATAAAAATCGTATTTGTCAGCGGATACACACCGGACAGATTGGACAATGAACTTACCGGCAGCTCGGGCGTCACGTTGATAATGAAGCCGGTGTCACCGGTGGACCTGCTCAGCAAGATTAGCGAGATAATGACGAAATGATTAAGCGGTTGAATATCAGCAGCCGGTAATCTTACAGAAAGACTGAGACGGCTGCGCAGTCACATAGATTGCGCAGCCGTCTCAGTCAATGCTGAAATTCAATCCGATCAAAAAATCAACTGTTTTCCAATGAGGCAGCTATTTAAGCCGTCCCTCAATAGCAGCCCAATTAATATTCTTGAAAAAAGCTTCAATATAGTCTGCCCTCTTGAGCCCGTAATCAATCATGAATGCATGTTCGAAAACATCCATTATGAGCAAGGGGGTGCACCCGGCAGGATGGGCTGTATCATGCTCGTTGATCCAGAAATTGATAAGCCTGTCGGCAGCCGTGTCCTGATATAGCACAGCCCAGCCAATTCCACGCATTGCTCCAACTGCCTTGAAGTCTTTTTCCCATGCATCCAAGTTGCCGAAGGACGCCACGAGCTTTTTAGCAAGTTTGCCGCCTTTATCAAGAGCGCTCTTACCTCCGAGATTTTCGAAATAATATTCATGCAGCCTCATACCATTGAATTCCCAGCCCAGCCGCCTTTTCAGCTCTGCAAATTCCGGGTTGCCCGATTTGCCGTCCTTAAGCATCGCATCTAGAGTGTCCAGTACTTTGTTAGTGTTTGTTACATATCCCTGATAAAGAGTAAAATGATTTTTTAACAAGGTTTCGCTGAATCCATCCATTCCCAATAAACCTGCGTAGTCTTTTGCGTTATACGGCATCTTGTAGCCTCCCTTAATTTTATTATTGAATCAGGAAATCTGCAGGTCTATATTTCTCCGGCAAATCTCCGGTACAGCTTCATTGAATACACGGCAACACGCCATGAAAACTACCGCCTTTATGCGGTCATCTTCTTAACTTGCTTGATGGCGCTGTCATAATCGGGATGGTTCGTAACCTCATGCACAATCTCTCTGAAGGCTAAGGATCCGTCCTTTCCAATTATAAAAATAGAGCGCGCCAGTAAGCGCAATTCCTTGATCAAGACTCCATAGGCCAAGCCGAAAGAGGCATCTCGGTGGTCAGACAATGTTTTGACCTTGTCAATTCCCGCAGCATTGCAGAAGCGCGCTATGGCAAAGGGAAGATCCATGCTGATATTCAGTACAGCCACGTCACCAGAGAAACCGGCAGCCTCTTGATTAAACCTTCGGGCCTGCAGATCGCATACAGGAGTATCCAGCGAGGGGGTAACGCTGATTATCTTGATCTTGCCTTCAAAATCTTTAAGACTATATTCTTTGAGATCGCTATCCAGTACTTTGAAGTCCGGAGCCTTGTCGCCGACTTTCAGGTCCGGGCCAATAAGCGTAAGAGAGTTGCCGTGTATAGTTACAATGCCTTTTCTTTCCATCAGACCTCCGATCTGAAATTATGTATAATTTACTTTATATACAATTATGGTCACTCGTGCAACCCTTGAGAATCTCCCAGCGAAAATCCTTATCCTGACTCAAGCTGCACGGAGGGCATCAACTATCGGCAATCTGGATGCTCTTACTGCCGGCAGCAATCCGCCGGCAAATCCCATTATCAGTGCAAACCCCATGGCCTGATAAGCTATCTGGAAAGTCAGATCGAAAGAAAATGCAAGCTCGGAAAATGTCTGAAAATTCATTGTCGAAATAGTGAAAAGCTGCAAGAAAGATGAAAAGAACAATCCTATAATGCCGCCGAAGAATCCCAGCAGAAGCGATTCCAACAGGAAAGCGCATAATATGCTCCGTCTCCGAAAGCCCAAGGCTCTTAAGGTCCCGATTTCACCCACTCTGCTTGCAACAGCTGCATACATTGTTATCATTGCCCCGATTATTGCTCCGAGTGAAAATATGGAGGTCAATGAGATACCCAAAATCCTTAGGAACTTCGCCATCATTTCAGACTGCTTCTCATAGTAGTGCGTTTCTCTCATAGCCTCTAGTGACAGACGCGGGTCATTTTCAATGCGCGTCTTCACTACTTCAAATTCAGACGGATTACGGAGTCTGAATATCACAGAACAATATGCCTGTCTGCGGAATGCGGGCATTAATTGATCAACGTCACCCCATATCTCCGAGCTAAAACCCGTGCTGCCTGCGTCGAAAATGCCTACAACGTTCCAGGTCCTCATGCCAAAGCGCAGAGTCTCTCCCAACCCTCCGCCCGTGAATCTTTTCGCTATATTGATTCCGGCCATGATTTCCGATGATCCCGGCCTGGGGAAGCGCCCTTCAATAAGCCTTATCTGCGGCCGCAAAAGAATCGATTCCGCTGATATCCCTCTGATTACCACATTGGATCCTTTGTCTGTTCCCCTCTTGGGCAGCACTATTACAACAACAAGCTCTTTTGCGACAAGCGGCATGCCGTTCGCACCAATCGCAATCTCATGCTGTGTTTCTATGGTCGAGGCTTGCAGCCGCTCAACTCCGCTTTGAATCTCAGAGTCAGAGCCCTTGCGTATAACAACGACGTTTTCCGGTGATCCTGTTGCTACAAGAGTCTTCTTTAGTCCCTCAGCCAGCATAAGGACTGCAGAGAACACAAATACCACAAGCGCCATGCCGCCGACCGTGAGGCCAGTGGTAAGCCTTCTTGTCCATAGATTCTTTATGTTGTATGAGAAGGGGATATTAGGCAACAGACTCATCAGCCTATCCTCCTCAGACCATCGGCTATCTTTATCCTTATTGAGCGCCAAGTCGGGAAAATGCCGGCAACAGTCCCAATAACAAGCGCAGCTGCTATATCCAAATATATAGTTTTAGGTTCAACGTTAAAAATAGGGAAAAAGGTGCTCAGGGCGTCTCCGAACGCCTTAGCCGCCGGAAATGTAAAGGCGATACCAAAGGCGCATCCGATCATGCTGATAGTCAGTGATTCTCCAAAAATCAGCGCTGCTATGTACGCTGCACCAAATCCAAGAGTTTTGAATATCGCATACTCTCCAATCCGTTCGCGAGCGGTCATTGCCATCGTATTGGCCATTACCGCCATAATGATAATGATTACAACAAATGAAACAAGCTGTATGGCGGTGACTATAGCCTGGCTCATGGCTATCCAGCTCATCTGAAAAGCCTTCTCGGTTTCTGTCAGAGTCTCGGCAATCGAATTCCGGAATTCATTATCTATTCTGGCAGCCACGTCTGATGCTATATCAGGCCTGCTGACTCCAATCATGAAAAATCCGATCTGATCAGCTCTTTGAGGATATGTCTTCTTCATCTTTTCATTCAGGTAATCCCACTGGAAATAAAACGTCGTTTCATCGACGTTCTTGTCCCGTCCTCTGTATACGCCCCTTAGAACAAAGTCCCACTGGCCGGGGAATATCGTGCCTCTGAGAGTAACCGCATCCCCCAGCTTCCATCCATATTTTTCTACAAGTTTACGTCCAGCGACAAACCCTTTTCTGTCTCTTATAAATGCCGCCTTCTGCTCAGACGGCAAAATTATCTCTGGATAAAGATCGAAAAAAGTCTTCGGTTCGATTGCAAAATTGGCAAAAAAATTCTTCTCATCAATATATATTCCGCCAAACCAGTTACCGCCGGATACTATCCGCACGCCATCTGTTTGACGAATGCGTTCTTCGTATGAAAGTGGAAGGGTGAATATAATTGAGATGGCATTTCTTGCGACCAGGCGGCTTGCAGAAGATGCCTCCACCCCGGCATACCATGCGCTTATCACCGTGCGCAGCAGGCCAAAGGCCAGGATTGCAATTGTGATACCCAGAACAGTAAGCCAGGTCCTCAGCTTATGCCGAAAGGCATTCTTCAGTATAAGCTTAAGAAGGAACATCGCTAAAGATGCCTTTGTCGAGCTGTCTTATCAGATGTGCTTTTTCAGCGGCTCTGGCATCGTGCGTCACCATAATGATCGTCTTACCGAGATCCTTGTTAAGCTTGCCCATGAGATCAAGAATTTCTGCCGCTGAAATTCTGTCCAGATCACCAGTCGGCTCATCTGCGACAAGAATGACCGGATCCGTAACAATGGCACGGGCAATTGCAACTCTCTGTTGCTGCCCGCCGGACAGCTGATTAGGGTAATGATCCATACGATCAGACAGGCCGACTGCACGAAGTGCAATTTCAACATGCTCGTGTCGTTCATCTTTAGTAAGTTTAGTAAGCAGCAAGGGTAACTCGACATTGCCGAATGCGGTCAAAACCGGGATGAGATTATAAAATTGAAATATAAACCCCACGTTGACGGCACGCCAGGCGGCAAGGTCGGTCTCAGATAGAGTTGTAATATCCAGACCGCCTATTACAATCGATCCGCTGTCGACGCTGTCGATGCCTGCCAGAAGATTAAGGAGAGTGCTCTTCCCCGAGCCTGATGGTCCCATTAGTGCAAGGAATTCACCTTCAGCAATATCGAAGGTTATATTCTCGAGAACCGGAACCACCTGGCTGCCACGCCGGTAGGACTTGCCGACATTTCTTATCTCAACTATTGAGCGAGTTTGAGCCATTGCACTACCTTGCATCATTTATCTTCAGCTTTTATATTAGAACCATCGTGCAAGTTTCCGGACGGCTTCAGCACTATCTTATCTCCGGCCTTTGCGCCGCTGAGAATCTCAATCATATCGCCCATCTGCTTGCCTGTGCTTACAACGACTACCTTTGCCTTTGCACCTTCGACCAAAAATATAAGCTTTTTCCCATCCCTTGAGATCAATGCAGATTGATTCACGGCAGTGAACGGCTTCGTCTCGTCTGCCGCGACCTCGCGAGAAAGGAAAGCGACCTTTGCGCTCATCTCCGGCAATATACGGCTGTCTTTTTCAAGAAATATGACTTTTACCATAACAGTAGCCTTGGTCCTGTCAGCCGTAGGTACAATCATGTGAACCTGCCCCTTAAAACGAACGCCCGGCAGTGCGTCCAGCTGTATCTCACATGGCTGGGCCAATTTAACGCTACCGATGTTTGACTCAGAAACGTCTGCTTCGACCAGCAGAGAGTTCATGTCGGCAATTGTCACTACCGCTGATTGCACATTTGCCGTAGCGCCGATAGGTGTCACAATATCTCCGATATCGGCGTTCTTGGTGAGTACAACCGCATCGAAAGGGGATCGCAGTATCGTATAATCAATCGCAACGTTTGCGGCATTCAAAGCCGCTGCCGCAGCTTTAGCCGCTTGCTCGGCTGCCTGCACGGCAGCTTCGGCGCTTTTATATCTGGCCTCGGAAGTATCATAATCAGATTGAGCAATATACCCTTTTCTGATAAGCTCTTTATTCCTGTTAAACGAGAGCGCCGTGTCATGCAGGTTTGCCTGTGTGCTTTTAAGATTGGCCTGTGACACCCTGACATTTGCAGAAGCCTGGTCCCTGGCCGCCGTCACATCATTGCTTTCAAGCCGTGCAATGATATCGTCTTTTTTGATTCTGCTGCCCTCTTCGACATTAAGCTGGACAATGCGACCCGTTACCTTAGAGGCGAGTGCTGCTTTGCGCTGCGCCACGACATATCCGCTGGCATTCAGCAGCGTGAAAGTCTGCGAAGGATATATCAACGAAACAGTTGCCTCCTGAATCTTCACAGCAGGGCTGATAAACCCGCTGAAGATAAGGGCCCCAATAACAATGACAGCAGCAACTATTGCAATTCCGAATACCGTTCGTTTCCTGCTTTTTATTGGACCTTTGATTGCAGCTGTCTTGTCTATCCTCAACTTGGAAAGGTCTTCATTGGTCATTATAAGCCTCTTTCAAAATCGGAGGTAGCGGAACAACGGGTAATTATAGCAGATTTATGTAATGAGGTGCCGGGATGGAAATCATGCCTTGCACAATTTCTTAACGCCTTTTCTTGCAATAATGAAGAGTATTGCTATAACAACCACAACTCCTGCAAGCGGCAGCGCTATCGCCAGTACACTCAACCCTGTTGCCATCAGCAGTTCTGTTGTGGCAACAGCATGATTGCCCAGGCCAAGCGTACCGGCACTTGATGCAGCCCGCAACAGTGCAGTGCTGCCATGCAAGATAGAGGCAGTCCCTCCGCCGGCTATGATTGCAAGCGTCCACTTCATAAACGGGCTCATATCGACAAAACTTGATGCCGCAACAACAGTGCCGGCAACAGCTGCAGCAGGTGCCGCAATTGTATCCATAATATTATCTACCCAAGGCACATAGTAGGCTATGATTTCAAGTATGGTAGCGGTTGCAAATGCTATCAGTGCAGTTGAAGTTCCGATCCATTGAAACCCGGAAGAAAGATTCAGATAGCCTGAAATAGATGCGATACTTGCAACAAGAAGCGGAACAAATACCCTGAAACCGCATGCAGCGCTAAGCCCTATTCCGAGGCAGATACTAAATATTATGTCCACGTATGATTGAAGACCGTGTTTTCAGATTAGACCAGCTGACGGGCTATTATCTCGGATAAGCGCCTCTCAGCGCCGTTGTATGTGGGTATATCTTGGATCTGGTTTCTCAAGGGTCCCATTTCCACATCAATCCATTTCTCTTCGGAATAGCGGTAAAACTTCTTGACTTTATCGTCGCGAATCAACTGATCCAAAGTAAAGGCAGAAATCATATCATAAACTCCATCACGATACATGACCTTGATCGTCATATTCCACCCCCAGGATTAGATACTTATAGTATGAATTATATCATGTAAGCAAATTTATTTGTTACAGACGGCATCCTTTTTGCTAATCCTGAGTCGGATCCAATATCCTGGGGACGACAAGCCTGCGCATTTCCGTAGTCCTCGATTGCTGTTCGGTCGATGGGTGAGGCGATACATGATTGAGCGGATTGAAGCTTTCCACGCCGCCTGCTTGAGGTAATGACCCCTCCTTAAAATACTCGTCGATCGTTGAAGCATCGCTGGCAAAAAAGCCAGCCGGCAGTCCAGTAACAATATCAATCCTCTGCCTCGTAATGCCGGGCGGAATAGCAAAGTCAGCAGATGCTTCACTGCTAAGCGTCCCCCTCATAAATCTCTGCCAAATGGGCGCAGCTGCTCGCCCGCCGACTTCGCCGCCCCCCAAAGAACGCTTCATATCGTCAAATCCCACCCACACTCCTGCAGCAAGGTCAGGTGTGTAGCCGACAAACCATGCGTCCTTATAATCATTACTTGTACCTGTCTTGCCTGCAGCCGGTCTGCCTATATTGGCTTTCATACCAGTACCATATCTAATGACATCTTCCATCATAGAAGTGATCTGGAAAGACCCGGCCGCACTAATGACAGGGGTGCCTTCAGGCTGCGAACTTTCTATGATCTGTCCGCGTGAATCCGTCATATACTTTATGAAAATTGGCTTCATTTTCACACCACCATTGGCAAAAGTAGCAAAAGCGGAGGTGAGTTCCAACGGAGTCACGCTGGTAGATCCAAGGGCAATGCTCAGGTTGCGTGGTATGGCGCCCTGAATTCCAAGGGCCTTTGCAAGTTCTATTATCCTATCCACGCCCAAAGCCTCTACAAGTTTTATCGTAACTATATTCCTGGAATAAGCCAGAGCCTCTCTGAGCCTTATCGGGCCCATATACTTACGGTCATAGTTTTCAGGCTTCCAGTCGCCTGTAGCCCCTCCAGGATAAGTCACGGGCTCATCGATCAGGATGCTTGCCGGAGTAAATCCGTTCTCAAGCGCTGCAGCATAAATGATCGGCTTAAAAGAAGATCCCGGCTGCCGCTGCGCTAACACTGCCCGGTTATACTCGCTGCGTGTGAAACTGAAACCTCCCACCAGCGCCCTGATATAGCCTGTCGACGGTTCCAGTGCAACTACGGCACCCTCTATGTCAGGCTCCTGATCGAGGCTGAACAGGATATTTTTTGATCCGCCTGTCTTGAATCTGACTAATATAACATCACCTTGCTTGAGAATATCGGTAAGCTTGAAATTCTTGATATACTTCAGCTTGCCGGATGTTTTATCAAGGACGGCGCTTGCCCACTTGGCATCACTGACAAGCAACTTACCAGTAATGCCACGGCTTTTCACAACCGCCTCTTTCGGACTCACTGAAATCACCGTCCCGGTAGATATGTCCCCGGCATTTGCAGTAAATGATACCGAACTCTCTGTACCTTGCTCCTTGATGTTATCCTTGTGCGCTACGGGACCCCGCCACCCCCGTCTTTTATCGACCTCACGCAATCCTTCCTGCAATGCCTTCTGCGCCTGCACTTGAGCATTTCTATTCAAAGTTGTGTATACCTTGAAATCGCCCTTAAATACCTGCTCCTCTCCATATTTTGATATAAGATATTGCTTGATATAATCGATAAAATAATTATAAGTCTCTGTAGCTGCCCTGGTCTGAGACAAAAACAAAGGCTGTTTTTTTGCTGCATCCGCCTCTGCTTGCTTGATATAGCCTTCTTCAACCATCCTCGCCAGCACTATCGATTGCCGTTCTTTTGCCCGCACAAGATCATTGAACGGAGAATATGTGGTCGGCCCTTTAGTCAACCCGGCCAGCATCGCTGCTTCTGCAAGCGAAATATTACGGACTGACTTTCCAAAGTAGGTTCTGGCGGCCATTTCAATTCCGTAAGCACCGTGGCCGAAATAAACGCGGTTCAGGTAAAGCTCTAAAATCTCTTTTTTTGAAAGCTCTTTTTCAATCTGCAGCGCTAACTGAGCCTCTTTGATTTTGCGCGTAATCGTCTTCTCGGATGACAGAAACACGACTTTAGCCAGCTGCTGCGTTATAGTGCTGCCGCCCTCTTTCAGGCTCATATGAAGCAGATCTTTCACAAGAGCTCTACCTATGCCTAGATAATCAATGCCGCTGTGTTTCCAGAAGCGTGAGTCTTCGACCGCAACAACAGCATTCTTCATATTATCGGGAATCTGACTGTATGGAACGAATATGCCTTTCTGGAGCTTTATCTCTCCAACAAGCGAATCGTCGTCGGCATATATCCTAGTCCCGGCCATGGAATCGTGCTTTTTCAGTTCTTGGATTGAGGGGATTCCAGTAGCAAGTGCAAGATAAGCGCCGACCAGCGAGCCCAGCAAAAGGACCGCTGCGATGAGGATCACTTTCGAACGCATGATTAATTATAAACAGGCATAAAAAAATTTACAACGCCGGCGCAATAACAAGCATATTGACATTTTGATATATAATGAAATCATTGTGTAGATATTTATAAAGGATAAGCTATTCAGGAGGCCTTATGCGCGCCATATTGTCTGTCCTTCTAGCCATTATATTGGCCGTTCCGCTATCTGCTTTTGCCCAGCCTGATGCTGCCGTTGAATTCTTTTCCCCTCAGGGAACCGTCAAATCATTACGACAGGTTTCTGCCAGATTTTCAGAGCCGATCGTATCATTTGGTGACTTGCGGATATCTGACCCCTTCGATATATCATGTCCGGAATCCGGCAAAGGGCGATGGGCTGACACCAAGAATTGGGTCTATGATTTTGATAAAGATCTTCAGGCGGGCATTAAATGTTCTTTTTCGACCAGGCGCGATCTTAAGACTCTCGCCGGTCGGCCTGTGACGAGTAGTACTTTCTCATTCTCAACTGGCGGCCCGGCTATAATGAAATCTCGGCCTCATGAAGGAGACGAGCGCATTGATGAAGAACAGGTATTTCTGGTCACGCTCGACGCGGTTGCATCAGAAGAAAGCGTCTTGGCCAGAGCCTATTGTTATGTCGACAGCGTCAAGGAACGAATTGGAATCAAAATTATCAGCGGCAAAGAAAGAGAACAGCTCCTTCGCGCTAATCACATAAAAGACAGTCCCAGGATTATGGCACTTCAATGCAGGCAACGTTTTCCGGTCTCATCTACTGTAAAATTTATCTGGGGCAAAGGCATAGCATCTTTGAGCGGGATAGAGACAGAGAGCGATCAGATTCTTGAATTTAAATCACGCATGCCTTTTACAGTAAAGTTCAGTTGCGACCGCGAAAAAAAGGACGCAAACTGTATTCCCATACTTCCGATGCGCCTGAACTTCAGCGCACCGGTAAACTGGAATATTGCACGGAAGATCAGGATTAAGGGGCCCGGCGGAATTATATACAAGCCTTTGCCGGACAGTGGGAAGTACGCGGAAAATTATGACGATGAAGAAAATGATGACGTTATACCTGAGGACGCCGAAAAGAATAGAACGCCTCAGGCCGTCTGGGCAGTCTCCTTCAAAGGCCCATTCCCCGAATCTTCGTCGTTCACTGTCGATATGCCGAAAGATATCAAGGATGACGCAGGCAGGCCACTATTTAATGCCGATAAATATCCTTTTTTTGTTAAGACCGATGCATATCCTCCGCTGGCAAAGTTTTCATCGCGATTCGGCATTATAGAATCGAAGGGTGATGCCACTCTGCCGGTAACGCTGAGGAATATTGAGGCTGCAGTGCCGGCCAGGATGCTGCACGTTGACGATAAAAATCAAACCGCAACTGACAAGATCAAAGAGGAGATACTGAGCGGGAGTTCAACTGTAGGCGACAAGATCGTTTCGAAGCTTCCAGGTGCCATAAAAAACAAACCTGGCGAGATGGTGGACGGGCTTAAAGGCAGACTCCGAAAGCTTCGCATGAATAAAGAGGAAAAAGTGATCGAGTGGCTCCGGACGGTTGCCGGAGCTGGCAGGCAGAGATCAGTGCTCAAAGGGGCTGAACATGTTCAGGAATTCCAAGTGCCAAAGCCGGGCGGCGAAAAAGCTTTTGAGGTGGTAGGGATTCCACTGAGGGAACCGGGGGTTTATATTGTCGAAATGGAAAGCCGCATACTTGGCTCGGCTTTGCTTGGCTCTGATAATAAAACTCTGCAGAAGCACTCTGTTTATGTACCTACAGTCGCATTGGTAACGAATATGGCTGTTCACTTCAAGCATGGCAGGGAATCGTCGCTCGTCTGGGTTACTACACTTGATCAGGCGAAACCGGTAGCAGACGCATATGTGACTGTAAGGGACTGCTCCGGTAAGCCGGTTTGGAATGGAACTACTGATGGTGATGGAATCGCTCGGATAGCAAAGCGCTTGCCGGATCAGGGAGAGCTTCCGTCCTGCCGTTATAAACCCGATGCCGACAACTATTATGACTACCCGCAACTGAGAGGGCTTGAAGGGACTCGAGGCGGGCTCTTTGTATTTGCAAAAAAGGCCGGCGACATGAGCTTTGTCCATTCAAACTGGAAAGAAGGGATCGAGTCATGGAGATATGGGCTGCCGTCAGGCTCATATAGAGGACCGGTAATCGCACATACAGTTTTTGACCGCACCCTCGTCCGTGCCGGAGAGACTGTTCATATGAAACATTTCATCAGAAAGCATACAATGACAGGGATCGAATTCATGCCCGAACGCGAACTTCCTGACAGAATCATAATAGAGCACTCCGGCAGTGACAAGAAATATGAATTCCCCCTGAAATGGCGGGACAAGGGGGTGGCAGTAAACGAATGGAAGATCCCGGAAGATGCATATCTGGGGCAATATGAAGTTACACTGACAAACAGCCGCAAAAATAATACAAACAATCCGCACAGCCGCTACATATCAGAAGCCCGGTATGAATCGGGAAATTTCCGGGTCGAGGAATTTCGGATACCCCTGATGAGAGGCTTTATTCAGGCGCCGAAAGAACCGCAGGTGAATGTCTCAGAACTTGACGTTGATATAATGGTGTCATACCTTTCAGGCGGTGGTGCGGGTAATGCGGCTGTTAAGTTAAGGAGTGTGATACAGCCAAAATACGTTAGCTTCGACTCATTCGACGATTTTGTTTTTTCAAACGGTCCTGTTAAAGAGGGAATAGACAGACACTCCAGGCAAAGTTATAGCAGTGATGAAGAAATAGGGGCATCAAAAAAACCGAAGATCATAACCAGCGACTTATCACTTGATCCTTCCGGAGCTCTCAGGACAAAGATTACTCCTTTGCCAAGGGCGGGATTTCCGCAGGAAGTGGCTTCAGAATTGGAGTTTCGGGATCCGAACGGAGAAGTGCAAACTGTCTCTTCAAGGATACCTTTATGGAACTCACGCACGATAGTTGGGATAAAACCGGATTCATGGGCCGCCACCGCGGACAATTTCAAGTTCCATCTTTTGGCGCTGGATCTGACAGGGAAACCCATACCTGGAGTGCCGGTTAAAGCCGACCTTTATCAAAGAAAAAATTACAGTCATAGGAAGAGGCTCATAGGTGGTTTCTATGCCTATGAGCATGTGACTGAAACAAAGAAATTAGGAGCGTTTTGCAAAGGAATCACAGATACGAAAGGTCTTGTAATTTGCGAAGTGAAGTCGCCGGTATCAGGGAATGTGATCATCCAGGCGACGGCAAAGGATTCGGAAGGGAACATTTCAACCGCCAATCGTGATGTATGGGTGTACGGCAAAGGTGAATGGTGGTTTGATGTCTCGGATAACGACAGGATAGATCTTATTCCCGAAAGAAAAAGATATGAACCCGGAGAAAAGGCTAAATTTCAGGTGAGGATGCCTTTCAGGAGCGCGACCGTGCTGGTGACGGTTGAGCGTGAAGGCATCATTGACGCATTTATCAAGAAATTATCAGGGAAAAACTCTTCCATAGAGGTACCGATCAAGGGCTCATACGCACCGAATGTTTTCGTATCCGCTCTCTGCGTAAGGGGAAGAGTTGAGAGTGTCAAGCCGACAGCTTTAATAGATCTGGGCAAACCGGCATTTAAACTGGGCATGTCCGAAGTCAAAGTCGGCTGGAAGGCTCATGAGCTGAAAGTGGAAGTCTATGCGCAGAAAGATGTCTATCAAGTCAGGGAAAAAGCTCAGGCAAGAATCAAGGTCAGAACTGCCGAAGGCGTCGCGCCCCCGAAAGGTAGCGAAGTCGCTATCGCTGCTGTCGACGAAGGTCTTCTAGAGCTTATGCCGAACAGAAGCTGGCAACTGCTGGATGCAATGATGTCTCAGAGAGGACATGAAGTCGAAACCTCGACAGCTCAGATGCAGGTTGTCGGCAAACGTCACTATGGACTAAAAGCACTGCCGCACGGTGGCGGCGGAGGCAGGCAGACAACCAGAGAACTGTTCGACACCTTGCTTCTCTGGAAAGGCAGTGTAAATCTGGACGCTAACGGAGAGGCTTCAGTAGAAATACCGATCAACGATTCGCTGACTTTATTCAGAATAGTTGCTATTGCTGACGGCATGCGCAACCGTTCCGGCAGTCTGTTCGGTACGGGGTACACATCCATACGCACGACTCAGGACTTGATGATTCTGGCGGGACTGCCACCAGTCGTGCGAGAGGAAGACTCATTTCATGCAAACTTCACTATAAGAAATGCATCAAAACGTCCAATTGATGCGATCGTATCAGGTACATCCAGCGCCCTGAAGCATCTGAGTCCGATTGAGGTTAGCCTGCAGGCCGGAGAAGCAAAAGAGATCGGCTGGGACATATCAGTACCGAAAGGCATAGATTCGATTTCCTGGGAGATTACGGCAGGAGAAAAGAAGGGCAATACCTCGGACAGGCTGAGGGTAAAGCAAAAGGTAGTTCCAGCGACAAGAGTTTCAACTTATCAGGCAACTATTTCACAGGTAACCGGACAATATGCTTTACAGGTTGATCAGCCTAAAGATTCATCACCTAACAGGGGCGGGATAAGGATAACTCTGAGTCCAAAACTGTCATCGGAAGTTTCTGGCATTAATGATTATATGCGTTCATATCCATACAGCTGCCTTGAACAGAAGACATCAATCGCAGTCGCCCTCAAGAATCAGGAAATGTGGAACAAAATAGTCGGCTCAATGCCGTCCCACATGGACTCAGATGGGTTATTAAAATATTTTCCTGCGATGCAGGAAGGCAGCGATACTCTCACCGCATATGTTCTGTCGATCTCATCTGAGGCCGGATGGCAGCTGCCGGAAAATATTAGGGAGAAAATGATCGAAGGATTGACCGGCTTCATAAGCGGCAAAGTTGTGCGGCGCTCAGCATTGACTACCGCAGACCTCTCAATCAGGAAGATTGCTGCACTGGAGGCCATTTCACACGCAATCGAGGTCAGGCCGGAACTGCTTGGTTCGATATCTGTCGAGCTAAATTTGTGGCCGACGTCCGCAGTGATCGACTGGATGAACCTGCTCATAAAATCAAAAGCTATTCCAGAAAGGTCTGTCAAGTTAAGGGAAGCTGAACAGGTTTTACGTTCCAGGTTTAACTTCCAGGGTACAACCATGGGCTTTTCGACTGAACAGAGCGATTACCTTTGGTGGCTCATGGTATCTGCCGATGTTAACGCAGTGAGAAGCGTGCTGACGCTGCTCAATCTGGAAAACTGGAATGATGACATGCCGCGAATTGTTAGGGGTGCGTTGGAACGACAGCATAAGGGACGGTGGAACACTACCGTCGCCAATGCATGGGGAGTGCTGGCACTTGAAAAATTCTCACGCAAATTCGAAATGGTACCCGTTGCCGGTAGTACCGCTGCGATATTAGACAAAAAAGAATTATCATTCGACTGGACAGCTTCTCCCAAAGGTGGAAGCATTATGTTTAATTGGCCCAAAGAAAGCGCCTCTCTTGGCATAACCCATCACGGAAGCGGCAGGCCATGGGTAACTGTTCAAAGTCTGGCTGCAATCCGGCTCAAGGAACCCTTGTCCAGTGGATTCAAAATCAAAAAGACAGTCACACCAGTTGTACAAAAGAGCGCATCAGGATGGAGACGTGGCGATGTTGCGAGGATAAGGCTCGATCTGGAAGCTCAGACTGATGTGACATGGGTTGTCGTTAATGATCCCGTGCCGGCTGGCTCCAGCATCTTAGGCACAGGTCTCGGCCGTGATTCTCAGATGATTGCCTCAGATGAAAAGAAGACAGGCCGGGTATGGCCGGCCTTTGAGGAACGCTCTTTCGAGGCCTTCAGGGCATATTATGAGTATGTGCCAAAAGGACACTGGGCTATAGAATATACTATCCGACTGAACAATGATGGAAGTTTTGTGCTTCCGGAGACCAGAGTGGAGGCGCTTTATGTTCCAGAAATGTTCGGAGCCATGCCAAACAGGAAAATGGCTATAGGGAGATAAGCTTTATCGCATGGAAATCTGACGGTTATCATAAGCAGCAATGCGACGTCAGATTACCTTTGGCTCAGAGGTGGAATCGACGGAGTCATCAAATGTTTCGCCTTCACGATGGCCCTCGGCGCCTTTGTTTAACCTTTTCTGTCTCTTCTCTTCTTGTTTCTTCAGCCGATTAAGCTCTTTTTTTCTTTTTTCGCTCTTATATGCACCCGGTCTGGCCAAACTACCTCCCTTTGTCTCTAATTTATTGATTATATCACAGTCGCCCGGTGAAGCGAAGTCTCTCTGGTCTAATTACAACCTACAGATGTCTCTAATCTCGTTACAAACGATGCATTACGAAAAATGCTGCATGGTTTGAGGTAAAGAAGCGAGGTTCTCTCTTCAGTATATCTGCCACCGATGGATTACGCTTGAATTCACCCTCAATAAACTGTCTGACTGCCATTCTGCTCCATCCGTCAGGATGTTCGAAGTCAGTATATAAAGTCAGATCGCCTTCATAAAAGGATTTAGTCCTGACTGATTTTGCAGCGGAGCTGCTTACCGGCAAATTAAAAAGAGCCACGTTTAGAAATGATATCTCGGAGCTGTGCGTTTCAGTAAATTCGAGCGTACTGCGGGCAGAGGTTAAGTTCTCGTACGGTGTGCCGAACAGAAGATAGACGTAAGTTGATATTCCCGAAGCATGGAGAGATTTAAGCGCTGCTGAAACAGTCTGCAGATCAATGCCTTTCTGCATGCGGTCAAGGACGGATTGATCTCCCGACTCGACGCCTAACTTAAGCATAACGCATCCAGATTTTTTCAATGCCGCACAAAAATCCATATCTATTAAGTCTCTATATATTCTGGCAAAGCCATACCAGTGAACGCCTGGCGGATTATCAATCAATGAACGCATTAATAACGGGCTTATAGAATTGTCGAGCAAATGCATCAGTGTCGGTTTTGTCTTCTCCACTAGCGATGAGATGTCAGCACGTGCCTTATCGATATTTACCGGAATATAACTGTTGCCTTCGGCATTTTCAGGGCAAAACGAGCATTTATTCCAAAAACATCCGCTAGAGCTGCTATACGGTAATACCCCACCAGGCGAGAGATATTCGCAAGGGTCAGTAAATTCATAATCCGGCGAGCATGTCAAATCACCATCGACATTGATGCCCGCTAGTCGCAGCAATTCACGTTCTCCAGGTCCTTCAACAAAATAATCGACCAGTCCCGCAAACAGCTGCTGGAGACGTCCATCTCGCCCGGGTCCTTTAAGCCATGATGTAATGAGGCCTCCGCCGCAAATAAGTTTCGTGTTCGGTGACAGCCTTTTAAGAAAGCCCAGCATGGCAAAAGCGCACAAAGCCTGGCTCAGAAAAGAAATTGACAATCCTATTATAGCGGGCTGCTTCTCTTCTATGAGTCGGGGCAACCGTTTATTGAAATAGGAAAAGAAAGGGTTATTTTCCGGATTTTCTGCGGCGAACAAAAGATCGCCGCTTTTAAGCGGAGAAAGCTGCGCATGCTGGTAATTCGCGAGGCCGACAGTGACGTCGGCAATCACTGTCGATTTTTCAATAACACGGTTAATGTCAATTACAGCTCGGTTGTATTTGGCGATCGATTTATAAATCTCCCACTGCTTTAGAGCGCTGATGTTTCGCTCGACATTGCGCAATGCTCTAGCGGTCCAGGCATCCGGCCTCTCGACCCGATTCCACGGAGAGGAGTTTATGAGGAAATGCAGCCCCTCGAGATTTGCGTCAAGCACAACATGTCTGATGCCGTGATGATTGAGAGCTCCAGACAATGAGGCGAGTCCAGCCGGCGGCTCGCTGGCTTTGGCAACAGGAGGATTGATGAGAATCATATCATATTCTAACGCAAATTCGTCTTCGATATGATAATCTGCTATCATTAATAATCTTGAGATTCTTTGGAGGACGTTCATGCCTCATTCGCCGTCGAATATTGTGCTTGTAGGTATGCCTGGTTGCGGAAAGAGCACAGTGGGTGTGATCCTTGCCAAGCTTGCTTCTCTGGACTTTGTCGATACTGACCTTCTCATCCAGAGAGCAACCGACAGGCTTTTACAGGAGATTGTAAATCATGAGGGTTATATGGCGCTACGAGCCATTGAGGAAGACATACTTCTCAAACTCAATTGTCAGCATCGTGTCATAGCAACAGGAGGCAGCGCCGTCTATAGTAGAGCCGCCATGGATCACCTGAAGAAAGACGGCATCATTGTATTTATTGATGTCGATATCGCGACCCTCAAATCTCGAATCAGCAACTATGAAACAAGAGGCCTGGCAAAGCGTCCCGATCAATCTTTCGAAGAGCTCTTTGCGGAAAGAATGAATCTTTATCGCAAATATGCGGATATTACGGTCAACGGAGACAGACTATCCCAGGAAGAGGTTTGCGAGGCTATATTAAAGTGGATCGACCTTAAACGATAACCCTTTGGTTGTTTCTTTTGCCACGTCCTCCATCTTGTTATAATTCTATTATGAAATGCTATTTCTCAGTATTAGTCATCTCTTTGTCCGTGTTTTCATTTCTTATGGCAGGGAACGCCTGCTCCAATAAATCTGATCAGCCGGCAACTAAGGCCGTCACAAATATGTCTCCATCAGCATCCGCAAAGGAAGCAGATGGCAAATGGAGGGATTACGTGAAGCCGTCAAAAGAAGAACTCAAAAGAAAATTAACCCCTTTGCAATATCAGGTAACACAAGAAGAGGCCACCGAGCCGCCTTTCAAGAACGAATACGCAGACAATAAGAGGGAAGGAATCTATGTCGACATCGTCTCTGGAGAGCCGCTTTTCAGTTCGACCGATAAATACGATTCAGGAACAGGTTGGCCGAGCTTCACCAGGCCTCTTGAGCCTGACAATATCATCGAAAAGAAAGACCGTAAGCTTTTTATAACCAGGACTGAAGTGCGCAGCAGGCACGCTGACTCTCACTTAGGGCATGTATTTCCGGATGGGCCAAAGCCTACCGGTTTGCGCTACTGCATGAATTCCGCGGCCCTGCGCTTCATTCCAAAAGAAGACCTCGAAAAAGAGGGCTACGGGCAATATCTCAAGCTTTTTCAAAAATGACTTTGGCAGCTATACTGTACCTGCAGCTGAAACGTCACACTGAACGGAGGCAAACATGCGGATAGACTTTTTCAAACTGACAGCGCTTTATATTGGTGCGATTTTAGTTCTTGCGTCCTGCGGGGGGTTGCAGCAGCAAGTGACAACAGGCGGCGGAGGCGGCGAGAAATCGATCGCGATGGAAGCAGACAGTTTCAAGTTTACACCTAACAACATAAAAGCATATGAGGGAGATGTATTGGTTCTCAGCATTAACAACGTATCGGGCTCAACCCACAATTTCGCAATAAAGGACCCGGATGGACAGATTTTGCAAAGTGTAGATCTGCCCGCAAAACAGATCGTTGAAATTAGGATAAAGCTCTTGAAACCTGGGGAATACCTGTTTTACTGCGATAAGCCTATGCATTCCCCGCTCGGCATGAAAGGCCGGATCGAAACACTAAAGAAATAGGAGTGTTTCACTGCGGACATTCTATCTGACAATAGCGTTTTTAATCTTTGCGGCACATGCTCATGCTTTTGCCGGCTTTGAAGAAATTAAAAATTCGCACGACAGATCAGATGCCCTTCTTTTTGACCGACATGGTGCCGTTATACAGGAGCTTAGAGTTGACGCAAAAGGTAGAAGGCTAGAGTGGGCATGCCTCAAAGAACTTTCACCATCGCTGATAAGATCCGTTGTCAGCTCCGAAGACAAGAGGTTCTATAAACACAACGGCGTGGACTGGACCGCGCTGGGCAGTGCTGCTGTCAACCATCTCTTTAATGGTCGAAACAGAGGTGCAAGCACTATTACCATGCAGCTGGTATCTATGCTTGACAAGGAACTTAGACCAACAGGTTCTAAGCGCTCGCTAAACCAAAAATGGGATCAGATCCAAGCAGCGCTGGAGCTTGAGCACCGTTGGTCCAAAGAACAGATTCTTGAGGCTTATCTTAACCTTATAACATTCAGAAGTGAACTGCAGGGCATTGTCGCAGCGTCAAGAGGACTATTCGGAAAAGAACCGAGTGGTCTTGATGTAAAGGAATCTCTGATTTTAGCAGCTCTTATTAGATCGCCCAATGCACAGGCTGACGGCGTTGCGACAAGAGTGTGCAGGCTTTCCACTGAACTGCGTACCGATAACAAATGCAGCGATCTTCAAGTTTTCACCAAAACAATACTTGATCATCCTTATCATATCTCACCTCGTGCAAACCTTGCGCCTCATGTTGCCAGACAATTACTGACGGGCAGGCGACGGGCAGCAACATCAACAATAGACGGACCTCTGCAGAAATTCGCTTCTGAGGTTATTACACGCCAATTAGGAGTAATCAGAGGCCAGAACGTCCATGACGGTGCAGTGCTGGTTATCGAAAACAAGACAGGTGATATTTTAGCTTATATAGCCAATTCTGGGGCTGAGTCATCAGCACGCCATGTGGACGGCATACTGGCCAGAAGACAGGCAGGATCCACTCTCAAGCCGTTTCTGTACGGACTGGCTATTGAACAACGCCTCCTGACACCTGCCTCGTTGATAGACGATTCACCGGTGGATGTGCCTACTCCGGCAGGCCTGTATATCCCGCACAACTACAACAATGACTTTAAGGGGATGGTCAGCGCCAGAACAGCTCTGTCTTCATCTCTCAACATTCCTGCCATTAGAACACTCATGCAGGTCGGGCCGGATGTTTTTACACATCGTTTGAAGATGTTAGGCTTTAATGATCTGAATGAAGGCGATTATTATGGGCTGTCTATGGCCCTCGGTTCTGTGGAGGTGACTCTTTTAGAATTGACCAATGCATACCGTACTATTGCTAACGGTGGTATGTGGAGCAAACCTTCTCTCACTGCGCAAATGGAAAAGGCTGCAAAAAAACGGGTGATGGATCGCGAGTCAGCATTCATTATCTCTGATATACTTTCCGATAGAACCGCGCGAGGCTTGACATTTGGATACGAAAATCCTCTTTCCACGCGTTTCTGGAGCGCTGTTAAAACCGGCACGAGTAAGGACATGAGAGACAATTGGTGTGTAGGGTTTTCATCTGCTTATACCGTAGGGATATGGGTCGGCAATTTTTCAGGAGCATCAATGTGGAATATCTCGGGCGTATCGGGTGCCGCGCCTGCATGGCTCGAAATAATGAACTATCTACACAACGGCAAAGCCAGCATTGCCCCTGCGCCGCCATCTGGAGTCGTTGCGCGGAGGGTTGATTTTTTGCAGTCATTAGAACCAGCCAGAACAGAGTGGTTTGTGCGCGGCACTGAACCTTTACATAGCCAAACGGAAAAGGCAGACAAGGCCGTTATACAATCAGCTGCGACCTCAATATCACCATCAATAATTTATCCGCCAAAGGATACTATATTTGCCATAGATCCGGATATACCGGCAGATAGCAATGCCATATTTTTTCAATCAACTAAGAAGGGAGAATACAGCTGGATATTAGATAATAAAAAAATCGGAGAAAGCGTGGACATGATAGCCTGGAAGCCGACTTACGGTAAGCATCAACTACTATTGGCAGATATGCAAAACCGGGTGATAGACATGGTTAGCTTTGAAGTCAGAGGATCACCTCCGCCTGATCGCCAGCCTTATTCTGATGACAGTTCCGGAGGTCTGTAGTCTTAGTCTTGCCTTTTCCCAACCTATGCAGAGAGAGACGTTCTTGATATATTACTAATATGAAAAAATATTTGTTTGTGCTATTAGTTGCGGTATGCCTGGTCACAGCGTGTGCTCCCGTCTTCAGGGAAGAAATAATGAAAAACGCGACGCTAAATCCATCCATTGCTGAATTGAACTCATCGCCTTTGATGTTCGAAGGTAAGCTCTATATACTGGGTGGCAATATCGTTAACACGCGGCTTACTAAAGAAGGATCTCTCATTGAGGCTGTATATGCCCCTGTTGATTCCAGGGGATACCTTAAGAACTATCTCAGATCAGTGCGCTTTCTGGCCCTCTATCCAAAAGATAAGGGCATTCTCGATCCTCTGATATTCAGAAAGAACAGGGACGTAACGATCGCGGGCCTATACAAGGGCACCCGCATTGAGAAACTGGATCAGCTGGATTACGCATACGCGTATTTCGAGATAGTGGATTTCCGTCTTTGGGAAGAACCGCAATATTACTATCCCGCATATTACCCATATCCTTACTGGTGGTACGATCCATGGTATGGCCATTGGCATGATCCGTGGTACGGCCACCGCCGGTGGCGATAGAAAGAGATCATTCCGGCAAGCCTTATTTTTTTACAGAAAGTTTCCTCACAAGGTCTCCTTTATGTGAACCCTCTGGCGCTTTTATCAGCACAGTTTCACCTGAAGATGCCGAAACAGCGTCAATGCCGTCTTCGTATCGGAGCGACTCGACAATAACTGTGGCATTTGAGGAGGCAGATAAGAGATATTCTACTGAGTCACCGATCATCAGCTTAGCCCTTAGTAAAACCTTTGCGGTAGCCGCTTTTCTGTCAGTCACTATACCAATTACTTCGGATTCACAGTTGTAGCCTGTGCCGGTAAAATTGTAAAGATCCGACTGCTTGTCATCGAATAAAAGGCCAGCCGTATAACCTCTATTACTGAACAGTGCTAACTCTTTTTCCCATTCTGGCAATAGGGCGGCATACAAGCGATCGTCATCGAGTTTATCTATAGCCTCCCTATAACACTTTGTTACGGCAGCAACATAGTGCAGTCCTTTCATTCGTCCTTCTATCTTGAAACTCTTGACGCCGGCCCGAAGCAGACGTGGAAGATGTTCAATTAGACAAAGATCCTTCGAGTTCATGACATATGCGCCACGGTCATCTTCAAAGACGGGGAAATACTGCCCCGGCCTCTTTTCTTCAACGAGGGCGTATTTCCATCGACAAGAGTTCGTGCATTCACCTGAATTGGCGCTCCTTGAGGCCATAAAGCTGCTCAAATAACACTTGCCGGCATATGACAGACAGACTGAGCCATGAACAAAGGCTTCAAGCTCTATATCCACGTTTTCAGCAATAACTCTGATCTCTTCGATCGAAAGCTCACGCGAAAGAATAATTCTCTGAGCTCCCATTCTTTTCCAGAACCCAGCAGATTCACTGTTTGTGACGTTCGCTTGCGTTGATACATGGAGTTTGATCTGAGGAGCCTCTTCCTTGAAGAGCATAAAAACTCCTGGATCTGAGATGATGACTGCATCGGGCATTATATCGTTTAGAAAGCCGATATGCTCTCTTATGGCAGGGAGATCATTGCTGCGCGCAAAAATATTTACCGTAACATATACTGAAACGTTCCGCTCGTGCGCATACTTTACAGCTTCCCTCAATTCTGCGGCGTCGAAATTTTTGGCCTTGTTGCGAAGGCTGAAGTGTGGATCGCCGAGATAGACAGCATCAGCGCCGTAATGTATGGCCGCTCGCATCTTTTCAAAATCGCCGGCTGGACAGAGCAGTTCGGGGCGGTTCATCGTGCTGCGCCTCTGCGGCTGCGCTCTATTTCCAGGCGTGCGAGCTCATCGCAGCGCTCGTTTTCAGCATGACCGTTATGGCCCTTGATCCAAACCCATTCGACTTCATGCCCTTTCGCGGCAGCGAGAAGCCTCTCCCATAGATCGCGATTAAGCACCTCTTTCTTCTGGGAGTTGCGCCAGTTATTTTGCACCCAGCTCCTGATCCACTCGGACATGCCCTTGACCACATAATTCGAATCGGTAGTCACCTTTATGCTGCAAGGACGCTTGAGCGCCTCAAGAGCCGATATGACGCCCATGAGCTCCATGCGGTTGTTAGTAGTGTGAGGCTCGCATCCGGACAATTCCTTTTCTCTGCCGCCCGACCTCAGTATCGCACCGAATCCGCCGGGGCCGGGATTGCCGCTGCACGCCCCGTCTGCATATATCTCGACAAAAGGCATTTTTTCCATGATCTGTTATTTTAAATCATTTGAGAGTAACAACTGTCACCCCTTGTCCGCCTTCCGGCTGTTCGCCGCCGCGGAAACCAGCAACCAGCGGGTGTCCCTCAAGATGCTCCCTGACCGCCTTTCTCAGCGCACCGGTCCCTATGCCGTGGATGACAGAGACCTCGCGCAATCCTGCAAGAGCAGCATGATTAAGAAACGGCTCTATCCGCGACAGGGCCTCGTCCACATGCAGTCCTATTATGTTGATGTCGGAAGAGGCCGTCTCCGACACTGCCTTAGTAAAACCGGCATTAGATGACGCCCTCGCGAAGTCCCGTCCCTTCTTCTTCTGTAAGCCCTCGTACGGAATTTCGACCTCGACGCTTCCACACCTGACCCTTACCCTTTCGCGCCGAGAATCAACACTCACCACCTGTGCATCGGCTTCAATCGATTTCACGTACACGACATCGCCTTTTTTCAAAGATTCTAACGAGGGTGCACCCGCCGTTTCCGGCGACAGCTGCGCCGACAACGCCTTGTCGATCTCCTTCCTTCTGGTTTCGGCGAGTCTCAATGATTCCCTGATCTTTTCCTTGTCCGCTTTCTTCGCCGCATCCAGAAGCGCATAGAGCTCCCTTTTCACTGAAGCCGCAAGCTCGGACATTTCACGGTAAGACTTTTCCATGAGGTCATCCTGCTCACGTCTAACCGACGCTTTCATCTCATCCAGCGCCCTTCTCTGTTCTTCCATCTCGGCCTTTCCCGCGTCGATTTCAGCAATGGCGTTTTCATAATACGCCCTCTTTTCGGTCAGGTCTCTGATCAGATTATCGAATTCAATCTTGACTCCTCCAAGCAATGCCTTAGCTGAATCGACCACGCTGTCCGGCAGACCGTATCTCCGCGCGATCTCTATCGCATGCGACTGCCCAGGCTCACCGATCCGCAGGCGGTACAGCGGCGACAGAGTATTCTGATCGAATTCCATCGAGGCATTCAGCATTCCGGCAGTCCTGTGCACAAATCCCTTGATATCCATCAAGTGGGTTGTAGCAAACAACAGAGCGCCTCGCTCCTTAAGTTCCTTCAGAACTGCGCACGCTAGCGCCGCTCCCTCAACAGGATCCGTTCCGGTGCCGAGTTCGTCAAGAAGCACCATTGTCTGTGTGTCGGCCTCCTTCAAGATTTCGGATATATGAGCGATATGGGCCGAAAAAGTGGAGAGGTCATTCTCGATCGATTGTTCGTCGCCGATGTCCATCAGCAGCTCCCTTACCATCGGGAAACTCGAAGACGAATCAGCAGGCACGGGCATGCCTGTCAGCGCCATGAGAGTGAGCAGCCCAATCGTCTTTATTGCGATGGTCTTGCCGCCTGCGTTGGACCCGGTTATAACCATCACAGAATTCTCTCCACCAAGTTTTACCGATAGCGGGACTACCTGCCTGACGGCGCTATGTTTCCTGAAATTCAGCGCAAGCAACGGATGGCGGCCGTCGATCAGATTTACGGAGATCGTCTCGTTAATCCCCGGCATCTGCATTTTCATGGCGTCTGCAAGCTGTGCGATACCGTGCAGCAAATCTATATGGATCAGAAGCGAAAACTGATGTTCAATATCGGGGAGCTGTTCCCGTATGAGCGCCGAAATGCTGCGCAGTATGCGGATCTCTTCAGCCTTTTCTTCAGCAGCAAGATTCTCAAGTTCATTCGAAAACCCTATTATCGCCAGAGGTTCGACAAAAGCCGTCTCTCCCGACTTCGAGACGTCATGCACCACGCCCGGCACCTGGCCTTTTGAATCCATCCTCACCGGAATGACCCATCTGCCCGACCTTGTTGTGACAAAATCATCCTGAAGGAAAACGGACAGGCTCTCGTTTCTAGTCATATCCTCGAGCTTTCTCCTGATGCGGGACTCAAGCCGGCGAATCCCCGATCGGATGACTGCAAGGGCGGACGATGCCGTATCCAGAATACCGCCCTGGCTGTCAATTGACCGTCTGAGAAGTTTCAGGATGTTCGGAAATCCTGTAAGGCCATCGGTGAGTTCTCTTAAAACCGGGATATCACTGCGTTCTGATACATTAGCATAAATATCAGATATCAGTCCGAAAACCGGAGCGAAGGCAGCAAGCTCAATTCCTTCAAGCACAGCCCCTTCGGGACGGACAGCTCCGAAAAGATCTCTGATGTCCGGAAAAGGATACAACCCCAGAGAAACTCCCTGAGAGGAAAGCCTCATAACATCTGCGGTCTCGCATTGCCGGCGTTCGATATCAGATCTGTTTGAAAAAGGCGCAAGTCTGCCAACAGCGGCCTCCGTAGCGCCGCTGTTGCTAAAACTTGCGATAATTCTTAGAAGTTTATCGAATTCCAGTAAAGAGAGGGAGTGTGACGATATCATCGAACTATTGAAAATTGCTTAGAGCCCTATCGACTCCACGACCCTGTTTTTTTGTTTCTCAAGGGCTTTTTGCCCCTGCTCCAGGGTCTTCACAATTTCTTTCTTGGCTGCTCCTGACAGTTCCACGCCCCTTTCTATCAGTTCGCTCACCCTTTCTTTTGTCTCGTCGACAAAATCATCAACCCTGTCGATAGTATCTTCGACCAGATCGACCGCCTCATTCTTGACCTTTCTCGCAGTCCTTCTGATATCCTTCCTTGTTTCTCTTCCCGATTGCGGCGCATAGAGCAGCGCAATGGCAGCTCCAATCGCACCGCCTATCAGGAATGCCGCTCCAACCTTTGCCAAATCATCATCTCTCATATGAACCTCCTATATTTATAAGTCGAATTTGTAATCCTAATTTTACCAGCAAATGAATTGCAATGCTACGGGCTAATCGAGTTTAACCTCGCCATATTGATACCATCCTGGTTTCTCCAAATTATAAGCGTTTGAGCTGAGACATTGCGTAGAATGCATTTGTGCCCAACCTCTATCAGCCCGGACAAAGCTCTCCTCCAAACATAAGCAGGCACCTTCATGCTTTCTGAAATTATCAAATCCATAAATTCTTTTTAGACTAGATTGGAGGCGTTTGAAATACCCTTATGAAATTCCCGGCTATGTGGTCTTCCAGCGCATCGACTTGAGGCTTAATCACTTTGAGCGCAGCGTTATCCATGGTTGACGGTGCTGAACTGATACATTCCTCCCTTCATGCTTGTGAAACGCTCGGGGTTATGCAAACTATTCATCTATAGCCTTATCCTGTCGCCGAACTGGATTATCATGCCGCCGCAGATGATGACAAATAACCCGATCCAGGTCGAACCAAGGATATTTTCGTCAAATACAAACTTGCCGAACAACATGCTTATCAACGCAAATACCGTCACATAGACGCCAAGAAGCCTAGAAAAAACCCATTTAACCATGTTGACAACCAGGCCGTATGAGCCCAATACCGCGAACCCGATCATTATGAAGGTAATACTGTTCCCGCGAAGCCCCATTCTGACGACGGCATCCCCGCTCACTTCCAGCAACGCAGCCGCGATAAAGATAACCCAAGCTATTGCCGTCATCTGAACCATACCCTTTGATAAGACGGGCTCATCATGCGTCTTCCAGGAGTCCCAATTTACCCGCCAGCCATTTTTTCGTGGTAGATTGGATGAGGATAGTCACAAGTATTGCAATAAAGGTGACAGCCGCGATCGCCTGACCTCCGGGCACTTTCTTTCCAATCAGCAATCCGGCAAGAGCTGCAGGTATGACCCCTGTCTCTCTGGTCCAACACATGAATAGCAGCTCCCTCAGATTCCATCTTGCCCGTCGGTCTGGCATAGCGCAGAGAAAAACCGCGATCGGACGCGCTATACATATGAACATGACAACAATTATAACCCCGCCGATCAGGAATTCCTTTATAAGGCTGAAGTCAACCTGAGAGCCCAGGAGGATAAAAATAAACATTCTCATGACAGTTGCAGTTCTCGCAACGAATTCATCGAGTTTTTCTTTTTCATGATATTTCATCTGAAATCCGAACGCTCTTTTGTTTCCAAGCATGATGCCAAATATAAAAACAGCCGTGAAGCCGCTTGCTTGGAGGCCTTCTGCACCCATGTAAGTTCCAATGACAGTCATCAGGGTTACTATAGGAGCATATTTGGCTAGAAAGTCGAACTTCTCATGTGCGATGAGAAGCAGACCTAGATATCCCATTGCCGTACCGATGAAGATGCCTGTTACAGTCTGCTTCAGAAGGTCCACCAATATCACAGGCGCAGAGAATCCACCATTTCCAAGAGCAACAGATAGTATTGCAAGTGTAATGACCGAGCCGGTCGCATCATTGAAAGCGGATTCACTGATCAGCGCCTGAGAGACCCTCTTTTTAATTCTTATCTGCCTGAAGACAGGGATGATGGTCGCCGGGTCCGTAGGAGCAATTGCCGAACCGAGCAGCACGCATGTTATTAGCGGCAATCCGAGAGCATAATGCGAAGCCAGACCGGTAAGCACCGTCATTATAAGCACCCCTACCGTCGAGAGCGCCGCAAGCGTGATCCAGATTTCCTTCAGTACTGTCAGCCTGACCGAAGCGCCTCCGTCAAAAAGTATATAGCAGGCGCCGAAGATGAGTATTATCTGATTCAAGACAGATTCTGTCGGAACATGTAACAAATCGGCAGCTCCAGGACCTACAATGATGCCTGCGACCAGATATAATGCCACATCCGGAAGATCAATTTTTTGCAAAATGAACCCGGAAATGGCACCGGCAGCCAGGATTACAGCAAGCACGAGCAAAAGCTGTTTTGCCATTTCGAAGTTGACAGCAGGTTCCATATGCCTCTCCCCGGATGTTTCATCAATTATAAAACAAAATACCCTGCCGGGCGGCAGGGTATTTTATTGTTCGTCGTCTTACCTCCGTCTTTAAATTTCTACATGTACATGACACTTTTTGGTGCATGCCCTTGAGCAGGCCTCGCATCCTATGCAGTTGGCTGGATTTGCAACAGACATGACCTTGTTGCCCATATCGTCGCCATACTCATCCTCGCCTTCGAAAGGCTTCTCGATCAGTTCCAGAACTTCCCTGCTGCAGACTTTATAGCAGCGCCCGCAGCCGATGCATTTATGTATGTCGATGGACTCGATGAATTTTGGAATCCATGTCTCTCCGCCCCTTGTATAACCTATGACAGTCGCCATCTATTATATTCCTCCTTCCGATTCGGGCTGATCAGGCTATCGCCTCTCCGTCCGTCTCGCCCGTCCTGACCCTGATCGCGCCCGCGATAGGGCTGACGAATATCTTGCCGTCGCCCGGTTTGCCTGACCGGTTGACCCTCATGATCTCCTTGACTATCTTGGTCACCAAGTCGTCGGGCACAACTATCGTTAGCAGCCTCTTCGGCACATACAAAGCTATTTTGGGCAGTGTATGTTCGAGTGCATAGCTCGAAGGGGTCGGCTTCAGCTTTACAGCAGTGCAGTAACTTTCAGGCATCTCAGAGTCCATTTCAGCACACATGGCGCCTTTCTGTCTGCCTCTGCCCTCGACACTCTGGATGGTAAGAGACGGATACCCCAGATCTTCGAGCGCCTTTTTTGTATCCGGCAGTTTATCCCGTCTGATAATCGCAGTGATCTCCTTCATAGCCCTACCTCTCCCGTCCTGATTGTGTATGCCTGATCAACCGGACTGACGAATATCTTGCCGTCGCCTATGAAGCCTGATCTCGCCTTGTCCTGTATGATTTTGATAACTTCTTCCGCATCGGAGTCATCGATTACGGTCATGATCAGCGTCTTGGGCAGCTCATCGTAATGAACCGGCCCAACCTGGAGCCCCTTTTGCTTTCCTCGTCCGAAGACCGGCATCTTGGTGAGAGACGGAAAGCCTGCGCCTTCAAGGGCGAGCACGACCTCTTGTTCCTTTTCAGGCCTTATAAAAGCCCTTACCATTTTCATATCCTGTTCCTCCCCTTCTATTGTTATTTGTTTTTTACGTTCAATTCCATTGACCGCGCCAAAATGCGCTTCAATTCGAATTCATGTTCAAGGCCTTCTTCAGCCAAGGCGGCGGCGAACCCTTCACGGTGTCAAGCAGCCTGTTCATTGAATCCTCGATAGTGACAGGCTCCTTTACCTTGACAGGCATGATGCCTTTCTTGACAAGCCGCGCCGCAGACGGCCCGCCTATCTCCGTCAGATAGATAATCTTGCAATCGGCAAGCTTCTCGACCTTTGACTGAACACGCTCGTCGTGCAGATCGCCCATTCCCCTGGTCTCGACTATAGTTGCATCCTGTCCGTCGGCGAATTTTCTCATTTCAATGAAGCTGTACCGGTCCGGAGTCAGCTCGTACACGGCAAACATGCCCGCCCTTCCGAAATGCTCATCGACATTGATTCCGTCCGTAGTTGCAAATGCCACCTTCATATGCACCTCCTTCAGCCCCCTCAATGGGCCTTCATCAGTAAGTTGCCGATATCGTTAATGCTGTTCAAAGTACCCGTATACCCAATCGTCACCCGCGCTGTGACTCCGATAAGCTTATGAACGGGAAACCCTGTCTGGTATAGCGGCACCTTTAGCCTCAGCGCCGACTCCTCGGCATGAGAGTTGGATATAATGATATCGCATCCGGCCCTGATGGAATTAAGGTCTCCAACCTCCGTCTCATCGGCCATGATGCAGGAAACCGCTTCCGCAATATGCGGTACGACAGCTTGCGTAATCGTGATTCCCGTTTCAGCAAGCAGCCTCGACATCTGTACGCTATGGTCCGGATCTAATGCAATACAGGCCCTTTTGTTGGCAAAGTAAAATTGCGCATCTCTCATACCATCGATCAGAATGTGCCTTCTGCGCTCGTATCTTGCCGGCATCTCTCTTCCGCTAAGAGCGGAAAGAGTCTCCATCAGGCGATCAGTATCCTGAAGTCCGGCGATTCTCTCAAATACACGGAATTCGATCCCGAATTCTCCTTTTAATATCTCAGCCGCACCTTGCATACTTGAACCGATAGCTATAGTAAACTCTGAATCAGCCATGCTTCGTATGTTCTCAACAGGCGCGCCTCCCAGGGCCAGGGCTGACATGCCCTTTCTACTGCCGTCCAACGCGGCCAGATCGGGAACAATGACCGGCCTCAAACCGAAAGACTCCGCCATCTCGCGCAGCTCCGTAAAGTCGGCGGGAGTGAGATGAGGTCCGGCGATGATGTTGACCTGACCGCTCTTTTTTTGTGCACCTGTGCCTTTTACGACTATAGTACGGATGATCGCTTCGACAGCCTTGGAGTATCCGGTTTCCAGCCCACCCTCATAGTCGGGCGTTTTGACATGCACGATCTCTGTTGCCCCTTTATCGATCATCTTGATCGCACCTGCCAGATCATCACCTTTTACTTCGGCCAGCCCGGTAGTCAGGATGCCGACCACGTCCGGACCGCTTTTATCGATGACCTGCTCAGCAGCCCTGACCGCGTTTTCCTCACTGCCCATAACCACGTTTTCCACAAAAAGCTTGGAGCTGACCAGCGCAATCGGCTCCCTGAAGTGATTGGTGATAAGGACTTTGCCGAGGAAGTTGCAGCCTTGCGCGCCATGGAGTACGGGCACAGCCTTATTGATTCCCTGAAAGGCTATAGCCGCGCCGATTGCCTGTGAGTTCTTCAGCGGATTTATCAGGACATCACTTGCAATTCTCTTATCCGCTCCTGTTGCGCAAGTTTCCGACGATGTTCCACTGCTGTTTGCATAAAACCGCAGTCCGGCGCTTAAGTCGGCTGCGATATTAACGAGCCCCTCATAGCCGGCATACGGCTTGTGCCTTTCCTGATTAACATCGATAAAAGGATAACCCTCCTTCACCGCCAGATATTTGTTCCTCCCTCCGGCGACAAGCATATCGGCTTTTTTCTCTCTCAGTAATTTAAGGAGATTCTTCGGTGTGACGTCCTCAACCAGAGGGGCATCCGGACCGAGTATTTCCCTCATTTTTTCCTCATCCTCGAAGGTGCTCTTTTTGGTCCCGACTGCAACTATTTCGATGCCAAGGTCCAAAAGCGCGGAAATGAACGACCAGCTTTTTACTCCGCCGGTGTAAAGCACAGCCTTCTTGCCGCGAAGGTTTGCATATTTTCTCAACTTCTCGTCGAGAATATTTTCTTCGGATGCAATGACCTGCTCAATCGCTTCGACTGCCGTAGGGGCGTATGGCGATACGCCCTTACATATCGCCCTAAGGGCTTTCGACATCTCGGTCTTACCGAAGAAGGACACTTCGACATAGGGAATGCCGTACTTGCGTTCCATTTCTTTTGCCACATTTATAAGAGCCCGGCTGCATACAACCACATTCAGCTTCGCTCTGTGCGCGTACGTGATTTCATCGAAAGTGGAGTCACCGGTAATCCTGGACAGGATGTTAATGCCTGCCTTCCTCAGAACGGGCTCGACGAGCCAGAGATCACCTGCTATGTTGTATTCGCCGATAAGGTTGATATCGGCACTGGTAATGCGTGGTGGTTCTCCGGTCCCTATGACATGTTCCAGCAGTACCTCGCCGGCAATCCTGTTGCCCAGATTTTTCGGCCCCACAAATCCGGGCGCATTCACCGGTATAACCCTTATGCCGATACTGCTCTCCGCTTTTTTGCAGACTGCCTCGATATCTTCGCCGATGAGACCGCTCACACAGGTGGCGTGTACAAAAATGGCCCTTGGATGCACCTCCTCGTTCGTCTTTACAATGGCCCGGTAAAGTTTCTCTTCAGAGCCGTAGACGATATCGAGCTCGCTCATATCTGTCGTAAAGCCCCACTTGTGTAGAGGCGTACGGCCGTTCGCCCCTACCCTCGATGACAGAGTCCCGCGCCCTTCCCATGAGCTGCCGCAGCAGGCTATGGGGCCGTGGATGATATGGGCAGCGTCCGCTATCGGCTGAAGCACGATCATCGCTCCATCGAAGGCGCACGATTCTCCACCCCTTGCGCGGCAAAGCTTTTCGCTCTTTTCGGTTGCGCATCCGCCCTGCATCAATCTGTCCACATTCGCAAGCATATCTATCTCCGGTAGGGGCGCGCAATACGCCCCTACATTGTTTATTATCGAATTACGTCAAAGCTGGTTGTATTGATCGTTGCGCGATCAAGTTCATCAAGCACCGTGTTCACAATAGAGGTCACGATGTTAAGCGCGCCCTGATAGCCTATGATCGGGAACCTGTGCAGATGATGCCTGTCAAATAACGGAAAGCCAAACCTTGCGAGCGGCGTACCTGTATCTCGCCACAGGAACTTGGAATATGAATTGCCTATCAGCAGATCAACAGGGTCGGTAAACATCAGTGATCTCAGATGCCAAAGGTCCTTGTTAACGTACACCTTGCCGCTTGCACCGCAAGGGCTTGAAGCCAGAAGCGCCTCCATATCTTCGAGGAAGTTCTTGTCGCCGTTGGTACATACGATGTGCACCGGCTCGCCTCCCATCTCCATGAGGATGCTAACCATGCCTAGCAGCAAATCAGGATCACCCACCAGAGCAAAACGCTTGCCATGAACATAAGCGTGAGAATCCACCATCGCGTCAACCACACGCCCGCGCTCGTCTTCAAGTTCCTGCGGGATAGGCTTGCCCGTGATCCTGCTCAACTCATCGAGGAACTCATCCGTATTCCTTACGCCGACAGGGATCTTCACCAGCGTCTTCTGGTTCCATTCCTTGTTGATGAAATCCATGGTTTTAAGAGTCGAATACTTCTGCATGGCCACCGTGCCCGTTGCATTTACCGAATCCATCGTATCTTCTATTGTAGTGAGACCTCGATAGATCTTCGCCTGGCCCGTGTTCGGAGCATCGAAAGAATCGCTGACATCCGCAAGCACCGTATGCTTTACATCCATCATGCCGAGGATGCGCTTGATCTCGCGGTAATTGCCGGTATAGGGATCGAAGCCTGCGATAACATTGACCTTGCCGTTGGGCTCGCCTTTTTTGCCCGCAGTAAGTGATTTCAGAATGCTTCGCATCATATTGTCGTATCCGACGATGTGGGAGCCGACAAAGCTCGGTGTATTGGCATAAGGAGTCAGCAGCTCAGGCGGAATGATTCCTTTTTCCTTTGCTCCCTTGGTATATGCGTTCAGATCGTCCCCGATGACCTCAGCGATGCAGCTCGTGAAGATGGCCATCATCTTGGGCTTATACAGCGCATACGCGTTTTCGAGGCCCTCGGTCATGTTGTTCAGTCCGCCGAAAACCGCGGCATCCTCTGTCATCGAGGAAGAGACCGCCTGTATCGGCTCCTTGAAATGGCGGTTTAGATGGCTGCGGAAATAGGCGACACAGCCCTGTGCACCCTGACAGAATGGGAGCGTATCCTCAAATCCCAGCGCGCAGTAAAGCGCGCCAAGCGGTTGACAAGCCTTAACGGGGTTTATCTTGATATGCTGCCTCGCAAAATTTTTCTCCTTATATTCTTCGGTTTTTGTCCATTCCGAAACCTTCTGCACCTCCTCGGATGTCGGGCAGCACTCGAACTCTTTCTTTCTTTCGAACTGTGCTTGATACTCAGGCTCCTGGAACAGTTCGCTGTGGTCTTTTATTTTCAGTTTTGACATGATATCCTCCGTTATTATTGTTGACTCCCGCCCGGTTGCCCTCTTATTTCTTCTTCCTGATCAGTTTCCACGTCGGGCTGTTAATGGTCGCATCCATGTCGCGTGCAAATACCCCGAATCCGTCGAAACCATGATAAGGCCCGGAGTAATCCCACGAATGCATCTGGCGGAACGGGACACCCATCTTGTGATAGGTATACTTTTCCTTGATGCCGGCCCCTACGAGATCCGGCCTGATCCTGTGTGTGAACTCTTCCAGTTCATACTCGGTTGCATCATCAATGATCAACGCACCCTCTTTCATCACACTGTATGTGCGTTTGTAATCATCATTGTGGGCGAACTCGTAACCGCTGGCTACGACTTCCATACCAAGATCTTCGTATGCGCCGATGGTATGGCGGGGGCGGAGACCTCCAACATACAGCATGACCGTCTTGCCTTCGAGACGCGGCTTGTACTTCTCGATCACTGCATCCATCATAGGCTTGTATTTGGCGATCATTGCCTCGGCCTTCTCTTTTATCGTGTCGTCAAATTGAGCTGCTATCTTCCTGATGCTCTCGTATATCTTCGTTGGGCCGAAGAAGTTGAATTCGAGCCACGGCGTACCATAAGACTCTTCCATGTGGCGGCAGATGTAATTCATCGAGCGGTAACAATGGATGAGATTGAGCTTGGATTTGTGCGCAATCCCCATCTCATTTACCGATGCATCGCCGGTCCACTGTGCGATGACGCGAAGGCCCATTTCCTCAAGCATCTTGCGGGATGACCATGCGTCTCCGCCGATGTTGTAGTCGCCGATGAGGGCGACGTCATAAGGAGTGCTGGTTTCGAGCTTCCCCTTGCCGAGGACATGGTCCCTGATCGTGTCGTTGGCGATATGATGCCCGAGAGATTGGCTGACGCCGCGAAAACCTTCACACCTGACAGGAACTATCGGCATGTTGAATTCCTTCACCTTCTTCTTGGCAACCGCCTCGATATCGTCGCCGATAAGACCGACCGGACATTCCGAAAGAATGCCTATTCCCTTGGCAAGCGGGAACATTTCCTTCAACTCCACGAGCGCGGCGTCGAGATGTTTGTCGCCGCCGTATACGATGTCCTTCTCCTGGAAGTCAGTAGTTATGTGCATTGTGCCGAAGGTATCGATGCCTGTCTGCCCATTGTAATAGTTGCGCCGCGCCCACCAGCTGTATTGCCCGCAGCCGATCGGGCCGTGGCTGATTGTGATCTGATCTTTAACCGGACCCCAGACAACACCCTTTGCACCCGCATATGCGCAGCCGCGGACTGTCATTACACCGGGACGAGATTTTACATTCGATTTCACCTGGCATGAAGCGCACTGCCCTGACGGATCATTCGGCGCTATGTGCCTTGCACGGACTTTCTTGGTTTTTTCCGGGTATACTTCAAGCACTTCGTCTATCATTTTCTTGGTATCTTCAATTGCCCTGCTCATTTATTTCCTCCCTGTTCTGTGGTGTTATCTGTACGCCAACATTCGCTGGAATGGAGACGCAGTAATATCGTTCAGATCTGCGCGCACTTCTGCAAACTCTGCCTAATCAGTAAAATCCGCTCAGCTATTTGCGTTCCGGTCGTGCTGAATTGCTACGCCACAGCCTCTTCGCTCTCCATAATGCCGAAGTCCATTAGAAGTTTCTCCAATTCGTCCATGCTTATCGGCGTCGGGATTACGAAGTTTGTATTGTCGGCAATCTTCTTTGCGAGTATCCTGTATTCCTCGGCCTGCGCGTGATGCGGAGAATATTCGATTACGGTTTTTCTCCTAAGTTCTGCGCGCTGCACCTCGTTATCTCTGGGCACGAAGTGGATCATTTGAGTACCGAGCTTGCTTGCGAGTTCGGAGATGAGTTCAAACTCCTTGTCGGTCTTTCTGCTGTTGCAGATAAGGCCACCGAGCCTCACGCCGCCGCTCTGCGCATACTTGAGAATCCCGCGTGAGATATTGTTGGCCGCGTACATCGCCATCATCTCACCGGAGGTGACAATGTAAATCTCCTTGGCCTTGCCCTCTCTGATCGGCATCGCAAATCCACCGCAAACAACGTCACCGAGCACGTCATAAAAGACAAAGTCGGTATCCGCCTCATATGCGCCGTTTTCTTCCAGGAAATTGATGGCCGTAATAACACCGCGGCCCGCGCATCCAACGCCGGGCTCCGGACCTCCCGACTCGGCGCAGCTTATGCCCTTGTACCCGGTAAGCAGCACTTCTTCTATCTGCAGGTCCTCTACCGTACCGCGCTCACGCGCAAGGTCCATGACCGTGTTCTGGGCCTTCCTGTTAAGAATCAGGCGTGTCGAATCCGCCTTGGGATCGCAGCCGACTATCATGCACTTGTGCCCTGCCTCGGCCAGACCTGCAACCAGGTTCTGTGTCGTAGTCGATTTGCCTATGCCGCCCTTTCCATAAATAGCTATCTGTCTCATGTATCTCCTCCTGTGGAAAATATGCCTTTCTCTCTCATTAGCAATAGCCGTGCCAAAGACCGCAAGCCCGTCATATCAACATTTCTCATTATTTTTACATCGCAATATTTGAACTTATTTGTTCTTTATTTTACTATTTTGTAGTATTAAGACAATAATGTATTTATATGCCGGGGCCATATAATCGCTGATTTTGTGGCTTTCGTCACTTAAACGGCAAACTGCGGGTGATATAGTTGATATTAGGAGCCATGCTGCGCTATTGTGCGGCGGCTATTGCCCTCCAATGGTAATAGTCGCCGCAGTCTTGTTCACTTAAAACTATTAAATATGCTGCCTTTTCGCCATGCATCTAGTAGCAAAGGGACAAAGCACAGTTTGCCTTCACTTTTGAGCAATTTTTATGATTAAAATCGAAGACGTGTAACGAATTCTGCATATTAAGATGCGTCGGAGGGTAGTTCACTGATATGGACACAGTCCCACTGAAAACATAGGTTATGCTCCGGAAGGCAAATGCTATCTTAACGTGGAATAAAGACGGAAGCACTTTTCTCTGTAGAGATGTTATAATTTTTTTAGAATTTATGCTGCAGAAAGGAGTACATTTTGAAGGGACTATTTAAGCTTTTTATACTTGCCGCTATCCTTTTTTGCGTGTCATCTATATTCAAAGGTGGAGACTACATAAGGTTTATCGGCAGCAAGACCGGGGTATATCTTCCATCTGTTGCTGCCCTCGCGGATAGTCTCAGGCTTGACTCATTCATAGCGCAGAGGAAAAGCCATGAACAACAGAAAGAAGAGAGCAAGCTAGCCAATTGATATCCGGAAGCGCCTGTCGCAGTCTTATCTTGTGCAGTATATGATTGGACAAATCATCCTTTATGTGAATTGCTTTTATAATTGTCAGAAGCATTAAATGAAATAGAATGATCGTAAAAATCAAAGCCAAAAAGCTCCGCGTTGGTATGCATGTAATAATACCTGCGTCATGGTTCGACCATCCTTTCAGAACCGGCAACTTCAAGCTCAAGTCTGAAGACCAGATTCTCAAGATAATCAGGAGCGGCTTTGTTGAGGTGCAGATTGATACGGATAAAGGAGATACAGAGGCAAAGCCTGAATCAGATTCTGTCAACAACGGGGATGTAGCAGCGGAAACATGGCAGCCCGGCAATGTCGTGCCGGCCGCATTGCTGGAGGCCATCCACGATAAGAACCTTGAGCCGCAAAAAAGAGCTTCTGTCGTGTATGAATCCTCTGTAGAACTCATGGGCAAATTGCTTGAAGACCCGAAAGCTGAAAATATTAGAGAAGCGAAACTTGGAATTTCAGAAATCGTAGATATGGTATTTTCACAAGATGACACATCTCATTATCTTCTCAGGATAACATCGCATGATTATTATACTTACACACACTCGGTCAACGTCGGCATTTTTGGCATTATGTTAGCGAAAGAGCTTTTCAGGCGCTCAGACGCTCATGACATGCATGAGCTTGGTGCAGCTTTTTTTCTGCATGACCTCGGCAAAATTCGTATAGACCCCGCGATAATCAATAAACCCGGCAGATTGACCGACGCCGAAATGGAAGAAATGAAAAAGCACCCCAATTTCAGCTACAAGATCCTAAAAGAAACAAACCAGTTGTCAGAAGAGTGTGGGATTATCGCGATGCAGCATCATGAGCGTGAAGATGGCAGCGGATATCCAAGAGGCCTGAAAGAAAATCAGATACACATTTATGGCCGGGTTTGCTGCATTGCAGATGTTTATGATGCGCTGACCGCAGAGCGCTCATACAAAGCAAGGTTATCGTCCTTTGAAGCCTTGAAGTTGATGAAAGAGAAAATGCTGAGACATTTCAACGAGGAGATATTCGAAAAGTTTGTTCTGCTCTTTACTGAATCTACCCGCCAAACTTAAATTAAACGCTCAGCTCTCATACCGATTAACTCAGAATCAAACTTCTCGGGCAGGCTACGGGTTATATCAGCAAAGTGTTATCATTCATAACCTCTTTCGCCAGGTCAGCATAAGCCTTTGCTCCAGGTGAGTTTGGCGAATAAATAGCCACCGGCTTACCATGCCCCGGGGCCTCAGCCAAAATGATATTGCGCGGTATCACTGTATCGTAAACTTTTGTTTTGAAAACTTTCCTCACTTCGTCGGCGATTTGTTTCGACAGAGAAATATGGCGATTGAACATCGTCAACAATATTCCTTCCAGGTCGAGCGCCTCATTGAAGCTTCCGCGGATGCGCCAAAGAAGCTTAATTAAAAGGCTCAAACCTTCAAGCGCAAAATATTCACATTGCACAGGGATTAGCACCGAATTTGAGGCCACCAGAGCATTTAAAGTCAACAAGCCAAAAGAGGGCGGGCAATCGATTAATATATACCTGAAATCTTTCTTAAGTGGCTCGATGATACGCCTAAGCGCGGTCTCACGCTCATTTTTCTCCAGCAGGTCGAGTTCCGCCCCGAACAGGTCCATCGTTGCAGTTATAACATACAGCCCGTCAATACCGGTTGCTATTATCGCGTCGTTCACAGGAACCCCTGCAGCATAAATATCGTAAAGGCCGTACTTCATCTGTTCCTTCTTTACGCCCATTCCACTCGTCAGGTTGCCCTGGGGGTCAGAATCTATTACCAATACTTTTTCTTTTTCAAGTGCGAGGAAGGCTGAGAGGTTCAGAGCGGTGGTTGTCTTGCCTACTCCACCCTTCTGATTGGTTATCGCAATTATCTTGCTCACTGCAGATGATTCTGCATGGATTGTATATTGTATTTCTTAATCTTGTAGCCGATCTGGCGGCACGACAGACCCAGAAGACGCGCAGCCCTGGCCTGCACCCAGCCGGTCTTTTTCAGGGCGTCCAGAATCTTGGTCTTCTCGATATCCTCAATGGCTGAAGGAAGCGCGTCCTTCATATGTACACCATATCGCGCCTTCATCGTCTGATTCTTGATTGCTATCGGCAGATCGGCATCCGTAATAATATTGCCTCTAGCCATTACTACGAGCCGTTCTACAGTGTTCTCAAGTTCTCTGACATTGCCTGGAAAATCATAATTGATCAAAATGTCAAGAACATTGGGAGCCAGAGTTACAGCTTTGCCGTTTTCATCATTGAAACGACGAAGGAAGTGATCAACCAGCAGTGGTATGTCCTGTTTCCGATCCCTCAGAGGTGGCATGGCTATCGGCACAACATTCAATCTGTAAAATAGGTCCTCTCTGAATTTGCCGTCGCGCACCAGCACTTCAAGATCCCGGCTCGTTGCTGCTATCAATCGGACATCTACCTTTATCGTTTTTTCTCCCCCGACCCTTTCGAATTCCTTCTCCTGCAGCACTCTTAATATCTTCGGCTGTAATGCCAAAGGCAGATCGCCTATTTCATCAAGAAATATGGTGCCTCCATCGGCCAGCTCAAAACGCCCCTTCCGCATGGCAGCTGCACCTGTAAACGCGCCTTTTTCATGTCCAAAAAGTTCAGATTCCAGAAGCCCCTCCGGGATGGAAGCACAGTTGAATTTGATGAAAGGTGCCTTGGAGCGCGGACTCATATAATGTATGGCTTTGGCAACCAGCTCCTTTCCCGTCCCGCTTTCACCAAGCAAAAGAACATTGGCCCGCGAAGGAGCTACACGGTGAATGGATTCAAACACCTCCTGCATGCGGTCCGATTGCCCGATGATATTTTCAACTTTGTACTTGCCCTTGAGCTGGAGTCTCAGATTCTCCTTTTCGGCCTGGAAGGCCGCCCTCTCCTTTTCGACCTCTTCATACAGCTTTATGGATTGAGCCAGCAACGAGGCTATGATCTTAAGCAGTCTAAGGTCTTCCTCAAAAGTTATTCCTTTGACAAAAAGCCTGTCCACGCTGAGAACTCCCAATATTTCATTCTTGAACTTTATGGGAACACAGAGAAAGGCTATGTTTTCTTTCTTTATGAGTTCACGCGATCTGGTGCGGTTCAAAAAGAGAGGCTCCTCACCTATATTAGGGATGACAATAGGAGAGCCATGTTTAGCTACCTGACCTATGATTCCTTCCCCTATTCGGTAACGTCCTCTCTTGATCTCTTCTTCATTCATGCCGTATGCAGCCAGTATAGACACCTCTGAACCACTGCGCAGCGCCACCGTCCCACGGTTCATGTCAAGGTATTCGGAGAGTACTCCCATAACACCCCTGAAATTCGCCTTCAGATTTAATGAAGAGCCCAGCAGCTTGCTGATTTCATATAACGCGGTGATTTCTACAGTCTTCCCTGCATGTCTTGACATAGTGCTTGTTAGTCTAATGAAATTGCAACAAAATTGTAAAGATACTTGACGCAAATGTAGGAAACCTTATGTAACCCCAATCATCATTATTTGCATACAAATATGTGGTACAAAATCAACGTATGGCTCCAAAAGCCATTGCAAATACTGCGTTGAAAGTATCATGTGAAACAACGCGCAGATGTGTCCTTTGGCCTTGATATCATAAAGAATCCATAGTGGGAAGCTTTGCGTTTGCACTCAGAACAGGCCAAGATATGGATAACGGATCATGAAAGCTTGAGGGTTTACTGACTTGCGGAAAGCTATCTTTATCCATTAACATCTATAAGTTACATTGCGACATTAAGATACATGTTTAGCGTGCTTTTATATGACATCTGATCTTGATGAAAACGATGCCCGCCTATACCGCGCTGTTGATGCGCGCATGCTCGTTCCTGGCACGCGCCTTCCGGTAGACATATATTTTCGTCACGGGGGACAGATCACTTCTCTGTTTCTCAGAGGAACTGTTTACACCGGAAAAGCTCGCGACATCATAATGACGAAAGACATCAGAGGCATTTATATACGATCAGCCGACAAGAAGAGGTTTGAGGAATACATTGCTGACGCTAACAGTACTCAGTCTCCTGCAAAGAAAGAGACAATACCGCCGGCCTATCAACAGCTGAAAGCATCAACCTTTAACCAGGACGATTTTTTCCAGATAGACCGGGATGCACTTGTACCATCATCAGAAATTCCTTTCGATCTATATACGCGCGATAACGGAGATATCCGGCTTCATGTCGAAGCATCTGAAAAATATCCTGTCAGACTAAGCAGCATACTGCTGGCTATTAAGGGCGATATCCTGATAGATAACACAGACATTCCTCTTTATAAAGAATATCTCAAGCTTCACACAACTGAATTAAAGACTGTATCAGACCGGATAAATGCAAAGATAGTTGCAACTCTGCTTAAAGAAAACTCGAAACTGACCGTCCAGAACGCTCTCTTGAATCCTCATAGCGCAGAGGTTATTAAGGCCTCAAGCGAAGAAGTCAATGCTATAATTGATTCAGTCTTTGGAAACAGAGACATCCTCTACCATTTGATAGATATTCGTCACTTTGATTATTACACTTATACTCATTCGGTAAATGTGGCAGTAATGTCGATAGGCATGGGCATCAATGCCGGAATGAGCAGAGAAATGGTAGAACGCCTGGGCATAGGCACACTGCTTCACGATATAGGCAAAAGTGCTGTCAATAGCGATCTGATCAATAAACGTGAAGTGATCAGCGAATCAGAATTTGAAATCATAAAAAAGCATGTACAGGAAGGGGAGAAACTCTTGCAGAGCCATCATGGCATCTCTTATGAATCAATCGCCGCTCTTAAAGAGCACCATGAAAAACTCTCCGGAAATGGTTATCCCCGTGGCCTGTCCGGTACGGAAATATCTCTGCCCGGCAGGATAGCGTCTATTGTCGACAGCTACGACGCATTGATAACAAACAGGCCTTATAAGCCGGCGTTTACACCATTTTACGCCATCTCTACGCTTATGCATGAAAAAGCCGATTACGACAGCGATCTCCTGAAAACCTTCATAGAAATGCTCGGACGCGTAAAGTAACTGCGTCTTACTTAATGCTATAGTATTCCTTGTACCACTCAACGAACTTGCCGATTCCATCTTCGATTGAAGTGGCCGGTTTGAATCCAGTATCTTTCATCAGATCGTCGACATCAGCATAAGTCGCAGGCACGTCCCCAGCCTGGATGGGCATCATATTCTTTTCAGCCTTCATGCCGATTGCCGATTCGAGGACTTCTATAAACTTAAGCAGTTCGACCGGATTGTTATTCCCGATATTGTATAACCTGTAAGGCGCATAACTGGTAGCCGAATCCGGGCAGTCGCCACTCCATCTCAGATTTGGAGCAGGCACAAGGTCGATGACTCTGATCACCCCTTCAACAATATCGTCTATATAAGTGAAATCCCTGCGCATCTTACCATAGTTGAAGACATCAATAGGCTTCTTTTCGACTATTGCCTTAGTAAACAGAAAGAGCGCCATATCAGGTCTTCCCCATGGGCCGTATACTGTAAAAAAGCGAAGGCCTGTGGCCGGTATTTTGTAAAGGCTCGCATATGTATGTGCCATGAGCTCATTTGCTTTCTTGGTGGCTGCATATAGGGATACAGGGTGGTCAACATTGTCGTGAACTGAAAAAGGCATTTTAGTATTGGCGCCATATACTGAACTGGATGATGCAAAAACCAGATGGCCTACATTATTATGTCTACAGCCTTCAAGCACATTCAGAAATCCTACTATATTGCTGTCTATGTAAGAATATGGATTCTTCAGGGAATACCTGACACCGGCCTGGGCAGCAAGATTGACTACCACATCAAAGCCGCTTTCAGCGAAAAGCTTCGCAATACCAACTCTGTCCTGCAAATCCAACTTGACAAAGCGGAAGCCTTTTCGACCTTCAAGTCTTTTCAGCCTCGCAAGTTTCAGCTTGATATCATAATAGTCATTGATGTTATCGAGCCCGGAAACCTCATCGCCACGGTCCAGCAGCCTGGCGCTCAGACTGGTTCCGATAAATCCGGCGGCACCCGTGACAAGAATTTTTTTATTCATTTGCCCTCCTCGATCTCCTTAATATACCGATCCCTGACTTTAGTCCCATGTGAAAGCGAACACCCTGATGCCGTAATAAACCTGGCATCAGATATTACCAAAAAGTTAGCTTTTTTTTCGCCGCAACTGGCCAAATGCAATCATAAGAATGCTGCATTAATTCTACCACTCAGACACGAATGCAAGAATTTCTGGTTATCCATCCCGGAGAAAATGACCTCAAAGCCGGCATTTAAAAAGACGGCACAGCATCTCACACCATGAAAAATCGTAACCAGTTAAGTCTATATGGTTCTTATACGAACACTAGTTATCCGGCATAACGCTTAAAGAAGGCAGCATTGAAAAAATATTATTCAGTATGCTGCTTACTGTCGGCATGCTTGTAATCTCGTATCTTAAGCGTTCCGTTCAGTTTAACCAGGAGCATACTATAAGTCCCTCTTACGACTTTAGCAGTCGCTCCATCAGGTCCAGTCTTTAGAGTGTACAGTCCGCTCACTGCGACTGCTGTCCTCTCTTTACTTATTATCATATTCCCCATAGCCATTCGGATCCGGCCTTTCTTAAAAAAGGCCTTATAATAATCTCGGATGCCCTGATAATCCATGCCATTCTCCACCGCCAACTGCGAATAACAGGAAAGGTAAGCTGCCAGATCCCCCTTTTCGAAGGCCGTTTCCATTCGTGATATAAATGCGTTTACATCCTCAGTCATGCGGACCGTATGTTCTGCACCTGAAAGCTTAGCAATGACATCAACTCTGGAATCAATCTTTGCTTTACTTTCAATTTTGCCGGCTTCTTTCCCTACAGATTTATTATCAGAGGGCACCTGCAAAGTCCTTTGGTCTTCATTATGAGGGAGGGTTGCGGTTATCAATGTTTGTGGCGCCTGAGGCTTGACATATTGCATTCCCACCACTGCCGCAAGAGCCACCAGCAAAACCACCGCAATAGAAGAATACTCGTGCAGCGGTTTCATGGCTTTCAAAAATTTGTTATCAGAATCTTTATGACTTTTGTCTTTATCCAGAACTGCCTGCCGTTGACGCGTTGCCTCTTCAAGCCTTTTGTCCAGTTCGCTCATTACTTAACTCCCAAATGATAGACAGCTAATAAGAGATTTCTTCGCAGCCAGGGTTACCTGACAACCTTCTCGACTTTATTCCCAGGTGCTTTTTCAATCAACAGCGCCACTGCTGCTTCCAGCACTTGATTATCTGTTGATTCCAAAGTAACCATTACAGAATAGTTCTGATTGTCAAGAACTGGATAAGAGCCGATCTTGACTTCCTTAACAGCTGCAACAACTTCATTCAGACTTACTGCAAGTGCAGATTCCGATTCTTTATAATAAATTCTAGTCAAAAATTTCTTTGGACCGTTAAAGCGGTGCTCGACGGCATGATACTTGGTCACAAGCAACTGCGGTATTCCCGGGAAAACATAGACATTCCGGAACTTGATCAGCGGAAATCTCAGGTTACCATCTGAGATAAGTTCGGCCCCTTCAGGGATTGCAGCCATTTTAATCTGTTCGGCTGTAAGAGTTGTATAGCGCTTTTCCAGAATGCCCTTCAGCAAACCGCTTATCACAGTTCGCACACCGAAAGCCTTGGATATCCCATCTATGGTCACATCGTCATGAGTTGGCCCAATCCCGCCGGACGTAAAAACATGATCGTACAGCTCAGAAAACAAGGCAACCTCATGAGCAATATCATCGATGTTATCCGGTATCACAGAGATACGGCATACATTTATGCCGTTGGACCACAGCTGTCCAGCGAGGAAATAGGAGTTTGAATCATGGACCTTGCCGGTCAATATCTCATCCCCGATAATTATTATGCCCGCTGTATTTAACGCTGCCATCAGACCAATTATATCACTTTTTAGTCTATCAAAATGACCAACAGGCGTAACTGTCTTCAACTATGATGATTCATTTTGGAGACCCTTAAAGGCGATAATGCTGTCCTCAAAGACTGCTATGCGTTGGTCAGAATATCTCAACTCCTCAAGACAAAAGGCCCTTTGTCTGCGTGCGAAGTCGTCTTGCAGATTCTTTTCAAGCCCGGCAAGATTCAACAACTGAACGATCATATGCGTAGGGATTGCCGTTTCAAGTATGCCATCCCCAAGAAGAAACCTTGAAAAGACAGTCTGTTTTCTGAGTTCACCCAGCAAGTTATTCATAAAACCGCTCTGTTTAAGCATGCCTCTCCTGAAGCGGCTAAAGGCTTCGGAATATTGCGCAGATACAAACCGCCCATCTTTCCATATAACATTTTCAGTTTCACTGCCGGGAGCATATCCGCTGCATTTTCTGAACGCTGATTCATGCTGAGATAAAAAAACGATATTCTGCTTTTCTTCAGGATAAATTGCACAAAAAGGCATTATTGTGCATTGGTAAGGTTTTCGACCTTCTTTTTGCAGAGTACAGAGATTATCAGAGCCCAGCCGTGAACATCTGTTTTTTCGCCAATTTCCAGCTATGAAGTCTCCGACAATATAGAACTTACCGAGCCTGGTGCCTATTGCTTCAAGGAATGCTTCGTGCCCTTCATCCAGCGGAGCGTATTTTCTAAAACCGATTGTTATAGGAAAGGCATCGTACAGTCGCACGATTTCGTCTATTGTTATCATGGTAGCACCGCCGCAACACTTGGCAGCGCACTCTGATACGCACTTGAAATTACATATAGCGCCGGCAGAGTTCATGCATATATAGTACCACCTTTCCTTGCCCTAAGTCTTTTCCGGATGTTATTTTATGAGGATGAACTTTGCGAATTTTCAAAAACCAAGCCGCTATATTGACAACGAATTCAACGTGATAAAGAAAGACGGGCCATTATCTGTTCGCTTTGCCCTTGCTTTTCCTGACACCTACGAGGTCGGCATGTCGCACCTTGGACTGCGCATGCTTTATGACATTATCAATGGTCTGCCATTTGCAGCAGCCGAGCGTGTATTTGCACCATGGACTGACATGCATCAATATCTGAAGAAAGAAAAAGTTCACTTGGCCTCGCTGGAATCCGGCACTCCATTGGCTGAGTTCGATATTGTAGGATTCAGCCTTCAATACGAACTCTCCTACACAACTGTTCTCGACATGCTCGATCTGGCATCAATTCCACTGAGGACTGCCGAAAGGATGACATTTGCAAAACCTTTGCCTTTAATAGTTGCCGGCGGGCCCTCGACTGTAAATCCTGCTCCAATGTCGCCATTTATAGATGCTTTTCTAATCGGAGACGGTGAAGAAGCAATAGTTGAACTTTCCGAAGTGGTGAACCTCTGGAAAGCAGGCGGGGGATCCAGAGAAGAACTCCTGCAAAAAATATCGCTCATTGAAGGTTTTTACGTGCCTGTTCTTCATAAAAAATCCATGCGCGTCAAACGCCGCTTCATAAAGGATCTCGATGCAGCTTCATTTCCGGAACATCAAATAGTGCCGTACACCCAGATAGTCCATGATCGCATCAGCATTGAAGTCGCCAGAGGCTGTACAATGGGCTGCAGGTTCTGCCAGGCCGGCGTAATTTACAGGCCCCTGAGAGAAAGAAGCCCGGAAAGAGTTCTGGAAATCGCAGAAAGGGCATTAAACAACACCGGATATGATGAAGTTTCTTTTGCATCGCTTAGCGCCGGGGATTATAGTTGTCTGCTTCCCTTAATAACTGCTTTCAATAGTAAATATCGCTCCTCCCGCATTGCTGTAGCGCTTCCATCTCTGAGGGTTGCATCTGTAGACAAGGCAGTTCTGAACGAAATCAAATCAGTAAGAAAAACCGGATTTACTATGGCGCCGGAGGCTGCAACAGAACGTCTGCGGAGCGTAATAAACAAGGACTTTACTGATAATGACTATGAACGCGCATTGCACGCTCTTTTTGATGCAGGATGGCTTACCCTTAAATTGTACTTCATGATCGGCTTGCCAACAGAGCACAATGAAGATCTTGAGGCAATCAATGAAATGGCGATGAAGGCCTTAAGGATTGCCAAGGGAAAGAGCGGGAAATTCGTCAATATCAACATTACAGTATCCCCTTTTATTCCAAAGCCACACACGCCATTTCAATGGTACGGACAGATAAGCCTGGAAGACATGCGACAGAAATTAGCTTTTTTGAGACATTCAATAAATGCAAAAAAGTTCAAATATAAAGGACACAATGAAGAGATGAGTTTCTTGGAGGCTGTGTTTGCGAGAGGTGATGAAAAACTTGCCGATTTGATCGAAACAGCCTGGAGACTGGGTTGCAGGCTCGACGGATGGACCGAATTCTTCGATTTCTCCAAATGGATGCAGGCAATGGAAGCTGTCGGGATTAATGGCGCCGCGTATGCTGAGAAAATATTCGCAGAAGACGATCCCTTGCCTTGGGACCAAATAGACGTCGGTGTCGAGAAACCCTTCCTCTACAACGAATACAGAAAAGCAATAGAGGGCAAAACCACAGCAGACTGCAGAAAAGCCTGCACAGCCTGCGGTTTGAAATGCAAAGAGGCCGGCACAACTGCAGAAGTGCGTCATACTGAGTCGAGGCAAAATGGGTCAGCTAATCAGCCTGTTGGCTGCAATATCAAGCCAAAGGTCCGCGTGAGAGTTGAGTTCTCCAAAACAGGCAGCCTTCGCTATCTGTCCCACCTGGAACTTTTGACTGCAATCACAAGAGCCTTGCGAAGGGCCAATATCCCGTTCGACTACTCCAAGGGATTTCACCCCAAACCAAGCCTATCCTTTGGCCCGCCACTAAATGTCGGGGTAGCTGGGCTCAAGGAGTATTTCGACATGGAGGTCTTCACCCCGTTTGATGTAGAATTATATGGTGTAAAATTGAATGGAACTTTACCTGAAGGCCTGAAGATCGCCAGGATGTCGATTATTGAAGATAACAGGCCTTCGTTAACTGGATTTGTAACAAGATACGAATATGTCATTGGCGTCCGGAAAGAAGTTGCCGTTGGAGTCGACACTGCCGCTCCCAATCTACCCGGAGCCTTTGGGAACCTGCTTGTCCAGCGCGAAAGCAAGGAAGTGGACATTCGGCCTTGCGTAGAATCTGTCAAGAAATTAGAAATTGTAAATGGGCATTTCCGTCGTATATTCGGGCATGATCTGGTTTGGGCATTTAAATTGGTTCTGAGAGATCAGGATGATGTGAAGATAAGGCTTAGTGAAATATCCGAGGTACTCTTCGGCATGAAAAAGGAAGAGCTCTCAATTGTTCGGATGCGCATGTTCGGACGAGAAGTCGGCATCGATGAGTGGAAGGAGCCACTGTGACAAGTGAACTCATAATTAATGTTACCAGGGAAGAGAGCAGGGTCGCTCTGCTGGAAGGCGGACAGGTCGTCGAATTATATATTGAACGCAAGAAAGATACCAGCCTTGTGGGCAATGTCTATAAAGGCAAGGTATTAAAAATACTGCCTGGAATGCAGTCTTCATTTGTTGATATCGGGCTCGAAAAGGCAGCCTTCCTCTATGTTTCGGATATAATGCCCAACATTGACGATTTTTATGCGCCCTTTATGGAAAACAATTCAGAAGATGACGAAGAACGGGATGACCCGCCTACTCCGACCGAAACCTCGAAACCGTTGCCTATAGAAGAACTAATTCAGGAAGGCCAGGAAATTCTTGTTCAAGTGGCAAAGGACCCGATGGGCACCAAAGGCGCACGAGTTACATCCTATGTAACGCTTCCGGGAAGATATTGTGTGCTTATGCCTAATGTGGAGCATATCGGCATATCACGGAGGATTGAAAAGGAAGAGACAAGGGAGCAGCTCAAGGCGATAGCAAACGAAATAAAGCCGAAGGGCTTCGGCATAATCATGAGAACTGCCAGCGAGGACGCCTCGGCTGACGAGATCAAGCGCGACCTGGAGTTTCTCCTTCTTGTATGGGAGAACATACAGAAGAAGAAAGACAAGGTGTCGGCGCCGGTGCTCCTATACAGCGACCTCGATCTCGTATTCAGAAGCATCAGGGACTTCATGAGCCATGAGGTTTCGAGGCTTGTTATAGATTCGCCGGATGAGTTCGAGAGCCTTTGCGAGTTTGTGAAGAGCTACTTCCCGAGATTGCTTGAACGTATCGAGTTGTATGAGGGGAGAGAACCGATATTTGACGCCTTTGCTATAGAGCTTGACGTATCTCGGGCTCTTGAGCGCAAAGTTTGGCTCAAATCAGGAGGATATATAATAATCGACCAGACTGAAGCCATGACAGTTATAGACGTAAATACCGGCAAGTTCGTAGGAAAAGAGAGTCTGGAAGACACAATACTTAAGACCAACCTTGAAGCCGTGAAAGAGACAGCCTATCAGATAAGGCTGAGAAATCTGGGTGGCATAATAATCATGGATTTCATCGACATGGAAAAGCCGGAAAACAGGGAAAAGGTTTTCAATGCCCTTGTCGAAGCTATGAAAAAGGACCGCGCCAAGAGCACCATTTACAATATATCTGAGCTTGGCATAATCCAGATGACCAGGAAACGCGTCAGGGAAAGCCTCGGCAGGGTACTATGCGAGCAGTGCCCATACTGCGAGGGCAAAGGCTTCGTGAAGTCAGCGCGCACAGTTGCGTACGAAATATTCAGAAAGCTCAGGAAGATGAACCTGCCAAGTGGGAAGATGGCA
>DATHDG010000012.1:0-170234 GCA_035319125.1 Dissulfurispiraceae bacterium | reverse complement strand
CCGATCTTTGCGCCGTAGAAGTATGAAAGATATATGTCCTTCAGAATCGGCTTCTTGTCGTAATATTTGCCTACTCCCACCATGGAGTAGATAATCTTGTTAGGCTCGTTGCTCATATATTGAAAACCTCCGTGATTTGTTGATTATGCCGAAAGCGCTGCCGTCAGCGGGGCAAAAGGGTCATACCAGTGACAGTCATTTTACCTTATTCGGGCCGTCTTTTGTCATCAGCAGATAGTCAGGTTGTAACCGTGTCGCGGGCCGCGGCAGACAATGTCGGCTATAATTAACCTATATGATCAGCGAACTGCTCACCTATCTGATGACGCCATGCCCGAACTATGTGCGCAGCATGGGATATCTTTATCAGGCCATAGCTCTCAGGGGCAGATACCGGAGACGCCGTGAAAGCTGGCAGCGCCATCTCGAAAACACGCAGCAGTTTATCGGCAGGACTGCGGAAAAATGCCGGAACAGGCGAAGGGTTGTTGTAATCGGTTCGGGCATTCTGCTTGATGTGCCGCTCGACAGGCTGTCGGAAATTTTCGGAGAAGTGGTGCTTGCGGATATCGTCCATCTGCCGGAAGTGAGACGGCGCGCCGGACGATATCCAAACGTGCGGCTCGTGCAATGCGACGTCACCGGCCTGGCTGAAGCGCTCTTCAGTAATGTCCTTAGCAGAGTGACTGAGTTTCCTGTCAGCAAGCCGTTCCTGCCGGACGTCGATCAGGACACAGGACTTGTGGTCTCAGTGAATATCCTGTCGCAGCTTGCAGAGATTCCTCTCGAATATGCATCGAAAAAAATGTCGGGCTTGGATGAAGCGGGCGTAAACAAATGGTGCGACCAGATCCGTGCGGCCCATTACAGGGCGCTGAAAGAGCTGCCATGCGACGTATGTCTGGTTGCGGATTATGCCTTTGCGAGAAGGGACCGGGATCGAAGGGTTGTGGAGGAAGGCAGCACGGTGGGTGAACTTATGCTGCCCGAACCTGATGAATCATGGACGTGGGAGATTGCGCCGCTGGGCGAAGAATCAAGGGATACGTCGAAGGAGCTACGCGTTGGCGCATGGCGGATGAGCAATAGATAACGTGCCGAAAATCGCGCGCAGCTATTACGCCGAACCAGTAGAGCGCTTCGCCAGACAGGTTGTTTGTCGTGCAATTTTCAGTAGACTACGCAGGGCCTCATTGACCGATACATCATCTGGAAACGCAGCCGCAACATCAGGGCTAAGAAGAATGATATTTATTCCTTTCTTATATGCCATAAGGTATTTGCCTCTCGTCCCCTTACCTAAATCTTCTCGTTTGTAGGTCTCTCTCATTTCACTTTTTTTAACCGTCTTCATATATTTTCCTCTCTTGTCTGGTTGCACGCCGTGCCCTTATTATTCTGATTTTTCCGCTCCGCTCACTATGAGCAACTACCAATAATCGGTTTGATCTTGAATGACCAAATGTTAAAAATGCGCGACGGCATGGCGCGCTTTATTGCCACGTCCGGGACAGCCATTGTTATGTGTTCTTTTAGGCATTGCTATCTTCGAAATAGTCATTTAGCCGCCGAATAACGTTGGCCAACGCGTTATAATAATGGTGAAAGATCAACAAAGAACCCGTCAGCGCATTAACGCCTGTTTTTAAGGTTTCCGTCTTGAGTTTGTGACCAAGTTTCAGTTTAAATTGTTTTTTGTCGATTTTGCCGAATGCTCCGAGCGTCCAGACCAATTAGGATGGGCGTATTCTGAAAGTATGTCATAAACAGAACGAAACCCAGGATGTCCCTTGTCGACGCGATCAATCAATGTAAGCACATTAATCGCTTTGTGCAGGTCAGGCTGTGTTCGCGAACTTAACAGGCAGCTCATGAGGAAATCATCAAGGGCCTTAACGTCTTTGTCGTTCAGAAAACGCTCAATACGCTCATGCAAGCAAAAAAGAAATGCAACCGTTTCAGCAACAGAGCGAGTAAGAACAATCGCTGGTATGAACTGTTCTTGTTCAAAAAGATCAACAGCTGGCTTCGCGAGCGCCGAAACACGATGAATTAATAGCTCCCGAATTGAGAGAGCTTTAAAGGGTAATTTGGAATTCAAAGACAAAGCAGCAATCTGAATAGTGTGCGGCAACGACGCTGCCACGGAATCGGCGATCCGTCGAGCTTCCGAAAGTATCCGATTATTCTTAGACATCTCTACCCATACCCTTCAACAGATAACACAAAAGCTCTCCCACTACTTTTTCGATGTTTTCAGTTTGATAGCTTCCCATACATTGTCTGCAAAAGAATCCGGAATGACAGCTCTCCACACAGGCGAACTGATGGAGTCCGATGACTTCTTAGGATTCTTACTCATTGTGTCGTAGACTATTGCGGCAATGATTGCCATTTCTTGACCATGGTTTCTGAACAAGTACTTAGCGATGGTCTCTTCGTGCCGCTTTGGATCAAGAATTCTAACCCAACATGCCCAAGCCTCAAACCGTTTCTCATAAGCTATGGATTGTCCGTCCACGAACAGTTCAGCGCCGTTTGACGAGCCTGCTATCTATACCCAACGACCATCATCAACGTCACCAAGTTGTCGTGCATGCAGAGGACCACACCATAGAACCACAGGTATAATTAGGATTGCAAAGAGCCTCAAAAACTTCATAATGATCCTCCCGCTAATCGAGCAAATTCAGTCATAAGGTGCTTATCGGTTAACCTGCTAACAACGCTGCCTATCACCCTATGACTTCGTCAACTCTTTATATGCATTGATCAGGCCGTTTGTAGAGGAATCGTGAGATGTCACCGGCTGATCGTTTTTCAGCTCAGGCAGAATGTTTTTAGCCAGCTGCTTGCCGAGCTCGACCCCCCACTGGTCGAAGCTGAAGATATTCCAAATCACTCCCTGGGTGAATATCTTGTGCTCGTACATTGCAATGAGGCTGCCGAGAGTGCACGGCGTAAGCTGCCTGAATAATATAGAGTTGGTCGGCCTGTTTCCTTCGAAAGCGCGGTAGGGCCAGAGGCGCTTGATCTCTTCCTTGCCCTTGCCTTCCTCGAAGAGATCCGCAAGCACCTCTTCCTTCCCCTTGCCGCACATCAGCGCCTCGGTCTGTGCAAAAAAGTTCGAGAGAAGTATCGCGTGATGGTCGCCGATCGGGTTATGGCTTATCGCGGGGGCCAGAAAATCTGCCGGTACTATCCTAGTTCCTTGGTGGATGAGCTGATAGAACGCGTGCTGTCCGTTGGTGCCCGGCTCACCCCAGATAATCGGCCCGGTCTGATAAGAGACTGACCGGCCGGAGCGGTCCACGGACTTGCCGTTGCTCTCCATGTTGCCCTGCTGGAAATACGCAGGGAAGCGGTGCATGTACTGGTCATAGGGCAGGATGACCTCGGTTTCCGCCCCGAAGAAGTTTGTATACCAGATGCCGATGAGCGCGAGTATCACAGGTATATTGCACTCGAAGGGTTCGGTTCTGAAATGGGCGTCCATTTCGGAAGCTCCCTGGAGCATATCGCTGAAATTGTCGAAACCTATGTAGCACGCAATCGATAGCCCTATGGCCGACCACATCGAATACCGGCCTCCGACCCAATCCCAGAACTCGAACATGTTTTCGGTATCGATGCCAAAGGCCTTCACCTTTTCGATATTCGTGGAGATTGCGACAAAGTGACGCGCGACATGCTTTTCATCCCCAACATGTTCGAGGAACCACTTCCTGGCAGTGAATGCATTTGTCATCGTTTCTTGGGTCGTGAAGGTCTTGGATGCAATCATGAAGAGCGTTGTTTCGGGCTGAAGCACCTTTAGCGTTTCGGAAATGTGCGTGCCGTCTATGTTTGATACGAAATGGACGCGCATCCCTTCTTTCGCATACGGTCTGAGGCACTCGGTTGCCATGACCGGGCCGAGGTCCGAGCCGCCTATGCCGATGTTCACGATATCCGTTATCTTCTGCGATGTGTAACCGGTCCAGTCGCCGGAATGAAGACGCTCCGAAAAGTCCTTCATCTTGCCGAGAACGTGATTGATTTCGGGCATTACGTCTTTGCCGTCAACTAAAATCGGCGTATTGGCGCGGTTCCTGAGCGCCACATGCAGCACAGCGCGTTTTTCTGTTTCATTGATCCTGTCGCCGCTGAACATCTTTTCGATTGCGTCGGCAAGATTGCATTCGGCGGCGAGTCCGAAGAGGAGCTGCATCGTCTCACCCGTCACCCGATTCTTGGAGTAGTCGACGAGGATGTCCTGAAAGCGTGTTGAGAATCTCGAAAATCTGTCTGGGTCTTTGGAGAACAACTCCTTCATGTGCAGGCCTTTGACCTGCTTGAAATGATCAGTAAGTTTCTTCCAGTTTTCGGTTTTTGCAGGATTCTTGGATTGCAGCATTATGCACCCCCCCGGCGTATATTCAGAGATGAATAAAAAAATCACTCGTCGCTCTTTTTATTTTCTGTCCCTTCAGGGTTCTGAATCGATTTCTTCGCTCTGCGCCTGTTGCGCCTGCTTGGATTCCCGCCCATGTTCGTTGCTGCCGGCGTTGAATCAGCACGGCTGCTATTATCAGCGATAAAAGTTCCGACATGCTTTCCGCGGCGGCCTCGCTTATTGCCCCTATTTGAAGAATGATGATTCTTCTTGACAGTAAGCTGTTTGCGAGATAATGCATCGGCTTTCTTGTAGTCGGTTACTATCATCTCATCCGTAAGTGTCATTACCGGTATTTTCTGTTTAATGTACTTCTCAATGTCAGGCAGGGACATAACATAGTCTTCGCAGGCCAGGCTAATGGCAAATCCTCCTGCTCCTGCCCGGCCAGTTCGCCCGATACGGTGCACATAGTCCTCCGGGTCCTGCGGCAAGTCGTAATTGATAACATGCGTTACGCCTTCAATGTGAAGCCCGCGGCTTGCTACGTCTGTTGCGATAAGGACTGGGAATTTGCCGCACTTGAAATTGGCCAGCACTTTGAGACGGCGCTCCTGTGGCAGATCTCCGGTTATGGAAGCATTCGCGATTCCGTTTGCATCAAGCAACTTTTTTATCTTTTCGGCGGTCACCTTCATATTGCAGAAAACAAGATAGCGGCCTTCAGGCTCTCTCCTGATCAAGCCGAGCAGCAGGCCGAACTTCTCGCTTTTTCCAACGTGATAGATCTGTTGTTCGACAAGTTCCACCGTCATCTGTTCAGGGGTTACCACAAACTTTTCGGGCATATTCATGAATTCGTGCGAGAGCTCCATAACTCTGAAGGAAAGGGTCGCGGAGAAAAGCATCGATTGGCGCTCGGAATACGGTGACATGCGCCTCAACAGAAACCTCAGGTCAGAGATGAAGCCCATATCGAACATCCGGTCGGCCTCGTCTATCACCAGGAACTCGGTTTTCTTCAGGCTGTATACTCTTTGCTTGAGATAGTCTATCAGGCGGCCCGGCGTGCCGATCAGGACATCAACACCTCGCGCCAGATCCTCGCGCTGCTTATTGTAATCAATGCCTCCGAATACCGGCAGTACGCGAAAACCTGTTGTTCCGCACAATATCCTTGCCTCTGCATTTATCTGAGCCACAAGCTCTCTGGTGGGTGCAATGATCAATGCTCGAGGCGATGGGCCGCGCGAACGCTTGTTGCCGACAATCATGCGCGAGAAAACCGCTATAAGAAACGCCGCTGTCTTGCCTGTTCCAGTTTGGGCTTGCGCAGCGATGTCCTTCCCTAGCAGGGCTTGCGGCAGCATCATTGCCTGGACAGGCGTACATTCGATGAAGCCTGCAGCCCGAATTCCAGCCATCACAGATTCCGGGATATCAAGTTCTTCAAATCTCATGATTTAGAACATAATTATAAACGAGACAGTCGTTATTTATACAGTTATCTAACCGTTTGCGATCCAGCTGCGAGACAGTATCTTTTTCTCATTTCTTACCATCCTTCTTGCAAGTCACTCCCTTTGATGTAATACTTGTAAGAAACTTACATGAAGGAGGAAATCGAAATATGGATAGAAGAACTTTCTTGAAAGCTGCGACAATTGGAACTATTGCTGCCGGCATTGGGAAAAGTGCCTATGCAGCCGACATCAACTACCCGGTCAAGGTTGACCCGGCCCTCTTTACTTCCATCAATAAGGTAAAGGACCCGGCCAACAAAACGCCACTTGAAATGACACACGCCCCGTTCATCACCGCACCGGCAGAGGTGAAGGCGGGCGAGCCTTTTACGGTTTCGGTAAGCGTTGGCGAGAAACCGCATGTAATGGGCCCGGCCCACTGGATAGAGTATATTGAGCTGAACATAGGCAACGAGCCGGCTGGAAGAGTGGATTTCCAATCGAAGGGTTTTCTTCAGCCAAAGGCGACCTTTACCGTCATGCTTACAAAGGAGGCCGCACCTTCAGGAGTTGCTACACTCGTTGTTAACCAGCGCTGCAATTTGCACGGCTACTGGGAGGGTAGTCTAAATATAAAGGTGGTCTGATATTTGTAGACATATATTGAAGGCAGCTGCAACTATGATCTGGCATTAGAAATCATTATTACGCCGTGGTGCGTCGTCCCTGAGCAAGGAAAGAGGCTTGTATTCCCGCAGTTCTGTTTTCGTAAGGATTGACCGTCCTTGATAACATCAAGGCGGGCTACGGAGTACAAGCTCTTTTCATGCGCCATTGTGACTTGACGCTCTGGTTCGTCTGCAAATGTTAACGCCTTGATTGCAAGCTATTGATCAGATGGAAAGGCCGTAAGTTATGTTAATCCCTCTGATATATTTGCTTGTAGACGATATCTGGGCTATTTCATGATATTTAGTTTGCAGTTCAGAGAAAAAGTCAGCGGCGCTTTTGTGAAATATCTCCTTGTACGAGTCAACCTCTATCTCGAAGAACGGCCCAAAGTTCTGCGGACTTACATAGCTGAGGCTATCCATCTTCATCTTGCCTATTCGCACATCATCCAGAATAATGTCGCGCTCGATGCGCTCAACGTGTACCCTGAGCACTTCCTTAATGCCGATACTGCCCAATATTTCATGAAAATGCGGGAGGTTAGTTCTGGCCGTTCCCAGCGCCCCCATGTTTTCGGTGATATTTGCAATCGCTATCTCCAGCCCTTTGTCATCGAGCGGATGCGTAACTTCGTCTACAATCAGGTCGTCATGCTTACCGGCAACGTTGTTTCGCATAGTTATGAAATGCCCGTCGTTACGCCCCCTTATACGCAAATATGAGCCTTTCTTTGCCAATGGAAAGTTGTCGAGATCAAAATAGGCGTCGTATATGTCGATAAATATGTTCTTTCCCAACCTGAACAGGCCAATTTCATCTCGACCCCTTATGCCGTCGACGACAGACCTGCCGTGGTGGCTGTCTATTAATAGCTTGCGCTCTTTTTCGGATATAATCATAAAATAGCCCCCGCATTAATTTGCTGATGCAACTTTATAATAATTATTGCAGTAATCGCAAGAGAAACTTGAGAAGTGCCATAACTGTTTATGCGGTATAATTATATGTTAAATTGGTTATATATAGACTTTTAGTATTAATAATTCACAGGGAGGACAATTATGCCAGCCTATGAATATGAATGCCTTGATTGCCAAAAGGAATTTTCAGTCTTTCTTAGCATTAAGGAATTTGAGTCCGCTCCAAAGATCGTATGCCCTCATTGTGGCAGTGATCATGTAAGGCGGAAAATAACCGGCTTCTTCGCGAAGACCAGCAAAAAATCGTAAAAAACCAAGGAGGAAAAAGATGAAGAAGGCTGTTGCGTCTGTAGCTGCTGCCATGTTACTTCTTATTTTAGGCATTACCGGAGCAAGTGCACAATTTATGGAGCGCGATGAACACTCAACGATGCAGAATTGTGATATGCATAGGGGCATTGGCATGACAGGCAGCATGGGGATGAGGGATCATATGGGCATGATGCCTGAGAATCTGATGGAGGCCAGACATCATGTCATGGGCATGATGATGGAACTGGGTCTTGATGAAAAACAGACGTCAGCGATACAAAACATCATTGACTCGACCGTAAAAGAGCTGATCAGGAAGCGGTCGGAACTGCTCATAGCCAAGATAGATCTGGAGGGCCTTCTCCATGCAGATCCTGTGGACCTAAAGGCTGCAGAAACAAAAATGAAACAGATAGAATCAATGAAGACTGATATGTTCATGACGCATCTAAATGCGCTCGAAGAGGCAAAATCACTGCTTACACCTGTCCAGAAGATGAAACTTAAGGAAATGACGGAAATGCACAGGCATATGCCAGCAGGTCATGGCGTGACACCACGACATGACTATTCAGATAAGGACGCTGACCGCCCAATCAAGAAATAGGGGTTAGCGTATTCAAGACGGTTATGGAGGAATCAATATGCGTAAGATACTGCTTGTATTGTGTTCCCTGTTGGTTCTTGCTTCTTCTGCTGCAATCTGCTACGGCGATGACCATGGTCGTGGCCACGAAGGTGGACGGGACTGGGGCGAAAGGCATGACAGACACGATCACGGAGGTTTTGGTCTCTATTTTGGGGTGCCCTATTATCCATATGCTCCATACCCGGAGTGCCAGAGAGTTTGCCGTGATCGAGTAGTGCCGGTTTGTAATTATGACTATTGGGGCGACCGTTGGTGTCATGATGAAGTTGTCAGAGATTGCAGGCGAGTTTGTTATTAAAAAAGCCCGCCGATATTACCAAATCTGTGATATTATTAGATCAAAGGAGAAACTGAATATACATTTATTTTTGACTCTCCTTTAATTGTCTTGCTATGACCCTGGAGGGGATTTACCCCGTGTGTGCTTTGCTAACAAATCCTTCAGCTAAAGGAGGCATTATGGCAACTTCTGCAGAACTCACCGGGCTCGGAAGACTTGAGGATTTCATCTCATTTGCAAAGACGGGATCGAAGATCAATGCTTCAGTTGATCTGAACAAAAGACCGATCTCTCAAAAAGTTCATCCGGGCAATAGCGAAGAGATGAACAGTGAATTGGATATGTATCTGCTGATTGCTGATTACAAATTCAAGGTCGGTGGTGACAGCAGAATGGTTTCAAAGGTGTATTTGCTTGGATCATCAGCGGAATCGATAGACGAATCAAAGGTCCAGGTAAATATTGCGAATGCAAGGCTCAAGGAAGATTACAATAGACTGAAAAATGTCAATATCTCGTTTGAGGAAAGGTTTTTCTGATACAATTGCAAAGGCGGTGGATTTTCCATCGCCTTTGTAATTGCAGTTACAATCCACTCTTCTGCAGCAAATCAGCCCCAAGATATTTCAACAGCTCCACCTGACTGCCGTATATTAGTATGGCGTTCCCAGTTGTCACCCCGTTGCGGAAAGTCTGCGCGGTAATGAGCGCCGACACTGCCGTCGCGCAATAGCGCAGCTTCGGTTATCGCCAGAGCAGCGGCAAGCATATTTTTAACCTCATGACTTTCTCGCGTTGCAAACTGCGCATCCAGAATCCAGCTATATCCTGATAGAATTTTCTTTGCTGCGCTTAGAGACTCCTTGCTCCTGATAATTCCCACGTTTTCCCACATGACCCTTTGAATGGAATTCCTGACACCAGCAATTTCTTTTTCATTTTCTGCCGAATTTTGCATCATATCAAGATTCCGTTGCCGCGAGCGCATTGACCCGCTGCGGCTTGCATATGCTGATGATGCAATACCGGCCCTGTATCCATAAACAAGACCTTCAAGCAGGCTGTTGCTAGCAAGCCTGTTTGCCCCATGCACGCCGGTACAGGCCACCTCTCCTGCAGCATAAAGCCCCGGGATATTAGTCACTCCATCCAGGTCAGTTCTGACACCACCCATCATATAATGAGCGGCCGGGGATACGGGGACTTGAGACTTGGTTATATCTAGGCCGTATTTGAGGCAGGTATCATAAATTCGTGGAAACCGTTTCTTCACGAAGTCTGCATCCAGATGGGTAAGGTCCAGATAAACGCAGCTGCTTTTCGTCTTGGCGATCTGTGACATGATAGCCCGCGAAACAATATCTCTCGGAGCAAGCTCTCCATCCGAATGATAATCTTTCATAAAGATTTTGCCGTTAATGTCTCTTAGAAGGGCCCCTTCTCCTCTCATCGCCTCGCTCAGCAAAAAGTGAGGTGCCGATTTCATGCACAACGCTGTCGGATGAAACTGGACAAATTCCATATCTTTCAGCACAGCACCAGCACGCAGCGCAATAGCTACACCGTCACCGGTTGCAACAGTCGGGTTTGTAGTGCGAAGAAAGATCTGACCAGCCCCGCCGGTTGCCAGCAGGGTAACCTTAGCAAGCACAACAATTACGTCGTTACCTCTGAGTATATATGCACCATGGCACACCCCATTACTTATGACTAGATCTATGGCGGTACTAAATCTCAAACCGCGCAAGCCGGCCAAAGTCTTAACCTTGCTCATAAGTGTGCGCTCGATCTCCTTGCCGGTCGAATCTCCTCCCGCATGAAGCACGCGGTTTCGCGAATGAGCACCTTCACGCGTGAACGCCAACTTTGTGCCATCTTTATCAAATTCAGCGCCCCATTCGATAAGCTCAACTATCCTGGCTGGACCTTCTTTGACCAGGACGGCAACCGCTTCTTCATCACATAGGCCGGCTCCTGCTTTGATTGTGTCATTAAAATGAATGCCCACCTCATCTTCATCGCTTAGCGCAACAGCGACACCTCCCTGGGCATACTCAGTACTGCTTTCGGTAGGAATATCCTTTGTCACGACCATGACCTGACCATGCTGCGATAGTTCGATTGCAGCCCTTAAGCCTGCAACCCCGCTGCCTATGATCAAAAAATCTGTGTGAACGCTCTGCGCCATGTCCTCCAGCCTCTTGCAGGTATCTGTCAGTTTACCATGAAAGCGCTCCGGTTTCGTCAGATAATACCATAGAAATTCAATACATACTATAGCTGGGATAGCAGTCGGGTTGACTCATAGAAACTGAATTGAATAAAATCAAGGCCAAAAAGAGCTTAAAAAAAGGAGAGCTGCCATGGCCGAAAAAGAAAAGAGCGATCTTGAAGAATCTCTTACAGGATATAAAGAGAAGATAGTGCCGATCAATAAAGCAACCTTGACATGGGACAAGGAACTTATATTTATAGGACGAACACAACAGGGCTATGAGATAGAGTTCGATGCCAATGTGCAGTGGGGATGCAAACCGACCGACTCTCTGCTTCTTTCGCTTGCCGGATGTATGGGGATTGATGTCGTCATGTTTCTTCAAAAAATGCGGATGCGTCTTGCCAGCTTCAAAATGGACATAGTCGGCGAGAGAAACCCTACTCCCCCACAATATTACAAGGCTATCGAAATGGTATTGCATATTGCGGGTAAAGATCTTGACCCAAAAAAAATTGATCGCGCTATCAAATTATCGCACGAGAAATACTGCTCAGTCTACAACTCCCTGAGAAAGGATATGGATGTTAAAGTCCGCTACATTCTGGAAGACAAAGAGCCTGAGGTGAAGACCGAAAAGTGATCTCCTACGGCATAATTTCTGCCACCTTTGCGGAAGTCGAGCGGCTTGTGGACATGATGTCCGGCAAAGAGGAACTTATTGCTCAACGCAAACTTTTCATTAGAGGCAAACTGAAAAATTCAGATATTGTGCTTTGCATTTGCGGGGTAGGCAAGACTAATGCAGCCCATGGAACCGCAGTTCTTCTTGATAAGTTCAACACCAGGCAAATATATATCATTGGAATTGCGGGAGCATATCCATCTTCAGGTATGGAGATCGGCGACATTGCAATTGCAGACAGAGAAATATACGGAGATGAAGGGCTTTCGCTCGGGGCGGAATTCAAAATGATGGACACTCTGAAACTGCCCCTTGCCGAGGTCAATGGAGTCGAATACTATAATGAGTTTCCGGTTCATGTTCCGGCTGAATTGGCGACTTACAAACATAAAGGTGCATTCGTAACTGTCTCGTCATGCACTGGTACGCGCAGGCGAGGGCTGGAGATTGAGAGAAGCTTTGGTGCTATCTGCGAAAATATGGAAGGGGCTGCTATTGCCCACGTCTGTCTGCTGAACAGCGTCAGTGTAGTAGAGATCCGAGGAATCAGCAATATTATCGAGGATCGGGCAGATCAGCCGCTCAACAAGGCAGACATCAGGACTGCTATTGAAAACGTTCAGGGGTTCTTCCTGGATAAGGTTCTCTAACTGTTACTCCTGGCTTTTTGCTCCTTGAGCTGCGAGACTATTCTTTGCACTCCCTCAACATAGTTGCGGTAATTCTCTCCCGCATACTGAATGAAGTTTTCATAAGATTTGACGGCATCGTCTGTAAGTCCACTTTTATTGTATGCAATGCCAAGATTATAGTGAGCTTCTGCTATCTCAGGATTGATTTCAACTGCGCGTGTCAGCTCTTCGATTGCTTCGGCAGTTAGCTCCTTGTTCAGCAATGCAAGTCCCAAATTAGCATGAGCAAGCGCGAACCCTGCGTCTAAACGCAGAGCATTCCTGAATTCGCCGATTGCTTCATCAAAGCGGCTCTTATAAAAAAATGCAAGCCCCAGATTATTGTAGGCCTCAGCGAAATCCGGGGTATCCTTCAGGGCTGCCTTGAATTCCTCGATTGCATCATCAAGCCTGTTATCTGCAAGTGCTGTATTGCCCAGTTCAAAGTGGTCCACAACTTTTTCTTCTTCTGTCATCAGGCACTCCTTGAAAATATTAGTTCATTGCATTATAACATCAATCGCAGCTTAGCGCAGAGGCCTAAATATCGGAGGCAATCTTTTACTCCTGGATGCTGGATTTCTGTTCTGACAACCCTGAATAGTTGAAGCATCACCGGTTCTTGCTGAGATGAAGTACCATAAGCTCCTCCCGCGTTACAACCGCTTCCACAATCCTGTAATCTGCCTTGATATCCTGCAATGCCGCTGCCACAGCTTCATATCCGCCTTCCTGACGGTCTACCAGTGCTACAACTTTCACAATAACCAGCCCCGCTTCCCTGGCTCTGTTGATTGCCTCGATTGTGGATTTACCTGTAGTTATTACATCATCAACTATAACTACACCATCGCCGGGTTTCACGTTGCCTTCAATCCATTGCATGGTACCGTGACTCTTGGCATTCTTTCTTACAACAAAAGCCTCGATTGGCTTTCCTTTGACATGCGATGTATATGCAATAGCATCAGCGATAGGATCAGCACCCAGAGTAAGGCCACCAACCGCTTTAACCGGCAGTGCCTGAATCATGTCAAATATTATGTTTCCAATCAAATAGAGGCCTTCAGGGTGAAGCGTTACGGTTTTGCAGTTCACATAATAATTGCTCATGCGCCCGGACACAAGCTTGAATACAGGCTCTTCACTATATTTAAAAGATTTCTCATATAACAGCTCTATCAGTCGTTTCTTCATCGACCATCCTTCCTTGGCAAATTTTTTCAATATTATAACACTACGGTAGTTATACGCTGTTTGACAGCAACTGGTGCATCCTTTCAGTGCAGAGCCTTGACAGGACAAGGAGTCACACATTATTGTATTGATTATTATGCAACTTTTACTCTTCGACATTGACGGCACCCTTGTCGATTCAGGAGGCGCTGGAGTACGCGCTTTGGATCAGGCATTCCGGGATGTCCTTGCTATAGACAATGCTTTCCGCAATGTCAGCATGGCGGGCAAGACTGATATGCAAATTGTCAGAGAAGGTCTCATTAAACATGGCATTTCATCTGACAACGGCATAATCCCTCAAATAACCGACGCATATATCAGCCACCTGTCGATCGAGCTAAGCAACAGCGACAAGCATCTTAAGCCCGGGATAATAGAAGCCCTGGAAGCATTGAAGGCCCGTCAAGACAGATATATGATCGGTCTGCTCACCGGGAACTTTGAACAAGGCGCCCGTCTTAAGTTAGAGTCTTTTGGGCTTAACAGTTACTTTGCAACCGGCGCCTTCGGTAGCGATCATGAGGACAGAAATAAATTGCTGCCGATCGCGGTTGAACGGTTCAGGATCATCTCGGGCAGGGATTTCGATTTCGGCGACTGCATCGTAATCGGCGACACGCCTCGCGATGTGCTGTGCGCAAAACCTTATAACGCCACGAGCATAGCTGTCGCCACCGGCCCATATAGCCCGAGCAGCCTGGTTGCTGCCGGCGCAGATGTTGTGGTCGATGATCTTTCAGATACAGAGCATTTCCTTAACATTCTTTACTTCATAGAGAAATAGCAGAAAGCCGTATATATTATGTACTGTTCCATCTTAAGATGATTTTGCGAGCAGTTATAGTCAAAAACTCTTTTCTGTAGCATCAGAAGCCCTGTCGTGATATTCTAGATTTACAATATGGACATTGCCGTCAAGAATAAAATACGCCTTCGTCTGGCGACTTATAACATACATAAATGCCGCGGACTGGACGGACGCACTGATTCAGGGCGAATCGGATCTGTGCTGAAGCCACTCAAGGCGGACGTCATCGCGCTTCAGGAGGTCATAGGCCCAAGCCTAAAAAGTCCTGGGCAGGAAGACGTATTAGCAACACGCATGAACATGAGGCCTGTGCTTGCTCCGGCAAGGAGCTACCGGAGCCATTTATACGGCAATGCTGTTTTGAGCAGTCTGCCTGTAATAAAACATGAGTCTTTCGATCTTTCAGTTGAAGGATATGAGCCCAGACTATGCCAACGAGTAGACGTCTTAGTTGATAATACCGCCGTTCACATCTATAATGTGCATTTCGGCACATCATCGCCGGAGCGATCGCGTCAGGCAAAAAAGCTGCTATCGTTTGTCATGGATACTCATGTCAAGGGACCAAAGATTGTTGTTGGTGATTTCAACGAATGGAAAAAAAGTACAGCCTCACATCTTCTTTCTGAAAAACTTCATAGCATGGATCTTATGCCTCACCTTCGCTGGCGAAAGACATATCCCGGAATATTGCCAGTACTCCATATTGATCACATATACTTCACAGGCCATGTTGAGCTGAATAGCCTGCAGGTCTCCCGCAGATGGCCGGCGCTGATTGCCTCGGACCATCTTCCTATAGTTGCCGAGCTCGTGATTACAGTTAAAGAGAGCTGTCATGAACAGCCGGCAAACTCGGGCTCCCACAGAAAAAGAAATGAATGATCGTATAGAAAAATTAGAGTCACTGCTTAATGACGCCGCTCTCCTGCGCACGAGCGGCGCTCCTCTGGTATCGGGGAACCGGCTCAAAATACTCCGCAACGCTGACGAGAACTATCCTGAGTGGGAGAACGCCATCAAATCGGCCAATAAAAGCATACATATTGAAATGTATATTATTCATAACGACATGACAGGACGCCGCTTCCGGGATCTGCTGGCACAGAAGGCCATGGATGGGGTTAAGGTTAGGGTCCTCTATGACTGGTTTGGTTCCCGCAGCATTCTGGGCAGTGGGATGTGGCTGCCTCTTATTCATGCCGGCGGCGAAGTAAGGCCTGCGAATCCGCCAAAACTCAGCAGCATGCTTGGTTGGGTGCGAAGAGACCATAGAAAGCTGCTTTCAGTTGACGGAAAAATTGCTTTTATCTCCGGGCTTTGCATCGGAGATGCGTGGGTTGGAAATACCAAAACCGGTTTGCTACCGTGGCGAGATACCGGAGTAATGATCCATGGTCCTGCAGTGGCTCATGCTGAAGACGCTTTTACGGATGCATGGAGGCTTGCCGGAGGAGTCATTGCCGACAATGAACTGCAATCACAGGAGACGTACTCGGAAGAAGGTCAGGTTTCTGTAAGAGTTGTCGCGACATCACCGGAAATCTCCGGCCTTTACCGGCTGGATTTATTAATTGCAGCAGCTGCGCAAGATTACTTATGGCTTACAGACGCATATTTTCTCGGTACTACTGCATATATACAGGCGCTTCGCTCTGCGGCGCTTGATGGCGTCGATGTTAGACTTCTGGTTCCGCATGGAAGCGATATACAGTGGATAGCCAATCTTTCCCGGACAAGTTACAGTTCCCTTCTTGAAGCAGGCGTGAGAGTCTTTGAATGGAACGGACCCATGGTCCATGCAAAGACTGCGGTCTGCGACGGTCGATGGGCGAGGGTCGGCTCGACAAACCTCAATCTCGCAAGCTGGCTGGGAAACTGGGAGCTCGATATTGTGATGGAAGATGAGGCAGCTGCAGGGAAGATCACAGAAATGTTTTTGGACGACCTCAGGAATTCCACTGAGATAGTCTTGACCAGCCGCAACAAGGTCAGGCCGCTGCAGAGGAGAGACAAAATTAAGACAAAAGCAATGCACGCTCACGGACGCAGCGTTCTGATACGAGCTGTGACTGCAGGCAGCACTGTGAATGCTGCGGTTATGGGCAGAAGAGAACTGACTAGGGCTGAATTCCCGAATCTATTCGGCATCGGCCTCTTTTTCATAGCCGTTTCGGTAGCAGCATTCCTTCTGCCGACCTATCTTGCTTACGGATTCGCCTTTGCTATTGGTGCTACAGGCGTCTTCCTCATAACAATGGCTGCACGTCTGAAATTTTTCAAACGAAATATCGGCAAGCGCAAGGACGAATCCACTGAATAAAGCTCTCCAGCCTGTTGCAATGTGGCGAGTTCACAATTCATCATAATACATTCATACATGTTTCACAATCGTTTGATACGCTATAACCAAGATTATTCTTTAAAGGAGAGGACCATGAGAACTGTCGGATCTTTATTTGTTATGCTTGCAGCAACCGTCATGCTGGCAATTCCATTAAGCGTGCATGCAGCTGATTTCGGGGCGCTGAGGATGGCATATATGGATGGCGATGTCCAGGTAAATAATGAAGACACGGGGGAGTGGGCGCCAGCTTCTGCCAACATGCCCCTGAGACCTGGAGACCGCCTTTGGGTGCCTTCTAACGCTAGGGCTGAGATTCAATCGAGAAGCGGCAATATAATCAGACTTGACCATGAAACATCGGCTGACATTCTCAGGATAGAAGACCATTCAAGCCAGATATATATTAATTCAGGTTCAGCATACATTTCATACAGCGGTGCCGACGACCTCATGCAGGTTGACTCTCCAATAGCATCATTGCGAATAAAGAACAAGTCGAAGTTGAATGTCGACGTGGCTGAAAACAGCGAAACCAATGTGCTGGTTTTTTCAGGCAGGGTATTGGCTGAAGACCGCGCTGGGGTTGTAACTATTAAAACCGGAGACGCGCTCGTATTGAAGCGCGATCAGTATGCCAGAGTTTATGATATGCCGGTAGCCAATGAATGGGACCGCTGGAATTTGACTCGCGACAAATTATATAGCTCTGTCCCCGCCAGTTCACGGTATCTTCCGGCAGAACTGCAAAGCTACTCGCGTGATCTGAATGACAATGGACGATGGACAGAGGTCAGGGATTATGGCTGGGTCTGGACTCCTTCCGTTGTTGTCGCGTCAGGCTGGGCACCGTACAGAATGGGTAGATGGGTTTGGATCGGCGGAGATTACACATGGGTATCGGATGAGCCGTGGGGGTGGGCGCCATATCATTACGGCCGGTGGGCATATACGCCTGCGGCCGGCTGGTTCTGGGTTCCACCGAGAAAGGGATATGTTTACTGGGGCCCCGGCTATGTTGGATGGGTGCGCACGTCAACTTATGTATCATGGGTGCCTCTCGCTCCCGGAGAAATCTATTATGGCCGCGGCTATTTTGGCCCTCACAGCGTGAATGTCACAAATGTCACTGTCAATAAGACTGTTGTTAATGTTTATAGAAACGTCAACGTAAATAATGCCGTCACTGTAGTTGATCATAAATCCTTCATGAGCGGTCATTACAGGCAGGGCACATTTGACAGGAATAGATACCTAAACGAAAAGATAAGCGTGGCAGGGCCTAACATCTCACCAACAAGAGAATCAAGGATGCCATCTTTAAGGACAGTGCATTCCGACAGGATGCCTCCTGCGGCTTTAAATCGCATAAATGTTCAACACAACAGAGAGGAGCGCAAGCTTGGCAGGGCCGAAAATATATCCGTAATGCATCCAGGGGCCAAGCCCCTGCAAGGGCGCGCTGAAACGGTATCAAAGCCCCTCGACAGACGCAACCCCGGAACGGTCGACCGGTCTGAACAGCGTATTACAAATGCGCCTCCACCAGACCGTTCTATTAAGCATCAGCAGGAAGGCACAACAGTCAAAGAACCGACCCGTCAAATGCGAGATGACCGGATAGATCGCCGAATTGCTCCGGATGAAAGAAAATTCGATAATACAAATTCGCGCAAGCCTGTTGATGACCGGAACGTCCGGCCGACAAGACCTGACAGCGCACCCCAGAAGAGAGACCTTCCTGGTGAAAATGCCGGAAAGCCTGAAATTAAACAGCAGCCAGGCTCCTCTGGTCGTTCTGGAACGGTAAGCAGACCGGAATCAGCTCCTGCCGCAGCGGAGAAGAAGATTGACAGGCATGCCGATGCCCCAAGGCCTCAAAACCAAGATATAATCAACAAAAGAAGACTTGACGATAGATCTCAGCAGATGAGGCAAAGAGATGAAAAAAGCCAGCCGGAAAGTCGAACAGAGCTAAAAGGTCACTCTCCCAGTCATGAAGCTGATCCGCGTATGCAACCCAAGGAACATGCCGAACCAGTCAGGCAACAGGCTGTTCAGCCTCAAGCGCAGCCACAGCCGAAGCATGAGAAGCATGATCAAAATGGGAAACCTGAGAATGACACAAAAAAAGAGCGCCCCGATAATATAAAGGAAGAAGGCGATAATCACCGGCCCTGGAAGTAAGCCGGAACGTATTAATTATATCCCTATGCGGGCAAGCGCTTGCCCGCATAGGCTTTTTTGACAAACTTCAACAGCACACCTGTTATAGTCCCTCGCGCTTTATATTGATAGTTCTCTGCGGGAATGGGATTTCTATATGCTCAGCCCTGAATCGTTTGAGTATTCTCTTCCGGAGTTCATGCTGCACATTGTATTGATCTACAAATTCCCTTACCTGGCATATAAGCGTGAATTCAAGTGCGCTGTCTCCGAATCCAGGGATGAACCTTACAAATGGAGGAGGATCTTCCAGAAGTCCCGGCACTTCACCTGCAGCCTTACCGGCTTCATCTATCAAAAGTTCTTCGACATGATCCGGATCAGATGAATAACTGACACTAATAGGAATCTGAAGAGACATCTTTTGTTCAGGAAGATAATAATTTGTCACAATACTCTGAGACAATTTGCTATTAGGGATTACAACCATGTTATTCGGAAGCATACGAATCCGTGTTGTCCTCCAGGTAATATCTTCAACATATCCCTCTTGACCTGTCTCCAATTTGATGAAATCTCCCACCCTTATGGATTTTTCAACCAGGATATGAATTCCCGAAAAGAAATTTTCGAGCGTGTCTTTCAGTGCAAGGGCAACGGCTAGACCTCCTACACCCAGAGCCGTTATCAAGGGTGTTATGGAAATGCCGAGAATACCAAGGGCGATGATCACCCCCAAGGCGATGACCAGGCCTTTGACAACACCATAGAACAGGCCTGTTGATGGCAAAGGCAGCCTCGACTTTTGGACATAGTTCTTGAGTAGCTCGCCAACAAGATTGGCCGCAGCCATCGTAAATGAAAGAACAACAATTACATGGAGAGCCTTGTTCAAATAGAAAACGTACTTGTCAGGAAGTTCAGAAACCGCTATTCCGATATAAAGCCCGACTGCCAAACACCAGAACAGTGACGGCGTTCTGATAGACTTATTAACTATATCATCAATTTTTGTCGCTGTTTTAGCAGCCCACCCTCGCATCATGCGCAACGAAACCCCTCGCAACATGAGCATGGCTGCAACCGAGATAAAGGTCACAACAGCCGGGATAAATATTTTGTTAACATCCAGACTCATCTTTGCCTCGCTTTAACAGGTTAATCAACGTGCCATTGCCTATAAATTACGACGCTCCTAAAATGCGTTGCGAAGTCGTATTATAGCCGGTCATCTTTTATCTGATATTTTGTGGCAGACTCGTCCTGCTGCCTTCGTGAGGCTACGGCCTTTTTTACACGAAGAGATGAATACACTATTACCGCTGCCAACGCCCCGGTCAGCGCAGACAGGAATATGACGACCGCCAATGATGCTTCGAACTTCCAGAAGAAAAAAGCTATCACCACCGGCGTTGCATTCTGCACCGAAAATAAAGCCACTAATAGGACTGCAAACAATCCTATGATCAAACCGTACATGTATGCCTCCTCTGCTGGTGTTTGATCCTGCCGAGATTAAGCCTCAACCCTGCTATATGCAGTAATATCAATTGCGATAACAACATTATACGTTATCTATTGTACTTGCCACCAAAAAACTCAGCAAGAGCCAAACAATAACGCCTCTTGAAGATGTCCAAGCCGAAAATGGTAAAATGGCTCATGTCATTCTCTCATTTTAAACTGCTGATCACATTTAACCATATTACTGTCGCTCTGTCCCTATTCGCAGCTATTACTGCTTGCGGCTGCGCCTCGTCTCAGAAGAACGCTGCACACTTATTATACGAACAATCAACGGTAGGAGTTGATCGCTTTGCAACTGCTGGAGGTTATAATATCCATTATGTGGAATCAGGCACCGGCCGGCCGGTCGTCTTAATCCCCGGCGCTTTTAGCACATACAGGGTTTGGAGCCGACTAATTCCGGCGCTTTCCAGGGAATTCCATGTAATAGCCGTAGATTATGCAGGCGTCGGAGATTCTGACAAGCCGGGCAGTGACTTTGATTACTCTGTCAGGGCTCAGGCTGATATCATTGCTGAACTTATCAATTCGCTTAATCTTGGCAAAGTCAGATTGGCTGGAGTTTCTTACGGCAGTAGCATAGCCCTTAATATCGCTGCACGCTATCCGCAGTTAGTTCAAAATGTTGTATGTGTGGAGGGCGGTGCATTCATTCTGCCTGAACAGCTTAACCACTCCAAATCTACCGCATTGCTCGGCATCCCCATTTTAGGTGATCTAGTACTTGAGATCATGAAAAGTGGCCTCTTCGACAAGGTCGCTGCCAAAGAGATAATGGGTGACGCATGGGACAAGCTTGAATTAGCTGATAAGGAAATGATACTTAAGTTGGTAAACACAAATCTGCAATCAGCCTCACGGTCTGCCTGGTATCATATCTATCGCGCTATAACGCGCCAAACGGATTTTACACAAGAATTGACCTATTCATCAGTCCCTATCAAGTATCTATATGGAGAGCAATCGAAATATCTGAAAGTTAGCAAGACAAATGCTGACATCATCAGGAGCATTGCACTCAATGCTGAGATAATATCTTTCGACGACGGCATACACGATCTTGAATTGCAGTATCCCGGCAAAGTGGTTGATGCTATTGCTGGCTCATGGGACACCAGTCAAATCGCATCAGACAAGACCGCAAACTCATATAAGTAGCATTTGTCGATTTAGAGATTCGCTTCCATGTGTAGCGGCAACTCACCATAAATGCGGATAGAATTTCAGTATGAACCTGTCCACCAACCCTTTCTTGATGCCGGCTTTACCCAACAACTTCTGAATTACAGCTACAATCAAGGTAACCGGCAGCATTTGTGTCGCAAGCGTAATCCTTGCAAACCCGCATCCCAACTTCCTTATGGATGCAAAATTGTTCGGCACAAACAAGGGAAGCAGAATATATTCAAGCAGGTAAAAAATGCTGGCAGGAAGAGCCGTGAAGGCCGTCAGAGTCATAAAGATGTTGTCAACAATCCTATATCTGCTTATCATGTCGCGCAAATGCCGGTCGGGAGTATAGGTATTAGCGTTGTTAGATGTTACGCCTTCGATAAGCCACTTGATATGGACATAAGAGATGACATACGCCGTTATTAGCGTTACATCAGTGATTGGCCTGAAATGGCTGCCCGTCTCTCCATATATCGTTCGGATATTTACAAACGTAATCTTTCGTCCCATATCACCGGCCTTCATAAGCAGCTCTGTCTCTGTCACATATTTTCCAGTAACCAGCTTTAGCTGCCGTATGATCTCAAGTGGATATAGCCTGTAACCGCATTGGGTATCTTCCACAAATTGGTTGGAAACAAGGGACACGTAGAAACGGGCTATATGCATTGAATTGTAGCGCGCCTTTGGAATTTTGTCCTTATCATGCATCCGGCTTCCAACTACGATACAATCACCGCATCTTTCATGTTCAGCTATAAATTTAGGTATCTCCCCAGGGTCATGCTGACCATCAGCATCCATGCTGATCACAGCTGAAAATCCGGCCTCGGCCGCCCTGTTAAATAAAGTCTTAAGTGCATTGCCCTTGCCATAGTTTTTCCCTATCAAAATAACATCCGCGCCTGCGTCTGATGCGACGCTGGCAGTTCTGTCTGTTGATCCATCATCAGCAACTATCACCTTCGAAACATATTTTAGTGCTCCGCGCACGACTCCATCTAACGTTTCTTCAGCATTGAATGCCGGGATAACAACACAGATCTCAGAGGACATTTCTTATGCCCTCCTTTGCGAGTATCTCACAGGCAGCCTTTGCGCCGGAATACGCCGCAGCGAGGACACCTCCTCCAAAATCACCCCAATGTCCCGCGATATGAAGATTCGTGATTCCATGACGCTTCGGCCCCCTGAATCCTGGAGCCTGCTTCCAGCCGAATGCCGCTCCATGATGATTCCCGGTATAACGCTGAAGCGTGGAAGGCATGGCTGTTTCAATCAGCACAATGCTGTCTCTCAACCCTGGGAATATGGACTCCGCCTTGTCGAGAACCTTTTCAGTACATTCCTCCCTATGCAAATCCTGACCGGCAGTCATCTCATGAAAGACAACTGTCTCGAAACCCGCAGGAGCCCGACACTTGTCCTCTTTAGTTGCGATAGTTACACCTATAGTTGAATCCGGGCTAAATTCCATACCCGGCTCGAAACTCATATTCATTTCATATGACGGATAGAAACCCGTACTGGAGTGAGCATCCAACTCTCCCCTGACTCCAGCATAAAGTATGAAGAATGATGTCGAGATGCCGGGCCTTACCTTCATGTCAGATGCAAGTTCTGCATATTTACCGCCGATGAGATTACTAAATGTCTCAATGAAATCGGCATTAGATACCACATAGCGTGAGGTATACTCTTTGCCACTATCGCACCTGACCCCCCTGCAATCATTTTTTTCATTAAACAGTATTTGATCTACACCGTCAGCTAATACAATATCCCCGCCCATTTTTTGGATTCCCTGAACAATAAGGTCTGAAAGCTGTTGGAACCCGCCTTCCGGTCTGTATGCTCCAAGCTTAAAATAACTCATCATCAGATTTATCATAGCTGCCGACGATACTCCGTCAGGAGGCAACCCCATAAACGGGCATCTGTCGGAAAGCGCTGCCCGGAGGCGATGATCATGAAAATATGCAGAAAGCATATCACTGTATGAAGTATCCATCAATTGCAAGAAGTCAGGTGTGAGAATATCCAGTCGTGATGTTCCAGATATAATTACCTGTAGGGCTGATTCCATTTGGGAATATGCTGAGGAGATCGTTTTGACAAATTCTTCTATTGCTGATGCTTCACATGGAAAGAGCTCCACAAGTCTCTCTTTATATGCGCGCAAATCAGCGTCGACCACCACATTTAGGTCAGGGAATCTGCTGACTCTGACTGGATCTACTTTATGGAATCTTACCTCGTTATCAATATTAAGCAACCTGAGCACACGATTAATAAGTCCGCCAGGCCCAGCGCCTGATATGCAATCCAGCACGGAATCAAACAGGAATCCACTTCTCCTGAATGATGAAACGTATCCGCCCGGCGAGGTATGTTTCTCAATTACAAGCGGTTTCATACCTCCTGACGCAAGTATCCCGGCACTCACAAGTCCCCCGATACCGCTGCCTATTACGATCACATCATAATTCTTCACTGAACTAAATTCCCCTTTCGACCAAGCCAGAGCATCGAAGGCAATAGAATTATCGTAATAGTAGAGCAGCATACCGCGCCAATAGTGAGGACAAGACCGATAGAAGCGATTCCTGCAAACTCAGCTGTTATTAGGCTTCCGCAACCCGCAATTGTAGTGGCTGCGCACATCATCACATTCTTGCCTGCTAACTGAAGAGCATTATTGATATCTTTTGTATCCTCTCTCAAATATGCCTGCATTATATATAGGCCATAATCAACCCCGAATCCAAATATGAGGGCCATGGTCCCAATATTTATAAAATTGAAAGGCGCGCCTAGCCATCCCATTATTGCAGGAGTTAACAAAAAACCCAGGCAGACCGGCAGCATGGCAACAACAACATACTTCCTGCTCTTGCCAAGAAACAGCACGACTATCAGAAGGTTAAGAGCCAGCGTGATGAGAGTTGCCAAAGAGCTTCCCCAAAGAATGGTATTCTTAATCTCACCATAGATGATATGACTACCAAACAGTGTCCATCCATTTCCCTCACTCACGATAGCTGCTCGGATACTTTCGATAGTTTCACTGTTCCAGTTGTTCTTAGCAGGATACAGATATGCAACCATGGACAGGTCATGTCGGTTATAAAACTTGGCAATTCTCAAATCTGCAGTCTCTTCTATATCTTTTAGCCCTATTATCTTCCTGGTGCTTACAGCCTTAATTACATTTAATGCGTACCTGCTAAGCATCTCCCGATTATAAGACATGCCGATTTTGTCGAAATCTGCAGCTATACTTTCTTCAATGGCTGCTTCGTGCAGCGTTTGAGTTCCAAAGAGCCGCTCCAGAGTTTGAATAGAACGCTTCTGAAATGCAGGCGGCGGAACGAGGCTAGCCAGAGAATCCGCCCTGGCGATTAAACCTTCTTTCTTCCATTTGGTCAGATATATTTCAAGCCTATCATATGCTGCGGTTAATTCGTCAGTGTCCTTCGCCCTGATCATGATTTGCAGCGGCTCACCGGAAATGTTTAGTTTCTGATGCAGCGTTCTCATTGCAGCTACAGCCTGACTATTTCTTATCCCAATATGCTCCGGATTGCTGTCGAACGATATTCGTGAGATGCCGAACATGAGCGCGATAATGATCAATAAACTGATAAAAACAATCCTGCGCGGATACCGCTCCATCAACTTAGACAACAGCTCAACACCTGAAGACGGTGTTTTATCGTAAAGAATACTGTCAGCCCCTCCCTTGCTGGCCCACACAAGCAGCGAATTCATAAGCAAGAAGGTTACAAAGAAACATATCAAAACTCCTATGCCTGAAACAATGCCCAGCTCATAAAGGCCATCGAACTTTGTGACAACAATACTGAAGAAAGAAATAGCTGTTGTAAGTGCCGATATAATCATTGCAGCACCCGCTTTTGTCATGGTGAGTTGCAACGCCAGCCAGCGGTCCTGCTTAAGCAGCATTTCATCTCCGAATCGCTTCAGCGTGAGAATGCAATAATCTACGTACATACCTATCAACAGGCCGCAAACTATGCTCGTGACGATGTTCAAACTGCCGAATATAAGGTAGGCTGCAGCCAGTGTCATTGACAGTGAGACCGTTGTAGTACATGCAACTATCAAGAGAACAATTGGTTTAACACGATATGCAAGCCATATGATCACAGCAATAAGCACAACAGAAAGAAGCGTTGAGGTCAATATATCATGCCTGATCACCCGGCGCATGTCGTCAGAAAATATATATCCACCGGTAAGTTGGACAGATATACCTTTCGTGTTACCGTATTCCGCAAGTGTCGATTTTATGGTTCCATCCAGCATAGGTCTCAGGTTCTTGACAAATGCAATATCCCTGCTCCGTCCGGCCGGTTTCACAAACACTAGGGCAGTTGAATGGTCTTTCGTGATGTAATATCCCAACGAGAGATCAAAGGGGTTGTCCGGCCCACTGCGTTTCATGGCTGCAGCAACAATCCCGCTTAGACCAAGAGGATCACGTTCGATAAGCTCGATATCTGCCGGTGAAGACACCGGAGAGACAATCTTTTCATAATTCCGCCTGATCTGATTTTCAATACCTTTAGGAGTGAGCCTTTCGGAAAGCTGCGTCAGCCCATTATCGTCGAGAAATAGAGGAAAATTGCGAAGAAACAGATCATTCTTTTTATCGAAAACAGTATAGTCGACATTTTCAATAAGTGGCGATTGCTTAAATCTTTCGGCCAGTGCCTCTACCAGATCAACATATTCATCGATGTTCTTAGACTCCGAACTGATAATGACAGTGACTGATTCGAGCACATTATACTTCTGCGTAAAGTCCTTGAACAGCGACACCGTTGGATTTCCTCTCGGCAGAACGTCAATAAGGTCTGTCTTGATCTCCATGTGGTAAACCAGGTAAGCAGACCAGGAAGTAATCATAAAAAAAAGTAACGCGATAACTTTATATCTGGCAAAGACTATTGCAGATGCCCATTTTAACAATCTTTCAAGCATTTGCACTGCCGGGCATATGATCTAATTTCAAAGCAAAAACGGTCTTACTGACACCGGGCAAAAGTATTTTCCCCTTGCTTAGCGTGTGCAATAATCTTGCAGTATGCCCAGACAGCAGCGAAATCAGTCGCTCAGCGTATCCCGGAGGCATTGTAGGAGAACCCGGAGTGACCCTAATCCCGGCAAATCCGGCTTTCTCAAGCATGCTCTTTACAGTTGAAGGTGAGAAGTCATATAGATGAAACGGCATGTCGTACAGGTTATTTTCGATCCCGAATAAATTCAGTAGTCTCACTATAGGTGTCGTATGCGGCACCCTTATAACAAGCATCCCCCCCTTCTTAAGAAGCTTGTACATTTTATTCAGAGCATCAAGAGGATCATACAGGTGTTCAAGAACATAAAATGCTGTGATAGCATCGAATGATCCTTCATGAAATAAAGCATCTTCCAAGGCAGTTTGTTTGATATCGAGGCCTCTTGCTCTGGCGTTTGCTGATGTTTCTTCAGATGGTTCTATTCCGGTGGCCTTCCATTCCCGGCTCTGCATAATCTCGATAAAATGACCGTAACCGCATCCTACGTCAAGCAGATTACCCTTGCTTGGATAGCGCATATCTATTAAATCGGCGATCTCTTCAAAGTTGCGGGACATCAGAGCCTTCCAGGATTGCATATCCTTACGCCCCCGCTGGTGATAACTGTCATATAAACTGATTAGCATCTCGCGCGGCGGTCTGGGATCTACATAAATAAGGCCACAATTTCTGCACCTCACCATGCGATACCCATTCTGCATAGCAATACGCTCTGCGTCGTCCATCCCGCAGAGGTTACAATTGACGTGTATCATATTACTTAGTCTATCACCACCACTGCCAGAGCCAGACCTGCTGAGGAACTGCCGCTCACAAAAATATTCCTGCCTTCGCAAAGTCTATTTGCGTTATTGTACAGACGGATAGTATCATTTCTACTCTCTATGCATACATCGATGTCCGTCCACTTAATACCTTCGCTCCACCCCGTTCCGACTGCCTTCATAAATGCTTCCTTTACTGCAAAAATAACCGCCAGCTGCCTATGCGGATGCTTTCGGGTGATGATAGCATTTATTTCATAAGGGGTAAAAACCTGCGAAAGGATTTCAGAATCATCAGGCCAGTGCTTTATCCTGGAAATCTCAATTACATCAGTTCCTAAGCTCATCATAATGGGGCGACAGCCAGTGTGAGTTCGGCATTAGCAACCCTTACCCCCTGGACTTCGGCTGACGCTTCAAATATATACTGAGGACTGAAATCCTTGATCAGTTCTGATTTTATAGTGAGTTGGTCTCCAGGTTGCACAGCCCGTGCAAATCCGGCATCTCTGATGCTCACCAAAAATGCCGCATGTCGCTCTGTGCCCACTATCAATCCCGATGCCTGTGCCATCGCCTCTATCACCAGCAAACCCGGCATAAAAACATTGCCCATAAACTGTCCCTGAATAAAATCCTCGTTCAAAGTCACATTCTTGATACAAACAATTCGCTTGCCATGTTCACGTTCAATGATTCTGTCAATCAGTATGAAAGGATAAGAATGCGGCAGGATTTCGTAAGGCGCTCGGCAATCATCAGTCATTGCCGCTCTTCGATAAACTGGATGATCGCGCCGACCGATTTAAAAACCTTCTCTGCAGTCTGGCGGTCGGCGATTTCTACACCAAATTCCTTCTTTATCCCCACGACAAGTTCTAGGACGTCGATTGAATCGAGTCCGAGACCATCCGGACCGAACAGCTGGGTATCTTCTCGTATTTGCTCTGGCGTGACCTTAAGTTTCAATCTCTTTATCATCAACTCCCTTAGTTTAGGCAGCGTATCAGACATCAATGCAGGCCTCCAGTGACACAGATTGTTTCTCCAGTTATGTATGACGCATCTTCAGACGCAAGAAATCTCACTACAGCTGCCACTTCGCGAGGTTGCCCAAACCTCTTTAAAGGAATAGCCGAAATATAACTTTTCTTGGTTTCTTCATTAAGTGCGTTCATCATTTCAGTTTCGATTGCACCGGGTGCAACAGCATTGACTCTGATACTGAAAGGAGCCAGCTCCTTTGCCAGCGACTTAGTAAATGCAATCACACCACCTTTGGCTGCAGCATAGTTTGCCTGCCCCGGCAATCCGGAAATGCCGCTTAGTGACGACATATTTATTATGACGCCGCTTCGCTGCGAAATCATATGGCTTATTGCAGCGCGGCAACAATTAAAAATACCTGTGAGATTGACAGATATAACATTGTTCCAATCATCATCGGGCATGAGCATTAGATAACCGTCTCTATTAATTCCAGCATTGTTAACAAGCACATCAAGCCGGCCAAATTCTGACACTACATTATCTATCATTTGCTTTGCCTGGACAGCATCTGAAACGTCAGCCCTCTGCAGTGAAACAGCTGCTGGTTCGGCTGACAGATCCTTCTGTATTGCTAAGGCATCTTTTCCTGACTTGTTATAGTTTATCACGACTGCATATCCAGCTTCGGCAAAAGCCGAGGCAATAGCCTTTCCAATGCCGCGACTCCCACCGGTAATAAGCGCTACGCGTCTTATATTATTGTTCACTGCTCCTCTATGGATATCACCTTGCCTGCAGCAAAATTTAGCAATAGCTTCTTCAGTCTGCTGCGGTAGTATATCCAACTATCGGCATGCAGGATATCCTGAAGCGATAGATCATATGTCTTCTTTATGTCTGCAATCGGCGGGCATCCCACCGCAAGAAGAACCTCTTCCTTCGTCATGCCCAGCTCTATTTTGCCCAAGGAAATATTGGTCCTGATATGTTCGTCATACCGTTGCATATCTTCCCTTATATTGGCAGCTGTAAAATATTTATCATATATTCCAGGACTGCCTACGTGGCCCTTCTGCTCGTATTCAAATAAGTACATTTTATTATTCATTACAAACTTGATTGCATGTCCATTTATTTCAGTAACCGTAACCTTTCCCCCGGCATGCAGCTTCTCTGCAGCATCAGAATAATTGACCCAGTTGATATAATTGTCTTTGTCCTTGGCGGCATACAGAGGCGTCCTCAAGAAATATTCCTTACCTGCTATTAAATCAATCGCCTGGACAAGCTTTACATTGAAAAACATAACGATAATGATGAAAACGAAACAGACTTTCTGCATATCATCCCTCCTGTCCGAACATATTCATCAAGCATTAAATGTCGCATTATACAACATACCGATCAGTTACTACAGCAGGTCCCAGAGCGGTCCCTTCCTGCCGTTTTTTCTTAACATCGTCATCATACCGGTGTCACAGCGCAAACCAAGAGCCGGCACAATCCAGTTCGGCCTGTCAGCTGCAAGTCCGGCCACCGTCTTAATCAGTTCGTCTGAATTAATATTATTCGTCAAATAAAATACCGGATTAAAAAGCGAGTCGTCCTCTCGAACAATACCTTCATTTATCGCCCTCTGCCTAAGAAGCGTATTGGGATATATCCTCACCCCAATAATCGCTATCACCGCGGTCGGTCCGAGCCGATCGAAGAGCGTAAACGTATCTTCCAATGTATCAGCGTCCTCTCCAGGTCCACCAATGATAATGTAGTGTGCATGCGGCAGACCAACTCTCATGCAATAATTAGAAGCGCGTTCAATATCGCTCGGCAGAAATCTCTTTCCAAGTGCTTCAAGAGTTCTTTCAGATCCACCATCTGTGCCGAACTCTATGCCCTTGCAGCCCGCCTTCTTCATGACATACGCCATTTCGCGTGACATTCCAAAAGGGGTTGCAAAACATGTCCAATCGACTGCTGCTTTGCGTCGTATCATCTCCTCGCAGATGCCGATCGCATGTTCCTCGGGAAAATTAAATATGTCATCTACAAAAAACATATGATCAATTCCGTATCTGTTGTGGGCCTCTATAATCTCTTCCACCACATCAGAAGCATTGCGCAGCCTCACCTTGCACCCTTCAATGGCAGGATATGTGCAGTAGGTACAGGAGAATGGACATCCACGCTTTGCCTGAATATTGCCCATTCCTCCAAGCTCCATATATTTTGCATTGTCCAGAAATGACCGGTCCGGCTTTGAAAATTTATATTTGCTTTGCACACTATTTGCAACGTAATTACCGTTCACAATCCTGCAAAGATTGGGGACAGAATCAAAACTGCCTCCACTCTCATATGCAGCAATCAACTGTGCAAATGCATCCTCACCCTCTCCGGCAATCCCTAAATCAAGAGCCAGATAACGCAGAGATTCCTCAGGAAAGATTGAGAAGCCTGATCCTCCTGCCACAATGCCGGCAGCACACGTACTCTTGACGGTTTCAACCACCTCTTTAACTGAAGGCATATAATTAATACTCTTACCGAATGTAAGATTATCGACATTCCGAATTGAAAGGCCGACGATATCCGGACCGAAGTCCGATGCAACCTTTTCGATCACCTTCGAAGAGTGCTCTTCAAAACAGAGATCCAGGATGCAGATGTCGTGACCTTCCTGTTTTAATGCAGATGCGACGCACGCTGTCCCGATGGGTGCTACAGGATATGGTTCTCTCTCCTTATTAACCGATATAAGGAGTATCTTCATTCACACACGGAAAAGCGCCAGCATGAAGGGTCTGAGGCCAGATAGTTTCCGGTGGTTTGATACGCATTGCCTCTGCAGCCATAGCACTCATATCTGTACTCGCATTGGCGACACTCACCTTGAATCCTATCATAAATGTTTCGCAGGTCCTCAATGACAGTGCTGCCGGAAAGTATATCGGCAAGTGCCTTTTCCCGTATATTGCCTACCGGCATATCAACGCCGGTGCAGGGTTGCACAAAGCCGCGTGAATTTACGAGACAACTATATAAATGACGCTTGCATGAAAAAGCTGCAATAGTGGGACGAGACTTCCATACAACGCCAAAATCCGACCTGTCGATCGACTCCAGTTTTTTAAAAACATCTTGTATTTCGGCCATAGTTACGGATAGCTCCGGATGGTGTTTTGCCCTGCCCTGATTAGTCATTATTTCAAAATATGGAACATAATGATTTTCACGCGCCCATCCCCACATGGCAGGTAGTTCTAACAGATTCTGCCGGCAGATCACGGTCTGCACGCCAAGCATGACATCATCATCAGGATATCCGGCGCCAAGCAAACAATCCAGACCGCGTCTTATCCTCTCATATGAGCCTTTCATCCCTGCAAGCTTATCCTGCACCTCAGGCCGCAAGCTGTTGCTCTTAACTACAATGGAAACCCTGTTGCACCTGAGAAAATGAGCTGTCTTTTCTGTTATGAGAGTGCCATTTGTAAAAAGAACCTGCTGCAGCCCCAAGCCTGATATAAATTCAATTATCTCTTCCAGCCCTTCATATATGAGCGGTTCGCCGCCTCCTAGCAATATTATTTTTTTTGCACCGAGGTCGCCGGCCTGTCTGACCACTGATTTAATTTCGCTAATGCTCAATTCGCCATCCTCCGGCTCACCTGCAGCCGAATAGCAATATATGCAGCGCAAATTGCACTTCCTGGTAAACTCGAGTTCAAGAGAGAGAAGCCCGCGCCTTTCCAGACAGGCAGCCACCTCATCACTTTCGAATCCAAGGGCGTGGACCATGTCTACAGCATTAGCCATACTTACAAGCTCTCCTGTCTTTAAAAGTTACCGCTTTGCGGCTACCCCCTTCGAATAGCTTTTTTTCAACCTCTTCAGGCCGCTCAATCTCGATGCGGGGCGTTACGCGTGCTTTTGCCAGCAGCACATCTCGCAATATTGCCTTCAGTCCGTTGCCATTGCAATGCGCTCCAACCCTTAGGATGATCATATCGGTCTGATCATCTCCAGTGCATGCCTCAATCTGGTAATTAATTACATCACTGATACCAAGAAGAGCATTTTCTATTGTCTTAGGATAAATCGTAACTCCCTTGTATTTCAGTCTCTGACATTTTCTCCCGAGAATTGGTCCGATGCGTGGCGAATTGCGTCCGCACAAACACTGTCCTGTCAATCTAAATGTAATGTCACCGGTTCTGTAACGAATCATCGGCATACCCTCTATCTGCAATGTTGTAAGAACAAGCTCCCCAACTTCACCATCCCGGAGTAAATTACCCTCGTCATCTACTATCTCGGCAATGATAAAATCCGGATGGCTGTGAAGCCCTTGATGCACATCACACTCAAAAAAGGATAGTTGTGCCTCTGTGATGCCATAAGTCGAATAAAATATCTTTCCGAAAGCTTCTTCTATCAAGATTCCAAGAGCATTCAACTTGAAATCGGCATCTCTGATGCTGTCGCCAATTAGAACAATTTTCTTAAGTCCGATTTCTTCAGCAGTAATCCCGATCTCCTTCATGCGGCGCGACATGTGCACGATGAATGAAGGAACAGCAACCATACCAGCTGGCTTCAGACTAAGTGCTAAATCTAGGTGCCTGAGAAGATTCTGCGGCCCTATTCTTGCAACTGCGGCACCTAGCCTCGAAAGTCCGCCATAATAAGCTATTCCAGCTATAAAAAGGTTATCGCATGTCACAGCCAAATGAAACAGGTCTCCTTTAGCAGCGCCGGCTGAGCCAAAACTTCTCTCCTCATTCACAGCGAGTCTGATTAAGTCATTAGCGGTCATGGCGACAAAAGCCGGCTCTCCGCTTGTGCCTGTTGTGGATACCACTTCAGCTATATCGCGTTTGTTAACTGCCAGGAAGTCCCAGTTATTTTCCTGGAAATCTTTTCTATCCGTAAGGGGCAGAAGTTTAAGATGACTCAAGCTGCTGATGCCGTCTATGGCAATCCCAAGATTACTGAACCGATTGCGATAAAACTGAGAATTAATATATGCGCGCCTTACAGTTTCGTTTAAAAGCCGACCCTGAATTTCGGCAATTTTTTCGGCAGGAAGCATATCGACCGGCTCGAATGTCTTCATGCTTTCAGTCCTGCCTTATTTCTTTTGCTGCTCACAGCCTCCCCCAAACACCATAACATCTCCGACATACTGACCATTAGGACCGGATTGACCATTTGCCGCAATCTTGATAACACAAACAATCGCTGTCCTAACGTGCTTGCTGTCAATACATTCGGTTGCATATTTTATCACATTGGAGCATGAACCGTTAATAGGCATTACAATACATTCCCCTCTCAGATCAAAAGCAATAGAGATTTGCGCAGCGAGTGCATTTGGCGAAGTAAATGGAAATAGAAGAGGACTCGCCCCTAATGCACCATCAGCCAGAACTCTTCGAAAGTATTCATCCTTTATATCTTCAATGGAATCATCGATTCCTAGATAAAGACCGATGTCGGAACCGCCATACGGGCATTTAATTCCTGAAGCCAGAAGCGCCAACCCAACGGAAGCAACAGCCAGACGCTCAATATCGTGAACAAGCCTTATAGGCTTCATGTGGCCTTCAAGCTTAAGCAGGGCATTTTCGATGTCAATATCTTCTAGTGTGAATTTACCGATCATATTCATTTAATGTACTGCGCCAAGTATAATTGCCGAATTCTGACCGCCAAAGCCGGCAGAGAATGACATCGCACATTTAACATCACACAGGCGAGACTCATTTGGCACATAGTCAAGGTCGCATTCCGGATCTCTTTCTTCATAATTTATAGTCGGTGGGATCTTGCCGTCCCTGATGGCAAACAGGCAGCATATGATTTCGATAGCTCCCGCAGCGCCAAAAGAGTGTCCAAGCATAGATTTAGTAGAGCTCACCGGGATTTCATAAGCAAATTTACCAAAAACATGCTTTATCACTTTCGTTTCCATTAAATCGTTATAAACAGTACCTGTGCCATGCGCATTGATATAGTTAACAGCTCTGGATTCAAGGTCGGCCTGGCTAATCGCCTGAAATGCGGCATCTGCCAATCCTCTGCCTTCACGATGCGGAGCAGTAAGGTGATGGGCATCCACCCTCGAAGAATACCCTAGAACCCTGCCGTATAACTTCGCATTTCTATTCAATGCATGTTCAAGGGATTCAAGCACCAGAAACGCTGCTCCTTCGCCCAGAGCAAGACCCGAACGATTCTTATCAAAAGGTCGAACTTTTGTCGCAGTTAGAGCCTGCAGTGCATGAAAACCGGTAAGCGCAAAGTCGCTTAGAACATCGACCCCACCTGCCACCATTATGTCTACCGTACCGGCTATGATTTTTCTTGCCGCAAGTCCGACCGCATCGGTGCCTGATGCGCAGGCTGTCGATACAGATACAACCGGACCTTCAAGATTATTCTGTTTTGACAGATAAATCGCCGGATACGATAGCGATTCAACTTGACTCGATCCATGCAGTCGCTCGTAGCCTTTAATCAGACGCATTTGTTTAGATAACACATTGCCTAAAACTGTACCGACTGCAAGCCCGGCCTCAGATCCTTCAATTGCAGCGTCATTTATTGCAGAACGCAAAGCACAATTTGCAAGATGAAAAAACTTTTCCTCATTGGAAACATCTGCGTCAATTCCGGCCACAAACCATTCCCTGCCAGTATCAAGCATCGGCAAGGGCCGCTGCTTGATGGCGTCAGTTCCAGAGCAGAGTGCACACCAGAAATCTTCAGGCGAGCCGAAAGGGCTAAGTGGAGTGATCAGGCCGATACCAGTGACAACTACCGATCTCTTCACGGCTTGTCAAGCCTCCATATAGAGGCATTCATCATAACAGCTCCAATCTTAAAGCCGACTGACTCGAAAAGCTCAAGGGATTTGTCAGCATCATAGAATCCGTTCCATCCCTCACAGACGCTCTCAGCAAAATCATGGCATAGAGTGCCTCTCCTTACCCAGAGATCAGTTACGAACTCTTTTCCATGATCAGGATAACTGTGACTCAATATATTCAGGGAACCACCTGCTTTTATTACGCGGCATATATCGCTATACACGAATCTGCGCACCTCGTTATTTATATAAGGATCAGCGCAGGCAAAAAATACGCAGTCGAAAGTGCCGGTCGAAAATGGCAATTCGTTTCCGAAACCCTTCCAATTCATAGCGTCAACCCAGCGTATGCTTGCGGGATCAGGGGCCCGCCCCAGCGCCTGCTGCTTGAATACATCTTTAAAATCCAGTGCTGTCACTACTGCGCCGGCAGAATTATTCTGAATTGCCGCAATATCGAAGCCCGGTCCGTAGCAGAGATCCAGAATGCAAGTTTTTTCACCCGGTTTTGAGAACATTAGCTGAGCTAGGACAGATCTTGCAAAATCGAATTCAGCATTACCAAGAAACGCTTCCCACATTGTGGCAGATGAGTTGTCAAAACCGCAAAGCGGCGGCTCGCCGCGCAAAAACTCCTCGGCATAGTCAAGACACCAGTCAAAAAAATCGACCTGTCCTTTAAAGAGATCTTTTGCCAAAACTACTTGATCCATGGATAATTCATATCGGTTATCGCCTGCCGGACTGTAGCTATAATGTCCGTTATGATTAACAGCTATTCCACATTCGCAAAGAAAATCTATTAATACTTTCACCATCCGAATTCTTACCTTGTCTGCAAGAACATAATCGCATTTGCGTTGAAGGATTGCTATAGCATCCTCTAAGGTAAACGAGCCGATTGACGCAAGCGTACTTATAATGCCCTTATCATCAGCAAAACGTAAGAGTCTGCCCGAAATGTATTTGTGAACGAGTGAAAGCCCCAGTAATTCCTTAAAACTGAAATTGTCTCTATTTACACAAAATCTGTTCATATTCTGGAAAGTATCAACGCCGCAGCATTGCCGATACTGTCTGCCGTGCATATCAATATTTTATTAATATTACCTGAGGGCTCAGCAACCCCCTCTAATATGGTTCCGGGGAACTTACCGTTCCTGAGAGCCATGGCGCAAAATGCGACGTTCCATATCGTGCTTGCAGCGAAAGCCTGGCCGGTTAAACCAGTTAAATTGGCTACTGGAATCGTTTTGAATGTTTTAGGAAGCAAAATATCATCTGATGTCATAACCAGGTCGATTTCAGCGATTGACAGGCCGGCCTCTTGCAGACACATATCAAATACGTTCAGCAAAGCCTCTTCAGGATCGCCAGGATCGCATCTGGATGCCATGCCGGCTATGGTGCAATAGCAGTTCTGTCGTTTGCCGTCTGTCTCCAATTCAAGAACCAAAGCACCTGCGCCCTCAGCCAATGGAGAAATGCCAATGCGTTCGTATACTTCAAGGGATAGTTCATTAATCTCCTCTGCTGCTGCGACAACAACCTTCATAATTCCGTTGTCAGCCAGCATGCGGCAAGCAGACATTATCGCTTTTATCGAAACTTCAGTCCCCCCAATAACAGTATGTACCGGGCCTTTTATACCAAAGCATATTGATGCGTTGCCTGCCGGAGCATTGAGAACAGAATCTGAAAATAGCAATGGACTTGCCGATTCAGGACCGCCCTCGATCAGATCCCTGTGAAATGATTGCGTATAACAAAGCGCTCCATGCGTAATCCCCATAACTAATCCAATCTTTTCACCGCTGACATTCGGCGTACCGTCGAGCGCTCCGGCAATTGCAGCCAGCGCATACTGCGAAATCAGGTCAGACCGCCTGAATCGCCTGTCGGAAATATAGTCTTCCAAATCAAAGTTCTTAACCTCTCCGCACAAAATACTACGCCGCGACTTAAACCTAGCCAGCTCTCCTATGCCGGAAAGTTTTCTTTCTGCCATTCTCCAGACATCATGTAGAGCGGTGCCAATCGGACTTATTATGGCCGTTCCGGTTACCATGTACCTCATCGTTGCCATTCACCGATGATTAGAGATGCATTAGCTCCTCCGAATCCAAAGGAATTGGAAAGCACTGTTCTAATATGTCTTTTCTCTGGAGCCTTGACTATATGCAAAGGGCATCCGGGATCATGAGTTTCGAAGTTGATATTCGGAGGCAGACTCCTTTCGCAAATCGCAAAGATAGATGCAATTATCTCTACAGCTCCGGCAGCTCCCAAAAGGTGCCCAATCATAGGTTTGATCGAACTGACCGGGATATCCGCAGCCTTATCACCAAATGCGCTAAATATCGCCTTGCTTTCCATTGCGTCGTTCAGAAGCGTTCCTGTCCCGTGGGCGTTAATATAATCGACTGATTTTAGGCACGCATCCTTCAATGCGCCCGAAATCGCCAATGCAGCGCCAGTGCCGTCAGGATCGGGGCCAGTCATATGATAGCCATCCGAAGACTCTCCATATCCCAGCACTTCACACATTATTGGAGCGCCGCGCTCTTTAGCGTGCTCCAATTCTTCCAATAGCAGTATTCCGGCACCTTCCCCAAGTACAAGCCCGTCCCTGTTCTTATCGAATGGCCTGCAATGACTCGGAGAGATGGCCATCAGCGAATTGAATCCGGCAAAGGTGAACTCCGTCATCGTGTCGTACCCTCCGCAGATAGCAATATTGTATTCGCCGAACTGCAATGACCTAAATGCCTGCCCTATAGCATTAGTCCCTGAAGCGCATGCACTGGAGAATATGCGAAAATCTCCGTGCAGTTTAAATTCTCTGAATAGATTCAGCGCCTGACAATGGGCCAGATAGTCAGATAAAAGTGAGATACGCGCTCTTCCGAGTTCTCTTGCGATAACTTCTCTATGAAATAGCTCGCCGGAGATCATACCACCTAAAGTTGTTCCAAGCGAAACCAGCACGGGATCGTCACTAATCCTATGATACATACCCGATTCTTCAAGCGCTTCCCTGCTTGCCTGAATTAGAAGATGTGACGCCCTGTCGAGCCGTCTGCCATTTAGATTCAATAGCTGAGCTCTTTTAAAGTCACCGGCCTCGCCGCCGTATTTGCAGCTATACCGCCTGATATCGAATGAATCTATCTGATGAATGGCGGATTTGCCTGAAAGCATACCGATCCTGTTTATATCTCGCCCTGATCCAAAGGCAGTGATGATGCCAGCCCCTGTAATAACAATTCTTCTCTTCAAGTACTTTTGCCCTAGCTCCTTACCTCATCAACGCCTGAAGGCGCCATAGAAATAGCATAATAATAGTAAAACCAATCCGATTATTGAAAATAATCCAACCACCCCGGTAAAAGCCACAAAGGCTGCGAGGGCACCCACAAGCACGATATATGCTACAAAGGTCGTAAAAAAAGATTTCAGATAAATACCATCAATCATGAAGCAAGACCCAGCACTTCTCGCACAGGTGCAAATCTGAAATGACGCAGCAAGCCTTCGATTTTTCCGGGCGTCGCATGGATGTTGAAATAATGCATAAAACGTCTGCTGAGAGGAAGCTCTATCCAAGGCTGATCATTGTCGAACTCCCAGGGATGAATATAAACCAGCGCTGGAACCCCTTTTCGGTTGAGAGCGTGAATGGCTGATACTATGTAGAAATACGGCACCAGCCTTAAAGGAAGCCCCCCGCTGAAAGGTATGTGCTCATGGAATAATCTGATCGTCGAAAGCGGGAATTCCCATATGGTGCCGCTGCCAGTCTTAAATGATACCGGATAGAGCGGAAATTCCGGACTGCCCATTCTTGTTAGCGGGACCATGCTGGAGTCATAAAGAAGCCCCAATTTGCTCAAAACTTCGAGTGCCCAATCAGTTTCTTTTCGCATAGACCATTCCGGCGCCCTAAACCCAAGAACCTTCTCCTTTGTAACAGCAGATATGATATCCACAGATTCCTTCACATCGCCCTCAAATTCATCTTTCGTCATCTCAAATATCCGGCGATGGCAAAACCCATGCGTAGCTATTTCGTGCCCCTTATCCCTGATAGCCCTGATCAAGTTCGGCTCCCTTGCTGCTATATAGCCCAGGACAAAAAAAGTTGCTTTAGTATCGTATCTATCCAAGAGAGTCAGAATTTTATCGGCGTTCTTAGTTATACGACTTTCGTATTCATTCCATTTTGCGGGATCAGCATATCCCTCAACTCCACAGATATGATACCAATCCTCAAGATCAACGCTCAGAGCATTGTACATGAATTAGGATCAGATCCCCAGGCGCTGCCTTGATAATTTGCCGGCCTTGCTGTCTGGTGAAAGCCTGATGGCTTCTTCCCAATCCTTTTTTGCTGATTCAGGCTCCTGCAATATTCTATCTTTAACATTGCCCATTTTATAATGGACATAAGCCCTTCTGGCATCGCTGAGTTTGCCTGATAAAGCTGCTTCATATGATGATTTGGCAGCCTTTGCGAAGTTGTACCTGTCTGGTTCGGTATTAGAACCCACGCCCTGCATCATTGTATTTTGCTTGCTGTCAGAGGAAGATTCTCTTGCTTTATCAAAATTATAATCAGCCTGTACTATATATGCTTCCGGGTTATCAGGTTTATAGTAGAATGCCTTTTTGATAGCCTTAGTTATATGTGTCTCTTTGTTTGCTTCAACAAGCCATGAATATTTGGCATATACCACCCAGTAATCACTATTAGCAGAATTTGCAGCCAGTAGTGTTTTAATCCTATAACCAGCTTCCCTCGCCTTATTTTTCCAAGCAATATTATCAGATTCCTTCATGTCGCGACTTTGCTCAAGAATCGTATCAAGCCGAGCAATTTCAAATTTGGCAGATCCCTGATTTTCATTAACAAGCTGCTGCAGCAATGCCAGCGATTCGTCGTAGGCCCCCTTCTCCCTAAGAGCAATGGCTTTCTGATAACGTTCTTCCAGTTTCATCAGGTAGCTGTTTTTCTCTGCATCCACCGCTTGATCTGCTGAATAAGAGCCCTCCACCGGCATAAAGCATAAGGCAAACAGCAAGGCAATTGAGAATGCTCTTTTCATACTATCTCCTTATCTCTTCATTAATGCCCTCATCTCCCCGTCGGATACAATAGTGAATGCCGACAGCAGCCTGCCGAGGGTTGGCAAGGGGTCGTGCAGTGATATGATATCATCTTTGATGCTGAAATCGAAAAAGCCGGGACGCATTCTAAATCTGCCCGGATTCTTTATGAAATGCAGCAGATCACCTGGTATCAGCCACCTTGTCATAACTCCTTCCTTATACTCTCTGACCTCTTCGATGTCACCATCCATAGCCAACTTAAAAAGCAGATACGGGAAATCTACCCCCGCTTCTATGGCAAGGGCCAGAGATCCCCAGAATCTCGGATTCACCTCAAGAAGCCTGGGCTTCCCATCCCGCGGATCGATCTTGAATTCAACGTGAGCGACGCCGGTCCATTTAAGGGAACTTAGCAGATGTCCTGCAATATCGGCCAGATCGTCCCGCTTTACGCTCACGCGAAGCGTGCTCGGCCCCCCTTCGACCGGGTATGAACGGATGCGCCTGTACACGAACGAAGCCCTGACCTGAGACCGGAAATTGAGAAGAATGCCCACGCCGTATATTTCGTTGCCTGGAATGAATTCCTGGATTAGCGGGGCGGAATAAGAGGCATGTATTTTCGAATACGTATTCAACAGTATCTGCCGGTCAGCGATATAGGCCAGTCCGCGCGAGCCGGAACTCACGCGGGGCTTGATGACAACCGGATATCCAATGGCTGCAGCAAGCTTTCCGAGTTCATCCATATCCTTTACGGAGTATGTTTCCGGCATGTCGATCCCGTGCTCCCTCGCAAACTTCAACAGCTGATCCTTGTCGTTGACGAACCTGGCGAGTTCTACATCGGCAAAAGGAATTCTGGTATGCCTTTGGAGCTTCTGCCTGTTTACAGGTTCGGTAAGCAACTGCTGGGTAGTCCACTCCATTGGGAACACAGTGTCATAACCTGCGCCTGCAATCTCTCTGATAATCTGATCCAGAAAATCAGCGGGGCGCCTCGCAGGCGATGGGTATGTGATTACACGTGACGCATACTTCGAAAAAAGGGCGGTTGCAAGTCGAGTCCGCTCGCCTATAGTAACTTTGAAGCCTTTAGCGCCAAGCGAGCGCACTGCCGCGAGGCTTTTGTTCCACATGCCGTCGAGTATAAGTACCTTAGGTGCGCGGCCCATCAGGCGCCGACTTGTCAGTTTCACTGTAAGAGAATTCCTGCCGATGCCGGACCGTCTTTAATATGGTCTGTCTGAAGCCGAAATTCATGGGATAGAAAAAGTTCTTGTAGGTCCCGTTGCCCCATAGCCTTTTGACGATGGCCGAGTATGAGAAACTCTCCTTCAGCACCTGGTGATATCCTTCGAGCAGCTTCTCCGGCTTCATCAGTTTCGGCATAAATACGACGTTGTTAGTGTTGTAATTGGACCAGTCACGATCTATTATTCTGCCGGCCTGTTCCATCTGAGAATGAAGGACCGTGCCGGGATAAGGCGTGAGTATCGAAAAATAGCAGACATCGAGCTTCGCCTTGATGACGAACTCTATGGTGCGCTCGAAAACGCCCTCGTCGTCATGATCGAATCCAAGCACAAACGAGCCGTTAACCCCCAGGCCATGATCGTGCATTTTATTGACGACATCTATATAGTCCTGCGGCTTATTGAACGATTTGCCTGCGCTTGCGAGACTCTCAGCAGATAATGACTCGAATCCGATCAGTAGTCCCATGCAGCCGCTCTTCCTGCAGAGCGTCATCATCTCTTCATCCTTGGCCATATTCACCGATGTCTGGCCGAGCCACTTTAGATTGTATGGGATGATCCTGTTCAGCAGTTCTTTGGCATGTTTTCGACTGCTGATTATATTGTCGTCGGCGAAGAAGACCACATTCTTCAGGGTCAGTTTGCCTTCGAAAGGCCTCAGATTTCGAATCTCCTTCTCGACCTCATCCACCGGCCTGTTCCTGAATCTGCCACCGAACGAACTTGTGACAGAACAGAACTCGCAGTTGTGAGGACAGCCTCGCGTCGTCTCGACAAAATGCACGGGAAGGTATCCCTTGTCGCGGTACAAGTCCCAGTTGGTTGCCGGACGGTTGTCAAGAGACGGAAAGCCGTTTTCGTGCCTGTAAATCTTTTTCAACTCTCCCCTTTCAAAGTCCGCAAGCACCTTGTCCCAGATGTCTTCGGCCTCGCCGATGACAACGCTATCGCAATGCTGCAAGGCTTCATCAGGCATTTTGGAAATATGCATCCCGCCCATTACCACCTTGATTCCTCGCTGCCTGAAGGCATCCGATATCTCGTATCCCCTCTTCGCTGCGGGCGTCATGGCTGTAATGCCGATAAGATCAGCATCCTGAGCAAAGTCTATCTTCTCAACCTTTTCGTCGACAATCCTGACCTCCCAATCTGAAGGGGTAAGAGATGCAACCTTCAGCAGGCCAAGATAGGGCAGCCGGAAATAGAAGTCACCGCCAAGGAGACTCCTGGACGCAAGAGGCGATATGAGGAGAAGCTTTTTCATTTCATACCTGCTCTGCTATCAACGATCGTCACCAACCGAAAGTTTGGGCCACTGCTCTTCGGTTTTCAATTTTGTCTCATACTCTGAGAGGACTGATTTAATCTTGTCTTTATTGGAATCTTCCCATATCCTTAGAAGAGCGACATCAGGCTGAAATTTATTCAGCTCCTTTTCATATTCTAAAACCTTATCCCAATATTCCGACCCCTTGGTAACAGGAACCAGTCCTACGCGTGCTTTCCACATTCCCATCTTTACCTGAGTCAAAATATAGTAGATCTTTCCGGCTTCGAGCTCAGCATCAAGAAAAGTCTTATTCTCAGCTACGGCAACAAATAGATGCTTGCCAGGATCAGCAAGATAATCGAATTGACCCTTTGCAACACTATTGCCGATTACCTTTTCACCGTCCCATATATTAAAATTTATTGCATTTCCCAGGGCCGAAGGACGCATAAAACGCACCAATGCCTTCTCTTTTGTGGCGCTTAACATGCTCTTGCAGGCTTCATATATTGAGATGATCCCGAGCATGACATGCAAACAATCGCAATGCAAATCAAGCAGAAAAGGGAAATTCTTTTTCTCATATAAATTCTCCTGTACTTAGACATGCATTAACAAGAATTTATCCTGCTAATCCTTGCCCCATATTCCTTCTGTCCTGATTACCTTGCCGGTTTTCGGATCAAATTCGACACCGATATTCTTGCCGAAGCGTCTCCTTGAGTAAATCCAGTTATCCGCTTTCATGATCTCTTCGAGCGTCATCTTTTCCGTACGCCCGGACAACAATGTAGATGGCGCGCCCATTGCGATGAACGCCTGCTCTTTGGTCATCCCTGCCTTGGCAATACCTTTATCTATATTTGACTGAACGTCTTTGGGGAATTTACTTATGTTGACCGGTTTTGTGCTGACAAATTTTTCCAGGTATGCATCGCCGTCGGCACCCAGATCTACTTTATAACTTTCGCCGTTATCCTCCCTCACAAAGGTTGCTGAATCGCCCTTTCTGGTAACTTTAAGTTTGGTGCCAACAGGGATCGTGTACGGAGCAGCCTGCCAGTTGACCCAGGTTATCTGGTTGCCCTTCAGCACTTTGATATTGCAGCGTGTGAAATAAATTTCATCAGCGAATGAAACGCTTGTGACGAGCAGCAATAAAATCAAACAAAGCACCGACAATATTAACTTCTTCATGGCGTTCTCCTTATAAATTTAAAGTAGCAAATAGAGCCCATCTGCTTCACAATCGCGTTCAGCACATTCCTGTCGCCGAGGCACTGCCTGCAGTGCGGCTGAAGCACTCTGAACCTGCTGAAGGACTGCACGGTACGTTGGACCGCCTCCGATTCGAGATATTGCGTCAGAGACATTGAACCGAAATTTCCGGCCGTGGTTCCCGCATCGTAATCAGTGCAGCAGAACGTATAATCGCCGTTCCATAAAATGCCGAAGTTGTCCCTCAGCGCCGGACAGTACCCAAAGGCTGCGTTTACGTTCTTCCTGTCAAAATGCACCGACCAGTCCCCCATTATTCTGGTATGAAAGAAAAGCCTGTCGGTCAATCGTATCACATTCTCGCGAAAAGAGTGTATTTTCCGTATCTGTTTTACTATATCATCCCGCCTCTTTTCAATGGATGTACCCTCCATAATCATGTCGGCCCAGGTCCGAAGATGCATTTTTAAGTCGCTCGATGTATCTGCGATGCTAACCTCCGGATAGATTGGAATAATGAGCCGGCGCAGCGGTGATGAAAGAAAGCTAATCGTGAGCTTAGTCTTGCCGGGATCAATAAACTGTCTTGCTATTTCCAGAATCCTCGCTGCATAGTCCGAAAATGCAAGCTCCCTCGTCCCACGTAGCGCAAATGTCTTGTCGTCAGGCGTTTGAAGGGAGATTATTATGCGATCAAGGCCGACCTTGGAAAGTTCATTGAGCAAGTCCAAATTCAGACGGCTGCCATTAGTTGTAAGACACGTCCCAATTCCCCTACTGCCGGCATAGCCAACGATATCGACAAGATTTGGATGCAGGGTCGGTTCTCCCATAACATGAAAAAGTACAGTCCTGGCAATATTATTCCTGCCCGCATCATCCAATATAGCCCTCGCAGTTTCGGCAGACATCATGCCACGACGCCTCTTCATCTTTGAGTCTGGGCAGAACTCGCACGAAAAGTTGCAGATATTCGTAAGCTCCATGTGCAGCCTATTGATCGGCAACTCAATATTTCCAATCCTATTGGCCATGCGATTTCCTTTGCCACCTTGCCGTTAAATAGGGCATTGCGCCCATAAGAAATATTGTAGCCAGTGATAGAATAAACCCTGTACTTAATGGATTAAATACGGTGCTGCCGAAGTATGTGTAGATGAAACTGACTGGAATAAGCGGAATCATGCTTGCAATGTAGAAATCCCGAAATCTGATTCCCTGAAGACCGGCCCAATAGCTAACAATATCCCATGGCAGATTGAACAGGCGCATATAGAGCACTGCATTTCTTGAATGCTCCTGAGCTTTTTTTTCAAATTTAGAAAGAGTAGCATTGCCGACGACCATAGCCTGCACTGCTCCCCTGCCCATCCATTTGGCAAAATAATAGCCTACCGCTGTCGACAGGGCGCCGCCTATGGCAACATATATGGTTCCCCATGCAGCTCCAAACAGCACCCCGGCCACAATAGTAAGCCCCATAGACGGCAGAAAGAACAGTACCGGCCGCACAGCACAAAGGCCAATGAAAATAAGAGGCGCCGAAATCCGGTTATGACCGATAAACGCGCTTATGCTCTGCGGCGTCAGGTATGGATAATAGATTATGCAGAGCAGAAATGCAGCTATGATTAGAAAGATTCTTACTGCGGAAGCCATTTAATTGTTTCTCGGCTCCACCTTGTTAGTTACCCAGACATCGGCAGGAAGATGAAAATTGAACGTCTCAGGGCTTAGTTCAGGATTGACTTTAATGTTGGAAAGATGAGTAAAAGTCCTGTCTCCCTTGGGCGTTAGCATTTCAAAGCCCCGTGGCAGGGCGGTTTTTTCATCATAGAAAATCAGAACAGCCGACAGATATTTCCCGACTAATTTAGAAGTTGGCGAAAGTCTGAAAACCACTTCACTGTCATTCCGAAATATATTCACCTTAAATTTCTGTTCCATTTCTGCAATATCTCCGCCCATAGCAGTAGAGAAAAAACTCATTGCATTGCGGGCAATCAGATTTTCAGATAGCACAAAAATCTGCGCCTCTTTGACATCGGGATGATAAACTGTCATCGTTTCTCCGTCTATGACGGTCATGGATCTTTCCGGCTTTGCCACCTCCCACTTGAGCATGTTGGGCTTAGACATGGTCACGGTCCCTTCAACCACAATCTTCTTCTTAAGAGCAACCAGCTGCTTTTCCTGGATAACAGAAGCAAGTATCGCATGCACATCTTTATGAAGAATCTTAAACCTCTCAAGTATGCTCTGCTTCTCTGCTGTGGAAATTTCCTTGAGCGTACTGCTGGCGGCACATGGGGAAATTGAAATTATCGCCAAAATGAACGTTGATACAAAAACAGACAGCAGAAGGCGGCTAGCTTTTTTTGCTTTCGACATATTGCTTTTCTACCCTATTTCTGAACGTATGCCCGGAGTTATATGTGCAGAAAGGATAAAGCTTGCCATCGGTAGCAGTATAATGAACAGCGCATCTTCTAATCCTTTGGAGATCGTAATTGTAATTGTCCATAAAATGCATGCCGAAGATGAAGAAAGTCTTATATGTGTGCCCCTTGTGGTTCTGCATCCAAGTATATTTTTTATCAGCATAGCCGTCCAGCGTTTTGAGAAATTTCGAAAATGTCAGGCCTTTGGGAGCCATCTCAGCCCTGAAATGTGCACGCAAAACATTTAGAGCCCGAAACTTTGAAAAAACTTTAAAGCGCTTCCTATTTGTCGTGGCTGCAAGATATTCGATATCCCTGAGAGCATTATAAAAATCCAGAAACTTAGTCACTGGAACAGCATTTTTGTCTTTATCGACAAAAAGCAGCGACATAGCCCCGCAATGTGGATGACATGTGTGGTTCGTAATTGAATTGCCGGTGAGTGATTCGGCCAGTTTTACAAATGGGGTGCCGGAGTTAAGAGAAAACCAGTCGCTGTATGGATCAGTAAATCCAGTCTGGCGGCTTGCATCCAGTATCATGTCTGCTAATGTATAGCGCTCTTTCATGCGATGAGATTCCGGATATCTGCCGGTAAAGACAATAGGCTGTATTGAGATACCCGTCAGTACATCCAGATTTTCAAATGCCAACCGTATAAGATCGCCGATCTGATGATCGTTAACACCCCTGATTATAGTTGGGACAAAAATAATCCTAAGACCCGCTTTTCTTGCAGCCTCTATAGTTTTCAGTTTAGTTTCCAGCAGCCTACGTCCCCTTAGCTTTACGAATACGTCATCTGTGACACCATCCATTTGCAGGTACAAGTATTGTAAGCCAGCCTCTCTGGCCTTCTCGGCAAAATCAGGATCAGCAAGTCTGATCCCGTTGGTAGCGCACTGGATATGAGTGAATCCGAGCTCTTTCGATTTTCTCACTATATCCAGGAATTGCGGGTGCACTGTAGGCTCTCCACCTGTATATTGAATGGTAGTACATGGCGCGGGTCTGGTGTTTCTCAGCCTCTGGAGCATGACACCAATTTCATCCAGTGTAGGCTCATAAAGATGCTTATTGGAATCCGCGAAACAAATGTTACAATTCAGATTGCATCTTCCGGTTATGTCTATATTTGCCACGGAAGTATGGGTCGCATGCATGTTGCAAATACCGCATTGGGACGGGCAACGTGTGGCGTCAGTCACCTGAGGATTTTCGAATCCTGCCCCATCCCTGAAGTGCCATTTTTCAAGCTCTTTGAATATCCTGACATCAGACGATATTATGTCGTTGAACACCCCATGCCGGTCGCACTTCTTTGTCATCAATACCTTGCCGTCCTGCTCATATTCTCTCGCAGGTATTACCGACAAGCATTCCGGACAGAGCGACATCGTATCTTTTGGGAGCCCTGCAACCAGAGGAGGTATGAAGCTTCCAGTCAGCGTATGCAGTGTTGTGAGAACAGATTCTTTGATTGCTTCTTTATCGGTCAGCGACCCCAGATACATTAAAAACCCCCGATCTGAATAGGCGTAAAATTATACCATTGATCCGGGTACTTTACAACATGCTCTTCGAGGCTCGAAACAACTTTCTTAAGTATTTCGGCGTCTTCGTTTTCTTCCTTTACAAGCAGGGGAGGACCAACTATGCCCTTGTATCCGCCATCATCTCTGATAACAAAAGCAGTAACAATAGGAGCTCCGGTAAGACGTCCTAAAACAAATGGGCCTCTAGGGAAGCGGCATGGACGACCAAAGAATTCAGTTTCAATGCTATCCAGCCCTTTACGATATCGGTCGATGAGCATTGCAACGATTTCGCCATTGTTCAAAGCTTTTACTATCTCCATAGTTGCGAAAGGGGATTCTCCTATGGTAATTGTATTAACATCATGCCGATCTCGATAAGACTTACGCACTTCGTCTATGCCCTCGTTATCATCTTGCACGGTCACCACGTTAGTTTTCAGTCCATAACGGCTAAAAAATATTCCCCCCAATTCCCAGTTGCCTATATGTGCCGTGAGCAATATTATTCCCTTTCCCATCGCAACAGCCTTTTCTAGATTGTCTTTGCCATCAAATGAGACGATTTTGTCGATAACCATATCCTTATTCAGGCTGGTAAATCTTCCATAATCGACGAGATACTTGCTGTAGTTCATAAAGACCTTGAGAGCAAGAGCTGAGAGTTCCTTTTCCCGCAATGAGGGAAGTGCCTGGGCCAGATTTCCTTTGACATTGTCTACCGCCGTCTTATAGAACAGGTAACTTACGAATGCTATGCTTTGCGAAAACGCATAGGCCATCGGCTTCGGGATGGCGCCGATCCAGCGCGTACCAAGCCTGTAGACAGCTGGGATATTAAGAAAGTGGCCGGACAAATTTATTCCTCCGGGGAATTGATATATATAATTTTAAGAGGTGCGGCAAGGCAATATCAATAGTTCTGCGGCGCTGCAGGCGCATTGCGACGACACCACAATATAACGTAATATATTTGTTGGGAGTGCATAGGGTTCTGGTGTCCCTCCCGGACTTCAAATCCGGTGTTGCCGGCCACAAACCGGCAGGGTGTGTTCGATTCGCACGCGCTCCCGCCAGAATGATCGTGTATTGTCTCTTGAACAGAGATGAAAATACTAGCATATGCGGAGTGAAAATATGAAAACCGGTCAATACATCTTATTTCTGCTTTTCTGCCTTTTATGTTCAACAGTCGTAGTAAATGCAGAGGCTGCCGATGCACAGTACTATCTGGAACAGGGCAATGCAGCATTCAATGCCTCAAAATATGACGACTCCATACAATTGTATGGCAAGGCTATATCATCGAAGCCGGATCTCGCTGACGCTTATTACAATCGTGGATTAGCATATTACAAGCGGGGTAGGTATTCGGAAGCCGTGTCCGATTTCAATAAAGTTCTTGAGATGAATCCAAACTTAACGGATGCATACTATAATCGGGGCCTCGCTAATTTCAAAAAGGGACATCATGACAGGGCGATTGAAGATTATACGAAGGCACTATCTCTGAACACAAACTTATCTGAAGCGTATCTAAACAGAGGGATCGCTTACGCGTACAACAGGCAATATGATGAAGCTATAGAAGATTATAACAAGGCAATTGTTATAAAACCCAACTACGAAGCTGCATATTTCAACAGGGGCGTTGCGTATGTACGCAAAGCTGCAGCCGATTTCTCAAAGGTCTGCAATATGGGCAATCAGGCGGCATGTGAAAACTTCAAACAAGTTTCGGAGTGATTTTTATCTATACGAGATGAGCGAGGACATACTTCAGCAAGGCCAGCAACTGCTGCTGCAGTTGCCGAAACTCGACCGGCGAGTAGGTTTGTATGTTATTGGCTGGCACAAGGATCAATTTGTCATTACCAATCTGCCATATGTCGATGAAAAACCTCTCAAACTCAAGACTGAGGATAATTATATTATCCGTTTTCTCAAAGGTGATGATGCATATGGATTCCAGACATCGATAATATCGGTTCAATTCTTTCCAGCGCCGCTGATTTTCTTCAGATATCCAGTACACGTAGACAAAATCCCATTTCGCAAATCCAGGAGATTCAGGCTCAATATACCGGCAAAACTCCTTAACCCGGCCGATGTGCAAACATATGACGCCGAAGTCAGCGACATTTCAGAAACAGGCTGCAGAATAAAGCTTGCCGAAATGGATGAGGATTTCTTCTCAGTAGGCAGCCGTTTGTTCCTGACATTCCATATACTCGAAAAAGGTGTCGAGGCAGATTGCATACTGCGAAACGCCAGGAAGATAGATTCTTCCCTATATCTCGGTCTTGAATTCGCCTCTATCTCCCAATCATACCGGGATGCCATAATATCTTTTATCGATATGCTGTCAAAAGCCATTTCCGCTCCTTAACGGTTTATCATGTCAGCGTCTTATACGGCCATATTATTCAGCACTGTGCTTCTGGCAATTGCTCTTTGGCTTTTGATAAGAAGTTACAGTTATTCAAAGGCTTTGGAGCGTGATCTCAGGCTGGCCGAGGAAAAATTCAGAAAAATCTTCCGTTCGAGCCCGGATTGGGTGACACTTTCACTGCTGGAAGGAGGCATCTATCTGGATGTCAATGACGCATTCTGCCGAGATACTGGATATTGCAGAGAGGAAATTATAGGCAGATCTTCGCTTGAATTTGGTCTATGGCCTGATCCTGCCATGCGTAAGACAATGGTCGATGAACTGCGCGCATCCGGCTCCTTAAAAGACCGCGAGCTTGAGTTGAGGACTAAATCTGGTGAGATAAAAACCGTACTCAGATCGGCTGAGCTTATCACCATAGACGGCAAGTCATGCCTGATCTCGGTCAATAAGGACATAACCGACCATAAATTGCTCGAAGCCCAACTGAGGCAAGCACAAAAAATGGAAGCAGTGGGCCAGCTGGCAGGAGGCATTGCCCATGACTTCAACAACATACTTACTACAATAATAGGATATGCTGACTTATTGAAAGGACGATTCCGCGAGGGAGATGCAGCCCTTCATCATATAAACGAGCTTCTCGAATCAGCGGAGAGAGCAGCGACTTTGACGCGCAGCCTCCTTGCCTTCAGCAGAAAGCAGGTTCTCAACATAACCCCGACCGACATCAATGACATCATAAGAAAGGTAGAGCATCTTTTATCCAGAATCATTGGCGAGGACATTGAGCTTAATACTCATTACTACCAGGATAAGTTATTTGTTAAGGCAGATGCAGCTCAGCTGGAACAGGTTTTAATGAATCTTGCGACTAATGCAAGGGACGCCATGCCCAACGGCGGCACTCTAACTGTCAAGACAGACTTGCAGGAAGTGAATGCTACGTTTATCGAAATCCATAAGTACGGTATATCCGGCAGTTGCGCGGTAATTTCTGTTGCCGATTCAGGTACAGGCATGGACGCGGACATACGCGAAAAAATATTCGAGCCTTTTTTTACGACAAAAGAGGTGGGTAAAGGCACAGGGCTCGGATTGGCTATGGTATACGGAATAGTAAAGCAGCACAACGGATATATTGATGTAAGCAGCCATCCAAACAGTGGCAGTGTTTTCAGAATATTCCTGCCTCTCACAGATCAACCTCTTACTGCTGCGAGTCCAACCCTTGCCGATTCAGATACGACAGGCAAGGCGCGCACGATCTCAGGCAAAACTGTTCTTATAGCTGAAGACAGCGACTCTGTCAGAAAATTGTCACGGATAGTACTTGAAACTGCGGGATTGAAAATATATGAGGCGGTTGATGGTGAAGATGCTGTTGCGAAATTCTTTCAGCACCAAGATGAGATAGATCTGGTCGTGCTTGATATAATCATGCCCAGAAAAAATGGCAGACAGGCGTATGAGGAGATAAAGCAGATAAAGCCCGGTATCAAAGTGCTAATGACGAGCGGCTATACGGCAGATGTGCTCAGAGAAAAAGGCTTCGACAGCAACATGCCAGATATGCTATATAAGCCAGTATCCCCAAAGGCGCTGCTCAGCAAGACTACGGATATTTTGGAGATCGACTCATGACACATACCGGACTTGATCTATTTGAGAAGAAGTGGCCAAAACAATTGACCGGTGCAAATGCAGCACTGCTGATTCATCCAGCATCGGTTGATCGAAAGCTTACTCACGCTTCGGCTGCTTTTATCGGATCATCAAAATGTAAACTGCTGGCATTCTTTGGCCCTCAGCACGGCATTAGGGGTGAGACTCAAGACAATATGATTGAATGGAAAGGCTTCAGAGACCCGCAAAGCGGTCTCCCGGTCTACAGTCTCTACAGCGCGACAAGAAAACCGAGTGCGTCCATGCTGAAAAATATTGATGTCCTGATAATCGATTTGCAGGATGTTGGCGCGCGTTACTACACATTTATCTGGACAATGGAACTCTGCATGCAAGCATGTTTCGAACAAGGTCTGTCAGTTATCGTTCTAGACCGCCCCAACCCATTGGGAGGGGAACTTTTAGAGGGCCCTGTGCTTCGGCCAGAATATTCATCTTTTGTCGGCATGCGCCCTCTGCCCGTGAGACATGGGATGACGGTGGGAGAAATCGCTCTTTACCTTAGAGATGCATACTACCCGTCTCTGAATCTACACGTTATTAGGATGCAAGGATGGGAAAGGGATCAACTGTTTGATAAAACCGGCCTTCCATGGATAATGCCGTCTCCGAATATGCCGACTCTGGATACGGCGCTTGTTTATCCCGGGATGTGCCTCTTGGAAGGAACTTTGCTCAGCGAAGGCCGCGGCACCACGCGCCCCTTTGAAATTTTCGGAGCGCCATTTATCAATCCTGATAAATTGGTTGCCAGACTGAATGAGTTCAAGCTTCCCGGAGTTGTTTTCAGGCCTCTCTATTTTCAGCCGACCTTTCAGAAGCATGCCGGTAAAATATGCGGTGGGGCACAGATACATCCGATCGATCGTTTCAGATATAGACCTTTTAAAACCGGCGTTGCTGTAGTCAAGGCAGTCCGGGATATCTATCATCGCAAAAACATCTGGAAGTCACCGCCTTATGAATATGAAACCAAGAAAATGCCTTTTGACATTCTGGCAGGATCAGATTTTCTGAGGACTTCGATTGAAAAAGGAGTGTCTCTCGAAAACATGGAGCGCTCATGGAGGTCAGATTGCTCAGGATTTGACAAAGCTATCAGGAGCAGTTATCTCCTTTATGAATAGTGATCTCAATTGCTTCATTCTCGCTGCAGGACTTGGGGAGCGCCTAAGGCCAATCACTAACCACATACCGAAACCATTGTTGCCGATATTGGGCAAGCCTCTGCTCCAGGCCATCATCGAAAGGATGATGTTTCTTCCTATCAATAAGATCGGAATTAATGTGCATCACAAAAGAGAGCTTGTCGAATCATGGATGCAGCGGTCATCTTTCGCCGAGAGAATCGTTATTTTCCCGGAGGTCAAAATCCTTGATACCGGCGGTGCGTTGAAAAACGCCTCTGCAATGCTTTCCAGGGGAGACTTTCTTGTGCATAACGGCGACATAATATCAGATGTTGACTTGATGTCGATGTTGGAACATCACCGCAAATCCAACAGCACTGTCACTCTGGCAGTACATGATCATCCGAAATTCAACAATGTGGCAGTCGGCGCAGACGGTGAATTCAGAGGGGTTGGGAGAGGCTCCGGCCGTCATGTGGATCATTATGTTGCCTTCACTGGCATTGCTATTTATGCACCGGCGTTTCTCGACTATCTTCCATCCGGAGCGTCAAGCGTGGTTGATGCATGGCAAAAGGCTGCTGCCGCGGGATGTCGCCTGGACCTCTATGATGTAAGCGGATGCTACTGGAGCGATATCGGAAGCCCTTCATCATACGCTGCGGCAATCATGGACGGTCTTCGCAAAGCCGGGGAAAACATATATGTCGATCCAGCTGCTGTAGGTTGTGGTGATGCAATACTTGAATCTAATATCTCAATCGAGGGCAATGCCGGCATTGGAGAAAGATCCATGCTGCGCAATTGCATAATCCTGCCTGAAGGACTCACGCAGCAAAACAAGCGCTACGAGAACTGTATCGTGGGACCAGATTTCGTTATAACTGTCGAAGAGTCTGCCTTTATTCAACTTTCCGAAAAAGGAGTGCACATAGGCACTGGCGGATCTGACAGGCAATATTATAGAAGCAGAAGCAAGGCAGTGACAATAGTATCAATGGAGTGCTCACCGGAAGATCCCGATTTTGCAAGGCATGTAGAGTACACCGGTTTTTTTCGAAAATATGGCATACCTGTCCCGGAAATGCTCAGTGTTGATTATGGAAGGAAAGCGGCTACTTTTGAAGACCTTGGGGATCTCTCCCTTTACTCGTGGCTAAAATGCCCGAGAAGTGACAGTGAAGTCGAACATATATATCAGCGGGTCATTGACATTCTGGTCCTGCTTCACTGTTTGGCATCCGATCACGTCGCTGAATGCCCTTTGCTTGAAGCTCGCATTTTCGACTATGACTACCTAAGATGGGAAACTAACTACTTCCTGGAAAGATTTGTCTATGGGCTAAAACATGCTCATCCGGGCGACTCTGTCTCAATCGAATGCGAGTTGCATCAACTGGCAAGCAAAACAGATTCCTATGCCAAAAGGATTATTCATCGTGATTTTCAGTCTCAGAATATACTCATATCTAAAGGCAATATGCCACGTGTCATTGATTACCAGGGGGCCCGCATTGCTCCTCCGGCATATGATGTCGCATCAATTCTTTGGGATCCATATGCACCATTGAACCCCGACGTCAGGAAAAATATTCTGGAGTACTATATCGCAGAGACTAAAAAGAATGCCGTGGGCTGGTTCGATTCTGATAACTTTAATGATTCTTTGCTATATTGCAGGCTGCAAAGGCATATGCAGGCCCTGGGTGCCTACGGATATTTATCAGTGATTAAAGGGAAGGATTATTTTCTCAAGCATATTCCAGAATGTCTGCGTCTGCTCACGGAAGAACTGTCACTTTCAAGAGAAGAATTTCCGGCTCTATATGATTTGGTCATAAAGCTGTAGCAATCCAGCGCCGTGCGATTCATTTAAATACCGCTTACGCTCCATCAGCCTCCGGTTCAAAAGCGTCCACATCAATTATATTCTTGATGTTCTTGTTCTGATCGAGCATACTCCGAGTCAGCTGCTCCACATAGTTGGCATGCTTGCCCTTTGTAGCAACAGACTGCGCAACCTCAATAATAAAACTGCACTCGACAAGTACGCGAGGCTCCTCAAATTTCTTTGTAGCTGCCTGCTCGGCCTTCTGAAAGGCATCTCTAAGAGGATTGCCTCCCAACTCATCATCTTTAAAGGCAATATTCTCGTCATCTTTCTTCTTTGGTTGTATCATCGTAAAATCCTTTCTTTTTATTGCCGTTCGGTAAAATCCGAAGGCGACCCTAAACGTTTCAGCTATATACAACGAGGAATGCACCGGCCGCACACCGGGCACCCCCCGTTTCCTTCCTTAGCTGCACTCCAGTTTATAAATAGCAGCTTCAAGCATCGCCACTAGTGGGCAGAAATAGTAGCGTAGAATGTTGAGCCGTTCCTATATATGAGCAACAGGATATCTTCGCCGGCCTTGATCGACGATGCTGTCTTCTCATAGTCCTTTACAGTCTTCACTACCATCTTATTAATTTGTAGCACAACATCCCCACGTGTCAATACGCCTTCTGCAGAACTGCTCTCATCAATATCCGTCACAACAACTCCACTTATTTGTTTAGGGATATTCAGCTCTTTTCTAATCTCAGGAGATATATCCTGCACCTGAACTCCTTTTAATAGATTATCATATTCTTTGCCCAATTTCTGCATAGAAACTGGTAACTCCCCTATATTTACCTTTATAGATACGGGCTTGCCGTCACGCAGCAGCTTAACTATCACGCTAGTATTTGGCGCAATGGCAGCGACCGTATTTCTAAGTGCAGCGGCATCTGAAACCTGCGTCCCATTAAATTCGGTGATAACATCGCCCCGCTTAATACCAGCCTTCTCGGCCGGACTATCTTCAGTGACATCACCGACCAGCACCCCTGCATCTTCCTTGAGATTGAACTGCTTCGCAAGATCGGGAGTTACTGGCTGAATAGATACTCCAAGCCATCCTCTGACAACTTTTCCGCTCTTTATCAGACTGCTCATAACAGTTTTCGCCATATTGCTCGGTATCGCGAAACCGATGCCCTGATATCCGCCGGAAGTGCTGAAAATGGCCGTATTTATACCAATCAATTCGCCATGTATATTTACTAGCGCACCACCTGAATTACCGGGATTGATAGCAGCATCAGTCTGAATAAAGTCCTCATAATCGGCGATGCCCACATTTGCCCTGCCTACAGCACTAACGATTCCGGAAGTCACAGTCTGATTCAAGCCAAATGGTGTTCCTATAGCCAATACCGTCTCGCCAACCTTGATCTTGTCGGAATCACCAATCTTCAGTATCGGCAGGCGGTGGGCTTCGATCTTCACAACCGCCAGATCAGTCTTAGGATCGGTGCCGATCACCTTGCCCTTAAATTCGCGTTTATCAGCCAGTCTTATCTTTATCTCATCAGCATCTTTCACTACGTGATTATTCGTAAGGATGTAGCCGTCTCTATCGACAATCACGCCCGATCCCAGGCTTGCCTGTTTGAACTCTCGCGGATGTCCCAAACCGCCGAACTGATCTCCGAAGAAACGCTTGAAGAAGGGGTCGTTATTAAATGGATTGACCATGCCTTGCGTTTTTACTGTTCTGGTTGATGATATATTTACAACTGCGGGCTTTACCGCTGCAGCCACTTCCGCCATTGCCCAATCGCTTCTGGACAGCACATCGATTGCATCCCTTGATATCTTCGGCTCTTCCGAATATGCCGGCGAATTCAAATTCAGTCCAATCGACATTCCAAGTCCAGCTATGACTCCCGCCATCGCAAAAGCTATTGCGATCAGCATAACTCTTTTCTTTGTCACCATGTATTTACCTCCTGTCAGTTGTTTGTAATTATTACCGTTAAAGTCTTGCTTGAATTTTGCATCTCTCCCCAATACATTATAAGCCTCGCTTCACTTATCTTCTGCAAAATTGATTCATTATAAGGGCCGGGGCTGCCAGGCTTGCCTTTGATTGGCAGCACTTTTATTTTAGTAATTTTTTGCATACGATTCAACGCAAATTCATCCTTTATGCCGAGTTCACCTTTCTTCTTCCCATGAATGCAAAATAACAAATTAATGTGAACCCGTTATGAAGGGATTGTGAACAATTGTGAAGCAATTCAGTGCGCAAATACATTCAAAGATTTATATCTGAGCCTTCCATAGTTGTGCAAGAATCTTTGTCTTGATATAAGATTTCATCCATTGTTTTTATTTCAAGCCATTAATGGTATTTCAAGAGGAATAACACAAAAAAGGGGCCGTTACAGGCCCCCGCTTAACCCTATGATCAGCAGATACCTATGTGCCCATCTCCCAGCTTTTCAGGTATTTCCTCTGTTCCGGAGTTAAAGTATCAATATTCAAGCCCATGGCTTTCAATTTCAGCCTAGCTATTTCCTTGTCTATAATCTCGGGAACACCATATACGGTGTTCCGCAGTTTTTTCGCATTTTTTACCATGTATTCAGCGCAAAGAGCCTGATTTGCAAAGCTCATGTCCATGACCGCAGACGGATGCCCTTCGGCAGCTGCCAGATTTATCAAGCGTCCTTCACCCAGCAAGTAAATCCTGCGGCCGTTCTTCAAAGTATATTCCTCAACGAAATCCCTTATTACTCGTTGCGCTTTAGACATAAGCTTGAGAGCTTCTATATCGATCTCGACATTGAAATGACCGGTGTTTGCTACAATAGCGCCGTCTTTCATCAAATGAAAACATGCCTTTGAGATAACGCTTATGTTGCCCGTAGCTGTGACGAAAATATCACCGATCTTAGCAGCTTCTTTGATGGGCATGAGTTCAAAACCGTCCATCGTGGCCTCAAGAGCCTTAAGCGGATCGATCTCAGTGACAATCACGCGTGCACCTAATCCCTTGGCCCTCATTGCAACGCCTCTGCCGCACCAACCGTATCCTGCAACAACAAAAACCGAACCGGCTATAAGCCTGTTCGTTGCGCGTATGATGCCGTCCATAGTGCTTTGGCCAGTGCCGTAACGATTGTCGAAAAGATGCTTGGTATATGCGTCATTAACCGCAATGATAGGATATTTTAGCGCCCCATCAGCTGCCATCGCCTTCAATCTGATAACCCCGGTAGTTGTTTCCTCGGTTCCACCAATGACGTTCCTGAGCATGGCCTGCTCTTCCTTATGCAGTGTTGATACGACATCAGCTCCGTCATCCATAGTTATATGCGGCTTGACAGAGAGAGCATCTTTTATATGCCGGTAATACGTCCGGGTGTCTTCACCCTTTATAGCGTACACTGAAATACTGGAATTCTTTGCCAATGATGCGGCTACGTCATCCTGCGTGCTAAGCGGATTCGATGCGCAAAGCGCTATTTGGGCGCCTCCTGCCTTGAGCGTGTCCATAAGGGACGCGGTTTCCGTAGTAACATGCAGGCATGCAACTACTCGTATGCCATGCAGCGGCTTCTCTTTGGCAAAGCGCTCTGAAATGCTCTTAAGTACAGGCATTTCTTGAGCTGCCCATTCAATGCGAAGTTTCCCCTTCTTAGCAAGATTAATATCCTTTACGTCATACTTTGCCATCTGTCCTCCATGCTCCGTGAAATCGTGAAATTTATAATCCAGCCGCTTTCTTCAGTGCGTCTGCCTTGTCTGTGCGTTCCCAGGTAAATTCCGGTTCAGTTCTTCCGAAGTGGCCGTAGGCTGCCGTTTTCTTGAAAATCGGACGCCTCAGATCTAATGTCTCAATAATAGACTTAGGTGTGAGTGAAAAGTGTTCTCTGATAAGCGAGACAATCCTGGCATCCGGCACCTTGCCGGTTCCAAATGAATCGATAAAAATCGACACAGGGTCCGGGACCCCGATCGCATAAGCAATTTGCACCTCAAGTCTTTCTGCGATACCTGCGGCTACAAGATTTTTTGCGATATATCTGCCCATATATGATCCCGACCGATCAACCTTTGTCCCGTCCTTACCGGAGAAACAACCCCCTCCGTGGCTGCCGACACCGCCATATGTGTCGACTATAATCTTTCTTCCAGTCAGTCCAGTGTCGCCCATCGGACCGCCTACAACAAACCTTCCAGTCGGATTAATATGATACGTTATCCTCTCCTCGTCCAAGAGCTCCTTCGGAATAACAGGCTTAATTACCTTCTCGATTATATCTTCCCGCATTTCTTTGAGTGTAATGTCAGGACTGTGCTGAGATGAGATGACTATTGTATCTACCCTCAAAGGCTTGAAGTCTTCATATTCGATCGTCACCTGGGTCTTGCCGTCAGGCCTGAGATAGCCGAGAATGTCCTCTTTACGGCAATCGGACAACCGTCTGGCGAGCTTATGCGCAAGCATGATGGAAGTCGGCATCAGTTCCGGTGTTTCATTGCATGCAAAGCCGAACATCAGACCTTGATCTCCCGCGCCGCCGGGATCAACGCCCATAGCTATATCAGGTGACTGCTCGTGAATGGATGTGATTACCGCGCAGGTCTCATAATCAAATCCGTATTTGGCGCGCGTATAGCCGATGTCTTTTATAGTCTCGCGTACTATCGTTGGGATATCGACATAAGTCGTTGTTGTGATCTCGCCTGCAACAAATGCGAGGCCGGTTGTTACAAGCGTTTCGCAGGCAACTCTCGAATAGGGGTCCTTGCCCAGGATAGTATCGAGAATAGCATCAGATATCTGGTCTGCAATCTTGTCCGGATGACCCTCCGTAACTGATTCTGAAGTAAAAAAGTATCTCTTCTTAGTCGACATAGTCGCCTCCGCTTAGAATCTTTATATCAGGCTGAAACCCTTTGCCTATTTGATCAAAACCTCAGCTATCTGAACCGCGTTCAGCGCAGCACCCTTTCTGAGATTGTCTGACACTATCCACATATTGATCCCGTTGTCTATGGACTCATCTTCACGTATTCGCCCGACAAACACCTCATCCCTTCCGTCACAATTTAAAGGCAATGGATAGATGCTTTTTTCAGGCGAGTCGAAAACAACAATACCGGGCGCCGCAGCAAGAACCTCTCTTACCTGATTTGCAGTGAGTTTTCTCTCAGTCTCGATATTTACCGACTCAGAGTGTCCCCTGAACACCGGAACTCTCACTGTAGTTGCAGTAACCCTGATGGAATCATCGCCCATGATCTTTCTGGTCTCGTTGACCATCTTCATCTCTTCTTTCGTATACCCGTTGTCAAGGAATTTATCAATCTGCGGCAGCACGTTGAAAGCTATCTGATAAGGATAAACATTGCACTGGACATTCCTGAAATTCATCAGGTCCGCCGTCTGTTGCATAAGTTCATCCATCGCTTTCTTGCCTGTGCCTGATACGGCCTGAAAAGTAGTGACAACAACCCTCATGATCCTGGCCGCGTCATGAATCGGCTTCAGGGCGACAACCATCTGGATGGTAGAACAGTTAGGGTTTGCTATTATGCCTTTATGCCAGGAAAGGTCATGCGGATTTACTTCAGGCACGACGAGCGGAACATCACGATCCATCCTCCACTGGCTGGAATTATCTATAACTACACATCCTGATCTTGCGGCGACGGGTGCCCAATTCTTGGACCTTTCGGCGCCGGCAGAGAAAAGTGCGATGTCGATACCCTTGAAAGAATTCTCATCTATGGCTTCAACTTTAATCTTTTTTCCTCTGTAATCAAGCAACCTGCCTTCTGACTTATCAGAGGCAAAAAGCCTCAGCTTCTTAACAGGGAAATTGCGCTGTTCCAAAGTTGCAATCATCTCATTGCCAACTGCTCCAGTAGCACCCACTACAGCAACAATATATTTTTCTTTCTTCTGCAACACAGGCTACTCCTTGATTTCAGTTGCCAACTTTGCTACTAGATCGCCGACTTCAGTCGTCGAATATCCCATCTTGCCAGCGGCAAGGCTCTTAAGATGTTTGCCGGTGACTTCCATAACTGCCTTTTCGATTACCCTGCCTGCAGCATCTTCCCCAAGGTATTCCAACATCATTCCACCTGCGCATATAGCGGCGAGTGGATTAATGATCTTCTTTCCGGTATATTTAGGGGCAGATCCTCCTATAGGCTCGAACATTGAAACGCCTTCAGGGTTGATATTACCTCCCGCCGCAATACCCATACCGCCCTGGATCATTGCGCCGAGGTCAGTAATAATATCGCCAAACATATTATCCGTAACGATTACGTCGAACCACTCGGGGTTCTTGACGAACCACATTGTCGTTGCATCAACATGAGCATAATCAGTCTTAACCATTGAATACTCTCTGGCCACCTCATAGAATGTGCGTTCCCAGAGATCAAAGGCAAAGGTCAGGACATTAGTTTTTCCGCACAAAGTGAGTTTATTCCCCTTGTTTCTTTTTTTGCAATATTCAAAGGCAAATCTGATACAACGTTCGACGCCCTTGCGGGTATTTATCGACTCTTGAATGGCTACTTCGTCAGGAGTGCCTTTTTTTAACACACCGCCGGCACCAGCATATAAGCCTTCAGTATTCTCACGCACTACAACGAAATCTATATGCTCCGGTCCCTTGTCCTTAAGCGGACATTCAACGCCGGGATATAGCTTTACAGGTCGAAGATTTATGTATTGATCAAGCTCAAACCGCAGTTTAAGAAGTATGCCTTTCTCGAGTATGCCCGGCTTTACATCCGGATGCCCTATTGCACCGAGAAATATGGCGTTATATTTTCGTAATTCATCGGCAGCACCCCCCGGCAACACCTCGCCGGTCTTGAGATATCGGTCTCCTCCATAATCAAAGTAATGGTAATCCAGCTTGAAGCCAAAACGTGCAGATGCGGCATTAAGAACTTTGATCCCTTCTGCAACTACTTCAGGACCGGTGCCATCTCCTCCGATGACGGCAATGCTGTATGTTTTGCCCATAATGGATCTCCTTTATATAAAATAAATTTTACTCGGCAAGTTTGCTATAATGAACAATTATTATAAACCTTCACCCCTGTAAATTCCAATGAATAGTGCCATAGTAATCCTCGGTCCTACCGGCGCAGGCAAAACTGCCGCTTCGCTGTTCCTTGCGCGGACGCTCCGCACTGAGATTGTAAGTGCCGATTCAATGCAGATTTATAGACACATGGACATCGGTACCGCCAAGCCTTCACCCGATGAATTGGCGCAAGTCAGGCACCACATGATCGACATCGTGGAGCCATGGGAAACTTACAGCACAGGTCGGTATATCGAAGAGGTGAGAAAAATCTTTGCCTCGCTTCATAAGAAGAACATCGTCCCGCTTGTCGTGGGAGGAACTGGACTATATATAAAGGCTATGACAAGGGGAATATTTCATGGACCATCTGCAGACAAGGACTTGAGGGATGAATTACTGCAAAAAGAGAGCGCCGAACCCGGATCGCTCTATCGACAGTTGCAATCGGTCGATCCCAGCGCAGCCGCAGCTATCACCCCTGCCGACGTAAGGAGAACAGTGCGTGCGCTGGAGGTATGCCTTACCGGCAGCAAGACGATGTCCGAGATGCAGGCGGATCATACGGAGAAACTGTCCTGCGATTTCATCAAGATCGGCCTCACGCGGGACAGAAAAGAACTGTATGAAATGATCGACCGCCGGGTGAATGAGATGTTCGAAATGGGACTTGTGGACGAAGTGAAAAATGTCCTTCAGCTTATCGATGCGGAAGCGCTCAGGCGAGGAGGCGCTGAAATCAGGGAGTCGGAATTGTCGTCGTTGCAGGCCATCGGATATAAAGAACTGATACTGCATCTGAGAGGCGACCTGTCCATGCAGAATGCCGTCGAGTTGATCAAACAACGCTCGCGCAATTATGCCAAACGCCAGTTCACGTGGTTCAGGAAGGAGGAAGCTATCGAGTGGATAGACATTACCGGCACTCATGACAGCGGAGCAATATTTGAGAAAATAGCAGCCGCAATCGGCAGGATAACGAGGATTTAATGGGATTTATCGACGCATCGTGGCAGAAGAACAGGACACACTTTTGGGGAAATCCTCTGCGCAAGGCGCCTCAGAAAGCGCAGCCAGCTATTGGGAGCATTGAGGATTTTTTTGCACAAACTGACAAAAAAGAAGTGATCCGCAGTATGAGTATGCGGAACATCATTGAATAAGTCGATGCGTTTTGATAGTATTTAAGAATATTGAAGATTCATTAAGGTGGTTAGGAACAAATAATAGCCATGATAGGAGAAGCCATGAAAAGATTTACTATGTTTCTAGTTGCCCTTATTGTACTGCTGTCCGGGAAGTCTTATGGAGAAGATTTCGTCATGGGTCCCACAGACGTATTAAGCATATCGGTTTGGGGCAACCCTGAGCTTAGCGTGCCTCAAATGCCTATCAGACCGGACGGCATGATATCTGTGCCTCTTATAGGGGATATTAAGGCCGGCGGCATGACTCCTGATCAACTAAAGACCCTCCTGGAGAAGGAATATACAAAGTACATCAAGGCGCCCTCTGTTAGCGTTATAGTGACCGCAATTAACAGTGTTAAGTTTAATATTAGCGTGGTCGGTGCTGTTAAGAATCCTGGGTTATTCCCCTATAAGAAGAGCATGACTGCTTTAGACGCAGTATTAAGCGCAGGAGGATTCACCGAATTCGCAAGTCAGAACAGCGTTGTCATAATCAGACCAGATGGAAATATCGGGGTCAAGCTGAAGGATGTAATTAACGGCGATGCCAGCAAGAATGTTGAACTCAAGCCCGGAGATATTGTAAGAGTCAAGTCAGGGCTATTTTAGCAAGAAACGAAGTTGCTAAAGGCGACACAAACAGCCTTAAGCGTAAAAAAGTACCGGGGCCCTATCTGAAAAATGAACACTCCGGGAAAGACTTTAAAATAAAGGATTCGTCCGCCAGGCAGGCGCAGGCGGGTTTGCCGAGTAGAACATCGTTGCAAATATCAGAAAAGGACTATACAACTTTCACGATATTAACCGCACAATGCCAACTAGATTCTTCCATCGATCAGGAACACCGAAAATTCCTTCTTGGCTCCTCCCTCGATATCCCTGCTTACCTTTGCCGCAGTAGTGTCGTGGACGTCACGGAAGCCCGATTCAGCAAGCAGTCTTTTCAGGCTTTCACGATCAAAGCCGAAATGGAAGACCCCTGTATTGTCGCTGTGAAACGTACCATCTTCAGCGTCCAGGTCGGCGAAGCAAATCCTACCTCCTGGTTTGAGAAGACCATGCCAAATACGGAAAAGCCTGCCGATATCGGGAACGTGGTGTACAGTCATACTGCTAACAACAAGATCGAACATGCCTTTCACCATTTCACCACTTTCGAAATCAACCAATTGGGTTCGCACATTGGCAAGCTTTTGTTCTGAAATTTTCCCGACAAGCGTCTTGATCATTCCTTCAGAACTATCGACGCCTGTTACGGATCGAACAAACGGCTGAAGACGAAGCGCAACCAAACCGGTGCCACAACCGAAGTCCAGTACATCCATATTTTTGTCAGGGCTTACAAGCTTAAGTATCGCATCGGCTACGTCGTTGGCTAATTTGACTCTTCCGGCATTTTGGTCCCATTTGCCGGCTTCCTTATTGAAATCCCTTCGCTCTTCCATTTTTCAATCATATGCCATTTATGATATACTTTACGGCTTTATCTCAACAACTGTGCCATTAGGCACTAGCTTGACAATCTCTTCTATTTCGTCATCTGTCACAGCGATACATCCACGCGTCCAGTCCGTAGTTGACTGGAGATCGCCAACCCATGAAAGACCGTTCTTAATGCCATGAATCATGATGTCTCCTCCGGGAGATACGCCAAGTTCTCTTGCTCGCTGTCGATCTCTGTCATTTGGATATGAAATATGTAATGACATGTGATAATTGCTGTCATTGTTTCTCGCATCTATGAAATAAATGCCTTCAGGAGTTTTATTATCCCCCTGCTTTTCTTTCGGACCTCTAGGGTTCCCACCAAGAGCTATTTTATAGGCCTTAAGAACTTTGCCTCTTGAGAACAATGTCAATCTCCGATCTTTTTTCTCAACCAGGATCTTATCAGCCGATATCTTGGAGTTCATAAAGACCTCTTTTTGCAAGACGGAGATCTCACTCTCCCTGCTCTTTATGCCCTGCTGAAGTGATTCTATCTTTTTCTGCAAGACATTAATATCATTTTCCTTGCTCTGTAACTCTTTTCTAAGAGAATCTAACTGAGTTTGCTGCGTGCCTATCGTCCTATCCTTTATGGAGACATTTTTAATATGGAATATCATCATCTCACTGTCTTTTCTATAAACACTTTCAGGGTAACCTTTTATAATTTTTTGAAAACACTCTTCAGATTTGCCATAGTCCTTATGCTCATTTTTGGAATACGCATAAATGATGCCCATCTCGAACAGCGCTCTGTCTGCAATAGTGGGAAACTGCGCAGCAACCTGTTCATATTTGCTCAAAGATGCATTGTAACTCCCCTGGCTAAATAAATCATTCGCTTCTTTAAAGTATGTTTTTGCTTCGAGTCCTTCATTGAGATGAGCGCATCCACACATCATCATCGGCATCACGAAGAGCCAAACAATGAAAAAAAACATATACATATCTACTCTACTCCGTTTATTTACCGACATATAATAATTTCGCTTCAGTTGCAATAATTATGGCCTTGATAGAATCGCCGACCAAACTGACACATAAATATATAGTTTTATTATAATCCAAATTTGCCCATTTTCTTCATTGCCGGATACAAAATAGTTAGATTTGCCCTGAGCCTGAGTGGGAATCAATCACTTATTTCAACAAACCGAGTATCTGCAGGGCAGGGAAGTAGCAGGTACCAAAATAGTCCTGCCGCTTCCCTTCCGGTGCAATAAACACAAAGTTAACAACTCCTATAAATTGACTTACTTCTTCATTGAACCCTTGAACGCGGCGTCAGCCTTCTGAGCTTTTTCATCAGCCATCTGCGCCTTTTCGTTTGCGATCCGCTCTCTTTCTTCCGCCATCTTCACGGCGTTTTCAGCGCGAGCTGCTGCAGCTTCAGCCTTCAACGTTGCCGCATCAGCGGTCGCCTTAGCAGCCTGAGCATCCTGAGCTGCCTGATCAGCCTTGGCCTTAGTCATCATCTGCTGTGACTGAACGCTCTCGAGATCGCCTTTAGTTGCACAACCAACCAGCGTAAGAGCAAAAGCAAGCATCAAGACTACCAATAATGTCTTCTTCATCGTCTATTCACCTCCTTTCTGTTCAGTTTCGACTACTCTTTCTGACAGGCTCGATCAGTCTGCCATCAATGTCCAGATCAATCTTTAGCCGCTTAAGAGCCTCTTTTGCTTCTTTTAAGTCACTGAAAGGGCCTGCTATAACACGATAGCCGCCATTCCTTGATAACACTCTCGCCGGTATTGGCGGACCCTGGTGGTTGATCATCGCAGCCAACCTGCTAGCATCAACCGCATCAGAAGTATCTGCAGCCAGAATAGACCATGCATCTGATTTCATAGGCGGCACTGATGGCTTGCCATATAATTCATTGGGATGCTCGATCTCTACAGGTTTTGGAATCTCATTCATGCTCCCAGGACGTATCTCGAAAATAGGAATTGGAATACCACGCGCTTCGGCCAAAACCTTCTTTACTTTAGTCCAATCAAGAGCGCGTCCGGACTCTTTTTCAAATTTCTTCAACTTTGCAAACATTCTATCAAACTCCGCAGCGTCTTGATCTTCCGGTGGGGTATGGACTTCCAGATAAACTACTCCGTTGGATTGGCCAATCAGATATGGTTGGCTAATCATGCTAACTGGTGTCTTGATCGGCGTGTTAGCGTAGACTTTCTTTATGTCTTCCGGATAAAGCCTTATACACCCGTTGGTGGCTCTAAGGCCTATGCTTGCCGGCTTATTTGTACCATGAACCAAATAGGAAGGCTTGCTTAAGTACATCGCGTACTCGCCTAAAGGATTGTCAGGCCCCGGAGGCACTGCAGCGGGCAGCGGGTCTCCCTTTTTCAAATGATCCTTCGCAATAGAGGTAGGAACATGCCATGTTGGGCGAGGCACCTTATGGTCAACATACATCTGCCCCATTGGCGATGGTCTCTCCTCAGTACCAACACCAACAGGATATGTATATACACTATACGAATCACGATTCCCGTTAAATTCAAAGAGCCTCATTGCTGCCAGATTTATGACGATACCCTTCCTGGGAGCATCGGGCAGGATGAAGCTCAGCGGCAACATTATCCGCTCCCCATCCTTAGGCACCCAAACATCTACCCCAGGATTAGCCGCGCTGACTGCATTGATTCCAAGATCAAAATGCCTCGCAATATCAGGCAAAGTATCTCCCTTTTCAAGAGTAATGTATGCTAACTGCCCAATCACATCCTCACCTCGCGAGACTGAAAACTCTTTGGAAGGATGGTATTGCCTGCTATCAATCGTTTTCTTAGAAAAAGTAGCGCACCCAAATATTGATAGTATGCCGATTAAAAAAAATATTGTACGAAGTCCGTCACAGAACAGTGAAACATTAATCATCCGGTACATATATTAAGTAATGTCCTCTCTTGCATAAAGAAAATATGCATTAGAATAAAGTCGGTTTGTTAAATTTAAATGAAATATTTATGAAGATATCTTCATTCGATTTTCAGCAATAGGGCGGCTAATGTTGAACTGAAAAAAATAGAAAGGATATTCGAAGAATTCTAATAGTTATGATTAAGGAACTAATTTGGCGTTGAAAACCAACTTTTTCTTTATTGCTTCCTCAAGAGCAAACATGGTATCAATTTCATTACCTGCAATCTCCTGCACGCTGCAAAGAGTTTCGTGCGGAATCGTATCCCTCAGCCTTTGGCAAATAAAATTTGTGCATATTACATGCCGTGCCCTGAGTACACATCCAATCTCAGTCAGAAAATAGCACAGGCGCGCATCAAACGATGTTGTAGGAAGATCTCTGCCCAATAATAGATTAATAAGCAAAATAACACTATCGCTCTTGTATCCGGTGCGAAAGCTGCAACACGTTCCGGCTTCACTGATTGCGCAATCTGCACACTCCCTGGCCATTCCAGAGTCGACCATTGCCCTCTGAGTCGCCTCAATACAAAGGTCCAGACTGTGTAACAGATCGTTAACGTCTCTGTCTTCTAAAAGCATCTGACCATGCAAATCGCGCAGGCGAAGTGCTGCAACTATTTGATCTGTCAGTGTACGCTCAACAAAGCCGGTAGTATTAATTAGAAACTCCCCAGAGCAATCGGATGCGGACTCACGCAGCCAATATTATTATTCATCTAAATTCACAGCTTTTGCACAGAGTTACTTTTTATTTTACATAATCATTTTTCAATAATCCCGGCTACTCTTTTTCGAAACTCTTCGGGTCTATAAATGGAACGGCTCCGGAGGTGACTTTCGGCATATGACCGTCCCATTTATCGATAGCACGGATCGAAGCCTCTATCTGCCGCAGCTTGACAAGTTGAGGGGTCACGTTTTCTTTTTGCAATCTCAAAGCTTCAGCTTCAGCTTTTGCTGAGGCTATTTTCTGCTCTGCCTCAATCTTGATTCTTTCAAGGTCTCTTTGGGCTTTTAGAGCAAGCTGTTCAGCGGTCTGCTTAGACTCAATAGCCTGCGTAAACTGCTGTGAAAATGCAAAGTTCACAATTGAAAAATCGTCCACTACAATGTTATAGGTTACCAGGCGCTGTTTCAACAGATCCTTGATTTCAGAGCGCACGCGCTCTCTCTGTGTGATAAGCTCGACCGCGGTAAACCTTGCAGTAATAGCTTTTACAACCTCTTGCACTGCCGGGTCAATAATTCGGTCTTTATATTGGCTGCCGAGGTTCTGATATACCCAGTTCGCCTTTTCAGGCAGTACATGATAGTTAACAGCAATAGTCGATCGGGTGTCCTGCAAATCTTTTGAAACCGATTCTGCGTCAGTCTGCGACTTGTTAACTCGCACATCAATCTTCACAACCTTCTGCATTATAGGCACTCTCAGGTGGAGTCCCTCACCAAGCACTTGCGGCTGTACTGCGCCGAAATCAAGGATCACGCCTCTTTCACCGGCGCCTATGATCACAAACGGATTCATTATCAAAAAAATAATAAAGGCGACGATTACGAATCCGAGCAACTTTACTCCCTTGGCGCCTTTTGCAAGTCCACCCTTGATCTTGTTAACCAAGTCGAGATCAGCAAGTGTCTTTTTTTCGTCCGATTCCATAATGCCTCCAAATGCATATTTATAACAGAAACTTCCAAATTGTACCTCTGATCCTGCGCTCAGTCAAGATGGAAAATATCAAGTGATTTGTATCTCGACAGGTAATACTGCATAATTTTCTATAGCCGCAAGCATCGTGGTCATAACAGGGGGCTTCATGAAAAACCAGGAGATTTCAAAGATCTTTAACGAGATAGCAGACATCCTCGAAATCAAGAGCGATAACCCCTTCCGCATCAGAGCGTACAGAAGGGCTGCCCTCAATATTGAAGGACTGGCCAAAAATATCGATGACATGCCAGATGATGAACTGGTGAAAATTCCCGGAGTCGGAAAAGATCTGGCAGCCAAGGTAGCTGAATACATAAAGACAGGCAAAATTGCAGTATATGAAGAGCTAAAACAAGAAATACCCCCTATTGTTTTGACACTTGAGACTGTACCGGGACTAGGACCCAAAACCGCCATGCTGCTGTACGAAAAGCTGCGCATTGACAGCCTCGACGAACTAGCCAGACTGGCAGAGGAGCATAAACTCGCCGGCTTACCGGGAATCAAGGCCAAGACTGAAGAGAACATCCTTAGAGGTATCGGGATGCTCAGGCGTGGCCGGGAGCGCCAGCCGCTGGGCAAAGTCCTTCCCCTGGCACTGAATATTGTCGATCAGCTTAAGACAAAAGCACCCATAGCCCGTTTAGATATTGCCGGCAGCATAAGAAGATGGAAGGATACGATTAAGGATATAGATATTCTTGCTACATCGGACAATCCTGAAGAGGTTATGCATGTTTTTGTTCACTTGCCACAGGTGAAAAACATACTGATGCACGGTTCCACCAAATCGAGTGTCGTAATCAGCGAAGGTTTGCAAGTTGACCTAAGGGTCGTTGAAAAAGATTCATACGGTGCTGCGCTCGGATATTTTACCGGCGGCAAAGAACACAATATCAGGCTGCGTGAGATGGCAGTAAAGAAAGGCCTGACAATAAACGAATATGGTGTATTTAGGGTCCGTGACAACATGAAACTTGGCGGTGAGGATGAGAAGGATGTGTACGAAATCCTAGGGATGCAATTCGTACCGCCTGAGCTACGGGAAGACCGCGGTGAAATAGAGGCAGCAATAGCCCATAGACTGCCTGAACTGATTGTTGCCGGAGATATCAAAGGTGACTTGCACGTTCACTCAAAATGGAGCGACGGGAGCCATACATTCAGGCAGCTTGTGGACGCTGCAATGGAATGTGACTATTCATACTTTGCTCTGACTGATCATTCGCAAGGGCTTGGTGTTGCGCACGGACTGACAGTCGACAGACTGCTTGAACAAGTAAAGGAAGTAGACTCCCTGAATAAAAAGCTAAAAAAATTCAGGATATTGAAAGGGACTGAAGTAGACATTAGGAGCGACGGCAGCCTGGATTTTCCAGATAATATACTTCATGAACTGGATATTGTTGTGGCCTCAATACATTCGGGATTTAAGCAGACAAAAGAGCAGCTTACAAGTCGAATGGTGGCGGCGATGCAGAATCCGTACGTGAGCATCATAGGCCATCCAACTGGAAGGCTCATTGGCGAACGTGAAGCTTATGAAATCGATATGGAAAAAATTTTAAAAGTTGCTCAAGAAACCGGCACCGCCCTGGAGATAAATGCCTATCCGTTAAGGCTCGATCTGAATGACATTTATGCAAAAAAAGCTAGAGATATGGGCATCCCGATAGTTATTTGTACAGATACCCACGTCAGCTCTCAATTCAATTTTATGTCATATGGGGTTTCGATCGCACGCCGCAGCTGGCTTGAAAAAAATGATGTTGCAAATACCCGGCAAGTCAATCAGTTACTGAAAATACTCAAACCCTTCGGTAAAAGACAACCTTCTGAGGTCACAAATAGAAAAACTACAGACAAGTAGATTGCTCAAGATAATGTCCGCCTGGTCGATAATTAGATATGTTCAAAGAGTTCTTCCAGAAGATACTTGGGCGCAGCGAAGACTCGCCCAGTTACCGCCAGGCTCGCATGTCTTATGATGGAACCACTCTCTTTACTATAGAAAACGGGCTCACTTTCGGATGCACGATTTCGGATATAAGCGAAAAGGGCATGCAGATCAAGACAAGTGCCCCAATATATGTTGGCTGGATCATCAGACTTCATTCTCCGTCATGCACCGCTAAGGTAGTTTGGGTTAAAGATGGAAAAGCAGGCCTTTCCTTTGTCAAAGAGGATGCGATCGCCGCTGCAGATATTAAGTAATCTTTGCGGCTATTTCGTATCCTGATCGGAACCATCTCCCTCTGGACTTGCCGAATCCCTGATAGTCAGGTCTTTGCAATAATCCGGACACTTCTGGCCTGCCTTCATTGAAAACTGTTTCTGGCATGTGGCGCGCCATGCGCAGATAATACATAACTCCTTTTCCTTCATCAATGCCCTCCCCTCAAATATCTTATCAGCACCTTTTCGATGTTTGCAGCCACGCTGTCTTTTGCATTGATTATAAATATTTTATTACCGTCTACTCCTTCCCCCGAAACTTCGAAGAGCTCTCTTTCCATTCGCCTTACACCAGGCGGACTTGCAAAGCGGCTTTTCAGCTCTTCTTCGAACATCAGCACTATTTTATCTTTCATTCTGAGCTCGGTATCCATGAAAAAAACTGCCACTTCAGGCGACAGGTCCAGAACTCTGCTTAAAAATGCGCTGATTTCGTTCGGATAAATCTGCCGAGGAGGCGAAGATTTGATTTCCATATAGATAATAGCCCCTTCGATCCTGGATAATAGATCATAGTCACCGCCGACGTTTCGGTGCTTCATTTTTGCGCCCCATATCGCCTCAGCAGAAAATTCGCGACGGAATATCTCTGCAACGAACCATTCCAGAGTCGGTCCGAAGCTCTTGATCGGACCCTTTAAGAGCCGATATTTATCGGCATCTGACGCAATTAGACCAATACTTTCCAAAAAATGCAGATATTCAACGGTTACTTCATTTGTTGCAAAACGCGCCACCTGAGCTAGATCAAATAAGGGCTGATGTTTTATCACTTCGCGCAGAAATAACCGAAACGAATATTTTTTCAGTCTCCCGTAGTAGCTGTCAACATAATGCTGATCAGGTAAAATCAGGTCAGTCTGCGGCTCTTTTTTGTATATGCTGAACCCTCGCCTGCGCAGCATGATTGATAGGGAAGGTGTCAAAGTGTTTAACCTTTCCCGCAACCGGCTGACCTCTTGCATTAGAAAAATCACTTGAGACTCATCCGTGGTCATACCGTATTTTAACAGTTTATAGCCAGCACTCATAAATGCTCGGCCAATTTGATCAATAAATAGGGGGGATAGCGCCACCAGAACCTGATGATGCTTGTCCAAGTAATTCTGTTTGATAATCGCTAACTGAGTGGATAACCTTATCCGCAGACGGTAGGGCCTGCGTAAGAAATCGCCCTTTCAGTCTTAAAAACCTTTGAAATCTGGTCTATTTCGTGATAATATAAAGAACTTTCTGCAGAAGGATCTGCGCAAATAAACTACTAACAGCTAAGGAAATTTCCATTTAATGCCTAAAGTCATCCCATTCAACGGAGTCGTTTACAACTGTAGCAAAGTTTCAGGAAGTGAAGTAATCGCGCCGCCTTACGATGTAATATCACCTGAGTGCAGAGAGACGCTCTACGGCAAAAGCCCTTACAATATTGTCCGCATTGATTTCGGCAAAAACAGAAATGATGATGATGCCTCCAGCAATAAATACAGCCGTGCGCGAGTTCTCCTTGATGAGTGGCTGCGTGAGGGCATCTTGATGCAAGATGATAAGCCTGCCTTCTATGCTTATACGGTTGATTATGCTGTTCTAGGGCAGAAAAAGACCCTGAAAGGTATTTTCGGACTAGTCAAAATAGAAGAATTGGGCGACGGGATTTATCCACACGAAATGACCCGCTCAAAACCAAAGGCCGACCGCCTGGACCTTATGCGCCATTGCATGGCTAATACAAGCCCAATATACACTATGTACAACAGTCGTAATCGCATTACCACAAAAATACTTGACGCAATTAACGATAGCCCTTATATAGTGGCGGAAGATTCCGATGGCGCTGTTCACAAACTCTTTAGGATATTAGAACCTGCCGAAACAGAATTGATCTCTAAGGAATTGTCCAATACGGCCTTGTATATAGCCGATGGACATCATCGCTATGAAGTTGCGCTCGAATTCAAAAAAGAGATGGATATGAAAACCGGTCGCATCGATGATAAGCCGAGGCCGTGGGATTACGTGTTAATGTTTCTGGCAAATATGTCTGAGGAGGGGATAACCATACTGCCAACTCACAGAATGGTAAAGGGGATTGCGGATAAATCCGAGGCGTTTGAAAAACTGAAAGAAGATTTCGATATTTCTCAACTTCCGGCTGGCACCGACATCAGTAAATCTGTCTCAAGTGCGGGCAAGCATACATTAGGGCTGTATCTTAAGAGCGACGGCAAATGGTATCTCCTGAGATATCGAGGTGGCAAGCTGAAAGATTTGCATTCTGCCATCAATACGCTGGACGTTGTTCTTTTGCATGAGCTGATATTGAAGAGGGACTTTGGAATCACTGACGTGGCTTATGAAATGGATATTGACGAGGCAATGAAGCGGGTAGAGGCTGGAGACTTCGATGCTGTGTTCCTTCTCAACCCGACTGGGGTAGACGATATTGAACGCGTAGCTGCGGCTAATCTTCGCATGCCTCCGAAATCAACCTATTTTTATCCCAAGCTTCTGACGGGGATGGTCATTAATAAATTCTAACTATCGCAAGGAGGATATTATGCCCGTAAGAGTAGCGATCAACGGTTTTGGAAGGATAGGCAGGGTTTTTTTCAGAAAATGCAAGGGATTTAGTGACCTGGATATTGTAGCCATCAATGATCTGACAGATGCTGCTACACTTGCCCATCTTCTGAAGTACGACTCCGTTCACTGTCCGTTTGATGCAGATGTGAAAGCGGTTGACGGAGCACTCGTTGTTGATGGAAAACCCGTTAAGGTACTGGCTGAAACAGCCCCGGAAAAATTACCCTGGAAAGACCTGAAGGTTGATGTTGTGATCGAATCTACCGGCAGATTTACTGATAGGGCCGGTGCCTCTAAGCATATCGACGCCGGCGCAAAATGGGTGATAATTTCAGCCCCTGCTAAGGATCCTGATATAACCGTATGCATGGGTGTTAATGAAGAGAAACTCGATCCGGCAGCGCATAAGATTATCTCAAACGCATCTTGCACTACTAATTGCCTTTCGCCAGTCGCAAAGGTACTTAACAATGAATTTGGCATCGTACGTGGTCTTATGACAACTGTGCATTCCTATACCAATGATCAGAGGATATTGGATCTCCCGCACAAGGATCTCAGAAGGGCGCGCGCCGCAGCAGTCTCTATGATTCCAACCACCACTGGTGCAGCCAAGGCGGTCGGGCTTGTGCTGCCTGAGCTTAAGGGCAAGCTGGATGGCATGTCGATAAGGGTACCCACTCCGAATGTCTCAGTAATTGACCTTGTTGCCGAGCTAAACAAGGATGCGACAGCTGAAGAAATCAACTCGGCTCTCAAGAAGGCTTCCGAAGGTCCGATGAAGGGCATCCTGGCTTTCTGCGAAGAGCCTCTCGTGTCCATTGATTTCAACGGATCCGGATATTCGTCAATTGTCGACGCAGCCCTAACACGCGTAATCGACAAGCGCATGGTCAAGATCATTTCCTGGTATGACAATGAGTCTGGCTATAGCTCGCGCGTAAGAGATCTTGCACTCTACTTAGTAAAGAGGAGCTAGAATATGTCCAGGAAAAATGGCATTACGCCATCTGTCGGCGACATATTGGGAAAAATGACGATCGATGACCTTGCGATAAAAGGCAAGAGAATATTTATAAGAGTCGATTTCAATGTTCCTCTGGACGCCAATATGGTTATTACGGACGACCGCCGTATAAGGTCTGCCTTGCCGACCATCAACTACGCCATAGACGAAGGGGCGAAGATAATCTTGGCTTCTCATCTGGGAAGGCCTAAGGGAAAGGTCGATCCTCGTTACAGCCTGGCCCCTGTAGCTAAGCGTTTGCAAAGACTGCTGAACAAGGAAGTGTTGTTCGCACCTGATTGCATAGGACCACAGATCGAAAGCATAGCATCTAAGATGAAGGAAGGCGATGTGCTGCTCTTAGAGAATCTCCGCTTTCATCCTGAAGAGGAGCAGAACGACGAATCTTACGCCAAGGCGCTTTCAAAACTCGCCGACTTTTTTGTGAATGACGCTTTCGGGGCTGCTCACAGGGCGCACGCTTCAACCGTCGGCATTACAAAATTTCTTCCTTCAGCCGCAGGATTTTTGATGAAGAAGGAAATTGAATATTTAAAGGGCGTTGTCGAAAATCCGGTCAGACCATTTGTCGCCATACTCGGCGGGTCGAAGGTCTCCGGCAAAATCGGAGTGCTCCAGCATCTTGCGGACAAGGTCGACAAAGTCATAATAGGCGGTGGTATGGCATACACTTTCATAAGGGCGTTAGATTATGAGATCGGAGATTCGCTTCTGGAAGCTGAAATGCTCGGGTTCGCCAAAGATACAATCGAAAATCTGAAAAAGAATAACGTTAAATTTTACATTCCCGTAGACAGCGTAGTGGCACAGACTATCGAGCCTGCAGCTGAAACAAAGATAGTTACAACCCAAGAAATACCAAAGGGCTGGAAGGCACTGGACATTGGGCCTGCATCAGTCAAACTCTTTTCCGAAGCTATTCAGAATGCAAAAACGATCATCTGGAATGGCCCAATGGGCGTATTTGAGATCGATGCTTTCTCGCGGGGAACTTATGCCATTGCCCATTCAGTCGCTGACGCATATGCCCTTACCATAGTTGGTGGAGGCGATACAGACTACGCTGTTCATAAAGCTGGAGTCAGTGATGCAATCACGTTCATTTCCACTGGAGGTGGCGCTTCACTTCAACTGCTTGAAGGTAAAGACCTGCCTGGCATCTCCGCCTTGAGCGACAAACAGTAAGGGTTGCGGCGCTTAGCTCGCTTTAATAGTCACAGCAAACCGGAAAGAGGAGACGAAGATTCCAGTCTCCTCTTTCACTTGACCGGGAGAGGAACGATATGAGAGCTATAATTATCGGTTTCATTTCAATCTCAGCATTGGTGACTTTACTGTTCGATGCTTCTAATGCCGCAGATAAAACGCCTGCTGAAATAGTTCGCGAAGCCAGATCAGCAATAAAAGAGGTCAGCATTGTTGAAGTGAAAAGAATCGTTGATGCAAAAGAGCCGGTTATACTTGTTGATGTAAGAGACCGCGAAGAGTTCGAAACAGGATACATTCCGGGTGCCATGAACATATCAAGGGGGACACTTGAATTCAAAATTGGTCTGCTTATTCCTGATAAGAATGCCAATATTATCGTCTACTGCGGATTGGACCTAAGGAGCGCTCCTGCAACAAGGACATTGAATGATCTGGGTTACAGAAATGCAGTTAATATGTCAGGAGGGCTTAAGGCCTGGAAGGAGGCCGGATATCCATTGCAGAACGCATCAAAATAGGCGCGGGTGCATAAGAAGCTTTGCTCTTTGATTCTATTTTAGCAGGTCAATCTTCATGCGTTAATAGTATTCAATCTACAATCAAACGCATTCATGCCATAATAATTTACAGAGTGGCCGGCAGCAATTTACTCGTGCATTTAGAAATAAGTTTTATCTCCAAGTCAGAGATGATAGCAATAACATAATGCTAAACTCGTTAGGCAAAAGGATTTCTCGCAATATCTTTTTCGCTATGATATTGGTTCTTGGTGTCGCTCTCTCCTTAATAGTTTCTTCGACCAGCTATTACTCCAACAAGAGGCTTATAGAGGCAGAATTCAATGGTGTTACGAACAACCTCTATTCTGCATTCAAGCGAGAGCTTGACAGCGACTTGGCGGTTCTTCAATCACTTCAGGCGTTGTTTTACACAATGCCTGAAGAAGTTGGCAGGGCCGAGTTTAATAGCTTTACAAACCACATTTTACAACAGCACACAAGCATTAAAGCTCTTGAGTGGATACCATCAGTTACGGATTCTCGAAGACAGGATTACGAGCAGGCCGCAAGAGAGGCCGGCTTCACCAATTTCCAATTTACTCAGCTGATTTCTCAAGGCAGAATGAAGAGAGCCGAAAAGCGAAGCGAGTATTTCCCGGTATATTTTGTAGAGCCTTATAGGGGCAATGAGCTCGCATTAGGGTTTGATCTTGCTTCCAGTGAGACTCGTTTATCAGCCCTGGATTCTGCGCGCAAGACCGGCATGACGAGGGCCACCGCCAGAATAACACTTGTTCAAGAAACAAAGGATCAATTAGGTTTTATTGTATTTGCTCCGATTTACAGAGAAAGCTTAACAGCTGCTTCTGAACAGGCACGATCGGATAATATTAGAGGTTTTGCACTGGGTGTATTCAGAATAGGCGATATTGCTGAACATTCGGTTAAATATCTTAGGCCTGAAGGCATTAATTTCTCAATCCGCGACGAGTCGGCTCCGGAAGAAGAGCAATTTCTATATGCACATTCATCGGGCACCAGCCAGGAAGCTATGAAAAACCAAAAATTTGTAGCGAGCGGATTGACAAAATCTATGACCATAGACGTTTGTGGGCGGAAATGGTTGATAACTTATTGGGCAACGCGCGATTTTGTCTCGACCAGAAGCAGCCTTCGCTACATACACTTTTTTTTAGCCGGCCTTGCCTTCACCGGCCTTGTCGCCGGCTTCCTTCTAAGCGTAATTCATGCGGAAAATGTTGAAACGGCTTATAACTACACCCGCAGCCTCATCGAAGCAATTCCTGACCCATGTGTTATCATAGATTCGGAAGGTAAAGTAACTGATGTTAACGCAGCTGCTGAACAGATCACAGGCATCGGGCGTTCTGAACTCATCGGCACTGACTTTGCCGGATACTTTACAGAACCCGAGCAGGCCGGACACCTGTATCAGCTTGCTTATTCCGGACAACATGTAACTAATCAGTCTCTTTCTGTCCGTCATGCTTCCGGCAAGGAAACCTATCTTTTGTGCAATGCAAGCATATTCAGAAACGAGCAAGGGCAAGTCGCCGGTATTATTGCGTCAGGCAGGGATATTAGCGATCGAAGGCAGGCTGAGGAGCAGCTGATCAAGTCACTGAAGGAAAAAGAGGTGTTGCTGAAAGAGATACACCATCGTGTTAAAAACAATATGCAAGTGATATATAGCCTATTGAGCCTTCAGGCCGAGGATGTTACTGATGAGCTTGTCCGGGCCAAATTCCAGGAGAGCCGAGATAAAGTTTATTCCATATCGCTTATTCACGAGAGCCTGTATAGATCTACAGATCTGGCTCATATAGATTTCAAGGAGTATCTTGAAACTCTTGTAAACCGCATTTCAGAAAGTTACAGGCTCAGCAGGGTCAAATGTATTGTAGATATGGATCACCTTGAATTGGATATAAATGTCGGCATACCATGCGGTCTGATAATTAATGAACTGGTATCGAACAGCCTCAAGTATGCCTTTCCAGATGGCAGAGATGGGATAATCCGTGTAGGCATCAACATCCGGGAAGATGGCAATTATGTGTTATATTCCGAGGACAATGGTGTAGGTTTGTCAAATGAAATAGATTTTTTCAATGCTCCATCACTGGGGCTGCAACTAGTTAACGCGCTGGCCAAGCAAATTCATGGAACCATTGAAATGACGCATTCGCAAGGAACAAAGGTGAAAATAACTTTCCCCCGCAATGAATATGAAAAGGAAATACATTATGGACAAGAAAACTATTCTGCTGGTTGAGGATGAAGCAGTGACGGCGATGTATTTCAAGTCGAACCTGAATGCGCTGGGGTATGACGTATCAGCTAACGCCTCGAGCGGAGAAGATGCAGTCAGAATGGCGACCGAGCTCAGCCCGGATCTTATCATTATGGATATTACATTGGACGGCCGAATGAATGGCATTGAAGCAGCACATATCATTCGCAGTAATAGTGCAATCCCGATAATATTTCTTACCGCCCATTCCGATCCTGAAACATTGAAGCAGGCCAAGAAGGTGGAACCATTCGGGTACCTTCCAAAACCATGCGATATGAATACGCTAAAAAGCACTATAGAAGTTGCGCTTTACAAGAGCGAGACAGATGCACGGATGCGTGCGGCAGAAACCCGTATGCGAAGCGCAGAGATCAGGGCAGAAAAGATGAAAGCCGTAGGTGTTCTCTCAGGGGGTGTAGCCCATCATTTCAATAATATTCTGACCTCGATAATCGGATATGGAAAACTGGCGCAAGACAGAATTGAGGACAAAACAACAAGGGAATACATCCACGAGATACTCCTGGCAGCCAAGCAGGCCTCGGAAATCACCCATGGTCTGCTCGCATTTAGCCGTCAGCAAATCACTAATCTGATGCTTCACGACCTCAATGAGATAATCAAAATATCGCAGGCGGCTCTTGCTGTTGCGGTTGGAGATAATATTGATCTCTCAATCAGACTCTCACATGAAGCGCTGGCTGTAATGGTTGACCGCGATCAGATTGAGCAGGTCCTTGTCCATCTGGCGATCAATGCCCGCGATGCAATGCCCGGCGGCGGGATCCTGAATATATACACAGAGCGGCATGAGAGCTCAGATATACATACAGGAGACTCGAAATCTGAGACTGCTCAGCCACATGCTGCTCTGATAATTTCAGACACTGGAACTGGCATGGACCGAATGACTATAGAACATATCTTTGAACCATTCTTCACGACAAAAGAAGTTGGCATGGGCACAGGACTGGGCCTTGCAATGGTCTATGGAATTGTGAAACAAAATGGAGGCAATATTACAGTCGAAAGTGAATCAGGCAAGGGGACAACATTTCGGATATGCCTGCCGCTTGTCTGAAACAATTGAGCAGGCACTTCACCTTATTACACATGCAGTCTTAATTTCACCGCGTAAATCTTCCTTTATCGTTTGCTGATTAACATACTCCTGTAGATTGCATCTCCATGAAAAATTAAGGCAGCATTTTTTTATTGCTCATTTAATAATAATCTGGTAGTATGTACTCAATAAATCTTATGCTCATTCAAGTTGTGACGTTCGGTTGCCTTGTTTATTTGCCAAAATGCCGGCGACTGTCAGTGCGGAAGAGAGAAATCAATGTCATATCATGTGAAAGGCGGCATCGCCGCATTTCCATAGCCCTGGACACATCGGGGCGAATCTTTGGTTCAGGAGGTTTATAATGAAAAAGTTATTAATTTTGGTCCCGTGTCTGCTTTTCAGCATCAGCGCATTTGCGGCTGATGACGCATCCAACAAGGCGAAATTTGAAAAAGACTGTGCAGCAATGATTGCTCCAGGTGGGCCATGTGCGGATGTAAAAGCGGGCGGTGGCGGAAGAAGATCGTGCGTAAGCAAACCCGAGAATATTGAAAAAGCTTCTCCAGAATGCAAAGCCGTAATTGAAGAGTGGAAAACTTTGCAGCAGAAGTAGTTATAACGCCTTAATTATTGCCGGGGCGATTCAATCGCCCCGGCCGTCGTTCTGTGCTTTCAACAAACCATCTCGATTGCTTCATCGCTTACCTTGTGAGGAAGCTTTTCATTAGCTATCGAAAGAATCCCCCTCTTCATCTCGACAATAGAAGGCGTCTTGCTCTCAAATTGTCCTATTAGGAATTGCGCAGCAACTTCCGGCTTGATGACGTCTCCACAGGTAAAGATATCGACGGCGGCGTAGGAATATTCGGGCCAAGTATGGATGGAGAGATGCGATTCTGCGATAACTACCATTCCGCTTATCCCGAATGGATTGAATTCATGAAATGATACATCGATAATCGTTGCCTTCGCCACTTTTGCTGCCGTGACCAAAGCGCCTTTAACCTTGTTAAGGTCCTTGAGAATCTCAGGATTACAGTCCCTCAACTCTACCAATAGATGGGTACCTAAAGCATACAATTTCTTACCCCCCGTCAGTTAAGAATTGAGCGAAGCATTCGCTCCTTAAGCTTTAGATTTTAAGGCAAAAGAAATGTTATTGTCAATAAAAATCTTCAGCCATGCGACATCATACCCTACCGATAAATATTGACACGCTTTACCTGAGAGACTAAACTTGTACAACAGCTATTTAACAAAATAGTTTAGAGAGGGCGAATAATGAACACTATATTGAGAGCAGCTGTATTAAGTTGCTTAGCAGTCTTGATTTCTTCTTGCGCGCTATTTGGAATCTATAGTGCACAGGATGAATTCGACCGGGGCATGTCATATTTCAATCGCGGTCAGTACGAAGCGGCTATACCCTATTTTGAAAAGGCTACTGATTTGGATCCTAATTTTACCGATGCCTATCTGCTTCTCGGCAGATCATACCTTAATCTGGGTAAATGGGCTCTGGCTGTCCCTCCCCTTAGGGCTGCATTGCAGCTGTCTCCTGAAAAAACGAAGAGAGAAATATCCAATCTGCTTGTTGATGCCCTTATGGGCGGTGGACTATCAGATCTGGATAATCGGATCCGCCAGATAGGTCCTGAATAAAGAGCCTGCCTTGTCACGTTTTTTTTGCCCGTGCTGCCGCAGGTATGTCATGCTTTTTAAGCATGAGTTGTTTTCAATTTGGAGGTGAGTGATGCATAAAATATTCTTTACAATGATTCTGGCTGTGCTTGTTTTCGCTACTCAGGCCTGCGCTTTGTCTGACAAAGACCATGATCTTAAAGTACACGATTGTGCAAAGTGCCACATACTGAAAAATGAGGAGGCTGCAACAATTCTTAAGGACGTGATTCCGGATGCGACCATTATTAATGTTGGCCAAGGGCCCGTTAAGGGTCTCTGGGAGGTATTGCTTCAGGCGGGAGGTCGCAAAGGGATTGTTTATATAGACTATTCCAAGAAGAACTTCTTTAGTGGTGCAATTATAAATATCAAGGAAAAGAAAAATCTTACGCAAGAGAGCTTCGACCGTTCTAACAAAGTCGACGTCTCTAAAATACCGTTGACAGAGTCTCTTGTGCTCGGCGATAAAGATGCAAAATACAAGGTGGTTGTATTCAGTGATCCGGACTGCCCCTATTGCTCCAAGCTGCATGCTGAAATGAAGAAAGTTCTGGAGAAGAGAAAAGATATAGCCTTCTTCATCAAGCTGCTCCCGTTGCCCATGCATAAAGATGCAGAATGGAAATCAAAGGCCATTGTATGTAAAAAATCAATTCAGCTGTTGGAAGACAATTTTGCAGGTAAACCTATCGAGAAGGCTGAATGCGACACAAAGGTCATCGAGGATAATAAAAAGCTTGCGAACGACCTCGGCATCAGCGGCACGCCAGCCCTGATTCTTCCCGATGGCAGAGTTCTAGCCGGCTATCGCGAAGCCGACACTCTTATAGAAATGATCGCTAAATAAAATATTCTCAGGCCGGACGAGTATAGCTCGTCCGGCATCTTTTCGTTCCCTTTTTAGGCAAGTAATGATAGAATATTTGTTGTGGAGTTCGCGTACCTCGAGTACCTTGATGATTTGGCAAAGCTCGCGCTGGCGACGCTAGCCGGGGGCGCTATAGGATTTGAACGGGAAGCCCACGGTCAGGCAGCCGGGTTGCGGACAAACATACTGGTCTGCATTGGCGCCTGTCTCATGATGCAGCTATCGCTCCATATGGAAGTGTTGTTTCATTCCGTAGGAGTTACGGATTCGGTAGTCCGCCTCGACCCCGGCAGAATAGCATCTTACGCAATTGCCAGTATGGGATTCCTTGGCGCAGGAGCAATAATAAAGGGCAAAGGATCGGTAAGGGGCTTAACTACTGCAGCGGGCCTTTGGCTCGTAACCGGCGTTGGCCTTTCAATAGGAGCAGGATATATTATTCCGGCTGTATTCACGACCTGCTTCAGCCTTTTTTATCTCTATAGTCTTCGTAGAATAAAAACCGTTTTACCACGCACAGAATTCATTATCTTGACAATAGTTTGCAGCGGCACGACCAGCCCACTTGAAAGAATAAAGACAATATTATTGGAATACGCTCATTTAACCATTCATTTCGCCAGCTACGTTAAGGATTTAAAAAATGAAAAGATCATTGTGCGCATACGCATTTCACACAGAGAGCCGATACGATTTGATGAAGTCGTAGCAAAGCTGAGCGATATTGAAAGTGTTGATGAGATCAAGTGGGAAGAAAGCGAAGTGCCTTAAAACCACATTCGAATCATATTATTTATTCTCTATTTGCTGCTCAATCCGGAAACTGATTTGCATTGAACTCCGATATTTGTTAAATTAGCTGTTAACAAAATTATAATCTACAACTAGGAGGTATTTGCCATGAAGAGATTGCTTTTTATCTTCGCTGTACTGTCTGCGTTTGTCTTGTCTGTGTCGTGCAGTCAGAGGCAGGTGGCGGCCCCACCGGAGCAGCCTGGATCCAAGTCGATGCAGCAGGCTGAATCCGTAACTGAAAAGCAGCCTTCCGCTGCGAAAGAGGAGGCCGTTACAGGAACACTAAGGGAGTTGGGGACAAAGATCGGCGATATCCATTTTGCTTTTGATAAATACGATCTCAACGACGAGGGCGTCGCAATTCTCAAGGATGTCGCAAACATTATGGGCAAATCCAACGCCAAAGTACTCGTTGAGGGGAATTGTGATGAAAGAGGCACCAAGGAATACAACCTTGCGCTTGGAGACAAAAGAGCTAGCGCTGCAAAGCAATACCTGATGTCTCTCGGAATACCTTCCGCTAAAATCGATACTATAAGCTATGGAAAAGAGAAGCCGCTTTGCACGGAGAGCACTGAGGAGTGCTGGGCCAGAAACAGAAGAGACCATTTAGTCTTAACTGAGGGAGGTCGTTAATAATGCTTACAAGGAAGAAGGGAACGACGGCAAACAAGCTTGGTTTTATTGAAAATCGTGGAGCGTTCCGTCGCTCCCTTCTTCCTCTGTTATTATTGGCCGGCATTTCTGTTACAGGCTGCGTGACTGATTCTGATATGGATTCGGTCAGGTCTAACCTTGCACAAAACCAAGCTGTGAGCGCCAACCGTGACAGGGAATTTGCACGCGTGAAAGAACAAGTTGCTTCCATGCAGCGCGAAATAAACAGCCTTACCGCAATAAAGGAAAGCCAAACAAACATTCTTTCGCAGACCAGTGACTATTCAAAGGAACTGCAGTCTCTTAGGGGCCGCTTTGACGAAAACAAATATTTCATGGATAAGACGATTAAAGACCTTACAACAGAACTGGAACTGCAAAAGGCCCGCATAACTGCGCTCGAAAACCAGCAGAGAGACGGCAAACCGAAAGCTGCTGCAGATGCAGGTGATACAGCCAAAGTTATTGGAGATACTGCCACAGCACCTACAAAGGCTGTCGAACCCAAGGCTAGCGATAGTGCCGCGAGACTTTACGATGAGGCACATATAGCTTATAAGGGAAAGAAATATGCAGATGCACGCAAGAAATTCGAGCGCTTCAACAAGGAATATCCCAAGGAGAGTCTGACACCAAATTCCTATTTCTGGATAGGAGAAACCTTTTACGCTGAAAGAAAATATGAGGATGCCATACTTGCTTACGAGGATTTTCTGAAGAAATACCCGAACCATGAGAAAGCAAAAGGGGCTATGCTCAGGCAAGGGTACTCATTCCTTGAAATCGGCGACAAGAAAACCGGCAAGGTGATCCTTGAAACCTTGATAGAAAAATATCCCAAATCGAATGAAGCTGAACAGGCGAGAGAAAGATTGAAGAAGCTGTCGTCTAAAACACAATCCTCTAAATCCAAGAAGAAAAAATAAATACCTTTTTTCTGCTGTCGACAAAAGGGTATTGTCAAATCTACTGCCTTGACGCGATAATAATTTCATGAAAGAGATTAGAGACAGCTTCGAGCGTGTAATAGACTACATGCGCATCTCGATCATCGACAGATGCAATCTCAGATGCATATATTGCATGCCAACGGGCGGCATCAAGCCAGTGGGCCATTCAGATATACTCAGATACGAAGAGATAATCCGCATAGTGACAATTGCTGCTGACCTGGGGGTTAAGAAGATACGTCTGACCGGCGGAGAGCCCCTAATACGCGGGAACTTGCCTTATCTTATATCAGCCATCTCTAAAATTGAAGGCATAGAAGACCTAAGTCTGACCACAAATGGCATCCTTCTAAAAGGTCTCACAGCATCTCTAGCCGCAGCTGGGCTGAAAAGAGTAAATGTGAGCCTGGATTCGCTTCAGCCTGACCGGTATAGAGAGATGACGAGAGGCGGCAATCTGAGCGATGTCCTTGAGGGCATATCGGCTGCAGAAGATGCAGGATTATATCCAGTCAAGATAAATATGGTCCCTATCCGCGGATTTAACGATGATGAAATTGTTGATTTCGCCATGATGACCCTTAAACGCCCGGCTCACATTAGATTTATTGAATTCATGCCAATAGGCGCTACAGAGTTTTGGAGCGAAGACAGATATCTCTCTTCTGAGGACATTAAGAGGCGTGTTGAAGCAATAGCTCCTTTAGTGCCCGTTAAGATTCGGAGAAATGGTCCGGCTCGTTATTTCAGGTTTGATGGAGCGCCAGGAGTTATCGGCTTTATCAGCGCGCTCACTCACCATTTTTGTGGCTCGTGCAACAGGTTAAGATTGACTTCTGACGGTAAATTGCGACCATGCCTCTTCTCAGAGACTGAGATCGATCTGAAATCAGCCTTGCGCTCAGGCGCCCCAAACAGTGAGATAGAGAAATTGCTGCGGCTGGCGGTACAGATAAAGCCCAGCAGCCATACCATATCCAGAGACAAGAGCTTTACCCATCTGAAACCGATGTCAAAGATAGGCGGATAGACAAGTTGTCCAGCTTAAGTCGCAAGAAATTGCAGGCAGTACGTGACTTATGCCCTTGACATTGCGTATGTTTATGGTTTCTAATAAATCATGCAGATATTTGCAGGTTTCAGGGGGGTAGTACTTTTTATCCTCTTTTCACTTTATATCGCCCAGTCAGCTTTCTGCGCTACTAATGGGGCTACGGACATGATAGCCAAGGCGCCTGAGGTTACAGCAACAATCGAGGCACCTCAACAGGAAACCGTGCTGGAACGCTTAAACACAGCTCAGCCTGCAGCCGTTGACTCTCCGGCTGTACCTTTGCAAGCGCCACCGGAACCGCAGGCACCTGCATACCAGTCGGCGCCGGCCAATCAGGATATTAAATCAACTGGCAAGGCTGAACAGAATAGCACACCTACAATAACTCCGCCTCTATCCATCTCGTTATCACCGTCAGACAAGAAAGCTAACCAAGCCATCGAGAAAAGCTTCAGCCTGTATACAAGAAATTTGAAGCAGCGTTTTTCGGTCTGGCTGGAAAGATCCGCTAGATATATTGAGATAATGAAACATATATTAAAAGAAAAGAATATGCCAGAGGATTTGGTGTTTTTGCCGATTGTTGAAAGCGGGTTCAACACCAAGGCATACTCTCCAGCGCGGGCTGCCGGCCCCTGGCAATTTATTGCAGGCACCGCTAAGCGCTATGGACTGGTGATAGACTGGTGGAGAGATGAAAGAAAAGACCCCGTCAAATCAACTGTAGCTGCCGCCGAGTATCTCAAAGACCTGCATGACATGTTCGGTTCATGGAGTCTTGCTCTTGCAGCATATAATGCAGGAGAAGGAAGAATAGCCAAAGCCCTTAAAAGGACAGATTCAGAGGATTTCTGGTCGCTGTTAGACACAAAGCAGATCAGACAGGAAACAAAGGATTATGTGCCGAGATTTATTGCTGCTTCAATTATAGCAAATACGCCGGAAGAGTATGGTTTTCGCGATCTGACTTATCATGAGCCTTTTGAATATGATGAGGTAATCCTATATATTCCAGTTGATCTCGATATAGTGGCAAAATGCGCTGGCACAAGCGTCAATGTAATACGTGAGCTTAATCCGGAGCTCAGGAGATGGAGCACTCCGCCTAACACAAAAGAGTATACGCTTCGTTTGCCTGTTGACACTGCTGATACATTTATTGAGAATTTGGCAAAGATACCTGATGAAAGACTTTTCAGCTACGACACCTATACAGTTCGCAAACAGGAATCGCTTAAAAAGATCGCCGCAAGAAGCAGAGTGCCGATTAGCACTATACTAGCACTCAATTCAATGGCGGGCATAGAAAGGCTTTCAGCTGGAGAAAAGATCAAGTTGCCGCCGCGGGGCAAATACTTTGCTGATGTTGATGACAAAATAACAGCAAGTAAGGTTTCAACAAGCTCTCTGCGTGCTTCGAAAAAGAGCAGGGGGCACGGCAGTCACCGCTCCAAGATAGCCAGGAAAGGCGCCAAATCCAGACATGATAAGGTAGCAAAAGGCAAGTCTCGCACGAAAGCCAAAACCAGAAGAGCTTAATCTATTCGCCGGCTTTAGCTTTTGACTCTGCTACAAATACAGAATTCGGAAACTTTGCTATTAATTCTTTGTACACAGCCTTAGCTTCTTCACTCTTGCCCTGTGACTCCAGTATCTTGCCGTTTTCCATGAGGGCCATATCTCTGAACATTGCATCCTTGATATTAGACAGGTCTTTCAGTGTTGCCAGAGCCGAAGCGCTATCTCCCTTCTTCAGATAGGCCTCTGCCATTTTATAGTAAGCAAGTGGTGTTATCCTCTGATCCGAATATTTTCCTATTAGCTCTTTCAGCGATTTAATAGAATCATCATAATTGCCAAGTTCATATTGACAATATGCCACATACAACAGAATATCTGCGCTCTTCTTTATTTCGTATGCTTGCATAAACAGATCGAGAGCTTTTTTATAGTTCTCACGACCATCTGCTGATTGTGCACCATTTTCGCTATAGAATAAATTATATGCCTTACCTTGCAGTTCAGCAGCTTTTGCAGTCCGAGTTTTATTATAGATATAGAATCCGCAGATCACCACCAACACGACAAGAAAGGCCGCAAGGGCTCTGACCAGAATCCTCTGGCGTTCTCTCAATCTGCCCCGTATATCCTCTACGGTCTCCTGAAGACTCTCCTCAGGGTTTTCGTGTTTGCTTATACGCTTCTTGATGACCTTCGGCATTACATTCCTCCACTGGCTTTCGCAACAAGATTTCTTGCATGTTTAAATATTTGTTCTATCCGATCAACGCTGACTCCTGCTGAAAGCAGAATCTTTCCGGCAGTTTCACAGCTGATCAAGTTTGATGGCTCGTGTGCATCAGTGTTGATTGTTAAAGGGATACCAAGACGAAGAGCAGACTGAGCTACATGACCATTAGAAATACTATGGCCTTTCCGTGCCGTTATTTCAAGAGTAATACCCTTATCTTTTGCAAAGAGTAAATCGTCCTCGCTTATAAGCCCCGGATGCGCCAGGATATCCACTCCAGCCTCGATTGCGGCGCGGTTCGTACCCTCCAGTACAGGTTCGACGATTGTTTCTCCATGAACAAGCACGATTCTGGCGCCAAGCCTCCTGGCCTCTTTAACAAGATCAGGTATCAATGAAGGCGGGACGTGAGTTATCTCCGCACCAGGCAGCAGGGTTATAGGCATATGTCCCTTAAGGGCATTTACCAATTTTACAATTCTGGGAACGATCAGATCTATGTTTGAGTGGTCCATATGATCTGTAATGGCCAGGGCTTCATAGCCAGTTGCAACTGCCCTGCGAGCCAGCTCTGCCGGAATGAGTACTCCATCGCTAAAAACTGTGTGTGAGTGCAGATCAATCATAGGCATAATTATAAAGCATAAGAGACGATGAAGCCAAATACGGCAAGTGCGGTCATCTGGTGATTCACTACAATAGCAGGACCATGCATGTATTGATATACTTCTCCATATAAACCACAATCTTATTGCAGATGCCGTTTTTAAGATCAAAGGAGGCAGTTCATGCCATACGAACTGAAGCACCGCACGGACAAGCAAATATCCAAGGGCCTGTTTTATCCGCTTGGCGCGACGCTCTCACCGGACGGCGTGAATTTTGCAATCTATTCCCAAAATGCACGAGAAGTTTTTCTGCTGCTGTTCGATAAGGTCGACGCCGATCCAACTGATATCATACGTCTTGAAAACAGGACTAAATATATATGGCACAATTTCGTTCATGGTGTCAGAGCCGGCCAGCTTTATGGATATAAGATCAGAGGTGATTTTGATCCGTCAAAAGGGATGCGCTTCAATGATCACAAGCTCCTTATGGACCCATGCGCAAAAGCATTGACGGATAAATTCCGAAATATCGACAATCTGCTTTTACCCTATGATTGCCAATCTTCTGCAAAAGATCTTTCGACAGATTTCCGCGACAATACGACCATAGTTCCAAAATCGATTGTCATCGATGACAATTTCGACTGGCAAGGGGATTCGCCTTCTCACACACCTTTTGAGGAATTAGTGATTTATGAAGTCCATCTCAAAGGTTTCACGGCTCATTCATCTTCGGGAGTAAACAATCGAGGCACGTATTTAGGATTTATTGAAAAAATTCCGCACTTAAAAAACCTTGGTGTAAATGCTGTGGAGCTTCTGCCGATACATGAGTTCTATATCGATGACTTCCTGATCAACAGGGGCCTGACCAATTATTGGGGATACAACACTATCGGGTTCTTCGCGCCGGAATCATCGTATTCATCGCAAAAATCTCCGGGCTGTCAGGTGAATGAATTCAAAATGCTTGTTCGGGAGCTTCATAAAGCAGGGATCGAAGTGATACTGGACGTTGTCTTCAACCACACGGGGGAAGGCAATGAAATGGGACCGATGATGTGTTTCAAGGGGATCGACAATCCGACTTATTATACTCTTACAGGTACAGCCTCAGATCCATTCCGCTACTATATGAATTTCACCGGATGCGGCAATAGCGTGAATTTCGAAAAGAGCCACGTGATACGTTTTGTGCTGGATTCGCTCAGATACTGGGTTGAGCAGATGCATGTTGACGGATTCAGGTTCGATCTGGCATCAGTGCTGGGCAGGGAGTTTGGAGGTTTTCGCAGCTCTGCTTCTTTTTTCGATGCGGTTTCGCAGGACCCTGTGCTCACCAGGACCAAGCTAATCGCAGAGCCGTGGGATCTGGGCACTTACCAGGTCGGCAATTTCCCCGTAGACTGGTCTGAATGGAACGGCAAATTCAGGGACTGCATGCGAAAATTCGGCAAGGGCGACGATGGACAGCTGAGGGAGATGGGATGGCGGCTGACCGGATCCGCTGATCTTTATGGCGACGACGGAAGGTCCGCTTTCAACAGTGTCAATTTCATTACTTGCCATGACGGCTTTACACTCAATGACCTTGCCTCGTACGACGGCAAACATAACGATGCTAATCTTGAAAACAACAGTGATGGCTCAAACGACAACAATTCCTGGAACTGCGGCTATGAAGGAAAGACAGATGACATCAATGTTATCACATTGAGAAGGCAGTTGATAAAGAATTATGCTTGCATGCTTATTTTTTCTGCCGGCACACCGATGCTCCTTGGCGGTGACGAGTTTATGCGATCGCAGAACGGAAACAACAATGCATATTGCCAGGACAACGAACTTAGCTGGTTCAACTGGAATGATGCCCGGACAAATAGTGATGTTCTCGATTTTTTTACTAATGCTATCAACTTCACTCGAAGATATCCGGTGCTTCAGAGCAGAAAATTTCTGACCGGCGCCGATGAGGATGGAAACCGCATTGCCGATGTGTCGTGGTTTGGTCCTGATGGCGGCAAGCCTCAATGGGATGATCCTGAAGCCCGCACCATATGTTATATGCTTGATGGCGCAGAGGTAAAATCAGCGTCAGGTGATTATCAGCTGTTTCTGATTTTCAATTCAGACTACAAATTGCAGAACGTGAGTTTGCCTCAGATTGATGGCAAGAACTGGTTCCGAGTTATAGACACCGGCATGAAGAGCGGCGAAGACTTTCTCGATGCCGGCAAAGAAATACTCATAGATCCGCCGTCGTCATACATAGCAAATCCACGAAGCACAGTGGTTCTGATCAGCAAAAAAAGATAGCATATTCTTGCTCGGCCCCCTTTCAGTCTGTCAAAATAATAAATGGCCAAAAAGGTGATAGTAGGTTTAAGCGGCGGCGTGGACTCGTCAGTGTCGGCTCATATTCTGAAAGAGCAGGGATATGATGTAGAAGGGGTCAGCCTGATGCTCTTCGACTCGCAGTCGTGCAGACAGCTCGATCAAGCACCGCGCTGTTCAAATGAATCAGCTATAGCCGCTGCAAAAAACGCAGAGCAACTAGGAATCAGACACAACATTGTCGATGCAAGAGAACTCTTCTCAGAGAAAGTAATAAAACCATTTATCGACGCTTACTCAAGAGGGATCACACCAAACCCTTGTATATTATGCAATCGCTTTGTCAAATTCCCTTCGCTAATAGAGGCAGCTGACCGCAGGCGTTTTGATTTTATTGCCACGGGCCACTATGCCCGTGTGCAAAGTTCAGAACCCGGTGCATGTCTGCTCAAAGGCACTGATTCAGGCAAGGATCAGTCGTATGTGCTTTATGCGCTGGATAAAGATATCCTGACAAGGCTTCTATTGCCCCTCGGCGAAAGAAAAAAACAGGAGGTTCGTCAGATAGCATATACGCTTGATCTGCACGCAGCAACACAAGCTGAAAGCCAGGAGATCTGCTTTATTGAAGAGAAAAATTATGCTTCCTTTATGAAAGGAATTGCAAATAGTGAAAGCGGCCCCATAATTGATATCTCCAGCGGCAAAGAAATCGGACAACATAATGGGATATTTTTGTTTACCATCGGACAGAGGAAACGTCTGCCTGCTGCCGGCAAGCCTACATACGTTGTCCGGATTGATCCCGCTACCAATGCAGTTTATACAGGGTCTCGAGACAAGGCCCAGATGAAACGGTTTAAAGTGAAAGAGATAAACTGGCTCGCAGATCCTCCCGGAGCACAATTCAAAGCAACTGTCAAAATACGGTCTACAATGAAAGATGAACCAGCCAATCTGAATATCCTGGCAAACGGCATTGCAGAGGTTGAATTCTGCGTACCTCAATGGGCACCAACACCTGGACAAAGCGCCGTCTTTTATGACGGAGACATTGTCCTTGGGGGAGGCATAATAACTTATTAAATTCTTTAGTATCCTGATCTCGCCGGAGGAGTCTGCTGTTCAGGACGGTTAACCGCAGGTGTCGTAGAATACCTCACGACAGGCTGAATCTCATATTTATAATTCACTGTTGCACTGTCCTTATTGTTGTTTGTCCACATAAGACAATAAACATCTTCATGATCAGCAACATAAGATCCGTTGTCCAGCGTAACCGCCTTCCTGTCAAATGGATAATATATTTTCTCTCCAACGTGGTAATGCAGATTGAAAGAGACCGGCAGAGACGCGTAAAAAGAATAGACGATCTTTTCTCCTTTCTTGGCACTCACACATTCTTCATGAATGCCTCCGGGCTTTATCTGGTTCAGTCCGCTCTCTTTAACGGGAGCTACTGCACATGCTGCCATGAACAATAATGAAAACGCTAACGCGAACCACTTAATCATGTTCGGTTCTCCTTAAGTAATTATTTTATATCCCAATCTCTCCACATTTTCGCAAACTGAAGCAAAAAGCTGCCCAGGGTCAATTAATGCCGCATCATAAGATATTACTATCTGCCCGTTGGATGCTTCAATAGATTCAATGCCATCTTGACCGCCGATAAAACGCCTGAGGGCCAAGGAGCACTCTTCGCAAAACTCCTGCTGAACGCGTATGCACATTATATTTGCCATAAATTTTGCTGAATCCTGTTGCTAATGATTAGTTTAAGTGTAACAAGGACGCATGGCAAGCTCAAGTTACTGGCTATAAATCCCCTATTAGCCGTTATAAGTATTCCAACTTTATTGTATTTTTTTATTTATAGATAAGCAAAGGTGACCATAGTCACATCACGAGCCAACAGTGCAGCCGCAGTTATTCCCTTGAAAATGGCTTGGCTCTAGGCTTGGCAGCTTCAACGCAACTGGCGGCAGTCTGAGCGTTATTGTCTTGCACTTACTATTGACGAAAATATTAACGCGGCGGCGGCAGCTCTATACCTTGCAGAAATCTTAAGCAGTGAATTAGAATAATTTGCAGAAGCGTTAGATTTCCAACATCGAGTAGAAGCAAGAACCCTAGAAGCCAGTCGCAAACCAACGGTAAGCAGTATACTATTAACGCGGAATGTCCATTAATTGGACTGACAAAGTTAAAAGGGTTGGGATGGCGAAAAGCCGGCGATTATTATTACATGCAGTAACCAATTCAACTTTACCCTGCGTTGCCTGTCTAAAGTCGTCGTCCAGACCATGTCCGTTCTTCAACATTTTATTTTACGAATACAAACCTAGCGAGGAGATAAGATCATGTCATCTCAGACCTTAAATATCGCAATAAATACAAACAGTTCCCTTGCAGATGAGGTTGCGGCCCGATCTGGTCAGAACCTGAACGCATGCTACCAATGCCGCAAATGCGCCGCCGGCTGTCCGGTAGGGGAAGACACGGGCGTGACGCCGGACAGACTAATACGAATGGTGCTTTTAGGTGACAGGGAAGAAGCCCTTAACAACCTCCTTGTCTGGAAGTGCGTTGCCTGTTATACATGCGGCGCAAGATGCCCTAACAATATACATACAGCTCGCATAACAGAGACTCTTAAGCAGATGGTAAAAGAGCAGCATGCAGAACCTATGAACGCAAAGATTGCAAACTTTCACGCTGCATTTCTTACATCAACTTCTCATTTTGGCAGAGTGAATGAAATGGAATTCATGGGTATTTATGATATGAAGACGGCAGTTAACGAGATCAAAAAGGGCGGGGGTTTCAAGGCGATAATCGACGATCTAAAAGACCAGATACAGCTCGCCAAGGCTATGAACAAGCTAAAGAGAATGCATTTCGGCATAGACAAGATCAAAGGCATGGCTGAGCTAAAGAGGCTGTTCGCAAAGGCAAAGAAGTAAGTAGTCAGAATTCAGTAGTCAGGAGTCAGAGGTCAGCAATCAGAAGAATCCGACACATGCGGAAAAGGTCATTCTGAATTCTGGCTTCAGCCTTCTGGCTCCTAAATAAAAGAGGTAGATATATGGAAATAGCCTATTATCCGGGATGTTCTCTACACGCTTCTTCCGCGCTTTATGACATCCAGTGCAGGGATGTGCTGGGCAGGCTGGGAGTTGATCTGAAGGAGATCAGCGACTGGAACTGCTGCGGCGCCACATCCGCAGCCAAGACCAATGATTTTCTGGCGATTGCAATGCCGGCCCGCAATCTCGGCATAGCTGATTCGAGCGGATACGCCGAGATGATGATACCGTGCGCCTCTTGCTACAGTCGGACCATCCTTGCGCAAAAGACCCTGCAGACCGATCTCGACCTCAGAGACAAGATCAACGCAGAGCTTTCCGCAAAAGTTCAGGGGAAGATCAAACTCGTCTCCATACTTGACTTGCTTGTTGAAAAGATTAAATCAGGTGAGATCGGCTCCAAGGCTATCAAAAAACTGGCAGGACTCAAACCTGCCTGCTATTACGGCTGCTTACAGACCCGTTATCCTGCCGATATCCAGATAATGGACAATGTTGAGAATCCTCAAGGCATGGAGAAGGTTTGTGAAGCACTTGGTGCCAAGGCTATAGATTGGAACTATAAGACAGACTGTTGCGGCGCTTCGGCATCGGTAAATGATACAGATGTCTCAATCAGACTGATGTCGAACATAATGAAAGATGCAGTTTCTCGCGGTGCAAACTGCCTGGTCACCACGTGCCCTATGTGCCAGATGAACATGGACGCGTATCAGGACAAGGCGGGTGCAAAATACGGCATCAGTGAAAGGCTGCCTGTCTATTTCATAACTGAACTGATCGGCGTTTCAATGGGTATTGGGGCCGCTGAGCTCCAGCTGGACAGGCATTTCGTAGAGGCTACGAAACTATTAAGAGGGTTGAAACTGCTATGAACGAGAAAGCTCCTTCAAATAAAAAAGGTTCGGTTATGGTTGTCGGCGGCGGAATAGGCGGCATGCAGGCATCCCTCGATCTTGCTGACAGCGGATTCAAGGTGCATCTCGTGCAGAGGGATTCCTCCATCGGCGGCATCATGTCGATGCTAGACAAGACATTCCCGACAGGCGACTGTGCCATGTGTATGATCTCCCCGAAGATGGTCGATGTGGGCCGTCATATGAATATCGAAGTCCACTCCTGTTCGGAGCTTGTACAGCTTAAAGGGGACGCAGGTGATTTTACGGCAACCCTGCGGCAGAAGGCCCGCTCAGTGGACCGCTCAAAATGCACTGGCTGCGGAGAGTGCACTAGAAACTGCCCTGTGAGAAATGTTATTCAGGTTCCTCCGCCCGCCGCGTTGCCCGCTCTTGAGCCGCAATGGGCACAGGCCATGGACGAGGTCCTTGAAACGTACCAGGGGAGCAGCACCTCTCTCATATCGATACTGCAGGACATAAATCACAAGTTAAAATACCTGCCTCAACCCGTACTTACTCATCTCTCAAACAGGCTTTCAATCGCCGAATCGCATATACTGGCGGTGGCAACTTTTTACAATGCCTTCAGCCTGATACCGGTCGGCAGGCATATCATCGAGATATGTTCTGGAACGGCTTGTCATGTCAAAGGCTCCAAGAGACTCCTCGACCGCCTCAAAGAAGAACTTCAGGTGGATGCAGGCCGCACTACAAAGGACAACCGCTTCACGCTTCGCACGGTTAACTGCATAGGCTGTTGCGCGCTGGCGCCTGCCATGCGCATTGACGGCGAGACCTATGGACACCTCAAGGTTTCGCAGCTTCCAAAGATACTGAAGGACCATCCGTAGCAGGACGGATTCGGATAATTATGTTTACTGACCTCGTTCTTAGGAGGATAAGATGAACTATGAAGAACTCCGGGCGGAAGCCCGGAAGCGATTAGATAAAGCGGCAGGAACAGCCAAGCCGATTATCCGGGTTGGATTGGCAACCTGCGGGAGGGCCGCCGGCGCAGAAGACGTTGCGGCGGCGTTCAAGGAGAGCCTGTCCAAACATAGTATCGATGCCGAGATATCTGAAGTCGGCTGCCTGGGGCTTTGTTATGCGGAGCCGATGATAGAGGTGATCATGCCCGGAAAGCCGGGCGTCGTTTACCAGCGCGTTTCGCCGAAACTTGCGGACAAGATTGTTGAACAACATATAAGACAGGGAAAGCTGGTGGAGGAAATCGCGATGGCCGTTATGGGGCCGTCCAATGGGCTGCCAGCGTTCGAAGAGCTCCCCATGCTGAAAGGGCAGCTCAGAGTAGCGACAAGAAATTGCGGTGTGGTTTGCCTGAACGATCTTGACTACTATCTTTCCCTCGGCGGATATGACGGTCTGGACAAGGCACTAAAGATGGCCCCTGAAGAAGTGATTAAAACGGTAACCGATTCCGGCATTCGCGGAAGAGGCGGAGCCGGATTTCCAACAGGTCAAAAGTGGGGCTTCTGCCGCGCAACCCAGAACTTCCCGAAATATCTCATTTGCAACGCTGATGAAGGAGATCCCGGGGCCTTCATGGACCGCTCCATCATGGAAGGCGATCCCCACTCAATTATCGAAGGTATGCTTATCGGCGCATGGGCCATAGCCGGAAATCAAGGACCAATCGAAGGTTATATCTACGCGAGGGCCGAATACCCGCTCGCCATTGCCAATCTCACCAGAGCGATCGAACAGGCAAGGAAGGCCGGGCTGCTCGGCAAGAATATCCTCGGCTCCGGATTTGATTTCGACATCAGACTGAACAGGGGCGCAGGCGCCTTTGTCTGCGGCGAAGAGACCGCCCTGATCGCCTCGATCGAAGGCAAGCCTGGCGTTCCCCGCACGCGGCCTCCATTCCCGGCTGTCTGCGGGCTTTTCGGCAAACCGACGAACATAAACAATGTCGAGACGTTTGCGACCATTCCAGTAGTAATGACTAAAGGAGCCGAGTGGTTTCAGAAGGTGGGCGCGGACAAGAACCGCGGCACCAAATCGTTCAGCCTCGTCGGCAAGATCAAGAATACCGGGCTGATCGAGGTGCCTTTGGGCACCACAGTGAGGGACGTCGTTTTCAATATCGGAGGCGGCATCCTCAATGACAAGGCATTCAAGGCGGTCCAGACCGGTGGCCCTTCGGGCGGATGTATCCCCGAATCGCTGCTCGACCTTCCCCTCACATATGAAGGATTGATGCAGGCCGGGACCATCATGGGTTCTGGCGGCATGATCGTAATGGACAACGAAACCTGCATGGTCGACGTTGCCAGATACTTCCTGAATTTCACAACTGAAGAGTCCTGCGGCAAATGCACACCCTGCCGGGAAGGCACCAAACGCATGAGCCAGATTATGGAGCGCATATGCGCCGGAGAGGGCAGGGAAGACGATATCGAGACATTGGAGCGCATGGGAAATGCCATCGCCGCTGCATCACTCTGCGGGCTCGGCCAGACCGCGCCTAACCCGACACTTTCAACCATCCGCTATTTCAGGCACGAGTACGAAGCCCATATACGAGACAAGAAATGTCCGGCGGGCGTCTGCAAGCCCCTGATCAAATACAGGATCGAAGCAGCTACATGCACGGGATGTGGGGCCTGCTTAAGAAACTGCCCTGTTACTGCCATTACAGGCGAAAAGAAGAAGCCTCATGTCCTCGATCTGAATAAGTGCGTAAAATGCGGGGCCTGCCGTGAAAGCTGCAAGTTCAACGCGGTTATCATCGAATAGGCCAAGGAGATCAATCATGAGCGAAGAGAATATAATCTTTACGATAAACGACCAGGAGGTCAAGGCAGAACAGGGCCAGACGGTACTGCAGATTGCGCGCAAGGTAGATATCTGGATACCCACCCTCTGCTATCATCAGCCGATGGAGGCCGAAGGCTCCTGCCGTCTGTGCCTCGTAGAGGTCGAGGCAATGGGTCGCCGCAGGCTGGCGACAAGCTGCGGATATCCGGTCGCGCCAGACATAAAAGTCTATACAGACACTCCCAAGGTCATCGAAAGCCGCAAGGTGGTCGCAGAGCTCCTGCTTGCCAGATGCAGCGAGAATAAGCAGATACGCGAACTCTGCGAAAAGCTGGGGGTCAGCGAAACACCCTTTTCAAAAGATAAGAAAGACTGTATGCTTTGCGGCCTTTGCGTCCAGATGTGCAACAAGCGCATGCAGGTCGGCGCAATCGGATTTGTAGGTCGTGGTTATGAGAGAAAGGTAGGCACTCCTTACGACCGCAATTCCGATGTATGCATAACTTGCGGCGCATGCGAATTCATCTGCCCTACCGGTGCGATCACGGCAACAATGAACAGCGGCCGTGAACCGGTCCGGCATAAAAAGGTATTCGAGCAGGGCCTGAGCGCCTGCGGCAATATTGACATACCGTTCCCGTCGGCGGTGCCGCTGCTTCCGAGCATCGACAGGACGAACTGTATCCATTTTAATGTGGGCAAAGATTCTTGCAAGATCTGCAGCGAGATCTGTCCTGCAAACGCAATCACCTATGAGCAGGAGGATGTCGAAACAGAGATCGAGGTCGGGGCAGTAATCATGTCGCCCGGTCTGGAAAAATATGATCCCAAGGTGAGGGGTGAACTCGGATACGGGAGATGGCCCAATGTTGTCACTTCTCTACAGTTCGAGCGAATATTATCGGCATCTGGTCCATTTCAAGGTACAGTTACCAGGCCGGGTGACGGCAAGCATCCGGTCAAGATTGCCTGGATACAGTGCGTCGGGTCAAGAGACCAGCATAATGCGAACCCTTGGTGTTCCTCGGTCTGTTGCATGTATGCCACAAAACAGGCTGTCATTGCCAAAGAGCATGACAAGAGCATCCAGCCCACTATTTTCTATATGGAGATGAGGGCCTACGGAAAAGATTTCGATAAATATGTCGAGCGGGCCAAGAACGAATACGGTGTGCGGTACATGAGGTCCATGATTTCCGCCATCAGGGAAGAGGCAGGGACCGGCAACCTCCGGATGCGCTATTCGCTGGAGGATGGCTCTTTAATGGAAGAGATGTTCGACCTGGTAGTGCTGTCAATCGGGTTCGAGCCTCACAGGGACGCTGCCAAGCTTGCAGAGATCTGCGGCATAGACATGAGCAGCTATCTCTTCCCGAAGACGTCGACCTTTGAGCCTGTGGATACTTCGCGACCTGGCGTATATGTGACCGGAACTTTCCAGGGACCGAAGGACATTCCCGAGACCGTAATACAAGGCAGCGCTGTAGCGGGACAGGCAATGGCCCTCCTGGGTGAAGCAAGATGGACTGAAACGCTTAAGAAAGAGTTGCCGCCTGAAAGAGACATCCGCGGTGAGGAGCCGAAGATCGGCGTCTTCGTATGTTCGTGCGGAATCAACATTGCCGCGACCGTGGACGTAGCCAAAGTAGTGGATGCGGTCAAAGATATACCTGGGGTTGCACACGCTGAAAACACGATGTATACCTGCTCGCAGGACAGTCAGGAAAAGATAAAACAGGTCATACAGGAGAAGGGCCTCAACCGTGTGCTTGTCGCATCGTGCACTCCGAGGACCCACGCCCCGCTATTCCAGGAAACCATTCGTGAGGCGGGCTTGAACAAATATCTGTTTGAGCTTGCCGATATTCGCGAGCAGTGCTCATGGTGCCACATGGGGCAACGCGAGGAAGCAACCAAGAAAGCGATACGCTTGACCAAGATGATGATTGCCAAGGTGAAACTGCTGCAGCCCATAGCAGCTGAGACAGTCGGCGTGACACCGGCGAGCCTGATCGTCGGAGGCGGAGTCGCCGGCATGACTGCGGCTCTTTCGCTGGCCGACCAGGGCTTCGACGTACATATTGTCGAAAGGGAAAAGGAACTCGGCGGGCTCATTCGCAACCTGTACTATACGCAGGATGGCAGCGATATCCAGAACTTCCTGAAGGCCAGGGTCGCCCAGGTGACCAGCCATCCGAAAATCAAGGTTCATACAGGCGTCGAGGTGCAAAATACAGACGGCTTTGTAGGTAATTTCAAAACTCTGCTGACGGATGGCACAACATTCGATCATGGTGCGATTATCCTTGCAACCGGCGGTGTGGAGTATCAGCCAACAGAATATCTTTATGAAGAAAGCGACCGCATTATTACTCAAAGAGAGCTGGAAAAGAAAATATTCGACGGCCTGCAGCCTGCACCTGGTGAGCGCTATGTAATGATACAGTGCGTCGGCTCGCGCGAGGAGCCGAACCAGTACTGCTCGCGCGTGTGCTGTCAGGACGCTGTGAAGAATGCCATCGAGATCAAAGAGAGAAACCCCAAGTCCCAAGTGGTCATTCTCTATCGTGATATACGCACCTATGGACTCAGAGAGGATTATTATACAAAGGCCCGAGACCTGGGAGTCCTCTTCGTCCGCTACGATGTAGACAAGAAGCCGCAGGTTGAAAAATATGGAGACAGGCTGAAAATCCGCACCTTCGACTTTATGCTCAACAAGGAAATATCGATGGATGCCGACTGGGTGGTCCTCTCCACCGGTCTGAGGCCGCATCCAACGACCGAGAAGGTCGGCCAGCTCTACAAAGTCACACGCAATCCTGATGGGTACTTCCTTGAAGCCCATGTAAAGCTGCGCCCCGTGGATTTCCCGAGCGAAGGCATATTCGTAGCAGGCCTCGCCCACGCGCCAAAGAACCTGGACGAAACAATCAGCCAGGCGCTTGCCTCAGCGGGCCGCGCGGGGGTTGTGCTGTCGCATGAACGCTTGGCGATTTCCGGACTCATCGCCAAGCACAAGAGGGACCTTTGCATGTCGTGCCTGAGTTGTTTCAGAATATGCCCGTTCGGCTCTCCGTTCATTGACGAAGACGGCAAGGTAAGCCACAATGAGATCAAATGCCACGGTTGCGGCCTTTGCGCGGGCATCTGCCCGGCTAAAGCGTTTCAGATCAACGGGTTCAGCGACGAACAGATGCTGGCCATGATCGATTCGGCTGCCGAATGCGAAGAAGGCGGAGTTATTAATTAAGAATGAATAAAGAAGCCAGCAGTCAGAAGACAGAAGAAAAGACTACGAGACTATTCTGGCTCCTGACTTCAGGCTCCTGACAACTGTTTTATAGGAGGAAATATGGCGACAGTAGCTGAAGCGCCTGCAAAAGAAGCGGTATCAACTCCAGTAGCGGTGCCGGTATCTGAGGTGGAGAAACCCCACGAGGTGCCTGCGGGATGGCAGCCCAACATCATCGCCTTTGCCTGCCATTACTGCGCATTTGCCGCTGCAGACATGGCGGGAATAATGAGACTGACATACCCAACAGGTGTCAAGATCATACGAATGCCTTGCACAGGGAAACTTGACCACGCTTATGTCCTCAGGGCCTTTGAAAAGGGAGTTGACGGCGTTTTTGTGGCAGGCTGACTTCAGGGACAATGTCATTACCTGGAAGGTAATACAAACGCAGCCAAGAGGGTGAAGCACATCAAGAAGCTCCTGAAGAATGTCGGGATTGATCCCGAGCGTCTCGAAATGTTCAATCTTTCAGCGGCCATGGGCCCGCGCTGGGCCGAAATATGCAGAGACTTCACAGAACGCATAGCCAAGCTCGGCCCCTCGCCGATCAGAATTGCCATAGAAAAAAAGAGGGGTGCAAAACAATGATAGTAGGCCAACAGAAACCAATTGAAGAACTGTGGGGAATGGTTAAGGGCTTCAAGAAGATATTGGTTTTCGGGTGCAATACCTGCGTTGCAGTCTGTCATGCAGGCGGAGGGAAAGAGGCGGAGATAATAGCCTCCCTCATTCGAATCAAAGCTGCGGAAGAGGGGATCGAGATGACCGTGGAGCACGGTGCCTGCGAAAGACAGTGCGAACCCGAGTTCTTCATGCCGTCGATTGACAGGTTCAAAGCCCAGGACGTCGTACTTTCGACTGCATGTGGCGTCGGCGTCAATCTTATGGCATCGCAGATCGGCGACATGCCGGTATATCCGGGACTGAATACCTCGTTTTATGGTGCCGTGCCCAAGGCAGGATTTTTCACCGAGATGTGCGGAGGCTGCGGAAACTGCGTGCTGCATCTGACCGGAGGCATATGTCCGATCGTTCGTTGCTCCAAGTCGCTGCTAAACGGGCCTTGCGGGGGAACAAACAACGGCAAGTGTGAAGTGAGCGATGAAATAGATTGCGCCTGGTACCTAATAATCGAGAAAATGAAGAAGATAGGCCAGCTCGAAAAGCTTTTCGAGATACAGCCCCCGAAGGACTGGGCAACATCCTATGCCGGCGGCCCCCGGAGAATAGTGATCGAACATATAGCGGAACTTGAAGCCAAAGAAAATATTGCGCAAGGGGAGGGCAAGAAATGAAATCCGGAAGCAATCTCGAACGGGTAATCCTGAGCGGAAATCCGGCGGTGACAGCAGAACTCGGCCCTCCCATGAGCGCTTCGCCGGACGAGGTCGTCCACAAGGCCCATATCCTAAAGGGTTTTTGCGATGCGGCAAACATCACCGATTGCCAGACAGCCGTCGTTCGCATATCGAGCATCGCAGCCGCATTCATCGCCTATCGCGAGGGATTGGAGCCGGTCATGCAGATGACATGCCGCGACCGCAACCGCATTGCAATGCAGGCCGACCTTTTAGGCGCAGCGGCTTTGGGCTTGAAGAACTGTCTCTGCATTGCCGGTGACCACCAGAAATTCGGTGCAGCCGGTAAACTGAAGGGCCATCCTGGTGCGAAGAACGTCTATGATGTCGATACCACCCAACTTGTAGGCATCCTCAAAAAAATGCGCGACGAGGGTTTGCAGCAGGGTGGCGACAAACTCGAAGTGCCCCCGAAGTTCTTTATCGGCGCAACATGGACGCCAATGGGAGATCCTATGGATTTCAGGCCCTACAACCTGAAGAAAAAAGTCGATGCGGGCGCAGAGTTTATCCAGACGCAGGGAATCTACGACATGGAGCTGTTCAAATCCCAGTGCGAAAAGGCGCGGAATCTCGGCGTCCTCGAAAAGACGGCCCTCCTTGCTGGCATCATAGTGCCAAAGAGCGCCATGATGCTCAAGTACATGGACACAAGCGTTTCGGGCGTTACCGTGCCGAAGGTGCTCATCGACCGCATGGCCAAGGCAAAAGCAGCAGCCGGCGACGACAAGAAGAAAGCTAAGGAGCTGCAGGAAGAAGAAGGGATTAGGATCACAGTTGAGCTGATCCATCAGGCACTCGAAATACCGGGGGTCAAGGGCGTGCATGTACAGGCAATAGACTGGGAGCCGGCAATCGAAAAGATCGTCAAGGCAGCAGGCCTCTATCCGAGGCCCAATATTCCGGCTGAATAAAAAAGGAACTCATACTTAACCATAGTTAAGAGGCGAAGCCCGAAAGGATTCGCCTCTTTTTATTCTCCAGTCCATAATCAGGAGGTAAAATGATAAATTCCATTTTCAATTTAATCATCAGCCTCATTATTTGCACCGCGTTGTCTGGATGCACCGTAAATAGAGTTTCGATATTGCCTCCTCAGCACTCGGCTGCTCAGGTTAAACCCAGCGATGTAAGATTTTTATCCACTTTAAGAGAAAGCAAGGAACCCTCGGCAGCTGAAGGCATGATCAGCGCTTATACTCTTCCCATTGCCAGCAACTCCGCCGAAAAACGGGAAGCGCTGATTCGTGAAGTGGCTGCAGAGCAAGGAATCAGCACGGTCGTTGGCCTGCAATCCCTTACAGGCGAGGGTCATACGAGTCTTTCCAACGGGATACTTGTCAGCGCAGTCCGAACAGAAAATAGCACAAGCCCTAAATTTATAGCATTCCTTCCACCCGTTAATTTCAGAATCAGGAGCGCACCGTCCTTAAATAAACTGGATGATAACTTGCGTGAGCATATCCAGTTTTTCTTGAGTTATACAAAAGGATATTATGTTCATCGATGGGATGCCCCCGATGTCGGGGGTCTCCGCGCAAGGCAGGGAGATATCGATCCCGAAGTACTGCTAAAACCCTTCGGCGTGATACCCGATTTCATAATGTTATGCGATGTTGATGGTTATGATGAGAAAGGCAACATTGTCATCAACGAAGCTAAGACACTCAAGATTACACTGACACTGGTCGACCTCAAAGAAAAAAAATTTTCTGGACATCAGCGGGATCGGGCAATGTGTCTCAGAGTCTGCTGGCAGGAGCCATTATGTTCACGCCAATGTTCAGCTGGGCAAATCAGTTGACGGAATCGGAAGAGCGATCATTCATGGTTAGGAAAGCCATACTGGAGTCAATCGATACTTTGCCGGCTGTCCCTGGTTTCAAGCCAGGCGTCATCAGTCCGGTCAACAGAAAATAACTACGTTAGGCACATTGAAAGTGGAGCAATATGAGCGTGAATGGGGTCTGTATCTTTGTGCCCATGGGTCCGGCTTGCAAACAAACAGAGTTAGTACGCTGGGTTGAAAATGTCAGCAATAGCCTAATTTTTGACAGACAAGTCGCACCGTGGGTGATACTCGCTCTCGCAACATTTCGACTTCATGGCGCGGGGAATGTCTTTATGTTCGCCGAAATCTTTCTTCAGGATATGCCGATAAAGAAACAAAAGCGGATTGGAAGCATCGTGATCATACGTATGACAGAAGTCTAAAAGGTATCGCAGCCATTTCTTGCAGAAATCGCGAGATGAAAACGGGACTTTTACCTTCGAAAGTGCGCTCTCATAAAGCTCCATAATATCCGAATTAGCATATTAGTCGCCACTAAAATATGTTGAATATCAACAATTAAATCAGGATATTATATTTGCAATTGACATCGATTTTGCAATGTGATATAGATTAATAGTTGTGTAGATAACAACTTGTTCCCATCCGGCGCTCCGCGCCGGATGGGAATCGCGGCGGTAACAGTGATATCAAAAATACATATTCCAATCGTAATCGCAGTTTTTTTATTCATGACGTATGGGCATGTTTTAGCGGAGGAAACTAATCTAAACAGCGATAGGGCGGACTGCGAAAATATTGCGCGAGGGCTGGCGACAAGCAAGATCCCGACTAAAGATGTGAAAGTTAGTTTTTGGAGTGGTGTTAGCACGCAAACAAAAGAAAAAGAAGTATTTGACAAACAGCGATATAAAGACGAATTTGATAAATGTATGAAAGAAAAGAAGGCTGAAAGAGAAAGGGACGCCGCTGCATCGTCAAAACCAGCTTCTCCTGAACAACACCCAGTGAAAGCAAAGAGCAATATAGATCAACTTGAGGAACTCAAAGCAATGAAAGACAAAGGGCTTATTAGAGACCAAGAATACGAACTCAAGAAAAAAGAGATTCTGAGTCGAATGTAAGGCTCTGATCAGCGCAAAATGACTGGCGAACGGGATCGGCGTGAAAATTGCGTGCGATTTCAGGGTTAGACACGTTGTCGGTATTCACACTATAGGCTCAAGTGCACGGCCTCTCCGTGTTCTTCGGCAGTAGGCAATAATATAAATAATAAAGGAGATCGTATGTTTTCAAAGTACATACCTTGGCTTGTGACGGTAATCGCGCTCGGCTTGCTCGCTTTTATATGGCAGGACATACGCACTCAACTCAGCAAGAAAGACGTTGAATTGACCAACCTTAAAGCTCAATATGACAAAATGTCAGCTGACGCAAGTGCTAAAATGCAGGCGCTCGCTGCGCAGGCAAATCAGAAGATTCAGCTTGCTAATTTACCCGAAGTCAAAGTGAAAGTTTCGTTTAGAAAGGCATTTTTTAGCAGCGGTGACGTGGCACAAATAAATAACATATCAAATCAATCTATTGCTATAAATGCTGACGTCGAACGCCCCGCTGCTGGGCAAAAAAAGACCTTTACACTGACTACTGATCCAGGCAGAGTCAAAGAAATAGGTGAACGCGAGGGTTGGGCATTTGTAAGCGGTGATGTAGTGACAATATCCCAACCAGAACATAAAGCATTAATTTTCAAGGCGCCATAATAAGCGAACGGGATCGGCGTGAAAGTTGCCCGCGATTTCGGGGTTAGGCACGTTTTCAGTATTCGCAACTTATGCTCCAGTGCACGGCCTCCCCGTGAGCTTCGGCGTAAACTTTGAGGAGGTTATATGGCCGAACCGCTTACAATTGCAGGTGCTGGATTGGCTATCTTGGGATCTAAAGACATATTAAACAAGTTGCTTGGGCCAACAGTCGAATACCTCGGCGAAAAAACAGAAGGTTTGGTCAAGAAATGCGATATCAATCTCGATCGGCTATTCTTGAAGGCCTATAAAAAACTAGGTGCCAGAGCAGAGCAACCGGGTGCAGTGAATCCCAGGGTACTCAAGCAAGTTGTGGACGAAGGCAGATTCATCGAAGACGACCTTGTGGCCGAGTACTATGGAGGCGTGCTGGCCGGCTCAAAGTCGGCAATGGGCGACGACGACAGGGGGATTTACTATCTTTCCTTAATCAAGGGGTTGTCTGCCTTCCAGTTACGGCTACATTACAGCACATATCTGAAAATGTGCACTGTTTATAACAAGAGGGATGATAAGGCATTTGAGAAACTTTATCATCGACAGTCAACACAAATAAGGATTCCAAAGCCATTCTTAAGTGACATTTTTGGTTCACACCACGAATCGCAGTTTGACAGTATCGTTTTGCATGCGATTACCGGGCTTAGAGAGAAATTATTGATCGGTAAGGAAGCTGTGCTTGTTGATGGACTGAAGCATCCCAAATTCCGAGATTTGAAAGGGCAAGGAATCATCGTATCACCAACCATACTCGGTTGTGATTTATTTATCTGGGGTAACGGTTTCAGTCATCTTAGCGGAACAGATATTAATAAGCTCGATATAGATAAAATAAAACCTTTATACGACGTATCAAGCATAAATATAGAACTACCAAGCCCTGGAACAGAGTCGGATATCCAGGCGTGATGAGTCTAACGAGGCGGATCCACAGCGTCGCGCCAAAGAGCGGAGCGTGACCGCCGTGATTAGCTGATATGAATGGAAAAGAAAAATGAAAATATGTGTCTGTGGCTGGTATTTCTATGAAGACTTCTATATGGTTTTGAAGTCGGTGTATCCAGCATTTGATATTATGATTATCGCGAATAAACCGGGTGACACGTTGGGCTTGCCTTACATTCTCAGAGAGAATATTGGCCTTGAATGGGGAGCATATTCATATTATCTCGATAACTGTTGGGATGGAACTTCGAGCGTTTTATTTATGCACGACGATACAAAAGTTGATTCTGATTTTTTCACGAGAATACAGCGAAACACATTTGATCAAGCTTTTATCTTTAAGACCGAATTTGACTACCAGCAGAGTTATAGTCATGGGCGCGCATTCTATGCCTCCGCACCGTTCCTACAATTATGCAGAGAGAATGGCGGAATATATTACGACAAGGGGAACAAAGGATTTATTGCCCCTGGCTACTCATGGTCCACAACGCCTCCGGAGGGCTGCAAAGATCATAATGTTGCGATCAGAGAATTTACACAGTTTTGTAAAGGCATTGCTGCGGAATATCCAGATTTGACGGTCAATAAACAAATATACGACTCCACGATATCTCTTGGAATTAGAGGCAAATTCAGAGTCTAACCATCGGGTGGTGCGGTTTGCAACCGCACACCCTCAAGGCGTTCTTCCCATCGCTTCGCTCGGGGAAGAGGCATAAAATCAGCTCTAACAACCCTGAGTTTTCGTTTGCTGATCTTGGCAGCCAGGATAATGATGCTTGTATTTCTTACCCCCGCAATATTAGCGAGCATCATCAATCCAATTGTCTGGTTTGATACACTTATAGCCGCCTACATAGCCTCAGCTGGCATATTTGCTTGCGTATATTTCTTCAGTAAAAAATTGAGCCGCTTTTTGATTGCCCTTCCCGCCATCGCATATTTACTTATCAGCTTGATATGGACGCGAATGTGGCTCTCTCGTATCATATTGGCGTTGTGAGTCACATGTGGATATTAGCCACTTGACTTAAATAAACAAATTGTTTATAATCCGGCCATGATTCAATCATTCGCCTCTGCTGAAACTGAACGCTTCTTTGCCACCGGGAAATCACGACGATTTCCGCAAGATATACTGAAGCGGGCGGCAATGCGCTTAATGCAACTGGACGGGGCCACATGCCTTGATGATTTACGAATTCCGCCTTCAAACAGGCTGGAGGCGCTGACTCATGACCGCAAAGGTCAGTGGAGCATTCGCATCAATGATCAATGGCGCGTATGTTTCCGCTTTGAAAAAGGCGATGCTTATGACGTTGAAATTGTCGATTACCACTAAAGGAGATACAAACATGATCAAGAATGGTTTACCTGTGATTCATCCGGGAGAATTTCTGGCAGAAATCTTGGGAGAGATGGGGATCTCTCAAGCCGAGTTCGCGCGCACTATCGGAGTATCACCTATGAGGATTTCGCATGTGATTAAAGGGGATCGTCCGGTGACTGCGGAACTGGCATTGTTGTTCGGTCGCGCTTTTAACCAGACGCCGCAGTACTGGCTCAATCTTCAGGCGTCTTACGATCTAAAAATCGCGAAAGCGAGCATTGGCAAACGCCTTGCAGGTATACATGCCCTCGCGCATGCGTAAGTTCGCCTTGAACAAAACACGCAAATGATTCCAACCTGGTGTTCGAGAGGGGCCGTGAAACCGGCCCCTCAACTGCCGCATTCTTCCCATCGCTTCGCTCGGGCGCGGACTTTCAGGTGAACCCATTTCCTTAAGGTACGTTCCGGCGACATGAATGGACTTGTTCTCCATCAATCATCAGCTTCAGTATTCCTGCCGTGTCTTTCACATATTTGGAGGCGATGCGCGGTTACCCTACTTTCGCGATAATGGCCCGATAATGGCGCGAATGGCTGTTTCCTGCGCTTCGATCCTCTCAACGAGTTTGAACTGCACGAGTGCCCTCTGCAGATTGTGGCCTTCGCGTCTGGTCTTGAAATAAACATCGCCCTCCAGGTGATCAGTAAAAAAACGAAGGCCCAGCTCGAATGCTATCAGGAGAACTGCATCAAACAGATATTCATAGTCCGGCGCCAGAAGAAAGCCCCTTGCCTGGGAAAGATACCCGCGAAGAATGGCTCGGCAGAGGTCCGGCTCGAACCTTACGCTCTCCAGGTTGTTAACTTCTTCGCCCAGAGGATTGCACGCAGAGCGCAAACAGTCGCCGATGTCATAGTGGACAAGCCCCGGTTTGACGGTATCAAGATCTATCATTCCCACGGCCTGACGCGTTGAGCTGTCAATCAATACATTGTTGACCTTCGGATCACCGTGCATTGTCCTGACAAGCAGATGACCGCGCGTCTTTGCCTCTTCTAGCACCTGTGCAAGCGGCCGCCGGGCTTCGATGAACCGAAAGCAATATTTCGCATCGGGAGAATTCAGAGATCTTTTTCTCCTGATATCATCGAAGTGCAGCAGATATTGCGGCGTGATATGGAACCCTTCAAGAGTATCAGCGAGCATATAAGGCGGCAGGTCGCTTACCAGATTATGAAACATGCCGAGCGCAAACCCTATCTCTTCCGCATGTGCTGTATTCCGCACAGCGTCGAAGGTTTCGGCATCTTCTATGAAACTGATGGCTCGCCAGAAAGAGCCGCGATCATCAATCAAGTGGTCATGCCCGTCCACTGAGCGAAGCACTACCGGGGTCTCCCAGCGTCTACCGTTCGGCACGGAAAAATTACGTATCCGCGCATTGATATGTTCCGTAGCTGCAAGCATGTTCTTCATGACAAGGTCCGGCTGCCTGAAGACATGCGTATTGAGACGCTGCAGGATGAAGCGTTCTTTCCCGGAAGCAATCGTCACCAGAAACGTATCGTTGATATTGCCGCTCCCGAAGGGCTGAACAGCGACAACCTGGCCGGTAGTCGCAAACCGCGCGGCAATGGCGCGAAGATCATCAGGGATTTTGTCAATCATGGCGCTTTTCCTTCATGATCAGTTCTAGTTTAGCACAAGGATATGCAAAGGCCGAATAATCCGTCACCGGTCGTGATAAAGCTCACAGATAAGCTGTCTAAAAGGCTCTATTCTATATTTACGATCCCTGGCTTTTCAAAGTTAAACCATCGGCGGTCAAGTTAGTTGCGGAGGTGCTGCAGTGAATATCCTTGCAAAAACAATCCCGATAGCCTGCCTGATCTTAGTCAGTACGTTTGTACTGGCTAACCCTTCATTTGCTGTTGATTCAGCGCAGGACGCATTAGTCCGGTTTGCAGACCAAATCCTCTCAAATCAGTTGTCTGATGGAGCGATCGTCATGGGCGATCCAACCACGCCACCATTTGAGGTAATACCCTATTTCAGCAACCTGGCGGCTATCGGCCTAATGAAGGCTTATGACATTACATTCGATCCTCGATATTTGAATGCGGCTCAATCCTGGGCCACCTGGTATATCGGGCACCAGAATGCTGATGGCACTATCTACGATTACACGGGAACCGTTGGCACCTGGTCTCCTGATTATGATTACGATTCAACAGATTCGTATGCCTCAACGTTCCTTGAAGTCACGCAAAAAATCCTCTTGCATACGCCTGCTGATCAGCCGCTCGCTCAGATGCTGACACGCGCAGTGCCGGGACTATTACATGCCCAGCAGCTCACGATGCAGCCCGATAGCCTGACCCAGGCTAAACCCGGCTATGATTTCGCTTTTCTGGAGGATAACATAGAAGTCTACCGTGGCATGATAGCAGCATCGGAAATTTCTTCGTGGGATCGAACAGGCTTGCAGGGCCCTGCTGATCAGGCTGAAAATACCCGTTATGCCATCGAGACTTTACTCTTCATGTCGCGGAATCCAATTCATTATGCAATCGGCATTGCCGGTGATGAAACAATTGAAGACATTTCAAGCCTGAAATATTGGTATCCAGATCAGCAGATCCAGCTCATGGCTGTTGCATGGCTGCCGTCCAGCGCCGACAGGGTACGCCTATACAATTATTTGAAGGGTCGGTTTTATTATGCATTGCCCGGCAGAATCTCAAACGAAAGCCAGTTTGACAAGATCGTCTGGTGGGCTATGGCCGCCCAGAATATGAAAGACACTTCGGCAGAACGACAGCTTACAAGCAAATTGATATCCTACAATCCTGCTTCTCCGCCTTATAACGTAGGGCTAAACGGTCACGCATGCAGAGTGCTCGCCGATGCCATCAAGAGATAAGAAGGAATACAACCACAAGGAGATCATTCCACCAGATCCGGCTGTTTAATATAAGACCAGCCTCCTCCAAGCGCCTTGATGAGAAGCACGCTGGCTGTCATTCGTCGTCCAGCGATATCCAGTGCCGTGCGCTCATTATTTAATGCAATAGTCTGGACATTGACTACATCAAGATAACTGACTGTTCCCGCTTTGTATTGATTGAGTATCACCACAACCGACTGTCTGGCGGCCTTCAGTGCTTCCTCCAGTACGGTGGCCTCTTGCTCCAATATGCGAAGAGCTGCGAGGTTGTCTTCCACTTCCTGAAAGCCCGTAAGAACAGTCTGCCGATACGCGGCTACGTTAGCATCATATGCAGCCCTGGCCTGTTCTGTAAGCGAAGCCCTCAGACCTCCGTCAAACACTGTTTCAAGGACGTTAGTCCCTACAGACCAAAACCGGTTCGGCCATGTCAGCCATTTTGATAAGTGCGAGGACTCGAAACCTCCTGATGCACTGAGTGTTATGTTGGGATAATAAGCCGCCTTGGCCACACCTATTTGAGCATTTGCCGCAGCGACACGCCTTTCTGCAGCAGCTATGTCCGGTCTGCGCTCAAGCAAATCCGACGGCATTCCAACAGGTATTCCGGGCGGTCGGGCTGAAAGTGACGACCCAGGAATCGAGAAGGCAGATGCCGGCTTGCCGATAAGCAGCGCTATCGCATGCTCGAGCTGAGCTCGCTGAACTCCTATATCGATTGCCTGCGCCTGAGCAGTCCTGAGTTGCGTCTCGGCCTGAAGCACATCGGCTTTGGAAGCCACTCCGCTCGCATAGCGGTTTTTAGTCATTTCCAGGAATGTCTGATAAGCTTTGACCGTAGAATCATAAAGTTGCTTTTGAGCGTCAATGGCACATAACTGAAAATAGTTCTGTGCAAGTTCAGCTTGCAAGCTGAGTATCAGAGATTCAAGGTCGGCTGAGCTTGCCTGTGCGTTAGCTTCACTTGCCTCAACAGTCCGGCGCACTTTGCCCCAGATGTCCGGCTCCCATGAAACGTTACCCGACAACAGATAATCTGATACTGTTGATGATGCTCTTGCTGCCGATGCTCCGGCAGATAATCCAGCCGTAGAGCCGCTTCCCCTGCTGGAACGCGTAAACGACGCATCAAGCGAAGCAGTCGGGAAGTAGGCTGCCCTCGCTCCCTGCACTAGCGCACGGGCCTGACGATACTGTGCCTCTGCAGCAGCAATGTTCTGGTTTGAAATCTTTACCTGTTCTTCAAGCGCGTTGAGCTGACTATCGCCGTATATCTCCCACCAGGATCCCCGCTTAACATCATCACTAGGCTGCGCCACTTTCCATTCAGTGTCGCCTATTTCCTTGTATGAAGGCGGCGTGTCTGCCGTTGGCTTGACATAGTCCGGGCCGACCGTGCAACCAAAAGACAGAATAAATGTGCAGAAGATAAATGAATAGCGGATGCATGGCTTTAAAGGAATCATAATTACCCTTCCTGTAATGTAGGGGCAGGGCTTGCCCTGCCCTCTCTATTTGGGCGCAGCAAGCGGCGCCCCTACGAATATAATCCCCTATATCACTATTTTTTCCTCGCCGAGCCTTGCGGCCGACCTTATCCTGCGTCTTGCCTCAAACCATAATCGCAGCCGGTCCATGTACAGATATACCACCGGGGTTGTATAAAGCGTGAGCATCTGGCTGAAGATCAGACCACCTACAATGGTGATGCCAAGAGGGCTTCTGAGCTCGCTTCCTACACCGCCGCCGATTGCAAGAGGCAGCGCGCCGAGCAGAGCAGCCATTGTTGTCATCATTATCGGTCTGAACCTGAGCAGACATGCCTGATAGATTGCATCTTCAGGTTTTTTGCCTTCCTTCCTTTCGGCATCAAGTGCAAAATCGACCATCATTATACCGTTCTTCTTCACTATGCCTATGAGCAATATAATACCTATTAGCGCAATTATCGTAAGCTCTGTGCCGGATATCAGAAGTGCCATAAGTGCGCCGACGCCCGCTGATGGTAATGTCGAGAGAATCGTGATCGGATGTATGTAACTTTCATAAAGTATGCCAAGAACGATATATACTGCGAGAAGTGCAGCAAGAATGAGAAAAGGCTGGTTCGCAAGAGATGCCTGGAACGCCTGAGCTGTGCCCTGAAAACTGCCGTTAATGCCGGCAGGCATTCCAATCTTTCTGGTCGCATTCTGGATGGCGGTCACTGCATCACCAAGAGCAAGCCCCGGAGAAAGATTGAACGACAGTGTTACTGCAGGGAACTGTCCCTGATGCGCTACTGCGAGAGCTGTCGACGTCGGCTCGTATCTGGCAAAGGCGCTCAGCGGGACTTGGGCGCCTGCCGGAGTACGAATATAGATATCCCGCAACGTCTCGGGCCGCTGCCAGTACTGGGGCGCTACTTCCATCACAACATGGTACTGGTTGAGAAGCGTGTACATAATCGAGACCTGCCTCTGGCCAAATGCATCATAGAGAGTATCATCAATCAGCTGCGGAGTTATGCCGAAACGAGATGCCGTATCGCGGTCAATAACAAGCGATGTCTGCATACCTTTATCCTGCCTGTCGCTGTTGACATCTGCAACACCAGACAGTGTTCGCAGCTGCGCTTCGACCTTGGGTGCCCATGCCAGTAATTCCCCGAGATCATCACTCTGCAATGTGTACTGGTACGCTGCCCCGCCCATTCTACCGCCCATGCGAACGTCCTGAACAGATTGGAGATAAGCCGGGGCGCCGGCTACGCTACTCAACTTCGGACGGAGTCGCGCAATTACCATGTCTGCTGATATCTTTCGCGTCTCAATCGGCTTCAGCGCAATAAACATACGGCCCGTATTCCTGGTGCCGCCGCCTCCTCCCGTAAATGCGGTGACTGACTCCACAGCTGAATCTTCCATAACTGCGTTAACAATCGCTGAGAGTTTTTGCTGCATAGCCTGAAAGGAAATGTCCTGTGACGCCTGAATCGTACCCGTAAGCCGGCCCGTATCCTGCTGCGGGAAAAAGCCCTTTGGAACCTTTATATACAAAATAATACTTACGACAAGTGTTATAAGCGTTATGCCGAGCATCAGCCGAGGACGGCGCAGAGCCCTTGCAAGACTCGATTCATAATGCCTGTGTACCCAATCAAAAGCCCTTTCTCCAGCTTTGTAAAACCAGCCTCGGGAAATTTCTTTCTCCGGTTTCAGCAGTATCGCGCACATCATAGGGGTCGTAGTGAGTGATACGATGAGCGAAATTATTATAGCCACTGACAATGTCACTGCAAATTCCCGGAACAACCGGCCCAGCATCCCCCCCATAAGCAGAATCGGAATGAATACCGCCACAAGTGAAACGCTGATGCTTAGAACCGTAAACCCGATCTCCTTAGCCCCGAGGATAGCCGCCTGTCTCGCAGGGACGCCGTTTTCGAGATGACGCATGACATTTTCAAGTACGACTATTGCGTCATCCACTACAAATCCCGTCGCTATAGTTAATGCCATAAGCGAGAGATTATCAAGGCTGTAATTAAGCAGATACATCACGCCAAAAGTGCTGATCAAGGATACAGGGACGGCAACGCTCGGTATCATTGTTGCCCGTATATTCCGGAGGAAAAGAAATACCACAAGTATGACGAGTATGCCCGCGACAACTACATTCATTTCCACATGCGCAAGCGAGGCACGTATGGTCGTCGTCCGGTCCATCACTATAGACATGTTGATGGCACCAGGTATCGCAGCCTGAAGCTGCGGAAGAAGTTGTCTGACGCGGTCAACCGTTTCGACGACATTAGCACCTGGCTGCTTAAACAATATAAGTGGGATTGCCGGTTTACCGTTGACAAGTCCCGCGTTGCGCACATCCTCAACTGAGTCTTCAACACTTGCCACATCAGAAAGCCGCACCGGAGACCCGGATCTGTAAGTGACAATTAAGGGCCGGTACTCGACAGCCTTGTATAACTGATCGTTCGTACGGACCTCCCAGGTGGTCTTTTCGCCGTCCAACTGACCTTTGGGTCGTCTGACATTTGTTGTGCTTAGCATATTGCGCACGTCTTCAAGGCCGATTCCATATTTGTTCAAAGCCGATGGATTGAGCTCCACACGAACTGCGGGCAGTGAACTTCCTCCGACAATAACCTGTCCGATTCCTTCAATTTGCGAAAGCTTCTGGGCCAGGATGGTCGAAGCAGCGTCATAGACCTGCGCCTTGCTCATCGTGTCCGACTGCAGAGCGATGATGAGAATTGGAGCGTCTGCAGGGTTTACTTTGCGATATGTCGGATTGGAAGGCAGATTAGACGGCAGATATGTGCGCGCAGCATTTATGGCGGCCTGGACATCACGCGCGGCACCGTCGATGTTCCGGTTGAGATCAAACTGCAGCGTCACAGACGTAGAACCGAGAGAGCTTGAAGACGTCATTTCGGTAACACCGGCTATGCGGCTGAACTGGCGCTCAAGTGGGGCGGCAACAGAGGTTGCCATCGTTTCCGGGCTGGCTCCAGGCAGCGATGCCGACACGGATATCGTCGGATAATCCACCTGCGGGATCGGGGCCACCGGCAGCATTTTCACGGCAACAAGACCGGCAAGCGCAATGCCTATCGTCAGGAGCGTGGTAGCTACAGGTCTGTTGATGAATGGCCGTGAAATGTTCATTCAGGACTAATCCTTACAAATCTCCGAAGATCCACCGGCATAGTCGTTTGGATTTGACTCAGGCTGTTTTTTACCGAATCGCTGGGCAAGCCTATCGAACCACAGATATATTACCGGTGTCGTATAGAGAGTCAGCACCTGACTGAAGATAAGCCCTCCTATAATCGAGATTCCCATTGGTCTGCGCAACTCCGAACCGACACCTGATCCCAGTGCGAGCGGCACGGCTGCGAGTATGGCCGACATCGTAGTCATCATGATCGGCCTGAACCTCAGCAGGCAGGCCTGATAAATCGCCTCCACAGGCTCTTTTCCTTCCCTGCGCTCGGCATCGAGCGCAAAGTCGACCATCATAATTCCATTCTTCTTCACTATGCCGATCAGAAGGATTACGCCGATCAACGAGATTACGCTGAATTCGGTCCTGCAAATAATGAGCGCAAGCAGCGCGCCAACCCCTGCTGAAGGCAGCGTCGAAAGTATTGTGATTGGATGGATGAAGCTTTCATACAGCACACCTAGAACAATATAAACCGTAATGAGAGCTGCCAAGATCAGAATCGGTTCGTTAGCAAGCGAAGAACGAAATGCCTGCGCGGTTCCCTGAAAGCTGCCCCTGATGCTTGTGGGCATCCCAATCTTCTGCGTTTCTGATTCTATCGCCTTGACAGCGTCTCCTAGCGAGGCGTCCGGTGCCAGATTGAATGAAAGATTGGTAGCCGGAAACTGGCCCTGGTGGTTAATTAGAAGGGGCCCTGTTGTTTCGCTGATCTGTGTAAAGGCAGTTAACGGTGCGACCCCTCCGCTGCTGCTCCGTACATAAATATGCTGAAGTTTTCCGGGATTGAGCTTGTATTCGGGCTGCACTTCGAGCACTACGCGGTATTGGTTCAACTGGGTGAAGATAGTCGAAACCAGCCGCTGCCCGAAGGAATCATACAACGTATCATCTATCAGTTGTGGTGTGATTCCAAGTCTTGATGCAGTGTTGCGGTCAATAGTGATCATTGCCTGAAGACCTTTATCCTGGAGGTCACTGCTCACATCGCGCAGCTCCGGCAATGCGCTTAGTGCTGATACAAGCTTCGGTGTCCAGACATTCAGCTCATCCAGGCTGGGATCTTCAAGGCTGTACTGGAATTGAGTCCGGCTCACCCGACTTTCGACTGTCAGGTCCTGGACAGGCTGCATAAAAAGCGTGATGCCATGTAATTCTGCCATCTTAAGCTGCAGCCGCCTGATTGTATCGCTCGCGCTAATGCCGCGCTCAGACAGCGGTTTCAGATTGATCAGCACCCGGCCACTATTCAGGGTCGTATTAGTGCCGTCAACACCAATGAATGTCGTCAGGCTCTGCACTGCAGGATCCTTGAGAATAAGGGCGGCCATCTCCTGCTGCTTCCGGGCCATTGCATCAAATGAACTCGACTGGGAAGCTTCCGAAATTCCCATAATCAGCCCGGTGTCCTGCACCGGAAAGAAGCCCTTTGGAATCGCTATGTACAAGATGATTGTAAAAACAAGTGTCGCAACTGCCACAAGCAATGTCAGCTTCTGATGATCAAGTACCCACTTCAATGTTCTGCCGTAGAATTCAATTATCCGGTCAAAAATGCGCTGGGAAGCCACAAAGAACTTCTTCTGATTTTGCTCTGGAGTGTGCTTGAGCAATCTTGCACACATCATGGGTGTCAGCGTCAGTGAAACAATTGCCGAGATAACGATGGTCACTCCAAGGGTAATCGCGAATTCACGGAAAAGCCTTCCTACGACATCGCTCATGAATAACAGTGGAATGAGCACGGCCACAAGTGAGACTGTCAGTGACATGATGGTAAAGGCAATCTGTTCAGAGCCCTTTAGCGCTGCTTTGAGCGGCGGTTCGCCCTGTTCAATATAGCGGGCTATGTTCTCGATCATTACTATGGCGTCGTCAACAACAAATCCGGTCGCGATAGTAAGGGCCATCAATGTAAGGTTGTTCAGACTAAACCCAAGCAAGTACATAATGCCGAATGTGCCGACAAGTGACAGCGGCACAGCGACACTGGGGATTGAAGTTGCAGCCAGTGTTCGCAGGAAAATGAATATTACCATCACGACAAGGGCAACCGCCAGCATCAGTTCGAACTGTACGTCTTCTACGGATGCACGTATGGTAGTTGTACGATCTGTAAGTATAGACACAGTGACCGCAGCAGGTAGCGTGCTTTGAAGCTGGGGCAATAGCTTCTTGATCCGATCCACGACTTCGATGACATTCGAACCGGGCTGCCTCTGAATATTGACGATCACAGCAGGAGAATCATTCATCCATGCCGCCTGCTTTACATTTTCGGCATTGTCAATTACTTCAGCCACATCAGATATCAGGACAGGGGCATTGTTGCGGTAAGTGACCACAAGAGGTTTATAATCCTTGCTTGAGGTGAGCTGGTCATTGGCCCCGATTATCGATGATTGCCGAGGCCCATCAAATCCGCCTTTCGCCTGATTGACATTCGCGGCCCCAATAACTGCGCGGAGGTCTTCAAGTGTCAGCCCGTAAGCTGAGAGGGCGGTCGGATTGGCTCTGATCCTGACTGCCGGGCGCTGGCCACCACTGATGCTTACAAGACCGACACCTGACAGTTGTGATATTTTTTGAGCCAGTCTGGTATCGGCCAGGTCCTCGACCTGATACAAGGGCAAGGTCTTTGATGTCAGCGCAAGAGTCAGAACAGGCGCATCAGCAGGGTTTACCTTGCTGTACACCGGAGGATTCGGCAGGTCCTTGGGCAGAAAGGTTCCCGATGCGTTGATTGCTGCCTGCACCTCCTGCTCGGCGACATCAAGGCTGAGATCCAGGCTGAATTGGAGCGTGATTACCGAGCTGCCTCCAGAGCTTGTAGACGTCATTTGTCTAAGACCAGGCATCTGCCCGAACTGGCGCTCTAAAGGCGCGGTAATTGACGATGCTGCGACGTCGGGGCTGGCGCCGGGATAGAATGTAACAACCTGGATAGTAGGATAATCTACCTGCGGCAGCGCTGATACCGGCAGTTCCCGATATGCCACAAAACCGGCCAGCAGTATTGCAGCCATGAGGAGAGTAGTCGCGACAGGCCGGAGAATAAAAGTGCGAGAAGGATTCATTGCCTATTTCTGCCGGTTCTTGCGGCCGGCCTTTTCGCCCTGATCAGTGGCCGGCAATTCGACTTTGCTGCCATCCCTTAACTTTTCCGCACCTTCTACAACGACTGTATCACCGGCAGCCAGTCCTTCATCCACCGATACCATATCGGCTTCACCGGGACCGACCTTTACCGGACGGATAGCAACAGTCTTGTCCTCTTTCAGAATGAATACAAATGTACCTTGCGGGCTTCTTTGAATGGCAGCAGAAGGCACTACAGTCACATCGTGTCTTGTATCAAGGAGCAGACGTGCATTTACAAACTGGTTGGGGAAAAGTTCATTGTTCTGGTTTGCAAACTCAGCCTTGAGCTTCACGGTGCCGGTCGTTGGATCTATTAGATTGTCAACAGTCATAAGAGATCCGGCGGAGAGCTTCTGACTCTGGTCCCTGTTATATGCCTCAACTTCAAGCCGCCCTTTCGATTTCATCTTTTCCATGAGCGCCGGAAGATTGTCTTCCGGAATGGGGAATATGACAGTGATCGGCTGAAGCTGTGTAATTACTGCCAAGCCGTTGGTATCGCTTGCATGAACGATATTGCCGGGATCAACAAGGCGCAACCCTATCCTGCCGCTAACTGGAGCATTAATGCGGGAATAGACCAGCTGCAACCTGGCATTGTCTACCGCGCCCTGGTCCAGCTTTACAACTCCTTCATACTGCCTGACGAGGGCAGCCTGGGTATCAAGCTGCTGCTTCGCAACAGAATCCTGCTCGGCGAGCGTCTGGTAGCGTTTCAGATCAAGCATTGCATTGTCCAAATAGGCTTGATCGCGCGACAGCTGTCCATTTGCCTGCGTCAACTGAGCTTCAAAGGGTCTAGGATCTATTTCGGCCAGCAACTGTCCCTTGCTTACAATCTGCCCTTCCTTAAAAAGGACTTTCATTAGTTGCCCGTCCACCCGGCTTTTTACCGTGACGGTATTGAGCGAAGTGACGGATCCAAGCCCTGTAATATAAATCCTGATGTCGCCTTTCTTTGCAATTGAAGTAACAACCGGCGTCGCACGAACAGCTGCCTGTTTCGGCTTGCCGGATGCGCCTTTCCATATAAAATATAAACAGACGCTTGCAGCTATAAGGCAAACAGCTGCAAGCGCCATCCATTTTCTTCGAGGTTGTTTAATAACGACCCCTATCTCCTCTGCCATATCCCTCTCCGTGCTCATCATGCCCGCGATGCATGCCGCGGTCATACCCCTTGCCTCTATCTTCGTGCCAGTCTTGTTTCCGGTCGTGTCTGTCCCAATGCTTTTCTCTCTCCCATCTAGACCAATTCCTTCTTACCTGGCCGTATGGTATCCGTTCATGTCCCGGCGGCACATGGCGGTAATTAGGCGGTAATGAGACAATAGGTCGCGGCACTCTTTCTCCACGCACATAGCCCCAGGGCCCGTTATAACCTCTTGACCTGTACCAGCGCCCCTCATAAGGCCGCCACCAATAACCGTGATAAAACAGAATATCCACATCCAGTCCCGGTGCATAATAAACATATGAGCCTGGAACAACAACAACCGGCGGTGGTGCAGGCACTACAAACGCCGGCGGCGGAGCAAAAACGCCAACATTTACATTTACTCCGGCATCGCTTTGATTAATGCATCCAATCAGCACAAAACTCATGCCTAGTATAAGCGACTGGAGTTTTTTTTCTTTTTTCATCCCGACCTCCTGATTACTTATGATGAATTAACAACTTACTGTTACCTATCACTTGCTATTTTCTTCTGCTTCATGTCTTTTTTTTCTGGCCTCAACAATTTTATCGAACTTGGCTAATTGATCAGCCCTGAGAATTGCGCGGACTTTATCCTGCGACCGTTTCAGCACTTCTTCTATCTGAGGTTTTATCTGCCGGCGCACCTCCCGCATTTCTGAATGAGTTTCGTGCACAATATCACGAAGCTTATTAAGTTGTGCACTATCCAGATTTAGTTCACGGTTGAGCCGGGTAACAACATATTCTTTTGTTGCTGCCGGATCGCCGTTCATCATATTATATATCTTCTTCTGCTCAAACATGTGCATCGTAAGTGCGCCACCCATCATGCCGAGAAGAAAAACCAGGACAATTCCGATGATTGCTTTCCATCCTTTCAATTCATTCACCTGTTAAATATGCAACAATCAATGATTCTTCGCTGTTTACTCCGGCTATTGGGCCGAGTCCAACTAACTGTTGATGTTCAGCTATATAAGTGCAGGCTCCCAATATAAGAACAATGGATGCCAGGGCAGGAATAAGTCTCCATGCCCACAAATTGAAAAAAAAGTTAGAATTGTACTGCCCTCTGATTTTTGCAAGGACACGAGCTTCAAAGCCGTTTTCAAGGGTTTCATCATAGTGATACCTCTTGCGGGCAGCTGCAAAAAGCCGTTCTAACTCCTCAAAATTATTATCGCCCTTCACTGTCATCCTCCAAAATTCTTTTAAGTTGCTTTCTCGCCCTATGCGCCCGCACCTTTACATTGGCTTCACTCCATCCTGTAAGGGCTGATATTTCCCGAACCGACTTTTCTTCCATGTTCAAAAGCGTAATTATCATTCTTTCCTCAGGACGCAATTTAGACAGGGCACCCTGGAGAATTCGCCAAGCCTCGTCTCCGGATACTGCCTCGTCTGACTGCGTGCCGGCTGCCGCAAAGGCAATGCTGTCCAAAGGTACATTATCGCGTTTTCGTCTGCGCTTTCTCAATGCATCATAACAAACATTCACGGCAATCTTTGTTAACCAATGCTCAAAAGAAGCATCGCCCCTGAATTTCCCCAGGTTTTCATATGCCTTGATAAACGTCTCTTGACAGACATCGTCCAGTTCATCGTCATCACCAATCAAGCGTGCAGCAATTCTGAATATTTTATTTTTATGTCTACGGACCAGTTCGGCAAACGCCTCATCATCACCCATAAGTGCAGCGCTGATGAGGCGTTCATCGGTTGGCACCTGTTGTGGTGCATTCATGTAAACTAAAGTCTACTCCTCTTTACCAGCTCCGGCAAATCGAAAAAGGTATCTGTCTGTTTGTGCGTCAACCCTGTGCTTAGCAATTTCCGACAGCTTCTGCAATTGCTCATGAGTCAGCACACTGCGCAAATCATGAATAAGATGCGCTCTCTGAATTGCCATGCTGGATTCGACCTGCGAAATCTTTGAAGTCTGCTCCCTGATAGCAGACTCATTGATCGAATCAGCATATGTCAGTTTATGCAACACATGCTTCTCTTCACGATACTGTTTTCTCAGAGACTGAAAAGCTGGCCGATATTTCTGCAGAATGTCTTTCATCTGTGCCTTCTGCTCTTCCGTAATCCCGATTGCTTTAGCCAAGGCATGTCTGTGCGCCATATCCTGCTGATAGCCATGAGCACCAATGTCATGCGCATATGCGCTGCACACCCATGCTGTTGAAGCACACATAGCAGCTAATACAAGCGCAACTATGATTCTCCCAAATCTCATTATATTCTCACCTCCTTTCATTTTTCTCTCTATTAATTGAGACGTGGCGCTTATGCAAAGGTTACATGCCGGCTATGTTTATTAAAGTCAGACTGGCACTTGCTCGAATAATGAAATGACATTGGGTTGGAACTGAAACTCAATCAGCGGGGAAAATATCTTCAGTCAAAGAATACAAAACATGTCTAAATGATTTATGGGAAGACTTGGGGTGGATGACGGGGCTCGAACCCGCAACACCTGGAGCCACAGTCCAGTGCTCTGCCATTGAGCTACATCCACCATATTGGCATCTTCAGCCGAGTTTTAGCAGCATACCGCAGGCGAACTGCCCCTATCTTGACTGATAGCCAATTCTTAAGCGTCATAAGTTGGCGCGCCTGAAGGGACTCGAACCCCTGGCCCACTGCTTAGAAGGCAGTTGCTCTATCCAGCTGAGCTACAGGCGCAATAAATACAAAGCTTTCGCAAAGTCCGGTGTCCCCAGGCGACAAATTGAAATAGACCTCGAACTTTGATCGTTTGGTCGGGGCGAGAGGATTCGAACCTCCGGCCCCCTGCGCCCAAGGCAGGTGCGCTACCAGGCTGCGCTACGCCCCGTGAATTATTAAAATACCTTAAGTTTCTGCAGCAAGTCAATTTATGTGTTCATAATTTTTACCAAATTTCGCACGGCAAGTCCGCAGGTTAGCTGCATGGCAGTGACCTTAAGACACACTGTCTCAGGCAGCTCATTGATCTCATTATCATATTTCGGCCCTTTACTCAAAATAAGGCATCCGCCGCTCCGCACGAGATGTCCGGCCTTACTCAGCATGTCAGCTATAGTAAATGTTGCGCGTGTAATGACAACATCAAATTCGCTTTCGACAACTTCTTCGGCCCTGCACTCAAGAATTTCGACATTCTCGAGATGCAAAAGCCTTCGCATCTGCCTGAGGAAGGCACTCTTTTTCCTCGAAGGCTCCAGAAGCGTGATCAGCAGGTCTCGCCTGACCAATGCTATGGGAAGTCCCGGAAATCCTCCCCCGCTTCCAACATCGCAAATTGTAGATATCGGTTTCGGCAACGCTTTTATAAACAAAAGTGAGTCAAGAAAATGCTTGACGATTATCTCCTCATCAACAGTTATTGCAGTTAAATTGTAGACCTTGTTCCATTTATTGAGTTCATTTAGGTACACAATGAATTGTTCGATCAAATAATCGGTAGGTTCAATGCCCAGATCTTGCAACCCGCTAATCAGGATTTTCCGGTTCTTCTCCAAAATCCTTCAACCGCCACTAATATTATGGACACCGCAGCCGGTGTAATACCAGGAATTCGCAATGCCTGTCCGAGCGTCTCCGGCTGAACCTCGGATAGCTTCTCAACTATTTCTCGCGACAGTCCGGGAGTAGACTTATAGTCAAATTCTCTCGGTATTTTCTTGGTCTCGAGTCTTTTCAGCTTTTCTGCTGCATCCATCTGCCTCTGAATATAGCCTTCATACTTGACATTAATCTCAACAAGGCTTTCAATCTCTGTATTAAGTCCTTTCGGCGAGGGTGCCCATTCGCGAATATGCTGATACCCTACTTCAGGCCTCTTCAATAACTTATCTAGAGTTATATCCCCGACAACAGGGGCAGTGCCGAGCGCCGAAAGAGCCTCATTAAGTGGCTGTGACGGTTTTATTCGCTCAGATCGAAGTCTTGCGAGTTCACTCTCCAAAAGATGCTTCTTTTCCCTGAAGCAGCCGATTGAAGAAGTTGATATCAAACCGATCTCATGCCCTTTTTCCATAAGCCGGAAGTCGGCGTTATCATGCCTCAGCAAAAGCCGGTACTCAGCCCTCGATGTAAACATGCGGTATGGTTCTTTCGTGCCTTTGGTCACAAGGTCGTCGATGAGAACACCGATGTATGCCTCGTCGCGCCCGAGAATGACCGGCTCACGCGATTGTATTCTCATAGCTGCATTGATACCTGCTATTAGACCCTGGGCAGCCGCCTCTTCGTATCCGGAAGTGCCGTTTATCTGCCCGGCTAAGAAAAGCCCCTTCACAGATTTTGTTTCGAGTGTATGTTTGATTTGCGTAGGATACGCAAAATCATATTCAATGGCATACGCCGGCCTCATAATAACAGCGTCTTCAAGTCCTGCGATGGTCCTGACCATCCTGACCTGAATGTCATAAGGCAGGCTCGTCGATATCCCATTCGCATAATATTCAGTTGTCTCAAGCCCCTCAGGTTCGAGAAATATCTGGTGCCGCTCTTTTTCAGCAAACCTTACAACCTTATCCTCTATAGATGGGCAGTATCTCGGGCCAACTCCGCGGATACGGCCGCTGTACAGCGGAGACCTGTCCAGTCCGCTGAGTATTGCTTCATGAGTCGATGAATTTGTATATGTTATATAGCACGGCAACTGTTGGTTGCTTATCTTTTCGGTAGAGTACGAAAAAGGAACTGGAGGGTCATCGCCCCACTGCGCAGTGGTTTTGGAGAAATCGATGCTTCGCGCATCAAGACGAGGCGGTGTGCCGGTTTTCAGCCTGCCAAGCTGGATGCCAAGCTCGCGAAGGGAATCAGAAAGGCCGACTGAAGCAAACTCTCCAGCCCTGCCTGCCTGAAAGTTTTCCATTCCTATATGAATCAACCCTTTCAAAAAAGTGCCCGTTGTTACTATCACTGCACCCGCTCCATATTGCACGCCAAGAGAAGTATGTACGCCTTGCACCATGCCGCCATCAGCAATTATTTTCTCGACCATGCCCTGCTTTATCGTAAGATGAGGCTGTGTTTCAAGAACATGCCTCATGTGGTTCCGATAAAGCATTCTGTCCGCCTGAGATCTCAGTGACCATACTGCAGGACCTTTAGAGAGATTGAGCATCCTGAATTGAATTCCAGACTTGTCGGCAACTTTCGCCATTTCGCCGCCCAACGCATCGATTTCGCGTACAAGATGGCCCTTGGCCAGACCTCCGATGGCAGGATTGCATGAAAGTTGTGCAATGGTATCCAGATTTATTGTAAAGATGCAGGTCTCAAGTCCAAGGCGTGCTGCGGCTAGAGCTGCCTCACATCCGGCGTGTCCCGCGCCAACGACAATGACGTCGTAATCTTGCTCTTTAAACAGCATTGTATTATTATAGCATTAGATGAAAGTGCCTGTTTTCAAACACACGGTTCTGAAAATATCGGCGGCACTCCAGGACGATAAAAAATCCCTGCAGTCCATATCAGGGCTGATTCAATACGACCCTGGATTGCATTTTTCGCTTCTGCGCAAGCTCTCTGCAGCATCATTAAGATCAGAAGTTACCGTTATATCTCAGGCCGTGTCCTTGCTTGGTGCAAATGCAATTGAATCAGAAATCGTCCAGCACGGCCAGTTACTAGATGATGAAGTATCCCTCAAACTCTGGTGCAGCGCTGTACTTGCAGGAGAAGCTGCCATCCGCGTCAACGAAATATCCCCGGTTGCTGAGTCGGGAGAGGTCTTCTTCGCTGCCCTTATACCGGTATTGGGCATGCTGCTTATGCTTGGCGAGCGTCCGGAATACCATCGTCTCATTCCGCTGCTGCTCAAGCTATCCATCGAGGATAGGGCATTTCTTGAAAACAGGCTTTTTCGCAGCAACCATATATCAATGCTGGATAATGTTTTATCTCTTCCACAGCTATACCGGGATATAATTGGTCTTATCAAGGCTGAGCGCTTTTCCGATACATTAAAGGATCATGAGCTGCCGGCACCTACAAGGTTATCGACAGCCCATACAGCGTCACAATTGTACCATCTCGCCGAAACTGCAGAACAGATAGCGCAATCCATATTGTTCCCGGCTGGCGTACTCGCACAGGAGAACCTGAAGCAGTTTAATAAACGGTATTTCAGGATCACAGAAAGCGACACTGAGGAGCTGCTTGCTGATATCGTCGAAAGGTTCGAGTGTGCCTGCGAGGAATTCGATATGCAAGAATTGGCCGCTCGACTTCTTGCCATTGCCGGTTCATTTCATGAGCATCAGGTTAAATTTCTGACAACATCAGCCCCTATGCTGAGGCTGCTTAATGATGCATTTACAGATAGCGGTCTAGAGCATAATTTCCTCGTATGGGGAGAAGCTGGGGTAGGGAAAAGATTGCTTGCCGTTGCACTGCATGACCATCCGGAAAATCCGAGGAATAGCAAGCCATTTCTCGCGTTTCATTGCGATACAGTTAATACGGACACTCTCGAAGAAGAACTTTTCGGGTCCGGCGGAGGGTTCTGGGGCTCGGACCAGCACAAGGGGGCTTTTGACCTTGCGGATGGCGGCATGATAATGCTTAAGAATATCGACAAGATGCCTATGCCTCTCCAGGAAAGACTGGCTGAGATAATAACACGCATCGATTATTACCGATCCAAAAATATCAAGGCCTCATATCCGGATGTACTGTTCATACTAACATCCCGCAAGAACCTTGAGGCAGAGGCTCAAGAGGAAAATTTTTCAAAAGCACTGTTACGCGCACTTAAACCAAAGATCATTTTAGTTCCTCCTCTGCGTGAAAGGCGAGAAGACATAGGATTTATCGCAAATGGGATAATAAAGAAATACGAACTGCCTCTGACCGATACTGTTCAACTGCTCAGCCTGCAAGAGTTCTACGACACTTATGCCTTCAAGGAAAACCTGTCGGATCTGAAAAGGTTGCTATTCTACGCCGCTGCTAAAAAGATGCTTAAATCGTAGATATTCAACAAATCCCCAACAACTTGCAACAATAACGGAAAGAAACCAGAGGATGGAGAGTGTCATTGCTCTATCTGCCGCGATTCCCATAGTTCCTAAAAAAAATACGAAAGCCCCCTCCCTTATGCCCAGACCTGAGATTGAGACCGGAACCATAGATATCAGGATTATTAAAGGGAGGAAGACCAGAATTGATACGATGCTGACATCGATTGAAAGGCCGCGGGCGAGTATGTACACAGCCGCAATGCCTGCCATTTGAATTACCAGTGAATATGCGAAACCGCGGGAAAGCACATGCCGTTTCGAAAAATAATAGTCAAACGCACCGTAAACACCCTCAAGGAACTTTATACGTCCACCAAACCGCACTCTGAATAGTACAACGCTGGCAGCAATGAAACAGGCAAAGATGACCGGCAAGACCCATGACACCGATGCCCTTGCAAGTATTTCCATGCCCGCCGGGCATGCGGCCAAGCCAATGAACAACAATGCGGCCAGGCCGATGTAACGATCCATAAAAACCGAAGCAACCGCTATTGATACAGCGCCCTTGCCTTGATCGCTATGCTCTGATGATGCATTCAACTGAAGTTCCTTACTGAGATAAAAAGCCTTTATCGCATCGCCTCCTATGATTCCAGGCAGGCATACATTAAAAAAAGACCCTATGATGTACATTGAAAAAAGTCTGCCTGTTTTCACCGGCTGAGGGATTAGCAGCTGCCACCTCATTGATGAAAGATAGGATGCAACAAGATATAGTATTACTGCGGATCCGAAATGCAGAGGTGAAAGCAAAATTGCGGTCTCGAGGACTGCCATCCCGCCCACCTTAGAAAGTAGATAGATCAGCAGCGCCGAGCTGACTGCAATCTTCAGTAATAAAAGGATAATTTTATTGGCCGATTTGCCCGTATTACCGTCCGGGACCCAGGATTTTTTTGAGGGTGTATATAGGCTTCTTCTGGCTTTCATGATAGACCCTGACTATCATCTCGCCGAGCAGGCCCATGCCTATGAATTGTATGCCGACTATTATCAGCAAAGCACCCAGCAGCAGGAGCGGCCTTCCGCCAATGTCGATGCCCTTGAGAAATTTTGTCGCCGTCAGGTATAACGATACCGCCATTCCTGCAAGCCCAAAAAAGAGACCTAGAGGTCCGAAAAACTGAATGGGCTTGGTAGAAAAACTCTGCAGGAATTTAACAGTCACAAGATCAAGCGGAACCTTGATAGTCCTTGACATCCCAACTTTGGATTTTCCCCTTAAACGAGGGTGGTGAGTCGTTTCTATTTCCGCAATCCTTACACCGTACCAACTCGCCACAGCTGGTATGAATCTGTGCATTTCGCCATAGAGTTTGAGATTCTTAACAACATCTCGGCGATACGCCTTAAGAGAACAGCCATAGTCGTGCAACCGGACACCGGTCACCTTGCTGATCAGCCCGTTTGCTATTTTGGAGAGAAAGGTTCGCAAAAAGTCATCTTTTCTTTTTTTTCGCCAGCCGCTCACGAGGTCGCAATCCTTGATCGCATCGAGAAGCCTAGGTATGTCTTTAGGATCGTTTTGAAGATCACCGTCCATAGTGACCACAATATCACCGCGAGCGAAATCAAAGCCTGCTGCAAAGGCTGCCGTCTGACCGAAATTTCTGCGCAAGCTGAGGACTACTATATGCGGATCTTTCTTCTGAAGCTCTTCCAGCAGTTGCAGGGTCTTGTCTGTGCTGCCGTCATCCACATAGACAATTTCGTAATCGCTTCCTATATCCGTTAAAGTTTCTCTGAGCCGGTCATCAAGCATTTCCACATTTTCTTCTTCATTGTATAAAGGCACCACTACAGATACTGTCATTGCCGCTCCTAGTATGTTTCAATAGGCCTGTTTTCAAAGCCTCTAAAATTATAGCAGATCATAACGGAATAAACGCGCAGCTCAATCCCTTTATCATAGACTCGCATCAATCGTCTGTCGCACCTTTCAAATGCCTTTGCTACTGGTGATGGCACGTTGCTATCGCCCCACGTTACGTAAATGCCGTTTATATTAACCAGCTCGCTACCGGCTTCACGCCGAAGGCGATCAGCAACTTCATTCATGCCGGGCCATAGATCATATTGGTCCATTCGCCTGCCGAGATTTATGCTGTACGTTGCAGGATGTCCTTCAACATAAAATGCCATCTCACTAGATATTTGATATCTGTCCGAAAAAAGAAGCACCGGACCCTGGGCGGATAGTGTACCGTATATTGGGCTAATCTCCTGCCTAAGTTGATGCCATCCTCTCAATCGTGCCGTCGGATCGAGCTTTACAGGCAGCTTGATGACAGAAGGATAATAGCCGATTGCAGTCACGATCATCGCCGAGATGGCTCCTGCCCAAAGAAAAATTTTCTTTCGCCTTACATTATTTGCATCCCCTTCCGTCAAACAAAACCAAGCCATGGCAATTATGCCGGTAATATAACCCGTCATTGCCCAGTTTGCCTGCACTTTGCCCTGTACACTCTTCAGGGTAAAAAACACAATAATCGGTACAGAAAAGGCAGCTAAGAAAACAGGCCTATAGTCTTTCTTTGACTTATATAGTTTATATAGTGCGTAAAGCATTAGCATGAAAATCAATGGACTAACGATACCGATCTGAGAGCCAATGAACTCTCCCAGGCTGCGCATCGAAATATTGAATCCCTCTGCTATATGGGCTTGACCTGCTGTATGTCGAATAGTCACCCAGTCGTGCCTGGCATTCCAGATTATGACAGGGCTGAAGACTAACATGCTGATCAGCGCTGCGGCGTATGGCTTGATAGTCTTCAGAAGATATTTTTTTTCTGACATGGCTAGAAAAAGAAACATGGCGAGATGGAAAAAAAACATCGTATATTTGGTCAGTAATCCAAAGCCGAGAGAAATGCCGAGCACTATCCAGGCCCCATATCCTTCATTTTCGGCATCGTAAACTGCTCTATGAAAAAGGAGAAGAGATAATATCCATAAAAACAGAAAAGGCGAATCGATTGAGAAAATGATTGAAAACGCAGCAAACAGGGGAATGACCTGATAGATCAGCGCAGACCAGAGCGCAACCGCCTCGTTTTGATACATTTTGCAAACGAGCCTGAAAATAATCAGGCTGGACATAGCTGAAAAGATCACGGCTGGGAATCTTACTCCGAAAACTGTGTCGCCGCAAACAGCCGTACCCAGGGCGATTAGATAGGCTATCAGGGGCCCTTTTGAGTAATAGCTCAGATCAAGATGCCGCGACCATTCCCAATAATGCGCCTCATCAGGGCCCAGATCCAGCGGGCCATGGATTATATAGTAGATCCTAAATACGCTGAGGACAAACAAGGATCCATATAGCACTGTTAAATACGGCCTTGGGGTATACTTTATTCTTGCGTAAAAAAACATGGACATAACAAGAGTTGCAGTGGCAATCCCCAAGATCGCACCAGCAATAATATCACCAGGGTAATGAACGCCCACATATGGACGGGAATAAGCAACAAGTCCAGCAAGCGCCAAAGGGTAAACTCTGCATGCCAAGCCCATGAATCGTCGTGTCATAAAGAAAAGCGGCAATGCATAGGCAAATGAATTGGCTGCATGGCCGGATGGCATTGCTGCAGATTGTGTACATCCAACTAGAAGCCTCGCTCCATCCTCGACATGACATGGTCTAATCCTGCCAAAGATGGGCTTCAAATCATTCGAAATCCAGTCGGCAAGCAATAAAGACGAGACTGAAACCGCGATAGTCCATAAGGCGAGGTTCCAAATTTCAACATTTCCGCTCCTTTTTTGTTTATATGCACACCAAAGCATATATGCGGCATAGGGCAAAATCAGCGTATACCCCTTCGCGCTCAGAAAAGGCATAAGCAGATCAAAGACACCGTTTGCAGTGCCTTGATTTATCAAATGATACAAAGCGGAATCGAGAGCATTAATGTCCATATCTTACTGGGACGGCATTATGGCTTGATGATTTATTCAACAGCAAGCCGAAACTTTGTGTCAATCGTATGCAATTCCAGGAAAACAATATTAAATGTTTTCTCGTTACAAGTTCAAATGCTGTCGTGTTATCCTTAATGTCCGGACGGACTGCCGTTTACTTGCGAAATATGCAACATTAAGGTCTCTATTCACACTGGCAGCGGCATAAAGAAGCCGGCGACTGCATGCAAATAGTGATTTTATTGCAAGTAACATCATGATTTAAAAGATTAATTCTAATTATTGCAGGGTTGAACTCTTTGCACTCAGAGACCAAATGGAATTTTTGCAATTTACTTCATCTCTAAAGTAGGATAGAATATTGAGGAGGGGGTGTGCCTGAAGAGGAGGAACTATGGAAGAACTTTCAAGCGGCTTGACAACCGGTGAATTAAGGGCATGGTCCAGGGTCAAGTGCGACCTGTCTACCATGATTTCCGTTCCATGGGGAGAAAGCTGGGATTGCAGGATCATCAACATGAGCGGACGCGGCTTCGGCATTATTACGAATGCCAAGCTCAGGGCCGGAGATGTGGTTCAGATATTGGAACCAAAAACTAAGGCAAAGGTTATATGGTGCAATGGAAATATGGCTGGACTAAAAGTAACTAATTAGCTCCGGCAGCAAGAAGGAGAGACGGTATGCATTTTCTTGATCACGAGAAATTTCAAAAGCTCGAAGATATTTATGACGAAGAAAGGTTTTGGCCGAGATTCAAATGTAAGTTGGCAACGCAGATTTTCGATGAGGCCGGCGCTAGTTGGGATTGCGATATAATCGACATAAGTGAGAGCGGTTTTGGCATTATGACAGGCGCAAAACTAAAACGCGGCAAGACGGTAAACATAAGCGCTAGCCCTATAATGAAAGCCAGTGTTGTTTGGGTGAGAAACAATAAAGCAGGTCTTGTTATTGCTGAGTAATCCCTTTTAGCTTCATTTACCCCTTTCGTTGATTAAATGCCATCATATATATCAGCGTATGAGGGTGGTTATTTGTCAACGATAACCCGGTGACCGTTCTTGCAATAAATGCGGCCGGCATTCGTATGCATATCAGTTTCACCGCACTTCTTGCATCTGAATTTGCTTTTTTCCTCATGATCTTTTACGGTTAGAAACAGTCCGACGAACAGAGCCGTAATTCCCATTGACATCAACCCGAGATTAGGCAGGACCATATGAACCCTCCTGAGGCAATCAACTCATGATCTAACTATTTATAACCCGTTTCGGCCAAAGCATATGTGATGACGCTCACAAGATAGTGAGCATCACAAATATAAAATGCGGACAGTGTTAATAGAGGCCGTCAGGACAGGAGTGCGTCTTAGAAATATTTGACCTGAATAATATAAGACACATCAGCACATTCGGGCGATGAGCAGCTGTCGCAGCCTATTTTTCCCTTCAAAACAGTCTTTCTGGCTTTGACCATCGATTTTATTATCTTTGAAAACTCAAAACCGCCCTCTACGCAATCTGAACACAGACAATGCATCCTGAAAATAGCTGCGCTGCCGGGGTAGTAATTTATCGCCCTTGACAAAGGCTCCAAAACGCCAGTCTGATTGTAGGTCATATTAATACTTATATGCTTTACCTTTGGGAAAACATCCGAAAGTATGTCTGCATCTATTTTCTGCTGCCTCTTTTCAGCTTTCGCCGCTGTCATCTTAACTTTACGACTCATCTCGCCTCCATAATCGAAGCTTGATCATAATTTGGCATGAGGTTATTGTACATACTTTTTATCTGAAATGAAAGAGTTTTTTCTAGATTAAATAGCAGAAGCGAGAGCTGCTGAATAAGGCGGCTTTCCAATTCTGGAGCAAATCCGCTTTAACCAAGGAAAAACAATAAAATCTATACTTATATCTCGCAAACTATATTGGACAGTTCCTTCGAAAAAGTCTCATAGTTTGGCGAATAGTCGATAGGGCACTCAATAAAAACCAGTTTTTTCAACAAGAAAGCCTTCTTCAACAATTCTGCAAGATCATCATCCGGTCTGACTTTCATACTTACAGCACCAAAGCTTTCAGCATATTTGACAAAATCAGGATTTGAGTAGTCAAGGGCAAAGCTGGGAAAGTCCTTACTTTGTTGTTTCCATTTGATAAAACCAAAGGCATTATCATTTAGTATTAAGACTGTCAGCGGCACTTTATATCTAAGAGCTGTCTCTATTTCACAGGATGTCATCATAAACCCGCCATCTCCCACTATAGCCAACACATTACTGGATGGCTTTAGCATCGCTGTCATAATCGCGGACGGCAAACCCGCACCCATTGACGCAAGTGCGTTGTCCACCAGGAAGGTATTTGGCAAATACGTTCTGTAGAGTCGGGAAAACCAAAGCTTATATATGCCATTGTCAAATACTGCAATATCATCAGGCCTCATCGCCGCACGAACCTTCCATACGACTTCTTGCGGTGTTAGTGGATATTGGGGCGAGACGCCGGGAGCAAGTTTTTTATCCAGCAACCTCCTAACAGATTGAAAAAAATCATCCTTACCTCTTGGAATCACCAGCTTTGCAAGCTGGGCCAGCCCCGCCGATATATCTCCAACGATATCTATGGCAGGATTGAAATACCGGTCGATTTCAGCCTCGGCGTAATCGATATTGATGATTTGCTTGTCAAGATGCGAATTCCAGACAAAAGGAGGATATTCGACAATATTGTATCCTATTGTGATGATCACATCAGCCCTGTCGATGCCGCAGTTTACATAATCCCGCTTATGAATTCCGGTTGCGTACAAGCTATATGGCGATTCATCGCTCAGGACACCCTTGCCCATTTGCGTATGAACAGCGTAAATACTTGTATTTTCAATAAATTGCGTCAAGTGCTCGTTGATTCTGTTCCGGTTTGCGCCTGCCGAAATAATAATTAAAGGATGCTGCGCCTTGTTGATCAGATCCGCAGCCAACCGGACAGACTCCGGGTGGGGCGCCGGCCTTTGCAGATCGCCCCGCTTTTGGATATAAGCATCCGTCTGACTTTCGGCTACATCCTCGGGCAGCTCAATATGCACTGCTCCAGGGCGTTCAGTCTCAGCAAGCCTGAACCCATTGCGGAGAATCGTAGGCACGGTGGCTGGATCCACAATGGAGACCGACTTTTTAGTAATCGGCTCCATCACCTCCACTACGTTTAAAAGCTGGAACCTAGCCTGCCAGTTCTCCCTGAGAGCCTTTTGCCCGGAAATTGAAATTAGCGGCGCGCCGATAAGCTGTGCATGGGCGATGCCAGTCACAAGATTGGTCGCCCCGGGTCCAAGAGTAGAAAAACATACGCCAGCCTTACCTGTAAGCCTTCCATAAGTTGCTGCCATAAAGGCCGCAGCCTGCTCATGCCGGGTAATTATTACTTTTATTGACGAAGTGCGAAGAGACTCAAGAAAATCAAGATTTTCCTCTCCAGGCAGGCCGAAGATATATTCAACCCCCTCTTCTTCAAGCTGCCTGACGAACAGGTCCGAAGCCTTCATCATGAGTTATGCCCCACCAAGCTATGGTTAACCAGTCTGATCTTCTTCAGCATTTCTAGATACCGCGATAATATCCCGCTATCTAGAAGGTTAATACCTTCGATTCAGCAGCCAGGGCAATCAGCTTGGTAGCCTTCTCGAAACGCGCGGTTTTTATCAGGTCTTCATCTCCCAGATGCCTGGCATTGGCACATGGAGTGCAGACAAGCATAGGCACCTCTGCTTTGATCAGGTAGTCCAGAAGTGGCTTAAGTTCATCTCCGGTTGGCGATCTCATGAAATCGACCATGCCGATCTTTGCAATCATAACACCGTCCTCAATAAGAAATACATTTACTTCATGCCCTTCCTCTTTTGCAACTTTCGCAAGATGAATGCAGCGCGTGGCGCGAACCGGGTCATCTGTGCCCCTGCTCAGAACAAAAAGAAATTTAGCCATCACAACCTCCCGATAAAATAATTTGCGGCCTGCCCTATTAGTATATATCAGGGCATATGGGTTACCAAAGCCTACAGCCGTGTTGAATGTGCACATTGAGTCACTGCCTCTTTGACACTCCGCGCAGACTACTCATTTTTGCATTATTTTTACACCCTGAGCCATCTTCTTTACACCTATTTGATTTTCGATGTTGATACACTTAATGCATGGAGGTGCCTATGGACCTGATTTATATTGGGATTGTCGTGCTTTTTTTTGGACTCACCTGGCTGCTGGTAATAGCTGCCGAAAAGGTAAAATAGGAGGACAAAAATGGAAACCTTGTATTGGATAAGCGGCATAGTAGCCGTCGGACTGCTGATATACCTTGTCTTAGCCCTTATGAAGCCGGAGATATTCTCATGACGACAAGCGGCATACTGCAAATAACGCTCTATCTGGGGGTCCTCATCGCCCTTGTCAAGCCTCTTGGCATTTATATGGCTAAGATATATGAAGGCGAACCCTGCGGGCTCAATCGCATTCTCCGCCCGTTTGAAATGCTGATTTATCGGCTTCTTGGGATTAATACAGCTGATGAAATGTCGTGGAAAACGTATGCGGCTGCAGCGATCCTGTTCAAATTCGGCTTCCTGTTCGTGCTGTATGCGCTTATGCGCTTTCAGGGAATCCTGCCGCTTAATCCGCAGAATTTTTCCGGCGTTTCGCCGGATCTAGCATTCAACACCGCGGTCAGCTTCATCACAAATACCAATTGGCAGTCGTACGGCGGCGAATCTACTATGAGCTATCTGACCCAGATGGCGGGGCTAACAGTGCAGAATTTCGTTTCAGCAGCGCAGGGGATGGCTGTCCTCGTTGCGGTAATACGCGGCTTTACCCGCCGCACAGCTGGATCGATAGGCAATTTCTGGGTCGATTTCACACGTTCGACGCTCTACATACTTCTGCCGTTGTCCTTTATAGTGGCAATTTTCCTGGTGTCGCAGGGAGTCGTGCAGAGCTTCAGCCCGTATAAGAATGTGTCCGCTGTTCAGACAATTACATATGACAATCCAAAGCTTGACGAGAAGGGCAACCCGATCAAGGACGACAAGGGCAATCCTGTAACCGAAAGAGCCGAGCTCAAAGAACAGACGATTCCTTTCGGTCCGGCAGCCTCGCAGATTGCGATAAAGCAACTCGGCACCAACGGAGGCGGCTTCTTTAACGTCAATTCGGCCCATCCATTCGAAAACCCCACTCCGCTCTCTAATTTCGTAGAGATGCTCGCAATCCTTCTTATTCCTGCAGCCCTATGCTATACGTTCGGCAGGATGGTAAAAGATCAACGGCAGGGGTGGGCATTGCTTGCTACGATGTTCGTCATTTTCATCCCGCTGCTCCTAATTTGTTACGCAGCGGAACAGGCTGGGAATCCGCTTCTCTCGGCCATAGGTGTCAATGCATCCGGCGGCAATATGGAGGGCAAGGAAGTTAGATTCGGCGTGGCAAACTCCGCCATCTGGGCGACGGCAACAACAGCCGCGTCAAACGGCTCGGTCAATTCGATGCACGACTCGTTCAGCCCATTGGGAGGCATGGTGCCGATGGTCCTCATACAATTGGGTGAGATCGTCTTCGGCGGGGTTGGATCAGGTCTTTACGGCATGGTAGCATTCGCACTCGTGGCTGTTTTTGTTGCAGGCCTGATGGTTGGGCGCACTCCTGAATATCTCGGCAAGAAGATTGAGGCCTTTGAAGTTAAGATGGCCGCGATTGTCATCCTGATACCCTGCTGCTTCAGCTTGCTGGGGACTGCAATTGCATCTGTAACACCTGCGGGAGTTGCAGGGATTTCGAATCCGGGACCCCACGGGTTCTCGCAGATGCTTTATGCGTTCTCATCCATGTCTAACAATAACGGCAGCGCCTTCGGCGGCCTGAGTGCAAACACGGTTTTCTACAACACGCTGGGAGGAGTCTCAATGCTCTTCGGCAGGTTTTGGACGATGGTGCCGATGCTGGCCATTGCGGGGTCCCTGGCCGGCAAAAAATACGTGCCACCGGGCACAGGCACGCTGCCGACCCACACGCCCCTGTTCGTCGTCCTGCTTGTAGCTGTGATAATAATCGTAGGCGCGCTTACATTCTTTCCAGCGCTGGGGCTTGGGCCGATAGCTGAGCACCTGATGCTTTTCAAGTAATAGGGAGGCTTATTCCATGACTAATAAAAAGAAAAAAGCGAGCCTTTTCGATCCGCAGATAATCAGGCGGGCGCTGATAGATTCATTTATAAAACTGAATCCGATGAAACAGGTACGCAATCCTGTAATGTTCGTCGTTGAGGTGGGCAGCATCCTTAGCACTCTTTTATTTGTCCGGTCCTTGTTGGTTCCGGGCAGCGAATCGCCCGGATTCATACTGCATATCTCCATCTGGCTCTGGGCTACCGTGCTGTTTGCAAATTTTGCGGAATCCGTGGCCGAGGGTCGCGGCAAAGCGCAGGCCGATGCCCTTCGCAGTTCGCGAAAGGACGTGCAGGCGAAGAAGCTAGCGCAGCCTGATAAAGATGCGAAGGTTTCACCGATTCCGTCATCTCAGCTGAGGAAGGACGATTGCGTCCTCGTCGAGGCAGGAGATATCATACCCGGCGACGGCGAGATTGTAGCCGGCGTTGCATCGGTCAATGAAAGCGCCATAACAGGCGAAAGCGCGCCGGTAATCCGTGAGAGCGGAGGCGACAGAAGCGCGGTTACAGGCGGTACGCTAGTGCTTTCCGACTGGATCATCGTGAGGATCACAGCCAACCCTGGAGAAACATTCCTCGACAGGATGATATCGATGGTGGAGGGAGCAAAGCGGCAGAAGACGCCGAATGAGATAGCGCTCGATATTCTTCTTGCAGGTCTGACGATAATCTTCCTCTTTGCGACGGCAACGCTGCTGCCATTTTCGATCTTCAGCGTGGCGGCTGCGGGACAAGGCAGTCCTGTCACCATCGTCGCGCTGGTATCGCTGCTTGTCTGTCTGATACCTACAACAATAGGCGGACTCCTCTCCGCCATAGGAATCGCAGGTATGGACAGGCTGATCCAGGCAAATGTAATTGCCATGTCCGGACGCGCTGTTGAGGCTGCGGGAGATGTTGATGTGCTCCTGCTCGACAAGACAGGCACAATAACCCTCGGAAACAGGCAGGCCACCGCCTTGATCCCGGCCCGTGGAGTTGACCCGCAGGCATTAGCCGATGCGGCCCAGCTGTCATCGCTGCCTGATGAAACACCCGAAGGCAGGAGCATTGTTGTCCTTGCAAAAGAGAAATACGGCCTCCGCGAAAGGGACATACAGGCCCTTGGAGCCAGCTTCATTCCTTTTTCGGCACATACGCGAATGAGCGGCGTAGACCTGCACGGAAGAGAGATAAGAAAAGGAGCCCCCGACGCTGTAGAGGCCTATGTGAACAGAAATGGAGGAGCCTTTCCTGCAGACATAAAAACTGTCGTAGAGGAGGTGGCCCGCGAAGGAGCAACGCCCCTGGTGGTTGCAGAAGGGAATAAGGTGCTCGGTGTCGTTCGACTGGGCGATATTGTAAAGGGAGGGATAAGGGAACGGTTTGCCGAATTGAGAAAGATGGGGATATCCACTATCATGATTACCGGAGACAATCCCATGACCGCTGCTGCAATTGCTGCAGAAGCAGGAGTAGATGATTTCCTTGCCCAGGCCACACCTGAAGCTAAGCTTCAACTGATAAGGAAACACCAGACAGGCGGCAGGCTCGTCGCAATGACAGGTGACGGGACGAACGATGCCCCTGCACTGGCACAGGCAGACGTCGCCGTTGCGATGAACACGGGCACACAGGCAGCCAAGGAAGCCGGCAACATGGTCGACCTTGACTCGAACCCGACGAAACTGATCGAGATAGTCGAAATCGGAAAACAATTACTAATGACACGCGGCACATTGACGACGTTCAGCATAGCTAACGATGTGGCAAAATACTTTGCCATTCTTCCGGCCGCGTTCATTGTTACATACCCTCAGCTCGCCGCCCTGAACATTATGCAACTGTCTTCTCCTCAGAGTGCGATATTGTCGGCCGTCATATTCAATGCGCTGATCATCATTGCCTTGATACCATTGGCGCTCAGGGGCGTCAGCTACAAGCCGATGGGTGCCGCGGTAGTGCTGCGCAATAATCTCCTGGTTTATGGACTGGGAGGCTTGATAGTACCCTTTGTGGGAATTAAACTGATCGATATGCTTATAACTTTGTTGAATCTGGCGTGAGGTTACGGATTATGAATATGATACGACCTGTAATAGTCTCGATTTTCGTTTTCACGATATTGACCGGAACAATATATCCGGCTGTAGTAACCGGCATTGCACAGATATTGTTTTCAGATCAGGCTAACGGCAGCCTGATCGTCAAAGATGGAAAGACCATCGGATCGTCACTCATCGGACAGCCGTTCGACGATCCGAAATATTTCTGGGGCAGACTATCTGCGACATCACCTTATCCCTATAACTCGTCTGCGTCATCCGGCTCGAATTTCGCTGAAACGAACCCGGATCTTATGAAAAATGCACAGGGGCGGATAGACGTACTCAAGGCCGCCGACTTGCAAGCAGGAAAACAGGTGCCTGCCGATCTTGCAACTGCATCCGGAAGCGGCCTAGACCCTCACATCAGTCCTGCTGCCGCCGAATACCAAGTGAAACATGTAGCAAAGGCGAGAGGTCTTGATGAATCAAAGGTCAGAAAGCTCATTGCAAAATATACCGAAGGCCGCACCTTCGGAATCATTGGCGAGCCAAGAGTGAATGTGCTCAAATTGAACCTGGCACTCGATGAGGTTAGATAAGCAATGCAAAGAATGGTTGCAACGAGATCGGTTGTATCAAGAATTTGGGTGACGGTTTTTTTATTGCTGACAATTATGATGCCGTTAACCGCACCGGCCGCATCTTACTCTCCATCTTTCCGCCTTCTCCCTGACGGAAAAGCGGAGGTTGTCAAAGGTGGAATAGTATATCTATTTCATAGTGAAACACGAGATATTATCGATACTTTTCGCATCGGGGATATATTTATCGTTTATCGGATAAACTCCTCGTGCGAAATGGAAAAAATCGGCATGGTAAAATTTCTGAAAATAGTTGGAGAGATATATATTGAAGCCGAGGTTATCGAAGGCGACCTCAAAGCCGGCGATATTGCAAGACGAAATAATTTATCATGCCTGGTTGTAGCGACAGAACCGTGTAACAGATAAATGTTATGGCAAGGTATTATAAGTTAAGGACAAGTAATGGATAGACATTATGGATGAGCATCGACCAGATCCTGACGTGCTTCTTGAGCAGATGCGCATGGAGACCGAGCGAAAGCGCGAAGGTCATCTGAAGATATTTTTTGGCGCTGCCCCAGGCGTGGGGAAAACATATGCAATGCTCGAAGCCGCCCGCCACAAGCTGTCGGAGGGCGCCGATGTCCTTGTCGGCCTTGTCGAGACACATAACCGGAAAGAGACCGAAGCCCTGCTTGACGGCCTTGAGATATTGCCGCGCAGGCGTATCGAGTACCGAGGGGCTGTCCTTAAAGAGTTCGACATTGATGCCGCCCTCTCCCGCAAACCATCCATAATCCTTGTGGACGAGTTAGCACATACGAATGCCGAGGGATCCCGCCACAAGAAACGCTGGCAGGATATTTATGAACTGCTGGGTGCAGGCATCACAGTTTATACCACTATGAACGTGCAGCACCTCGAAAGCCTTAATGATGTTGTGGCGCAGATAACTGGCATCAATGTCCGGGAAACAGTGCCTGATTTTCTCCTTGACAGAGCCGATGAGATAGAGCTGATAGACCTTCCGCCGGACGACCTTCTTCAAAGGCTTGCCGAAGGAAAAGTTTATGTGGCAGAGCTTGCTGTTCAGGCACGCAAGAATTTCTTCAGAAAAGGCAATCTATTAGCCCTCCGCGAGCTTGCCTTACGTCGCACAGCCGAGCAGGTCGACGAGCAAATGCAGAGCTATCGCCTCGGAAAAGGCGTGAAGGATGTCTGGCCTGCAGCCGAGCGTATACTTGTATGCATCGGGCCATCACCATTTGCAACACGCCTCATACGGGCAGCAAAAAGAGTGTCGGCTGGACTGAGGGCAGACTGGATTGCTGTCAATGTTGAAGCCCCGGGGCGGGTGCGGCCCACCGAGCATGACATCAAGGGCCTGGCCGAGAACATACGACTTGCAGAGAGCCTGGGGGCTGAAACCGTAGTGCTTTCTGGTCATAAGGCCAGCGAGGAGATCCTGAACTATGCCAGAAGCCGCAACGTAACCAAGATCATTATAGGAAAGCCGACACATCCAAGATGGAAGGATAAGATTTTCGGTTCGATGCTCGACGAGATCGTCAGGGGAAGCGGCGAGATCGAGGTATACGTGATTTCAGGGGACAAGACAGCTCCCGCCCCTGAGCGTCAGAAGCCGGTCCGGCTAAGAACGCCGGCTAAAGAATGGGCGACGAGCGCTCTTGTTGTGGCGCTCTGCACCGGCGTCGGGTTTCTCATGCGACCGGCTTTTACCATTGTAGACATAGCGATGGTATACATCCTTGGCGTTGTATTTATAGCCAGCCGCACCGGCAATGCTCCTTCTATGCTGGCATCTTTTCTGAGCGTTGCCGCCTTCGACTTCTTTTTCGTGCCGCCATATTATACCTTTGCGGTCAGCGACGTAAAGTATATTGTGACGTTTGTCGTCATGTTCGTTGTAGCGGCCGTTATCAGCAAGCTCACCCTCCGCATAAGGAGTCAGGCTGAAGCTGCGCGTATACGGGAGAGAAGTACGGCATCTCTCTACAGATTAAGCAGGGATCTAGTCCATGAGCGCAGTATTGACAGGCTGCGGGAAATTGCAACAAAGCATATTGCAGAAGTGTCTTCGGGCAGAGCTGCAGTCTTTCTTCCGGATGCCCAAGATAAACTCTCACCACCAACAACCGACAGCCACTTGTTTATGCTGGACGGACGGGAGCTCAGCGTGGCGCAATGGGCCTTCGACCACCGCCAGAAGGCAGGATGTGGTACAGATACACTCCCAGGGGCAAGGGGTCTGTATATACCATTGGTTGCATCATCGAGGACCATCGGAGTGATCGGATTGATAGCCGATGAAGAAACGGAAGCTTTGAACCCGGAGCAGATCCACGTTCTGGAGAATTTTGCCCATCAGATCGCCATGGCATTTGAAAGAGCCTTCCTTGCTGAAGAAACGCAGCAGGCACTGCTTAAAGCTGAGACTGAAAGCTTGCGGAACACGCTGCTAAGCTCTTTGTCTCATGATTTGAGAACCCCCCTTGCCGCAATCACAGGTTCGTCGACAACCTTGCTTAAGCAGGATGATTTACTGGACCGGCACGATCGCCGCGAACTCGTTTTTACAATAATTGAGGAGGCCGAACACCTTAACCGGCTGGTACGTAACGTCCTTGACATGACCCGGATCGAGTCCGGAGCCATTACAGTAAAGAAAGAATGGCTTCCTTTCGAGGAAATAGTAGGCTCGGTGCTGGGACGGCTGGCTGATAAACTTGCAAACCATTCTTTTGCCGTGCAGATTCCGAGTGACCTGCCACTGGCGCCCTTCGACCCGCTGCTGATAGAGCAGGTATTGATGAATCTGCTCGAAAATGCAGTTCGATATACACCGGCAGGCACGGTAATCGAACTTTCGGCTAAGGTAAAAGAGGATGAGCTGCTTGTCGAACTAGCTGACTACGGTCCGGGGATTACGCCGGGAGATGAAGAGAGAATTTTTGACAAGTTCGTGAGGGGGCCTTCGGCATCCGGCGGAATCGGTCTCGGACTTACGATTTGCAGGGCGATAATCAACGCCCATGGCGGCCGGATCTGGGCTGAAAACAGAGAAGGCGGCGGTGTTTATTTCCGGTTCACGATCCCGATTCTTGAGCATCCTCCAATAGTAGAAACTGATGAAGAGACGGTACGCTTTAAATCATGACAGGCAACAAAGGCCTTATCTTACTTATTGAAGACGAACCGCAAATGCGCAGGTTCCTGAGGGTTACACTGCAAAGTGAAGGGTATGACCTGATAGAAGCTGCATCAGGAAATGATGGCCTATCCCAGGCAGTAACGCGCAATCCTGATATAATTCTGCTTGATCTTGGCCTGCCGGATATGGACGGGCTTGAAGTCCTTGCCAGATTGCGGGAATGGTCCCACACTCCTGTAATTATTCTCTCTGCCAGGGAGCAGGAAAGGGACAAGATCAGCGCATTGGATTCCGGTGCCGACGACTATCTGACCAAGCCATTCAGCGCAGGTGAACTGCTGGCAAGGCTGCGCGTAGCAACGCGTCATAAAAGCATGAGGGAGAGTCAGGCGGAACCGGTGTTTGTTCTGGATGCGCTTAAGGTCGATCTGGCGGCACGCCGCGTTTTTCTGAAAGATATCGAGGTCCATCTTACCCCGATCGAGTACAAACTGCTGTCTTATCTGGTCAGGAATGCCGGAAAAGTTATCACCCATAAGCAGCTTCTCAAGGAGGTCTGGGGCCCTGTCTACGCAAACCAAGCGCATTATGTCCGCGTCTATATGGGAATGTTAAGGCACAAGCTCGAAGAGGAACCTTCGCGTCCCAAATTCTTCATCAACGAGCCGGGGGTTGGTTATCGCCTCAGATTAGAGTAAGCAAATACAAAGCAGTTAAATAATATCCAGGTCAGTGCAAATCCCTTTTGACAGTTGTATTGATCTCTATTCTATAATATAGACAAAGAGGCAGATGCAGCATAAGATCTGACCGGTCCGATAATAAGGCTTAATCATTCTCCTGAGGGGGGGGAATACTTAGTTTGAGAGCTGCTTCATATGCCGCCTGCCACGATCTGCAATGCTGTGACGCATTGGCGGACACAACCTTACGTGTGCAGAAGATCATAGATAATCACATATGTGCTATCCTAACTTATCCGTCATCACACGAATCCGCCAGGTCGCTCCGCAACATAAAACTTATGTACAGATGGAGCTACTAATAGATGTTTGCTAAGAGGCTTGAAAGGCTTACAAAATGTTTTCTTCAGCTTGGGGAAAATCATTTAGAGAACATTCGCCAGCTGACAGCTCTATGCGGAGAAGAGATGGCAGCCGATTGCGCACTATACAACAGATTGAAAGGCAACCTTCTGCATGCTATAGGCCAATGGCAAACGCCGCCGGGGTTCATTGCCAATGACTCTCCAAATGGACATATCTGCTATGACGTCATTAAAAGCAACAGCGATGAAACTGTACTGATTAGAAACCTCTCCTCCAGTCCTTATGCCGAAACAGATCCCAATGTGCGAGCCTATTCACTGCAAACGTACATTGGGCATGCCGTTAGATGCGAAGGCAAAGCAGTTGGCTCGCTCTGTGTAGTATACAAGACGGATTGCGTGCCTTCTGAAGAGGACTGCAAGATTATGAGCATCATAGCAACAGCCATCGGCCATGAAGATACAAGATGGAAGTCCAAGGAAGAGCTCAATCGCCATGCCTCGCTGCTGAAGGCATCCCTTGAAGCTACAGCCGATGGAATTCTAGTGGTAAGTACAGAAGGCAGGATCGTTGAATTCAATACACGCTTTGCCGATATGTGGCACATGCCTGATAGCCTGCTGGCATTATGCGATGACAATGCTGCCCTTGATTTTGTATCTTCTCAGATTAAAGACTACCCGAAATTTATAGAGTGTGTGAAGTCAATATATTTACAGCCTGAAGCCCATAGCATCGATACAGTCGAACTCAACGATGGCCGTGTTTTTGAGAGACTGTCCTGCCCGCAGCGCCACGATAACAAGGTTATTGGAAGGGTATGGAGCTTCAGGGATGTTACAGCCCAAAAGAATGCTGAAGCGGCGTTAATGAACGAAAAAACATTTACTGAAAGTGCCTTAAACATTCTCAGGGACGTCTTCTATGTTTTCGATCTAAACGGGAGGTTTTTGAGGTGGAACAAGGCTCTGAGTGAATGCACCGGATTTAGCGACGAAGAGATAGCCCGGATGAAACCGACTGATTTTTTCGCAAAAGATGAGCATCAGGCAGTCATCAATGCCATTCAAAAGGTCGTAACTGATGGCTCAGCGACGCTGGAGACGACTGTGCTTACAAAGGACGGCAGACAACTCCCCTATGAACATACGGCCTCATTGCTCAGCAATTCAGACGGGCAGCCTATCGGTATTAGCGGTGTTGGAAGGAATCTTACAGATCGCAAGAAACTTGAGGAGCAACTGCTGCAGGCTCAGAAGATGGAAGCGGTAGGACAGCTTGCAGGCGGGATAGCTCACGATTTCAACAATATTCTTTCAGCCATTATGGGATATGCCTCTATCCTGCAGATGAAGCTTGGCACGGAGTCGCCTTTAAGCAAAAATGTCAATGAAATACTCAAGGCTGCTCAACGGGCCGCTCAACTGACTTCCGGCTTGCTTGCTTTCAGCCGCAAGCAGAACATAATGCAAAAACCTGTTGAGCTTAATGCGCTCGTACGAGACATACATAAGCTTCTATCCATGGTGATAGGCGAGAATATAGAGCTAGTTCTGAATATTGCAGATTATTCACTTGTCGTGATGGCTGACAGCGCCCAAATAGAACATGCGATAATTAACCTTGCTACCAACGCCAGGGACGCAATGCCCAATGGTGGAAGGCTCACGATCACTACATGCAAGCATGCTGCCGACAGCCCTGCTGCTGACAAAAGCAGATCAATACCTTGCGGTAAGTATGCCCTTCTCTCAATTTCGGATACCGGCACCGGTCTGGAAGAAGCTCACAAAGACAAGATATTTGAACCATTCTTTACCACAAAAGGTGTTGGCAAAGGAACAGGCCTTGGCCTAGCCATGGTATACGGTGCTATCAAGCAACATAAAGGATATATCGATGTTGATAGTTGCCTTGGGAAGGGAGCGACTTTCAGAATATTCTTACCCTTATCTACACAACACGCTAAAGCGTATGAGGACAAATCTCAAATGCCGGCTTATGCCATGCGGACATCCGGAACTGTTCTGATCGTTGAAGACGAGGAGGCGGTTAGACGTATCATGCGTATACTCCTTGAGCAGTCAGGATATAGTGTAATTGAAGCCAGCGATGGGGTTGATGCATTGGTAAAACTGCGCCAAAACGGGACCGATATAAAGCTGTTGGTCACTGACGTTATAATGCCCAAGATGGACGGAGTTATGCTTTGTTCTGAAGCTAAGAAAATAAAACCGGGGTTGAGGTCCCTTTTTATAAGCGGGTACCATGACAAAATTCCACTCGATAGCACAGCATGGCAAAATGGCTGTTATCTTTCAAAACCATTCACATCAGAGCAGTTCCTGGAAGCTGTAAGGAAAGCTGTAGATAACTGATCAAGCTGTTCACTGCTGCGTCGTTGACAAAGGACATCCGTCGCACTGGGGCAGTGGTTTACAATGTTCCTTTCCCACTCTGACCAACAGGGCATGGTATTCGTTATAAAGCGCGACATCCGGCTGCAGATTGGAATGAAATAGTTGCTGATATTCTGCATATGACGCATTCATATCCATAAGGCCATGTCGCGACAGCACTCTTTTCGTGTATGCGTCAATCACAAAGACAGGCTTGTGGACTGCATACAGAAGTATGGAGTCGGCTGTCTCCTGCCCTATCCCATTAACAGCAAGCAGTTCAGCCCGTAGCTTTTCAGTAGCGACATGTCGCATCCGCGCCATGTTGCCATTGTGATTCTCAACAAGATATTCAACAAATGCCCTGAGTCTTTTTGCCTTGATATTATAGTAGCCAGAAGGGCGGATGAGTTCTGCAAGTCTGTCTAAAGACATCAACTTCATGGTCTGTGCATTAAGGGCTTTATGCTTCTTTAAGTTAGAGATTGCCTTTTCAACATTTCCCCAGTTAGTATTTTGTGTAAGGATAGCGCCGACTGCTGTTTCATACGTGGTATCGGCAGGCCACCAATGCTGTGACCCATAAAAAGAATTCAGCCTGTCGAACAAACTATAAAGAGAAAGACTTCTAAGAGGCTTTGCATTATTCATTTGCACTACAACGGTCTATTTGGATCCAGAATATCCACCGATCCTCTGCATAAACTCCATCCAGATCGGCAATGCTGCCCTTGCACCGGTCTCCTTGCTTCCGATTGGCACATGATTGTCCCTGCCAACCCATACGCCCACCACGAGAGCATCGTCAAAACCTATAAACCATGCATCTGAGAAATCATTGGTAGTGCCTGTTTTGCCGTAGACCATCCGCGGTATTTCCTTTGCCTTTACAGCTGTTCCGTGCTCAACAACTCCCCGCAATAGGCTCTTCATCTGGACTGTCGTCTCTTCAGAAAAAACATCCTCAGCACCCGGTTCATCTTCTTCAAGCACAAAGCCATCGCGGCTAATTACTTTGTCATAGTATATCGGCTGCATTCTTTTGCCGGTGGCAAATGCCATATATGCAGAGGTGATTTCAATTGGCGTCACATCAGCCGCACCAAGGGCAGTCGAAAGATACGGCGGAATCTGGCTCTTAATCCCACACCTCTCAGCAACGCCAATAACGTCCTTTATGCCGACTTGGTTGGCCAGCCTGACCGTCGCTGTATTCAAGGAAAGGGCGATTGCCGTGCTGAGCGGGACAATCCCATGATACTTGCCATCGTAGTTCTTCGGAGCCCAGGCCTTGCCAGGTACGCCTCCAGGGAAAGATATCGGCCCGTCCAGCACCTTGCTGTCGGCGGTCATACCTTTATCTATCGCTGTAGCATAAACAAATGGCTTGAAAGCTGAACCAGGTTGTCTCATTGCCATGGTAACCCTATTGAACTGTGTTTCCCAGAAATCATTTCCACCGACAAGAGCCTTTATATGACCGTTTCTGAGGTCAATAGCGATAAGGGCTGCCTGAATCCCGGGCTTAACACGCTGTTCCAATGACTTGATCCCGTTCGACACAGCCTCCTCAGCAATTTTCTGCATGACGAAATCGATGGTGGAATTTATCTTCATGCCCGCCGTGTACAAGTCCGGATAATGTTCCTCCAGCTCCTGCCTTAGCGCTTCAACAAAGTACGGCGCCTCGAATTTTCTATAGAAAGGCTTTATCGGCAATTCTTCCGCCAGGGCTGTTTTGTATTCCTGCTCTGTTATATAGCCGTTTTCCAGCATATTTTTTAAAACCAGATCTCTTCTTGCTTTAGCTTTCTTCGGTTTTTTGAATGGTGAATACGATGATGGCGCTTTCTGAAGACCTGCAATCATGGCTATCTCGCCGATACTGAGTTCATCAACCGATTTGCCGAAATACGTTCGCGCTGCGGCATCTATTCCGTAAGCCCTCGTACCGAAATAAGTCTGGTTGATGTACATGCCCAGGATTTCATCCTTTGTATAAAGCTTTTCCAGGCGTGAAGCAATAATCACCTCTTTTATCTTCCGCTTGATACTCTTCTCCGGCTTCAAAAATACCATCTTTGCGAGCTGCTGTGTTATTGTGCTTCCTCCCTCGACTACGCCTTTCGCCATGATATCCTTGTAGAGTGCGCGCAGAATGCCTATAAAATCTACCCCATGATGAGAATAGAACCGCTGGTCTTCAATGGCGACAAAGGCCTGTTTAACTTTTAACGGAATTTTATAAGTGGGAACATATGTGCGTCTTTCGAGATAGAATTCTGCCAGCACCTTGCCATCAGAAGAATAAACAATGGACGATTCCATCGGGTTGTAGCTTTCAAGCTGACGAACATCAGGCAGATCAGAAAAAAGCGAATAGAAATATCCTCCCGCTCCCCCTATTATGATCATGAAGAGGAAAAGGACTGTTACCTTCAACCACCCCAGCAGCTTCATATGCTGTAAGCAGCCGCCGGATTTAATCTCCAGCTTGATCGGTGCCCGATATTTCCATGTGTAGTAATCGTCATGTTGATGCAAGCCATCTCAGGCTGATTATTTATTATACCAGTTGTGAAAAAAGATTAGTGCGGGAGCCGGCAAGGCGCTTTAATTCCCCGCCAGCAGCAAGTCTGGATGCTATTCATTAACGATTGGGATGCTGAAAGTAAACGTCGTTCCTTTACCGAGAATGCTGTCTACAGTAATCTCTCCCTTGTGCTTTTTTATGATGTCATAGGCAATGCTGAGTCCCAGGCCTGTACCTTGACCAACCGCCTTTGTAGTAAAAAATGGTTCGAATATGCGTTCGATCTTTTCAGGAGGAATTCCGCTGCCGGTATCGGAAATTCGCACATAAATCTGGCTGCTGTCACACCATGTTTTTACAATAATCTCACCCATAGTCTCAATTGCCTGAGCGGCGTTAATGAGAACATTCATGAATACTTGGTTCAACTGACCGGCGTTACAGACGGTCAAGGGAAGATTGCCGTAATCTCTCTTTAAGATCGCCTTGTACTTAAGTTCGTTCCAGATAATGTTGATTGTCCTTTCGAGTCCGTCGTTAATATCAGCTGATTTGAAAGAGGACTCGTCGACTCGCGAAAATGTCTTGAGATCCTGGACGATCTTTTTCACCCGTTCAGCTCCCTCAAAAGATTCCCTGATAATATTGCCAAGGTCTTCCATGATGAAATCTATCTTTAGCATTTTCTTTTGTTTTTGAATGTCTGCAATTACAGAGGTCACAACATCGCTGCCGCCGGCAGAACATTTTTCCAGCAAGTCAGCCTGGACAGCCATGAACGCTGTGACTTTGTCTATATATTTCGCCAGTGAATTCAAATTACTCATGATAAAACCTACAGGGTTATTTATCTCATGGGCAACTCCCGCTGCCAGCTGACCGATTGATGCCATCTTCTCCTGTTGCAAGACAGTAGACTGCGCAGCTTTCAGCTCACTGTAAGCGCTTTCAAGGCTCTGCGTCAGCAGATGCAGTTCATCGTTCGCAGTCTTAAGCTGAGAAGTACGTTCAGCCACGCGTTGTTCAAGCTCCTCGTTGAGCTTACAAAGTGACTCCTCAGCCTGTTTGCGGTGAGAAATATCCTGGAGCATACCGTCCATACATATCACTTCCCCACTGTCATCAAAAACCGGCCTTGCACTCAGCATTACCCACTGCTTGCCGCCGTCTTTCCTGAAAAATTCAACTTCAAAGCTCTTAACGTCGATACCTTCTTTCACCTGTTTTAGAAAATCTTTACGCCTGGCAGTGTCAACATACAGCCTCTCGACATTCGGGACCGTTTCCATCAGTTCCTGTGCGGAACCATAACCAAGTATTGAAGCAGCTGCCGGATTGCAACTTATGCATTTCCCCTGGACCGTCGTTCTGAAAATACCTTCGGCCGCATTTTCAAAGATACTGCGATACTTTGCTTCGGCAAGCCTCTCCTGTTCAAGAGCCTTCTGCATGTTTGCATGGTACACGTGGTTTTCAATCGATGATGACATCAGCTCCGCCAGATTACCCATCCCAATAAGCGCCATTTCATCGCTTTTCACCCTGCGATAATACTCCGCATTATTGCTCGTATTGCCTGCCACCAGAATAGAAAATATCTTGGCAGAAACAGTGATCGGATATATAAGATATTCGCTCATCATGACAATTGATCCAAACACGACAAGTTGATCATCTGTTGTGCCTTGGGTGCAAACCATGCATCCATTAGCGTTTACGACTGACAGGAGGATTGGATCATCCGGCTTAATTCTAATCGCAGATACCAGGCTTTTTAACTCATCATCATAATATCCGTCAAAAGCAACGACCCTGAATTCTTCGTTTTCTTCATGCCGAAAAATCAACGCCCGCTCATATTCGAGATTGTTGATCACATATTCGACAACATGACTGAAAGTTTTTTCGATGTCAAAGGTCGCATTGAGTTTCTTGTTCAGCTCGTATATGTCCTTATAATCCTTTAACTGCTGATCTAGTTTTTCCTGGTATTCATAAATCTGACCTTCAGCTCTTACCAGCTGCTTAACCTGCTGCGCAAGGACACTGTTTTCGAGCCTGAGTCTTTCAAGCTCGTCCGCACTATCTCTTGAATTCATTTTTACGTCTTTAGGCATCGATTTATCAATAGACAGCTGCAACTACGGAAGTGAAATTGTGAAAGCTATTGCAATGGCTGACTGGGCCTATCTCGCCGTACGTATAAAAGCCCATCCAAGGGATGCTATCTCCAATATCTTTCTGAAGAGACCTTATTATTTCGAGCTTCTCCTGCTCTCTAAGCACTACCTTGCCGCGTCCTACGCATTCGAATTGAAGCACGAACTTCGGCCTATTGCCGGAAGTCTGCTCATCTATCATCATGGAAATCTTCTTGGCGCCATCCCGTATAAGGTCCTTGTCACGGCGCACCATCCATAGACGGTCTCCCTCATTAACTTCGGATTGTATCTTGACATGTCCGTCCCGGTCGTCTTTGCTCATCATGTACCTGACAATATATTCGTCGTAGTGTTCCCTGAAATGCTGAGGCGCCTTGAAGCCGAGGCAAAGATTGAGTGATGTCTTATTCCACTCATTCTTCCAATTATCATCGAAATATTCCTTCAGCGCCTCGAGCGCGGGCATCCCGTCTATTTCATAAATCACATTTCCAGAGCACTTAGTTATTGTCCGTTCCTTGCCAACGGGAACGCAACCGTGATTAACACCCCATGCCACTTTGCCGACCCCTGACATGAGAATGCACGATATGCCTTCCGAAAACACTTGATCGTCGTGGTACTGATACGTCTTCTTTGATGCCCAGTTATCCGCTGCCAGTCCACCCAATATAGGCAGCTGCTTTTCAATGCCGAGGGTCTGCTCGAAAGCGGCGAGGAAAGGATCAAAATTAAAAACGAGTCCGTCGGCAAATAGAAAGCAGGCTCGGCTATCATCGGTCAGATGCGGTCTGATGCCGGCAGCCAGCTCTTTCCCGGCCTTTGCGATGTCCTGCCCTATTTCCCTGACAAAAAAGTTTCGAAATTGGAGTTCGTCGGAGCGCAGCGCCATAACAGAAACCCCGAAATTTGTCTCGGCCACAATATCTCGGGTGATTACCCCCTCTCCGGAACAACCGCTTAAAGGCGCCCCTGATGTTGCCTTTCTGATGGAATTTATAAGTAGCTGCTGGTCATATCCGACAGTTGCAAAGACAATTACAAGATCGGGACTGTCAGTACCGGCATGTTTCATGGCATCCGCTGCCGCCTGCCTGCCTGCCTCTGCTGCATTCTTATGGGAGCTGAACCCCACACCTGCCGTTGTCGTCATATGCTCCTCCTCTCTTCTATTATCGAAGATTATTACAGGTCCTAAAGTAGGAATATTTCTCTATATTATACCGTGTGTTATAGTTAAACGATGGATATTGACTTATCAAAAGTGCCCGCTTCCCCCGGCGTTTATCTTTTCAAGGCAGCCGGCGACAGAGTGATATATGTTGGCAAGGCAAAGAGTCTTAAGAACCGCCTGCGGAGCTATATGCAGGGGTCATCCAGGCTGGATGCGCGCAAAGCATCTATGGTGACTGAGATAAAAGATTTTTCATACATAGTGACCGGCAACGAGCTCGAAGCCTGGATACTCGAGGCAAACCTGATCAAACAATACAGGCCAAAATTCAATATTGTCCTGAGAGATGACAAAAGCTATCCGCACCTCAAAGTTACCATCACCGAAAAATGGCCTAGAGTTGAGGTCGTCCGCAGAATTGCCAAGGATGGGAATCTTTACTTCGGGCCGTATATACCTGCACAGGCTATGTGGGAAGCTGTAAGCTTTATTCGCAGGAATTTTCTGATCAGAACCTGCACCCATCCCCTTGACAAGCCCATGAAGCCCTGCATTCAGCACCAGATGAAACGCTGTTATGCTCCATGCGCGGGGAAAATCAGTTATAGGGAATATATGAAAACAGTGAACGATATCGTTCTTTTTCTTAAAGGTGATAAAAAGGATTTACTGACGCGACTTGAAACTAAGATGCTGAAATTTTCAAAAGAAATGCGCTATGAAGAGGCTGCGCAGGTCAGAAACAGTTTAGAAAGGTTAAACAAGGCCTTCGAATCGCAGAAGATTGTTGCCCCTGAATTGGGAGATCTCGATATAATCGGTTTGTTCAGAGACAGTGAAGGCGGGAGCGCCGATGCAGCTATTAATATTTTATTCATCAGAAACGGAATTATGATAGGTGCCAAGGATTTTTTCATCGACAATCAACTGCATTCTGACGACAGGGAGATCATGAGAAGTTTCATTGAGCTTTTTTATTCAAAGGAAGTACTTCCCGCTCCAACCATATTGGTAAGCACTATGCCAGAAGATAAGACAGCTCTGGCCGCCTGGCTGAAAAACCGCAAAAACATTCGCGTAAAGTTTGAGACGCGTGTATCAGAAAAAAAACAGGAGCTTCTAAATATGGCAAGCGAAAACGCACGTTTGCATTTCGGCTCCAGGAGAAAGACCTGCACAAATGAACACTTAAACGAATTGGTGACAAGGTTCAACCTTAGAAAGCCACCTCAGTCTATAGGAGCGTTCGATATATCCACATTATTCGGCAGCGAATCAGTCGGAGCCTTGATATGGTGGGAGCGCGGCGATTTCAGAAAGGAGCAATACCGCCACGTACGAATAAAGTGGGTTGATGGTATGGATGATTATTCCATGATGTATGAAACCATTATCAGAGCATTTCGAAGCCTTGAAGGGGATACGCCTGATCTTATAGTCATCGATGGTGGAACCGGACAGCTTGAAATAGCGCGAAAAGCTCTGAACGATTCCGGAATAGACGCAGATATACTGGGCATCGCAAAAAAGCCGGATCGGGCATTTCTTGTTGACGGACGGGTAATTGACCTTGAAGATAAGAGCAGATCATCGCTACTGCTAAAAAAAATCAGGGACGAAGTCCATAGGTTTGTCATTACTTTTCACCGCAAACTTCGCGACAAGCGATTGACAGCGTCGCTTCTGGAAAAAATCCCGGGGATCGGTAAAAAGAGAAGGCTAGAACTTCTCAGGCATTTTGGAAGCATTGAGGCTGTCAGAAATGCCGCGCCTGAAGAGATTTCTCAGATAAAAGGATTCAATGACGGATTATCAAGAAATATTTTAGAACACCTGAAGGAGAGCAAATAAAAATGAAAATCTATATTTCCGGTTCTATGGCTTATGACCGCATCATGGATTTCCCGGGCTTTTTCTCCGATCATATCCTGCCGGATAAAATACACATATTGAACGTTTGTTTTACGGTAAACGGCCTGCAAGAAAAGTATGGCGGCACTGCTGGTAATATTGCCTACACCCTCAGACTGCTGGACGAGAAGCCGACCATACTGGCGACTATCGGAAGAGACTATGCGAATTACTTCGCATGGCTTGAAACCAACAACATAGATACAGAAGGCATTAAGATAATAAATGAGGAATTCACAGCAGGGGCTTACATAACTACTGACAAGGCCGACAACCAGATTACCGGCTTTAACCCGGGCGCCATGAAATGCCGCTCGGAATATGCATTCCCCGCTATGCACGGCCAAGCGATCGGCCTGATAGCCCCCGGCAATCTCGGTGATATGATGGAGTATGCACGATATTATAAGGCTAATGGCATACCATGCATTTGCGACCCCGGCCAGTCCCTGACTGCATGGAACGGCAAGGATCTCACAGAATGGATATCCGGCTCATCAATCCTTATTTCAAACGACTATGAGCTGGAACTGATCTCCAAAATGACGGACAAAAACAAAAGGGAATTACTTGGCATAACGAAAACGATTATCACTACTCTGGGCGAAAATGGGTCGCTGATCAGCACTGCAGCCGGAGATGTGGCCATTGCGATAGCACAACCAAAGGATGTAGCTGATCCAACAGGGGCCGGAGATGCATACAGGGCAGGCCTGCTAAAGGGTCTTGTTACAGGCAAGAGCATTGAGTCTTCTGCCCGGATCGGCGCAGTGTCTGCCGCATATGCGATTGAAAAATACGGCACTCAGGAGCACCGCTTCACTGTTGACGAATTCGGGGAGAGATATCGCGCCAGCTTCGGTGAAGATATGTAGCGCCTATCAAACCCTGAACTTAACTATCAATTCCTTCAACTCAACAGCAAGTCTTGCCAGATCCGTGGAGGATTGGGCAATCTGTTTTGAATTGGAAGATGTCTCATCTGAAACCCTGGCGATATCCTGAATATCGCTGCTAATGCTCTCTGAAGTTGTAGACATTTCCTCGGTAGCGCCTGCTATATGTCTGACCTTGTCTTGCAATGCATGCACGCCTTCAACAATCTCATGAAGGGCTGATCCTGCCCGGCTTGCAAGCTCAACACCTTTTCTGACCTTTTTCGTAGTTTCTCCCATTGAATCGGAAGCACTCATAATTTCATTTTGAATTGTCATAATTATGCTGGCAACTTCCGATGTGGCGGATGAGGTCCTTTCGGCAAGTTTTCTGACCTCGTCTGCTACCACGGCAAATCCTCTGCCCTGCTCTCCGGCTCTTGCAGCCTCTATGGCTGCATTAAGCGCGAGAAGATTTGTCTGGTCTGCAATATCCTTTATGACATTGAGTATGTCGCCTATCTTCTTAGATTGGTCACTGAGGTTGATGATCTTCTCCGACGATCTCTCGACAACAGCCGCTATGGCCTCTGACTCCAATACGGATTGATCTACTATATCTTTGCCATCTTTGGCAAGATCACCTGTGCCAGCTGCTTCAGCAGCAATGCCTGATGCGCTTTGTGCTATGTCAACAACGGTTTGGCTCATCTCGTCGGCGGATGTAGCTATCTGAGATGTCCTCCCTGATTGTTGCGAGACACCACGGGACATATGCTCGGCACTCGCGCTCAATTGCTCACTGGCTGCCGCTATCGTCTGAGAGTTCGAATTAATGCTTTGGACAAGATTTCTTAAACTGGCAACCATCTCAGCCATAGATGCATAAATGCCGCTCATCTTCCCAGACTTGTCCATCTGTATCGTAAGATCGCCTTCCGCAACTTTATGCGCAATACCAGCGATATCGGCCGGTTCGCCACCGATTTGAGAGATAAGATTTCTTGCTATAAGATATGCGAACGCCGCTGCTGCCAAGATTGTCATCAAAAGAATTACGAGCAGCACCACCATCTCTCTGGTTATAGTAGATTCAGCCAGTTTTTCATGGTTCTCAGCCTGGTCGTTTGCGATCTTAACAAGTTGATCGACGGACTGCCTGTGAAGTTCATAGTCTTTCTTGAGATCAGCCATAGCAACTTTTGCTTTATTGAAGTCACGAGCTGCCAATGCAGGGAAAAAATCCTTTTCAGCCTTTTCATAAAAGGCGATGGCTGGCGCTGCACTCGTTCTGGTTATCATCTCTTTCATCTGGCCGTCCGGTAAATTCTTTTGCCAGTAGTCATGTCTTTCATCAAAATCCTTGCGTAGTTGAATAAATTTTTCATGTAAGGCCTTCAGTTTGTCAGCATTCTGTTCATCAGCCGCCTGATACATCACAAGATAAGACTCTAAAATATACTCAGGTGGAGGAAGGATATCTGCGACGAGATCTTTGTCCTGAACAATGTTTGCATAGATAGGCCCTTTAACCTTTATCTTGTTAATTGCCCTAAAAGACAGCAGCCCGAAAAGAATAAATCCTGCCATCATAACGCATCCCAGCAGGATAAGCTGACTTCTCACCCGCATCTCCCTTAACATTATCATCCTTAGCCTCCCTTCAAGGCTTGCAACTAAGATTATTGATATTACAGATATAATTCGTGCATCATTAACAATTATATAATATATTATCGGGCTTTAGCCCAAGTAGTTAATAGAGTATTATTATTTATGTAATGATTAATGAGCTTGCTTTAAGAGATTATCTCCAATCTGCCTTTCCGGATGTGAAGGAAATTGCGATCCGCAAGCTTGGATCAGGGGTGCAGGGATCGGGGTTTCTGGTCAGCATGTGCTCTGCCGGGTTATGCAAGGCTTATGTTGTAAAGACGCTTTTTCCGGAAGGCCTGGGACACGACTACCCATCAGATAGGGCGGGAGTCTTTCTGCTTGATCTCGATGAATACAATAATATGCCCCGCCACGTTCGTGCTCTGGATGTGCTTGCAGAGTTGGAAGAAGGGCGTGTCAAATCAATAGGCGGCGGAAAAGAATATTACTTGCTGATGGAGGTCGCTGACGGCGTCGACTATTTTAAAGACCTTGAAGCTTTTAGGAATAAAGACAAATTAGATGCTGCCGACAAATCCAGGATAATTGCGATGACATCATACCTGGCGCGCATCCATTCCGCAAAGAAGGAATCCCGTTCGCTATATCTTAGAAAGATCAGGGATACAATCGGCCACGGCGAATGCCTGATGGGCGTTTTCGATACTTATCCTGATGGCACGTTGAGTGCCGCTGAAATGGCCGAGATAGAAAAAATGTGTATTGACTGGCGAGCCAGGTTAAGGGATAAAACGCACCGGCTATCCATGATACATGGCGATTTTCATCCTGGAAATATCTGGTTTAAAAGCGATGATGACTTCATATTATTGGACCGAAGCAGAGGTCCGTGGGGTGAGCCGGCAGATGATGTGACGGCAATGGCTATAAACTACATCTTCTTCTCTCTCCGGTATTATGGGGACGTGCGGGGAGCCTACCTTGAAGGGCTGACTCTTTTTTTCGACGAATACCTGAGGCTTACCGGAGACGGCGAAATCCTCGCTGTGCTCGCGCCCTTTTTCGCGTTCAGGGGCGTCGTGGTGGCAAATCCGGTTTTTTATCCGGATGTGTCTCTCGATGCACGGTCCAGGATATTCGTATTTGTAAAGAACGTCCTGTCCGAAAAAAATTTCGATTGTGCCGAGGTTAATCGTTATATACTATAGCTTCAGCAAAGGTTCGCTCGTGCAACAGTTGCTCTTACCTTTGCAATAAAATTAATGAGGGAGGGAATGAGCATGGCTCATTCGCATTGCAATAGATGCTTAATTTTTTTATTGGATTAGCAGCAGGCTTGTTCGGCGGTCTTGTAGGTCTTGGCGGCGGCGTGGTAATGATCCCCTTGATGGTGGGTGTTCTTAAACTTACCCAGCACCAGGCACATGGAACAAGCCTTGTCGCGTTAGTATTCACCGGCGTTGCAGGCGCAATTACTTATTACATGCAAGGCAAAGTCGACCTGATGGCCTCCGTGCTGCTTGCCGCAACTGCTATTTTCACGGCCCGACTCGGTGCTCATTTTGCACACGCGCTTCCGGAATGGAAGCTAAAGCGTTCCTTTGGCGGATTCCTCATCTTTGTTTCCATCTTACTTTTGCTAAAGCCGTATCTTGCCTCAATTGCCCATCCGGTTTCAGGTGGCGTGGCAAAGATGGTTGTGCTCATGCTGGCCGGCGTGCTTACAGGCTTTTTATCGGGAATGATGGGTGTCGGAGGCGGTACAATAATGGTTCCTGCGATGGTGCTGCTGGCCGGCATGGGTCAGCATATAGCCCAAGGCAGCTCGTTGCTGGCTATGGTACCAGCCGGCGCTGTCGGCGCCCATGCGCATTGGAAGCTTGGCAATGTGGTCACAAAAATTCTGCCTGGCCTTATCCCCGGAATATTTATAGGGACGTATTTTGGAGGAAGCCTTGCGCTCATACTATCAGAAGGCGCCTTGCGGGTAATCTTCGCAGCCGTACTGATATGGACAGGTGTCCGCTATTTAAGGACTAAGGCGCCGAAAATCTGATATAGTTCTCCCAGATGAACAAAACTTCCTTAGTGGCGACGAGATCACCGGCGCAGTACCTGGCTATCTCTTCGTATTTTCCTGCCTGAAATAGTCCCTTCACATCGTATCCCGTTATACCTTCAGACTTGGGGCTCTTTATTCCAAATGTGCGACACCACATATCGAGCGGAAATTTCCTTTTCATTGCGCCATAAAACGAGAGTTGATCGAACAGATCGATGTGACTGTTGCTGCCATATCGATACGGCAAAAGCTCCCTGGTCGGCTTGACCTTCTGAACTCCCGAACGCACAAGTATGAACGGGCAATCAAAAGCCCTTCCATTGAAAGTGACGATTTGGTCGTAAGGTTTTACGGTGGTCCAGAACTTTTCAAGGATCTCCCGCTCAGTCCCGGATTCATAACGGATGCCATTTTCCTCGAAAACCACCTGTTCATCTCTCATGGCTTGAAAGAAGACCGCGCCCTTATCGGTGTCGGGATTGAGCATACCGATGGCGACTATCTCGCCGGTAAGAGGGTAAAAGGAGAGGCTTTCCTTGATCTTCTCCTCTTCCTCCTCATTGACTGCCCATTTGAGAAGGTACTCTTTTACAGCAGGATCCAGTGCGTCCATGTCAGCTCCGACTGTCTCGATGTCGAAGATGACGCGGCCCACTATGCAGCCTTTTTCTTCAGCTTGTCTATTACTTCCCAGGTTTTGAGGGCGTCAATAGCGCGCTGCAGCTGCAGGTCGTCTTTTTCGGAGACCTCAAGCGGCACCTTATCTTCGTCATCAGGCGCCTGAAGATTTTTTTCGTTTTCGAGATGCCCTTCGAGGTCTTTCTCTCTTACAACAGATATCCCCTTGCCGTCTTTCGCCTCAAGCTTGACGACTATGTCCGGAGTAATTCCAACATTCTGTATGCTCACGCCGCTCGGCGTGTAATATTTCGCCGTGGTAAGACGTAAACCTGACCCATCGCTTAGCGGGATAAGAGTTTGGACTGAGCCTTTTCCGAAAGTCTGCACGCCCACGACGACCGCCCTGTTCCAATCCTTGAGTGCGCCGGCAACAATTTCCGAAGCGCTCGCGCTTCCCTGATTGACTAAAACTACCATAGGCAGATCAGTATAAGAAACCTCGTCACCCTCGGTAAAATACTCAACCTTATCGCCAGTTCTTCCTTTGATATAAACAACCAACTTCTTGGCAGGCAGGAATTGTCCGGCTACATCGACAGCGCTGTTGAGCAATCCACCCGGATCGTTTCTCAGGTCAAGAATAATTGATTTCATTCCTTTGCCCTTTAGGTCCTTCAGCGCCTTGGCAAGGTCATCGGATGTCATTTCCTGAAACTGCGTCAATTTGACATATCCGATATCGCCCTTAAGCATCTTCTGCTTTACGCTCTTTATTTTGATAATGTCTCTGACAATAGCGATATCTTTGGGTTCTGTCCAGCCTTCCCTGAAAATATTCAAGGTAACGGGCTTGCCCTTAGGTCCACGCATCTTTGTAACGGCATCCTGTATGTTCATATTCTTTGTCGACTCCCCGTCGATCTTCAATATCTTGTCGCCAGCCTTTACTCCCGCCTTATATGCAGGAGTGTCTTCTATTGGCGCAATAACCGTAAGAATCCCATCCTTTATTGAAATCTGAATGCCCAGACCGCCGAATTCGCCCTTAGTCTCGACTTGAAATTCCTTGAAAGCCTCTGCTGTCATATAACCTGAGTGAGGGTCAAGAGAAGCCAGCATGCCCTTTATAGCACCACTGACAAGATCCTTCGTCTTGACTTCGTCAACATAGTTTTTCTTTATGACGTTCAACACGTCCACGAAGGTACGCAAGTCTTCGTAATTACCCTGCGCGCTTACAATCTGGGAACTTATAACACCAACAAAAAGGGCTGACGCTAGAACGCCTATTATGGCAAACGTAATGATTAGCAACTTCTTTTTTGAAAGCATCACTTTCCTCCGGATCTTCCCAGCCACTGCTGAGGGTCTAGCGGCTTGCCTTTATATCTAATTTCAAAATAGAGGCCGCTGCTGCCCAGGGTCGTAGATTCACCGACCTCTCCGACGGCTTCGCCCTCTTTTATTATAGCGCCATTGCTTAAAAAAATCTTAGATAAGTTCCCGTACAATGTGTGATAACTATCACCATGGCTGACAACTACCAGCTTACCGTACCCCTTAAGATCGGAAGCATAAACGACTCTTCCGTCATAGACGGCAGCCACCCTGGTACCGGCAGCCGCTTTTATGTGTATGCCGCTCCTGAACACAGGCAAATTAAAGATCGGATCGACTTGTGAACCATACTTGATAGCAATCCGCCCGCCAACAGGCCATGGCAGTTGTCCTTTCAAGCGAGTGAACGGGCTTTCTGAAGGAAGCTCCTCCCTGACAGTCTGCGGCGTTCTTGTCCTTTTTCTCCCGACTCCGGACTTTTCTTTCCGTTCCGACTCCTTGATTATAGTCATCAACCGATCGGCATCATCTTTTAGTTCCTGGATCATGTGCTGATAAGTTTCTTTGTCTCTTCTTACGCCTGCCAGAATAGTTTCTTTCTCTTTTTTCATCTTCTTGGCAGAATCTTCCATTTTTTGCAGCTCTCGTTCTTCCGCCTTGATTTTATCGGCATACTCGCTCAACTTCATTTTCTTGGCATTGAGCCGATCCACTTCCTCGCGATAACTCATAATCGATTTGTTATATCTGCCGGCTATGTCCGTCAGTGACCTTGACGTTCTCATAATGGTTGATGGATCTTCATCACTGATCAGCATGAGAATGACTTCTTTTTCTGCGTTAATCCTCCATAGGGTGCGAATGCGCGTTTTCAAACGCGCTTTTAGCGCCATGATGTTTTTGGAATTGGCGGAAATGTCGGTCTCCAGTGAAGCGATGTTGCGCTTAAGTTCGGATATCTGCTTCTTGGTATTGCTCATCCGGCCGTTCAACTCGTTCAGTCGCTCATCGATACGCTGCAACTCGACTATGACCGATCTCTCTATTTTGGTAGCCTGGACTAGTTTCTTCTTCTGCTTGCGGAGGTCGCGCTGAACCTTGTTGTAGTCCTCGCGCGCGTTTGCAGCCTCACATTCAGGATTGACAGCAGCAACTGACAAAAGAAGAAGCATTGCACATATTATTGGGATGGCAGTCTTGACGAAAAAAGGAGCGTATCTCTTACGCATCATTACCTAGAGCCTGAGTCTGCCCACCGAAATGAATGAGCCCATCACACCCATGACTATGCCTGCAACAGGCAGTAGAACTATAATTTGCCATGGAAGCACCATCGTCCTCAGTACAGGCATGAATGCACTGAAGCTGGTTGTTAACATGTAATAAAATATTGCTAAACCTGCGGTAGCAAAAAGCCCTCCCAAAAACCCGATCACTCCACCTTCGATCAAAAAGGGAGTGCGGATGAAGCCGCCCGTGGCACCCAGCAGTTTTATGATCTCTATCTCGGCCTTTCTGCGATAGAGCAATATCTTGACAGTGCTGGCGATTACAAACAAAACTACAAATCCGATTATACAGAGAATGATAATACTTAGGTTTTCTATCGAGGTCTTCAGCAGATAGACGGTTTCCGCGATTTTGGCTTCATAATATACATCCTCTATGCCGGGCATCTTCTTCAGGTCTTCTGATATGCGGGTCACTGATAACGCGGACACGCTTTCCTTCTTCAACTTGACTTCGATGGCTGATGAAAGAGGGTTTTCATCTATACCCTCCAGGATATTGCTGACATCTTTCAAAGTCCGCTTCATATCATTGAGTGCCTGCTCCTTGGATATGTAACGAACACTCGAAACATACTCCTTGCTCTTCAAGACAGCTGCCAGCTTTTGAACATCCTCAGTAGAAACACCATCTTTTAGATAAGCCACCATTGTAAACCTTTCAGGCAGCAGCCGTATATAACTGTCCAGATTATATATAGTCAACACAACCATTGCGCTGACGAGCAGACTTGCGGCCACCGTCAGACTGGAAAGCAGATTAATCCATTTCTCCCTGCGCAAGCTGTTGATAGCTGTCCTGCTTGAATATGAGAAACGATCCATCAGCCTATCTCCTCTCCAAGCAGCACCCCATTTTCAAGCCTCACAATACGCTTTCCAGTATTTCTATATAAATCCTTATTGTGAGTTGCGATTAGTATTGTCGTGCCATGAATGTTCGCCTCATAGAAAAGCTTGGCTACATGTTTAGCTGTATCGGGATCAAGATTTCCAGTGGGCTCATCAGCGAGCAGAACGGAAGGCTCCGCAACCAGCGCCCTGGCTATTACCACCCTCTGTTGCTCACCGCCGGAGAGAGCAGGCGGATAGTTGTCAGATTTATGCCGCAGATGCACGTTCTTTAATGTTTCCAGCACCTGCCCCTTGATGTCCTTTTCTTTATACCCGCGCACACGGAGCGCGAGTGCGACATTGTCATATACATTAAGGCTTTCAAGCAACTTAAAGTCCTGGAATACAACTCCTATGCTGCGCCTCAGAAGAGGCACATCAGCTGGCTTAAGATTGCCGATGCTGAAATCTCCGGCTATGACTTCTCCTTCGTCCGGAAGCTCGGCGGCATAAAGAAGTTTCAGAAGGGTTGACTTGCCTGCTCCGGTTGGCCCGGTTAAAAAAACCATTTCGCCTTTCGGAACGGACAAGTCTATACTCTTCAGAACAGGCTGGCTTTCGTAATATTTCGAAACGTTTCGGAACGCTATCATTTCAGACTTTCTTTTATTGTAGCAGCAATATTGGCCGCATTAAGGCCGTAGAGCTGCAGCAATTCCTTGGGAGATCCTGAGCAGCCAAATGTGTCGCGCACGCCAAGTTTGATAACCCTAATCGGATGATTCTCAGAAAGAAACTCAGCTACCGCACTGCCAAGGCCTCCGATCACCGAGTGCTCCTCGGCAGTAAGAATAATCTTGGACTTTCCAGCTGCTGCGAGCAGCGACTCTCCATCCAGCGGCTTGATTGTGGCCATGTTAATGACACCAGCATCGATACCTTCCCTTGCCAGCGTTTCCTTTGCTTCCAGGGCTGCTGCAACCATGATGCCTGTCGCTACAATATTTGCATCCTTGCCGAGAGAATAGGTATGCGCCTTACCAATCCGGAATTTATATCCCTCCGGCATGACTGGGGGGACTTTAGAGCGGCCGAGCCTGATATAGACAGGACCGTCAAAATCAGCTGCTGCATCGATCGCCTGCTTGGTTTCAAATCCATCCGCCGGCACGATAACAGTCATGCCGGGAAGCACTCTCATAAGCGCAATGTCCTCAAGAGCCTGATGAGATGCTCCGTCTTCACCTACAGTAACGCCACTATGAGTTGCAACAAGCTTGACATTCAAGTGTGAATAGCATAGTGTCTGTCTGATCTGCTCCCAGGCTCTGCCGGTTTCAAAAACAGCAAAAGTCGAGGCGAAGGGAATCTTCCCCGCAAGGGATAAACCCCCGGACGTGCCTACCATGTCCTGCTCGGATATCCCCATATTGAAAAATCTTTCGGGGAATGCCTTCGAAAAGGCCTTAGTCTTTGTTGAACCTGAGAGATCTGCGTCGAGCACAACCACCTTGTCATTCCTCTTTCCCAGTTCGAGGAGCGCTGCGCCATAAGCGTCTCTGGTAGCTACAGCCTGCCCTGCAAAATCGGTGCTATGAGCTTGTTGCTTCTGATCTCTGCTTCCCATATCAGGCTAATTCCTTTATAGCAATTTCAAGTTCTTCCTTTGTAGGAGTGATCCCATGGTACTCCACCTTGTCTTCGAATATCGATACGCCCTTGCCCTTGATTGTTTTTGCAACGATCATGCAAGGCTTTCCTTTTATTTTTTCAGCTTCGTCAAAGGCATTGACAATCTCCTGCATATCATGCCCATTAATAGATATAGCATGCCATCCGAATGCTTTCCACTTCTCTGCAACAGGTTCAATATTCATTACGTCGCAGCATTTACCATCTATCTGCAAGCCGTTATGATCGACGATGGCACAGAGGTTATCAAGACGATAATGGCTAGCCGACATTGCAGCTTCCCAGACTTGTCCTTCCTGTATCTCACCGTCACCGAGGAGACAATAAACCCTGGCATCGCTCTTGTCGAGCCTGAGCCCCATCGCGATTCCGTTTGCGATGGAGAGTCCCTGTCCGAGCGATCCAGTAGATATCTCCACACCGTTGAGAAGCTTGGATGAGGGGTGGCCCTGAAGTGGGCAACCTATCTTTCTTAAGGAATTGAGAAGAGATTTATCAAAGTAGCCCGTAAGCGCAAGGGCTGTATAAAGAACCGGCGCTGCATGACCTTTTGATAAAATAAACCGGTCGCGCCCGGCCCAGTCCGGATTATGGGGACGGTGCTTAATCTTGCAGAAATATAGTGCGGCGACGATGTCGGCTGCCGAGAGAGAGCCTCCTGTATGACCGGAGCCTGATTTTTCGAGCATCTTGAGAATCTCTACTCGCATCTCCCTTGCGCGATCTTTCAGGTAGCCAATATCGCGCGAATTCAGTATTGCTGGCATAATTGAGTCCTTTCATTGGAAGAATCTCTATAATTATATATCAAGGAGTTGAAAAAATGCTGTGATCCGGCGGAGGCTGAAAGGGCCTTTTGAATAAGCTTCCATTGCTTATGGAATCGGAATCCAAATTGCAGTATAATAGAATCATGAAAACTACAATCGATATTCCAGATGAAGAGCTGAAAGAGGCCATCAGGCATACGGGCGCAAAAACAAAAAAAGACGCTGTTGTCCGGGCATTGAAAGAATTCAATAGAAGGCAGAGGCTCGCTAAACTGGCATCTATGCTCGGCACGTTCAAAGACTTTATGACACCGGAAGAACTTGAAATCATGCGCGAAGACAAAAAATGGGAAAAGCGGACGTAGTCCTCATCGATACTTCGAGCTGGATCGAAGCGCTTCGTTCCGGCGGGGATAGCGATGTCCGCAGGCGGGTGCATACGCTGATGCTCGACGGGCGCGCCGCATGGTGCGACCTGGTTGTGGTGGAGTTATGGAACGGAGCCAGAGGGGAGTACGAAAAACAGCAGCTGCATAATCTTGAAAAAGAGATTACCTGCCTTGAGACGACTTCCGGCGTCTGGCAAACGGCAAGAACACTCGCTACGGAATCAAGGAAAGCGGGCAAAACCGTGCCGGCCGCCGATCTGATTATTGCTGCATGCGCGTTATCTCACGGCGCTGCAATCGAACACTGCGATAGCCATATTGATTTTATACTCAATGCTCATCGTCCGCCAAAAACCTCAAAGGGCAGAGGGTGAAGTTCCAGGGAATATGACATCTATGCCTTTTCGGCTGGATTAATCTTTATCCCCCAACCACGCCTCCGGATTCTCGGAGAAGAACTTTTCGAGAGGAATTCCCGCATTTCCTATGATCAGCGGCTTTGCTTCCGGATATTTTGAGCGAAACCTTCCCAGGCCCGATATCTTTCCGCTTCTTCCGCTCTTGACTTCTAAGCCCCAAATCGACCTGCCCTTTGTAATGACGAAATCCACTTCCTGCCCGCCCTCTCTCCAGTAGGTTATGGCGAAACCCGGTGCCGACAGCATGTTTGCGAAGTGAGCGCCTACGGCATTCTCTGTCAGCCTGCCCCACCATGACGCATCGCCTATAGCCTCGCGGACATTTTTTGAAGAGAGCGCATTGATCAGGGCATTGTTCCAGAGGACCAATTTCGGACTGCTCCCGCGTTTACGCGCTTGCCCCCTTGAAAAGAGTTCGAGGCCGCTGACGAGAAAGGCCGATTCCAGCAATCTGAGATAGTGAGCAAGCGTAGTGGTGTTGCCGGCGTCCTGCAGCTGCCCGAGCATCTTATTATAGGAAAATATCTGAGCAGGAAAAGTTGCGGCGAGCGAAAACAGATGGCGCAGCAACGCCGGTTTCGTGATCTTTTGAATCTGAAGCACATCTCGCGCAAGCACCGTCTCGATAAGGGAATCCGAAATATACTGTTTCCACTGATGCTCATCCTCAATAAAGACCGCCGCGCCCGGATAGCCGCCGAAATAGAGCCAAGTCCTCAAATCCCAGCTGAAGGCCTCGGCGCATTCGCTGTAGGACCAGTGCGGACAGCGCGTCAGGAAAAAACGGCCTGCAAGACTCTCGGTCAACCCTTCCTGAAGCAGCAACGCCGATGAGCCCAGCACAAGCAACCTTATGTCCGTTCGCTCATTTTGCGCGTTGTCCCATGCAATCTTGAGGCTTTCACTCCATCCTCTGACTTTCTGAATTTCATCAAGGACAAGGACAACCGGCTTGCCGGACTTCTCTGCCTCGAATTCCGCAAGACGCCACTGTGTGGCAATCCATTCAGGCCCAGGCGGCAAAGGATTGTCAGCCGATGCGTAAAATGACGGAAACGGCAGCTTGGCTAATGCCTGCCGGGCAAGAGTCGTCTTTCCGACCTGCCTGGGGCCGACAAGCACCTGGAAAACAGGGAGCTGCTTCTTGAGGGCGGAAAGAAGCGATTTAAGAAGAGGACGCTCATATGCCATATAAAAAGCTTAGCATTTATGAAGAGGCAAATCAATAAATACTCAATGACTGAGTATTTTTACTCAATCATTGATAACTATTATCACATATCTTACGCTGACACATTTTGCATAGGGCTCGCAAGAGATATTGGGCTGCCCGCTATAACCGGGGACCCCGAATTCGATAGCGTCAAGAATATCGTAAAAGTAATAGCACTGTAGATTGCCGTTGTAGCTTAAAACATGTTTCCCGCTAAAGTTGTTGTCGACCAAAATCTACCGCTGAACACAGTTCCACCTTCAGCCCATAATCTTTCGTAGCTGACACGCTCAATTCTCACAGTTACCCACATTCCCAACTGCGCTGAGGGTGCTGCGGCGTAGAACCCGGAACACGCATAACTCCAATAACAGATTGACCAAGAAACATTCATACAGAGCCAATCCCTCCAGTTGTTCATTCTCTTCGATTGTCCTGAAGCACATTGATCACTATTCCTAGCCAGGCCGGAGTGTTTTACAGAAGACATCGGCCGGGCCACCTCTGACTCCAAAAAAACGAAAAGGTAGAGGGCGTTCAAGCCGTCTACCTCATTACTTAAGGTTGCCGGAATCGTCCGGTAACCTCTTCGGCTGACTGGCGGTTCATGTTACTTTATGTTTCTTTTCCGTCAGTCAACCTTGGGACTGTCTTTGCAGCCCCATTTACCTCTTTCGAGGCCCTTTCTCACGTATTACTGCTTATGCGGAGAAAGGTTTTGGAGAGAGTTCCATCTCTCTGATCTAAGCATAGCACATCTACGAAATATGTCAAGCATTATTTTGGACAATGTCAAGGCAAATGGCGATAACAGATTTTTGTTGAAATTCACGCCTATCGTACATGTGAAGATTGCATATTGTTAGGTGGTAGTGGCAGGCAGCAGATCCTTAAAGGAATACTCAGAAATGGCCGTTTCGGATGGATAGCAAAGTAGCAACAGGAGTCCTCGCAGGTTGCTAGTTAACGCCAAGCTCCGCGACCGCGACCTTAGGCGCAGTCCGCTGCAACGCCTGGTTGGGCAATTATGTTGTAATGTGGGGTTCGCAATCTCACCCCAACCTACGGCCCTAACAGTTACGATATCGTACGTGTCTTCTAGCTAAAGTCGGTGGAAAAGGTTGTGGTTTCCCAATCGCCAAACTCCTTTTTCTCGTTGTTACGATGCTCTATTACCATATCGTAGGTATCTTTCCCCAAGAGCAGATGAACCGGTGGTTTTTCCATTTCGGTAAGGTTGACTATTATTTGTGCCAGTTTGTCAGGATCTCCAGGTTGTTTTCCGTTGCCATTCGTAAAAAATTCTGAGAATTTGTCGGTGTTATATTCGGCAATTTTCTCTGCCGGATATTTTATAGCATCACTACCCCACAAGTTAGTTCTGAATTGTCCGGGTGCAACTACAGTTACCTTTATTCCAAAGGGTTCGGTTTCTTTTTGTAATGCCTCACTAATACCGATGATAGCGAATTTTGCCGCATTGTAACTGCCTACGTTCCCCATACCCACATAGCCCGCGTTGGAAGCGATGTTGATGATGCTACCTCTTTTTTGCTTACGCAGATGCGGGAGCGTTGCCCGCAACACATTGACCGTTCCAAAAAGGTTTACATTAAGTGTATCTCTAAATTCTTTGTCGGTGAGTTCTTCGATGGCGCCAATAAGAAGATAGCCCGCATTATTTACCACTACATCTATTTTCCCAAAATGCTTAACGGCTTTTTCTATCGATGTCTTCACATCACAATCATTGGTTAAATCTACTTTTAATGCCAATAAGCTCGCATTACCGGGAAATTGTTCTTCCACCTTTTCCGGCCTTCTGGAGGTAGCAATTACTTTATGCCCTGTGTGTAAAAGTAGTTGTACCAAATGTAATCCTATCCCCGTAGAGGTGCCCGTTACAAGCCATACTTTTTTGTTCGCTGTATTGTTCATTTCACC
>DATHDG010000011.1:0-157527 GCA_035319125.1 Dissulfurispiraceae bacterium | reverse complement strand
CTTTGATCTTCCTGACGGAGCGCTGCGTCTCAATATCAAAGGTCCTTATCAATTCAATCTGATCTCCGAAGAGCTCGACTCGTACCGGCAGGTCGGCTGTCACAGGATATATGTCGAATATCCAGCCCCTCTCCGCGTACTCACCTTTTTCCATGACGATGTTCACCTTGCGATAGCCGATCTCCACAAGCATCATCCCGATCAGCTCTCTCTCCACTGAGATGCCGGTCGAGATTTCGAAGGGCCCCGACTTGCCGAATCCGATATTTACAGCTTCAGTGGAAGTAACGATTCTCGCAGTGCCTGCCGAATTCATTTCATGTATGATCTTCGCCCTTTCACCGATGAATTCCGGCGAAGCAGGAGGCGGGAAATAGACCGCCTCGTGCCCCGGCTTGCAGATCGATTCGAGGTATTGCAGATCGTGAAATAGTGTCTCTGCGCGTTCGGGTGTATCCTCGATAATCAGATAGCCCTGTTTATGATGGAGCAGCAACGCTGCAAGATGCGGAATTGACAGATTGTAAATCCGCCTGTGCCTGAGATCTTCAGGGTTTCGGGACGAGTTCAGGCGCTGCAGGACATCATCTGTATGTCTTGCCAGGATTTGGTGCAGAGTGTCGTCGTGATGCGGATGAGTCATTGTTACAGATTTATTATAACCGATACGGTAGGGGTGTTTTTGCAGGGGCAGGCCTCAGTGCCTGCCCGAAAATGGACAACCACATAGGGTTGCCCCTACGAACATTTAATAATCTTCTCTTTTCCGTACGGCGATAGCGTCCTCAACTCCTTGATGATGGGAGGCAATATTTCGATGACCCTGTCGATCTCCTCAGCGGTGTTGTACCTGCTCAGAGAGAATCTGACGGAACCGTGGATGGCGGTAAACGGTATGCCCATCGCCCTTAACACATGGCTCGGCTCAAGAGAGCCTGAAGTGCAGGCCGACCCGGACGAAGCGCAGATGCCGAATTCGTCTATCCTGAGCAATATCGCCTCGCCTTCGACATATTCAAAGCTGATGTTGCTTGTATTCGGCAGGCGGTTTGATGAATCTCCGTTGACCCTTGGATCGGGGCATTTTTCGAGGAGCGCTTTTTCAAGCCTGTCGCGCAAGCCCGCGACATGAGCAGCTTCCGACTGCATGTCCCTCTGAGCCAGTTCGCAGGCCTTGCCGAGCGCCACAATAGAGGCGACATTCTCAGTGCCGGCCCTCCGTCCCTGTTCCTGATGGCCGCCGATCATGAAGGGATGAAACCTGGTGCCCTTCTTGACATACAGCGCTCCCACGCCTTTGGGAGCGTGAAGCTTGTGACCGGAAAGAGAGAGCATATCTACCGGCAGTGTCCTGACATCGATGGGAATCTTGCCGGTCGTCTGCACCGCGTCGGTATGAAACAGGATATTGCGCTCCCTGAGGATCGCGCCGATCTCCTCTATCGGAAAGACAACACCCGTCTCATTGTTGGCGTGCATGATGGAAACAATTGCCACATGCTCGTCAAGAGACTTCAGGAAGAAATCCATGTCAAACCTTCCCTTGCTGTCCACCGGCACCAGCGATACCCTGTAACCTTTTCTCGCAAGATGCCTCATGAAGCTGAGCACCGCGGGATGCTCGACCCTCGTGCTGATTACATGCTTCTTCTGCGGATACGATTCCACGGCGCTGGTAATGGCGGTGTTGTCGCTCTCGGTGCCGCAGCTGGTAAAGATAATCTCTTCAGGCTCGGCCCCTATCAGCGACGCAACCTTCGCCCTCGCCTCTTCGACATGCCTGTGCAGCTGCCCGCCGAAGGTATGCATACTGGAAGGGTTGCCATACAACTCATGAAGGTATGGAGCCATAGCCTCGAAAACCTCTGGGGCAACCGCCGTGGTCGCATTATTGTCGAGATAAATCGGTTTCATCTGGCCTCCACCACAATGTCCCGGCTGACAAGCTCCTTAAGCTTCTGCTCGATGCTCTGCACTGTAACGCCGCCCATCGGACAGGAAACGCACATCGCGCGCATGGCGATCACAACCTTGTTGCCTTCGATATCGAGAAGCTCCAAGTCGCCGCCGTCTTCCTGCAATCTGGGCCTGATCTCCCTTTCAAGAACATCCTGGATAAGGGCGATCTTCTGGAGGTTCGTCAGCTTCTTCGGCTCCTTCGGCTTGGGCACCTCCTTGAGCGCCCATATGTCTTTCAGTATGGCTTCGATGTCCGGGATGCAGCTGCCGCAGCCTCCTCCGGCTTTCGTGAAGTTGGTGATCTCTTCGACCGTGGTCAGATGGTTTTCTATCGCCACGCGACGTATCTTGTCTTCAGACACATCGAAGCATTTGCAGACGATCTTCTCATGCGACGCCTCTTCGGACGGCTTCGCGACCTCGCCCCTGTAGTCGGCTATCGCTGCTACAAGGGCCTCCTGGCCCATTACCGAGCAATGCATCTTCTCTTTCGGCAGACCGCCGAGATAGTCCGCAATCTCCTGGTTGGTTATACTCTGGGCCTCTTCGATGGTCTTGCCCTTAATCAACTCTGTAAGGGCCGAAGAGCTCGCAATGGCAGATGCGCAGCCGAACGTCTGGAATTTGGCGTCGATAATCTTGCCGGTCTCCTTGTCAATCCTGAGCGAGAGTTTAAGCGCGTCACCGCAGGCTATGCTGCCGACTTCGCCGACTCCGTCCGGGTTTTCGATCTCGCCGACATTCTTCGGATGAAGAAACAGGTCTCTTACTTTCTTTGTATATTCCCACATGCCTTCATTTTACACAAAGGGCCGACAGCGTTCAATAACCAATTCGGCGGCACCGGCATTGACAACGGCAAAGGCAGGCAATTAACCTATCTGAGCTAAAAACAGGAGTCACATTTGAAACAGCTCATCCCTTTCACCAATGGCCGCTACGAAACGCCCGCTCATCGCGCATCCGCAATTGCACGGCTGATGCCAACGGCATCCTTTTATTCCGAATATGTGCAAATCGTCTTCAGGAGCAGCTCTCAGGCCAAGCACAGCCATTACGGGAACGAGGGATGGGCGTCGAGCAGCCGCGAAGTCATGCAGGCCCTTGAAGACGTTGGAGTCAGATTCGAAATCACAGGCTTAAATAATCTCGCAGAGTTCGATGGGCCGTGTGTCTTCATCGGCAATCACATGAGCACGCTCGAAACAATGGTCCTGCCCTGCATCATTGAACCGATAAAGGACACGACATTCGTCGTAAAGCAGAGCCTGATAGACTATCCCGTCTTCAGATATATAATGAGATCGCGAAATCCTATTGTGGTAGGCCGCTCGAACCCGCGCGAAGACCTGAAGGCTGTCCTGGACGGAGGATCCGAGATACTTTCATCGGGCCGCTCGATAGTAATCTTTCCGCAGACAACACGCGCGCCCGAATTCGACCCGAAGGAATTCAATACCATCGGAATAAAACTCGCAAAGAAAGCCGGCGTGCCGGCGGTGCCCGTGGCCCTCAAGACCGATGCCTGGGGCAACGGCAAGAGGCTCAAGGATTTCGGCAAAATCGACCCCTCAAAAAAGGTCTATTTCAGCTTCGGTGCGCCAATGACCATCAAGAACAGGGGCACGGAAGAACACAACGCTATAATTGAATTTATAGAGACAAAATTAAAGGATTGGAACAAATTGTAGGGGCGCAATTCATTGCGCCCTCAAAGCGTTGGCGTGATAAATCACGCCCCGCAATCATGTCAAAAAACCACCTGCAACACCTGGTCGATTTCTTTCAGCGCCCTGATGATCCCGGACGCCTCGGCAGCCGCGACTCCATCAACGTCCAGCCCGGACAAGAAGTCATGCAGCCCGTCGAAGGCCCCCCCGACATCCAGGTCATTATCAATCCTTCCGGCAAATACCTTCTTCAGCGCTGAACTTATCTTGCTCTCCACAGCTGCAATTTTACCCGCACGCCTGCTTATTGCAGCAACCATTCTCCTGAACTCCTTCAGCTTCGACGCAGCCTCTTCCATGCGCCTATCCGAATAGTTCAGCCTCTCGCGATAATGCGCATGCGTAAGGAAGAAGCGCACCTCGGCAGCCGAATACCCGCGCGACATCAGCGTATCGACATAAAGAATATTGCCCTTGCTCTTGGACATCTTCTGGCCGTTCACAAAGAGATGCTGGCAGTGCATCCAGCAGCGCGCCATCGGAAAGGGCCTGATTGATTCAAGAATGGCCAGTGTGTAATCGTGATGCCGGTACAGGTTGTCTATACCGCCGCAATAGATCGAAAGAGTATCATTGAAATAATCCACGATCATGCTCGGGTCCTGAATGTTCCAGGAAGGCCGTCCTTTCCCGATCTTCGTGTCCCAATAAACGTCGTCGCCTTCCTCGTATCCATGCCATAAAATGAAGTCGCCGAGGTTCCACTGGATTCCCGGATAGGTGTCTTTGTGAAATCTTTTTTTCTTCTTCGGCCAGCGGGACATGTCGAGCCCGAAGAGCTTGCCGAAGCCCTTGAACTTAAGCGGATCGAAATAGACGTTGCCCTGGTACCAATAGGCCGACCCTGATTCGAGCAGTTTCCCGATGATATCGACTGCCTGATCTATGTGCTCCGATGCTTTGGGAAGATAATCGGGCACCTTCATCCGGAGGAGCCTGATTTCGCCAATGAACTTCTTGACATTGACATCGGTAAGCTTCTTTAGGCTGACCCCTTCCTTCTCGGCCTCGCGCAGGGCCTTGTCTTCGATATCGGTGATGTTCATGCCGCGTCTGACTTTATAGCCCGAGTATTCGAGATATCGCACAACTATGTCTTCGAAAAGAAACGTCCGCATGTTGCCGATATGCGCCCGTTGATATACAGACGGCCCGCAGGTAAAGACACTGACTATATTCTTGTCGACCGGTTTAAACGCTTCCATCTTTCTGCCGAAGGTATTATATAGCTTGAGCATTCATTCTCCTGTCTCTGAAAGCATTACCTTTTAATTTAACCGAATGGCAAAAATTATTGTAGGGGCGCGATGAATCACGCCCCTACACCTTGATCTCTTTCCACTTGCCGCCGCGAAAGCGCCGGACCATCAGGATTCCCTGGATGTACATCGAGACTATCATCGCGATCCAGACGCCGGTCGCCCCGTATCCGAGCTCCAGCGCGAGCACATACGCCAGCGGCAGCCTTATCGCCCACATCGCTGTGCCGACCACCCACATGGTACCTTTTGTGTCGCCTGCTCCCTGCAGTCCGCCGCCCAGGACGACGCTCAGTGCCATGAAAGGCTCTGAAACCATGTTGAATCGCAGATATCTGACCGTCTCTGCGATTACCGCCGGATTACCCGAGAAGGCTGACGCAATCCTTTCCGCCAATATAAAAATGACCAGCGCCATGGAACTCATAAGGACTACTCCGGTCATTCCGATCTTCCATCCGACCTTTTCGGCGCGTTCCGGGTTACCGGCCCCGAGATTCTGCCCGATCAGGACGGATGCGGCCATGTTGAGCGCAAACGCCGGCAAAAAAATCACCCCTTCGATCCTGAAGCCGTTTGTAATGGCTGCAAGCGCCGTAATCGAGGCGTCCCCCAGCCTGCTCAGGATGTTGTAGAGCACGATACTGCCTGCGTTCCAGGCGATCTGGAGCAGGGCCGAAGGCCAGCTTATCGCAAAGACCCTCCTGATGATCTCGCCCGACAGCTGCCACGGACGGTTGTATATCGGCGACCAGCTGCCGAACCGGAAAAAAGCCAGGTTCATTGCGGTCCCGACAGTCACTGCTATTGCGGATGCCACCGCGATGCCGATATATCCCAGGGCAGGGAAAACGAAAAATCCGAATACCAGGACGAAATTCAGCACGATGTTGATAATGCTGACCACGCTCATCGTCAGCAATGGCTTCCTAACCTCGCCGCATGATCTGAACAGCGCATTGGAGATGATCAGCAGGTAGTTCGAGCCTATGGCCAAGGCAAAGACGCGCAGAAAGTTGCCAGCCATCTCCCTGATCTCAGCCGGGAAGCCGGCCAGGAACACTATTTCCTTATAAAAGATCATGCCGGGGACCGTCAGCGCAACAGCGACTATCGCCCCGAACATGAGTGATTGCCTCGCGACCTCGACAGCCCTGGTATACTCTCCGGCCCCGACGGCTCGCGCCACAAGCGCAAGGCTGCCTATGCTGATGGCATTGGCGATTATGATTGTCAGAAACGACAGCTGGCTGACATATCCCACTGCCGCCTGGACCTGCGGGCTTATGAAACCGGCGACATAAACGTCTACGATGCCCACAAGGAAGTTCAGAAGCATTATAATGAGCATCGGCCATGACATATGCCATATGTTGGCCCACATATTCCCTATAGTTAGATCAATCGATTCATTTTTCATGGCATCGTCGGCTCCACTGATCGCACTATTCATTATTCTACACGAAATTAGCGGACTGACCAGCCGTGCTGATCTTCTTGACAAAGCGGGACCCTACTTTTTATCATAAAAATTGCCGCAATTGGCTTGAATTATGGCGTTAATACAGGCAGACGGGGGATGGACGCCATTTTTTATGAAAGGACAAGAGGAACTCTCATGGACCAGAAAAGCGCCGGACTCAATATCACTATTTTCTTCTGCCAGCAATTAGACCCGCAACAGGATGTCAACAGACGCGCTCTTGAAAAGGAACTCGGCGCGCGGATACGCTTTTTCCCGCTGCCCTGCGGTGGCCGCACCGATTCCCTTCACATTATGCGAGCCCTCGAATCAGGAGCCGACAAGGTTTATGTCATTACCTGTCCGGAGGGCGCCTGCCAGTACCGCGAAGGCAATATCAGGGCCAAAAAGCGCACCGCATACGCACAGGAGCTGATTGCCGAGATAGGCCTTGAACGCGAGCGTGTAGAACTGATCGCCCTCCCTGCGGGGACCTCTTCGACAATAGACAAGCTGGCGAGAGAACTTCTTGCCAGGGAAGCCACTCTCGGACCGTCACCGGTGCGGGCAAAACAGGCCTGATTTATAAACGGCTGACTATAAAGGAGCAAGAGCATGATTACTGCTGAGAGAAAACCGATATCGGAAATCAAGGAAATGATAGCCCCATACAAAAAGGTGCTCATAGTAGGCTGCGGGTCCTGCGTAGCCGAGTGCGCCTCTGGTGGCGAAAAAGAGGTTGGACTCCTTGCATCTGCGCTTCGTATGGATGCCAAAGCCTCCGGCAAGGATATTGAAATAAAGGAGATGACTCTGGACCGCCAGTGCGTCTACGAATTCATAGATCAGCTGACAGACGTGATCGGCCAGTATGACGCAGTCCTCTCGCTGGGATGCGGAGCAGGTGTTCAGGCGGTTGCCGAGGTTTTCCCTAAAGTGCTCATCCTTCCGGCCCTGAATACGACATTCATCGGACAGACGAAAGAAGCCGGCCTCTGGATCGAGAACTGCCGGGGCTGCGGCGACTGCAAGCTCGGTTACTTCGCTGCCGTGTGCCCTGTAACCAGATGCGCCAAAGGGCTGTTCAACGGGCCCTGCGGCGGATCCAGGACCGACCGTTGCGAGGTGGACCCTGACGTGCCCTGCGCGTGGCAACTGATTGTCACCCGACTTGAAGATATGGGCCGTCTTGACCTGTTATGCAAGGTCCATCCGCCTGCCGACTGGTCGAAGCAACAGGGCAAGGGGCCGAGGAAAATATACCGGGAGGACCAGAGATCGTGATGACCGAAAGCCGGCTTAAGAAGATATTGCAGAGTGGAAATTTTGCCGTAACAGCCGAATGCGGCCCTCCGAAAGGCGCTGACCCCGAGGCGGTAAAAAGCAAGGGAAGGATTCTGAAAGGGCATGTGGACAGCGTCAATGTCACTGACAACCAGACAGGCGTAGTGCGTCTCAGCAGCCTTGCAGCCTGTGCACTGCTTATCGCGGAAGGGATCGACCCCGTGCTGCAGATGGTAACACGCGACCGCAACCGCATTGCGCTTCAGTCTGACGTCCTGGGCGCATCCGCCCTCGGCATACGGAACATACTCTGTCTTTCAGGCGACCACCAATCCTTCGGCAACCAGCCCCAGGCAAAAGGGGTCTTTGATATCGACTCGATTCAATTCGTCCAGACAGTGCGCAGAATGAGGGATGCCGGTGAAGTAATCGGAGGCGAAAAACTGACCCAGCCTCCGCAACTGTTCATCGGGGCTGTTGAAAACCCCTTTGCAGATCCGTTGAAATACCGGGCCTCCCGCCTGGCGACGAAAGCGGACGCAGGTGCAGAATTCATTCAGACGCAGTGCATCTACAACATCAAGCGCTTTAAAGAGTGGATGGGAATGGTGAGAGACTCCGGTGTTGACGGCAAGGTCTACATCCTCGGCGGCATCACGCCCCTCAAATCCGTGAGAATGGCGGAGTACATGGCAAAGAACGTGGCCGGCATGGATGTGCCTGAAGAAATAATAAAGAGAATGGGGTCGGTACCCCAAAAGGAACAGCGGCAGGAAGGGATGAAGATAGCAGTCGAAACCATCCAGGAGCTTCAGGCCATCAAAGGCGTCCGCGGGGTCCATATCATGGCGATCGAATGGGAAGAGATAGTGCCGCAAATAGTCCAGGAGGCAAAGCTCTCCCCGAGACCTCAGGTTTAGGAGCAAGCATATGCCCCCAAAATATCATATTCATGCCGGACAGGTAGCCAACCGCTTTCAGTCGATCACCAAGTCGGGAGTCATTGCATGGGAAGAAGGATGTCTGAAATGCCCCCGCTGCGTCAAGAAAGATTGTGTATACAAAGTTTACGAAAAGCGCGGCATCGATCCGCGCCAGATGCTCGAATCCCTCGACAGCGTCTGCAAGGACTGCTTCCGCTGCGTTCAGGGCTGCCCAAACAAATTGATACAGAAGGGGCTCAATCCTTCATATAAGGCCCTCGGCGACCATTACTGGACCCCGGAGATCATATCGGGGCTGTGGTACCAGGCCGAGGCCGGGCGCATCCCGGTATCGGGCGCAGGCTATGGAGGTCCGTTCTCCGGCCCGGGGTTTGACGCCATGTGGACAGACATGTCAGAGATCGTGCGGCCCACGCGCGACGGCATACACGGTCGCGAATATATAAGCACCACAACCGACATTGGCCGCAAGCTGATGGCGCTGGAATTCGACCAGGCGGGTTCTCTAACCGTCAGTCCGCCGCCCGTTGTGGAAATTCCCCTGCCGATCATTTTCGACATTCTCCCGTGGTCGCCTCCGCGAAAGGGCATCAATCTCGCATTTCTGGAAGCTGCGAAGGCACTCGGCACCTTTGCAGTAATCAGTCATAGTGAATTCACTCCAGAGATGAAGGAGTATCTTTCCAATATCATTCTGCATGTCGATTGTCAGTTATCGGATATAGATCCGGCGATTTTAGGCGCACTCCGGATGATCGAATTGCCGTTCGGCAAGGATGTCATGGCAACACAGAACGTCTTGAAACAGCAATATCCGGGCCTCGTTACAATTATACGGCTGGATATAAGCCCTGCGTCCTCCAAGACGATAATGCAGCTGGTAAGCCAGGGCGCTGAAGTGATACATCTCGTTGCCGATGAATACGGCCTCGAAAAGAGCGACAAGCCTCTCTTCATAAAAGAACGGATGAAAGAGATACATCTCCATCTGGTTGAGCAGGGAGTGCGCGACCAGATAACGATCATTTCAGGCGGCGGCATCGCCATGGCCGAGCATCTGGCAAAGCAGATCATTTGCGGTTCGGACCTTTTGTCAATCGATATACCGCTGCTCGTAGCCATGGAGTGCAGGGTCTGCCGACGCTGTAAGGAAGGCATTGCCTGCCCTGTCGATCTCGACAGTGTCGATCCCAAATGGGGCGCGGGGCGTCTGAAGAATCTTATGGCGGGCTGGCACAACCAGCTGCTCGAGATACTTGGCGCAATGGGCATCCGCGAAGTGAGAAGGCTGCGCGGAGAAATGGGCCGCGCCATGTTCTTCGAAGACCTGGAAAAAGATATCTTTGCCACACTGGGCAGGAGGAGTTTATAAGATGGGAACGAAGACAAAAAAACTCGTACTGCCTGAAGTAAAGAAATTGCCGAGCCGCTTCCGCAATGCCCTCGGGAAATACCGCATAGCGGTGACCAAGTCATGCAACAACTGCGGATTGTGCGTTACGCTGTGTCCATACGGCGTGTTCAAGGCCGGATCGAGAAAACCGCGCGTCGCAGCGGACCATCTCTGCCTCGGCTTTCCGTGCAGCAAAAATGATTTTCACTGCGTCAGCAGATGCCCTGAAAAGGCTATACATCTAAGCCTGAATCCTTCGTTTGAGGTACTTGGAGACAGGCGCTGGTCAGCCGATCTGCTCGCCAGCACATGGCATATGGCAGAGACTGGTGAAATCCCATATCAGGGACTAAATTACAGGACAGGAAATTCCGGCGGCGGCTTCGACAAACTGCGCTTCATCTTCCCTAAAGGAAAAGGGCTGAAGATCTCCGATGACAAGATATCGACAGCCATAGAGCTCAACCATTCCGGCGATTCGAGGCCCGGCGTCGAGATACCGGTTCCTTTCTACCTTGGCGGTATGTCATTCGGGTCGGTCAGTATCGTGACAATGTTATCCCGCGTGAAGGCGGCCGCTGCGCTGAAGACCTTCTGCTGCACCGGAGAGGGAGGGTATCCGGAAGAGCTGATACCTTACGACGATCACATCATCACCCAGGTTGCAACCGGACTGTTCGGCGTCAGGGAAGAGACACTGAAAAGGGTGCGCATAGTGGAATTCAAGTATGCTCAAGGGGCAAAGCCAGGTCTCGGCGGGCATCTTTTGGGCGACAAGGTGACGCCGCGCGTTGCGAAGATGCGCGAGGCGGTCACGGGGAGCGCCCTGTTTTCACCGTTTCCGTTCCACAGCGTCTACTCGGTGGAAGACCACAAAAAGCATGTCGATTGGATAAAGGAGACGAACCCTAAGGCACTTGTCTCCGTAAAGGTTTCTACGCCGACGGACGTGGACATGGTTGCCGTGGGAAGCTATTATGCAGGCGCCCACATCATACAGCTCGACGGGAGCTACGGCGGGACCGGTGCGGCGCCCGATATTGCAAAGAAGAATATCGCCATGCCCATTGAGTACGCCGTGCCCAAGGTGCACAAATTTTTGACCGAGGAAGGCATAAGGGACAAGATAACTATCATCGCGAGCGGCGGGATACGCTCCGCCTACGATATGGCGAAGGCAATAGCCCTGGGCGCCGATGGAGTCTGTCTCGGCACCGCCGACCTCGTGGCGCTTGAATGCATCCGCTGCCACCACTGTGAATCGGGTCGCGGCTGCGCAAGGGGCATCGCGACAACGGACGATCAGCTGACCAACCTTATGGAGCTCGACTGGGCTACACAGCGCATCGTCAACATGTATCTCACCTGGCGCCGCCAGCTCATCGCCATACTGAAGAGGATGGGAATGAAGAGCGTCAAGGAACTCGTGGGGCGCTTCGATGTTATCGGCCATCTCGATTACATCAGGCAGGAAGAGATAGAGGGGGAGCTGGAACTATGAAACAGAAGAGCATCTCGGATGCTATTATAAAATCCCGCCACTATTTCCGGGAAGCCGACAGGCTCGTCAAACGGGAAGGGAGCGAAATTGAAGAAGGCGGCTGCGGCGTTACCGGCTTTGTATGTAACATTCCGGTCGGCGGGCGCCACATATTCACGCCTTCTGTGCAGATGCACAACAGGGGAAACGGTAAAGGCGGAGGACTTGCTGCCGCCGGCCTCACCCCGGCGACATTGGGGGTCGATCAGGACACGCTCGATAATACATACATTTTGCAGGTTGCAATTCTCGACGATTCAGCCGCGCACGATATGGAAGCCCGCTTTATTCGCCCGCACTTCAACGTTACGCATGAAGCCTTCATCGACACGATCGACGATTACAGGGACATCGCCGGACTTGAAGTCAAGCCGCCTGCGGTAAAACGCTACTTTATACGTGTGAAGCCCGATGTCCTGGCTAAATTTCAAAAAGATCGCGGATTGGAAGTGCTGTCGGCTGAAAGGGCCGAGGAAGAGTTCATATATCAGAACAGCTACCAGCTGAATCTCGCCTTTTACAGTTCCCTCGGCGAGAAGAAGGCCTTTGTGCTTTCTCACGGCAAGAACATGATGATACTGAAAATCGTGGGCTACGCCGAACAGGTTGCCCAATACTATAAGCTGGAAGATTTCAAGGCGAACATATGGATTGCGCATCAGCGCTATCCCACCAAAGGCCGCGTCTGGCATCCGGGCGGGGCTCATCCGTTTATCGGACTGAATGAAGCCCTGGTGCACAACGGAGATTTTGCTAACTATTATTCCGTCACCGACTATCTGCGCCAGCGGAATGTATATCCTCTGTTCCTCACGGATACGGAAGTCTCAGTGCAGGTTTTCGATCTGCTGAACAGGGTCTACGGATATCCCCTTGAGTACATAATCGAAGCGCTCGCCCCCACGGCCGAGATGGACTTCGATCATCTGCCCAGAGAAAAGCAGCTGATCTACAGACAGATCCAGGCTGCCCACATTCACGGCTCTCCGGACGGTCCGTGGTTCTTTATCATCGCCCGCAACGATGTCATGAACAAACAACTTCAGCTCATCGGAATCACTGATACGGCGATGCTGCGGCCGCAGGTGTTTGCCCTCCAGAAAGGTGAAGTTGAGATAGGCCTGATCTGCTCGGAGAAGCAGGCAATCGATGCCACTCTTGAGAGTCTGGCGGCGGAAGACCCGCGTTTCGGCAAAATAGCGGACCACTACTGGAACGCGCGAGGCGGCAGCTACACCGACGGCGGCGCATTCATTTTTTCGATTAAAGAGTCCGCGCCGGGAGTAATGAATCTGACATGCACGGATAAATTCGGACGGCTCGTTGACGTTCCGACGGACAAGGCGCCTCTTGACAGCCGGATGAACTTGAAGGCGGCAGCGGCTTCCGACCCTGCTTTATTCGAAATCGTTACTAAAGACCTGACCGAGGGCAATACGGAAAAGGTCTTCACAGAAATAAAGAATCGCATGGCTGCCTGGGATTACGCGCATTTATCTTCATTCCTCGACCATGTCACAGCTCTTGCCGCAAAAGACAAAATGCGCGAGAAATCGATACTTGTTTTGAGGCTGCTGCTTGATCGGCGCTACTCCACGGGCAATCTGAGGCGGCGGTCGATGCTTGAGATGGTATCCGGCGCTCTGGACTCCATTTTCAGGTCCATGCCTGCGATCTCAGACACCAGGGAAGCTTCGTCATACCGCAGGATCGAATTCGATACCCGGAGTGCATTACGAGCGCCGCAGAAGGGAGAAAAAGTCCTTGCAGCAGATGCAGGCCTGTTTCCTCCTGAAGGCGACGACTCGTTCGCCCGCCTCATATCGGACGCGTACAAACTCGGCTGGAAAAAGTTTATCTGTTTCGGTCATCGCGGCCAGCGTTTTCTGGGGTGCGGGTTGGGCCCCGACACAAGCGGTGTGCGCATAGACGCTTTCGGTTCTTCGGGAGATTATCTTGGCTCAGGCATGGACGGGCTTGAAATCCATGTTCACGGTAATGCACAGGACCAGCTCGGGCAGATCATGAAGTCGGGCAAACTCGTCGTGCATGGAGACGTCGGACAGACATTCATGTACGGCGCCAAGGGCGGAGAAGTCTACGTTCTCGGGAATGCGGCAGGGCGTCCTCTTATCAATGCCTGCGGCAAACCCAGGGTGGTGATAAACGGCACCGCGCTTGACTATCTGGCAGAATCCTTCATGGCTGGTGACCCGTATAAGGGCGGCGGATTCATTATCCTCAACGGCGTGACCTTTGACAAGAACGGCAAGATGATGGAGCTTGAAACGCCATACCCAGGGTCGAATATCTTCTCGCTCGCTTCGGGCGGAGCGATCTTTGTCCGCGACCCGAAACATACAATCGTAGACGAACAGTTGAACGGCGGCCAGATATTTCCGTTCAGGAAAAAGGACTGGAAGCTGATACTCCCTTATCTTAAAGAGAATGAAAGATTGTTCGGCATCAGCATAGATGACCTGTTGACCGTTGACGGGGAGCTCCGCAAGCCCGAAGAAGTCTATCGGACGATCGGTGCGGTGAAGCTGTCCGTACTTTCGGGGTCGGCCGCCACTGCCGTTGCGATGAACGAAGAGTGGGAAGAGGAAGATTGATATAATCTCTTTCCAGCTGATCTGATATAATTAAAAGCTTGTTCCGGCGTCTCTACCAGAAGCAGGGTCGAGACGCTCTTTTTTCAGAAACCTGACCACGAGGTGATAAACAATGTGCAGACTTGCTGCAATAACGTCCGACGAATATTTCTCGCCTATAGAGAACATCCTGGCCCTGGAGACGATGAAGGAAGGCAATGACGGAAGCGGCCTCGGCATTACCATGAGGGACCTGAGCGGAGAATTCGAAAACCTCAAGCAATTCCCGATACTCTCAGGCATATGTACGAGAGACGGCGGGCGGGTCGTCGATGACTACATGGACAAGCTCGGCTTCGAGCTCCTCTATGTCTGGGCCCCGAAGATAAAAAAAATCAAAGGCGTCGTTCCGCATGAATATTATTTCGCAAGGGTTTACAACTATCCGGACTCCTTCAGGCATAAATCGACTGAGGATAAAGAAGACCTTCTCATGAAAACCCGGCTGGCGCTGAGGAAGCTTGGCGAATCAAATGAATCCATTTTCGTGTTTTCTTTTTATCCAGATGTGATCACTTTGAAAGAAGTCGGCGATCCGCTTCAGGTGGGCGAGTTCTTCGGCCTGGACCGTGATGAGATAAAGGCAAAGATAGTCTTTGCTCAGGGCAGACAGAACACTAATTACGCAATTTACCTTTATGCGTGCCACCCTTTCTTCATACAGGGATTCTGCTCGATGACAAACGGCGAAAATACGGCCTTCGTACCTATAAGAGAGTTCCTGACGAGCAGAGGGTTCCCGGGGTACAGCGGATACAACAGCGACAGCGAAGTCTTCACGCACATACTCCATTACACCGTGAGAAAGCTTGGCCTGCCGCTTCGCTACTACAAGGATGTGATAACACCTCTGAATAAAAGCGAGGCTGACAGGCGATCAGATGCGGAGGCGCTTCAACTGCTGAGACATTCCCTGCGGCCTCTCTGCATCGACGGACCGAACTGCGTCATCGGCTTCACGCCTGACGGCGCGTGTTTTATGGCTCATGACTCGAAGAAACTGCGTCCCGGAATTGTGGCCGGCGGCAAGGGGAAATTCGCCCTCATGTCGGAGGAATGCGGAGTTGACCGCGTGCTGCCCGGCAGGGACAAGAGCAAGGATATATTTCCGATGAAATATGACCTGGTAGTCGTTTCACCACGGGCACAGGAGGTTAAGGTATGGAACCAGCTGCAAGGTTAGACAACAATCATGGCCTCTCGGTAAGAGAGATGCCGTATATAATCCGGTGGAGAGAAGACCGCTGCAAGAGGTGCGGCAGATGCACCGCAGTCTGCCCGGTAAAAGCGATACAGCCTGCCGTAAAGGTCCGCAGGATCGTCAGATCGGAAGGCCCGGTTCCAGCTCCGACTTCGGAGAGAAGCGTGGTGCAGGTAGTAGAACAGGTGCTGGACATGGAAAGATACTGCACCGGGTGTGCAACCTGCGTGCTGGTATGCCCGAATGAGGCCATAGAGCCTGAATTCAATTTTCAGAATAAATTCCTTCATTACAAGAACAAGGGTGGAGACGGCTATAAAAGGGGCGGGAGGAGAAACGATCCATCCATCTCTACCCTCGACAGACTTAAATTCACGAGGATATCGATGCTTACCGACCCTGCGCTGGATGCCGGAAGGCATGAGTTCAGAGTGAGAAGCCTTCTTGGCAGAATGCTCTCACCTGAAGAGATGCCCCTTATCACAACCGACGGCAAGCTTTCAGTCGACAAGAGCGAAAAGTTCATGCCACCGGTAAGAGAAATTTATCCCATCATGATCGGAAGCATGTCCGTAGGCGCACTCTCTCCGCCGATGTGGGAGGGCTTGGCAATGGGCATCACTTATCTTAATGAAGTCGAAGGGCTTCCTGTTGTAATGGCCTCTGGCGAAGGCGGTATGCCGGAGAGGCTGCTGAAATCGAGGTTCCTGAAATATTTCATTATCCAGATCGCATCAGGCTACTTCGGGTGGGATGAAATCGTGCGCGCGCTCCCGCACATGATAGAAGACCCGGCAGCCATAGAGATAAAGTACGGCCAGGGAGCAAAGCCGGGCGACGGCGGATTGCTTATGGCTGAGAAGGTGCTGAAACTCATATCGAAGATCCGCGGCGTTCCGCAATTCATAGACCTGGCTTCGCCGCCAACACATCAAACGCAGTATTCAATCGAAGAATCCGTCACGAAGATGATCCAGTCCATGTCCATGGCTTGGGGGTTCAGGGTCCCGGTATACCCGAAGATCTCGGGGACGCAAACAGCACGGGCTGTTCTGAACAATCTCGCCCGGAACCCGTACGCTGCAGCCCTGAGCATCGATGGTGAAGACGGCGGAACAGGCGCCGCATACAATGTCTCGATGGACAAGATGGGGCATCCTATTGCATCGAACCTCAGGGAATGCTACCTCGACCTGGTGAAGCAAGGCAAGCAGAACGAGCTGCCTCTCATCGCTGCCGGAGGAGTCGGTAAAAAAGGCAACCTCGGAGCAAATGCGGCGGCTCTGATCTTGCTGGGGGCATCTTGCGTATCCATCGGCAAATATATCATGCAGGCCGCTGCGGATTGTTTCGGAGATGAATACAATCGTTGCAATTTATGCAACACCGGAAAATGCCCCAGGGGCATAACAACGCAAGACCCCAAACTATATCGGAGGCTCGATGCAGACAAGGTCGCCGAGCGGGTTGTGGAAGTATTCAAATCGGCCGATGTGGAGCTGAAGAAAATATTTGCGCCGATGGGAAGGTCGACCGAATTGCCGATCGGCATGTCCGACGGCTTGAGCATTGAAGACAAAGCAATAGCCGAAAGGTTGGAGATAAACTATGCCTGCTAAAAAGAAAGTCAAATCAAACGTAGGGGAGCAATTTATTGCGCCCAAATCGCAAGACAGAGGCATGAGATCCTCAGGGGCGAGTTCGAAACCAGCCACAATAACACCCGTTGAAATGGATATGACGTCAAATAATGCCGTCATTTACGGCAACGTCAACGGTGAGCGCGTCCCCTCCCGCATACTCGAGGAGCGCATTCAGCAGGCGGTTGCCGACGGTGCACGAAACATCACTATCAAATCCGACGGGCAGCACGGCATGGGAGGCCGCATCTGGCCAAAAGACGGCGCGGTGAAAATAACGATTGACGGTCCGGCAGGCCAAAGAGTCGGAAGCATGGGAATGGACGGCACAGAGATTGTTATCAGGGGAGGCGCATCGGACGACGTAGGCTGGATCAACTGCGGCGCAAAAATAACCGTCCTGGGCGACGTGACCAACGGAGCGTTCAATGCCGCTGCTCAAGGCATCCTCTACGTGCAGGGAAGTGGTGGAGCCCGATGCGACACTATGACCAAACGCAATCCGCGCTTCGATCCCCCGCAGTCCTGGTACTTCAGAAGTGTAGGCGACTCCTTCGCCGAATTCAAGGCAGGCGGCATTGCGGTCGTCTGCGGTATCGAACCGAGGAACCCTGACAATGTGCTCGGCTACCGCCCGTGCGTCGGAATGGTTGGCGGGACCGTCTACTTCAGGGGCAATATACAGGGCTTCAGTGAGCGTGATGTTAAACTTCAGGAGCTTACCGCGCAGGATTGGGAATGGCTGACTGAGAACATGAAGCCATATCTCGAAGCGATCGATCGCATGTCCCATTATGAAGAGCTGACGCATTCATCAGATGACTGGAAGAAGCTCATCGCTTACACCCCTCAGGAGAAGAAGACCTTTAAGGGCAAGAACAAGCTCAATACCGTAAAATTCAGAAAGGAAGTCTGGGAGCAGGAAGTCGGACAGGGCGGCATCTTTGCAGAATATCTCGACCACGACCTTACAATACTGCCGTACATCACGACGGGCAAGGACAGGCGTAACAAGCCGCTATGGTCTAACGAGAAGTTCCTTCCGCCATGCGCGTTTGCATGTCCGACAAAGATACCGACCCATAAACGCACTGCCCTCATCCGCCAGGATAGGCTTAACGAGGCCCTGGAACTGGTGCTTCAATACAGCCCGCTACCGGCCACGGTCTGCGGTGAAGTATGTCCGAACCTCTGTATGCAGAGCTGTTCGAGGGCGCATTTCGACAAGCCGGTCAATATAGATGAGATGGGAACGCTCGCGCTTGAACTTCCCGCGCCGAAAAAAGCAGAACCGACAGGACACTCCATTGCCGTAATTGGCGGCGGACCAGCCGGAATGAGCGCTGCCTGGCAGCTCGGACTTAAGGGCCACACCGTTGATATTTATGAAGCAGCAGACAAGCTCGGAGGCAAAGTGGAGCTCTGCATCCCTCGCGAGCGCCTGCCGCATCAGATACTCGAAAAAGAGGTCTCGCGTTTCAGAGAGATCGGTGTGAATGTGCATCTCGGATTCACTGTTGATAGGGAGAAGTTTGAGGATATCTACAACAGCCATGAGATAGTCGTGATCGCCTGCGGAGCTCACAAGCCGCGGATGATCCCCATCCCCGGGGCTGAGGATATAACCTCCGCTTATGATTTCCTCCGCAACATAAACAGTGGCAGGCATCCGAACCTGAAGGGCAGGAAGGTCGTGGTTATCGGCGCTGGAAATGTCGGAATGGACGTGGCATCCGAAGCCTATAATTACGGCGCGGCTTCCGTAGTCGCAGTCGATATCCAGAAACCGGCGGCCTTCGGCGTTGAAATGGAAACCGCTACGGCAAAAGGCACGCAAATAATCTGGCCCCGTTTTACCGACAGATATGACGCGAAGAAAAAGAAATTGTATTTCAAGGACGGCTCGGACATCGATGCTGATGTGGCGATCATGTCCGTCGGCGACATGCCGCTTCTCGACTTCATCCCTCAGTCGATCAACACGGAGAGGGGCTGGCTCGCGATCAACGAGAACTATCAGACCTCGGACGTAAAGGTCTTTGCCATCGGTGATGCGACACAGCTCGGCCTGATTACCCATGCCATCGGCCAGGGCCGCGTGGTCGGAGATATCGTACACGCGCAGGTTATGCATGCGCCGCGCCGGCCCGAGATCAAACAGGCCATTGCTTATGAGAAGATCAAGGCCGAGTATTACGATGTCTGCAAGGGTGAGATGACGATGGAGAAGGCCGGAGAGGCCTGCATGTCATGCGGCACCTGCCGCGACTGCCATATGTGCGAGGCGACCTGCTACTGGGGCGCCATCAGCAGAGTAGAGCACAAGGACGGTTCATATGAATACGTTGTGGATGACGACAAGTGCATCGGCTGCGGCTTCTGCGCCGGGATATGTCCCTGCGGCGTATGGGAGATGGTCGAGAACATCTGACAGAGAGAGAATTCCGCCTTGATCTTCACACTCCTTATAGTTGTATCAATGGTAATCTGGGGCGGAAGCTGGGTCTCAGCCAAAGTCATGGCCAGGCACCTCACCCCTGAAGTGCTCAGCTTTTGGCGCTTCTTCATTAGCTTCGTCTCGTTCGTCCCGATGCTTTTTTTCATGCCGAGGCAGTCAGCCCTGTCCAGGTCAGGCGTGTTCTATAGCGTCATGGGCGCACTTTCAATAAGCGCTTACATGTACTTTTTTTTCAAAGGCCTTGAACACGGACTTGCCGGCGCCGCCGGTGTTTTGGTGACATCTTTAATGCCGTTGATGACCCTTCTGCTAACGATAATACTTTTTCGAAAAAAGGCTTCAAGGCGCGATATGGCAGGACTCATTATCGGTATGGCCGGCGCAGCAGTGCTATTGAGAGTATGGAGCTTCGACAGTCATCAGATCTTCATGAGCGGCAATTTGCTATTTGTATTATGCGCGCTGCTATGGGCAACCGTAACCATATGCAGCCAGCGGGCGGCGGAAACCATTTCGCCGTATATTTTCAGCTTTCTGACTTACGGCATTTCGTCGCTGTTGTTTCTGCCCGCTGTTTTAGCCGAAGGACTCACCGGCATCATGCATGAAAGTACAATTTTTTGGGTCAATCTCATATTTTTGTCCGTTATTTCCAGCAATTTTGCCACAACAATTTATTTCATCGCTGCGGAAAGGCTGGGATCATACAGAACGAGTTCGTTCGTCTTCCTGGTGCCCTCCAGTGCAATGCTTCTGAGCTGGATATTTCTGGGAGAGGTGCCGCAGCATTCGACCATTTTAGGGGGAGCCATAGCTGTATCTGCCGTGTACTTGATAAACAGGTCGTCTGCGACGGCAAGTAAATCTGCTTAAGCCGTATCCTCACTACAATCGGGATCGAGTTTTGTGGTATTATAATAATCTGCTTTCATCGGGGCGTAGCGCAGTTTGGTAGCGCGCACGGTTCGGGACCGTGAAGTCGGAGGTTCAAATCCTCTCGCCCCGACCATTTTTCTGCCTCCTAACGTCTCAATCAGATACCATGTTAGAATAGACCTTCAAACCCGCAGGTCGCTGAAAAGGGGGGTATATGGTCAAACATTTAATCGGAGTAATCGGCGCCGGCAGAGCTAACGATCGAGAGCTTGAACTGGCGGAACGAACCGGCAAATTGATCGCGGAACACGGCGCCATTCTGGTATGCGGCGGCTTGGGCGGGGTCATGGAAGCAGCTGCCAGAGGTGCAAAGTCAGCCGGCGGATTGACCGTCGGAATCCTGCCCCAACCTACTAAAGAAATGGCGAACAGTTATATAGATGTGCCTATTGCGACCGGATTCGGAGAGGGCCGGAACGTCATAATCATTCGCACAGCTGATGTCTTGATAACAATAGGCGGCGAATACGGCACCCTATCAGAGCTGGCCTTTGCGCTGAAAATGGGCAAACCCGTAATCGGCATTAATACGTGGAACATTAAAGGCATCATCGAGGCAGACACGCCTGACACGGCGATAGACAAGGCTTTGCAGCTCCTGACCGGGCCGCATAAAGGCTTCTAGCGTGACGTTTTTTTCGAAGCAGTTTATGTTATAATTTTAGACTTACCTTGAGCCCCCTTAGCTCAGTAGGATAGAGCACAGGTTTCCTAAACCTGGGGCCGCAAGTTCGAATCTTGCAGGGGGCACCAAGTTCCATCTCTGACTCCAAACCAGTTTGACTGCCTCGTTCTTGTTGATAAAATTAGTTCATTATTGGTAATTTGATTTAAGTGGAATAATCTCGGAGGGAAAATGAAAACTACTTGTGGATTCTTAAATGCAGCACTCCTGATATTTTCGAGTCTATTTTGCTGTGCGGTTGCACATGGAGCAAGCACAAGTCCATGTGCAGACGATATCGCCAGATTTTGCCCAAACGTGATACCCGGTGGGGGAGCTATTATAGAATGCCTTGAAAAGCATGAGAGCGAATTGACGGATGCCTGCAGAACTCATGAAATCAATATGTATAACCGCAGAGGTGAAAGAAAAGATATGATTATGAAACGGGTAACCCTTCGCAAGACTTGTGGCCAGGATATTATAAAATTTTGCGCAGACGTTCAGCCCGGCGCCAATAGAATTGTCGGATGCCTTAGTGAGCATGAGAAAGAATTGTCGGCACCTTGCAGGGATTCAGTTAAATCGATGAGGTCAGCCAAAGAATAACATACTATCAAATCCGGTGTGCCAAAACAGAAGCAGTACGCATCAATATATGAAATAGGCACTAAATCATATATATTGCACAGATTCAGGCTGAATTGCTTATAGAGTATTGCCTTTTATAAATAAGACAAGGCTTCACTCAAATACATTTGCTGTCAGGTGGATGTATGGGCAGGGGTATTCATCGGTTCAGTATCAGAAAGATATTTCATGTCTTAACAAGTACGGACGCAGTTTCGAGGCTCAACCTTTTTGATGCATTCCCTTGGTTGAGGACGCTCTTCTCCAACAGGCGCTATATACTTTCTGCAAGAACTTTCGGCGACATTTTCTTCACATTTCTAATCCTGCTGGGACTCTTTGGCCCGCAGGGTCCTGAGCGAAACATCTCATTGTTCATTTCATGGGGCATATGGTGGACAGGTGTAGTGCTAAGCTGGTTTTTGGTAGGCAAGCTCTGGTGCGGTATCTGCCCGTTTCCGGGAATTGGAAGACTCTTACAGCACTATGGTCTCAGCCTGAATCTGGATGTTCCCAAACCTTTAAAGAAATTATTCACACAACTGTCGGTAATATTGCTTGGCATAATCATATGGGTGGAATCAGTGACGCATATGAAGGCATGGCCCGCCGGAACTGCTTATTTGCTGCTTAGCATACTGCTTGGCGCGACACTGATGGGTGTGCTGTTCAAGGGACAAGCTTGGTGCAGGCATGTATGTCCGCTTGGAAAAATTATTGGCTCGGCTGCTTCCATCTCCATTACCGAGTTCAGGTCCGACAAAGACAGATGCAGATCCTGTACAGCAAACGCCTGCAAGCTGGGAACAGATAAGTCTCATGGATGCCCGATTGGGTTAGGCGCTTCAAGCATCCGCAGCAATTTCTACTGTCTGGTCTGCGGTCACTGCGTCATGCTTTGCAAGAGGCAATCGCCTGCCATTTATCTGCGAAATCCATTTGTGGAAATTATATCTCACGCGGAGCTTACAACAAATAAAACCACTTACCTTACATATTCATATATTATCCCATTTTTTATGGGATCTCAGCTGGCGCGTTTCATCCAGCATTTACAGTTGTATAATGCTGTCCAGTCATATTTTTTCGGATCTAACCTGATTGCATTTACTGCTCTTCTGGCGGCAGGTTTTTTGTTTTTTATTGCCGCTATCAAAACCGGCTCGTTCTTCTTCAATCCAATTGACAATGATTTCTTCGGTCTTTTTTCTCCCATGGTTCCAGCCCTTGTTCCACTAGCCTTTGCTGGAGAGTTAGCCTATCGGCTTGAATATCTGCTGGCCGAAATGGGCGATTTTATCCCGACAATTGGCCGGCAGTTCGGGATTGACCTGAATGCTCTTTCATTCAGCGTTCCGGCACCACTGACATATGTAGTTTGTGTGATGATCTTGACAGTTAGCGCACTTGCCTGCGGATATGTGTTAAGCATATTTTATAAGAGGAATTTCATGGCTTCACCTCAAATAAATAATTATGCTTTCGCGAATTTACTGCTGATGCTTATATTTGCAATGTATATTTTGCTGTTCGGATTGCCTGATTTTCATGCATGAATGTATAATACTTTTATGAGTTCATCGCATTTTAGGCCGCTTACCGTACTTATATTTCTCCTGATGGCATTTACCCTTGGAGCATGCAGCCACAATATTCGTGAAGAGTTCGACATGAGCCTTGATAAATATAATAGAATTCTTAACCGCAACGAGATTGAAACTGCATGCCTGTTTGCTGCCGCCGGCATAAGGGATGAGTATATTGCCAAGGCAGGCAACATAAAAAATACCCGGATCATTGATTACCATGTCGTCAATGCAGCTTATTCCGAAGATAAACTTCAGGCTACAGTTGACGTTGATATATCCTATTACAGTCTGTTTACAAATAAGGTCAAGTCTGTGCGTGATACGCAGCAATGGATTTACTCGGAAGAGAAGGGCGTAAAAGGCTGGCGTATCAATAGTCTGCTGCCTGAATTCAAATAGTCGTTCCACTATTTAAGTCGCTTCATTTCAATTTAATCATGGCAAATGAAGAGAGGTTTCTTGAAAATCCCCTCTTCCCGTGCTATCCTCATAGCAACAAAACGCTTATTCTCATCGGTCGTATCAGACCGGAAATGGAAATGCTGATGAATATTGAAAGGTCTGGTTCTTCAAGTCCTGCTGAGCGGCTGGAAAAAGTGGTAGACCTCGTTGAGGTCGCGGGTGGGCTGGCATCGTCAACTGTTGTTGTAGTCGGCGGCCATCGAATTGAAGACCTGCGGTTGGTTGAATCAGCGCGCGATCATGGGATAGTGGATCGCATAATACTAGTCGGCGTGCAGGCGCGAATTGCCAAATCGATCGACGAGATAGGTATAAATATCGACGAGAACGATATAGTTCCCGCTGACAACGACAATGAGATCGCTGCAAGAACGGTAGATCTCATCAAGGCCGGAGGAGTTGATATAGTCATAAAGGGTGCGATCTCGACCCCGATTATCAACCGGGCGATGCTTCCTCTGGCCTGCCGCCCGACTGTGAGCCTGACGACACTATTCGATGCCGTAAGCATAGGCAACGGAAGGCCCATGATCATGACTGACGCAGGTGTTACAACGGTCTGCAATTTTGGACGCATGCGGGATCTTGTCCGAAATGCCGTAGACGTGGCACAGGTAGTAATGGGGATTGAAAAGCCTCGTGTAGCAATCTTGTCTGCGAATGAGAAACAGATTCCGTCCCTGCCCTCGACATGGATCGGCCTTGAGCTTGCAAAACGCAAGTGGGATGACGCCATAGTATGCGGTCCTCTCTCGTTTGACCTGGCAACAGATCCAGCTTCAGTCTCAGTAAAAGGGCTGCCGGATCTCCCAAACGCCTCCGAGGTGGCCGGGCAAGCCGATATTCTTGTCTGCCCGGGCATTGACACGGCCAACACATTGTACAAGACAATCTCAGCAATGAATAAATTCGGAGAAGCTTCACTTGCAAGCATAACCCTTGGATTCCCCGTGCCTTATATAATCCTTTCGCGCTCAGACGGCCTGGAGACAAGAATAGCATCGATCGCACTCAGCGCTGTATACGCGCAGCGCAACATTATCCGAAAAGCCTGCAAGACAAAAGAGGCTCCTAAACATGCTGCCGTTGAGACATACAGAGTTCTTACGGTTAACCCCGGCTCCACCTCGCTGAAAGTTGCGCTATATGAGAATGAACATTGCCTTCAGCAGGAAGAGATATCGTGGGAGATTGCAATGACCTGCACTGAAGCTGAACGGGACAGCCATATCGAGTTGGTAACTCAAATGATACTGGGGATGTTGCAGCGTTGGGGTTATGACCGCCTGGATGCCATAGCTTCGCGCGGCGGATTTCTTCCAAGACCATCGGGCAAACTATCCGGCGGAATTTATTCTGTCGCTGAAAAGAGTGCCGGCAAAGTCATCATACATGATGACATCGTAGCGGCGGTACGCGACCGTCCTGAAAGAAAACACCCTGCAAACTATGGCGCACCTATAGCTGCGGCGCTTGCGATGAAGCTCAATGCTCCGGCGGTATTGGTTGATCCGGTTGTCGTAGATGAGTTCAGCCCTGAGGCTGAAATCTCCGGCTACAAATCAATAATTCGCCGCAACACATCTCATGCTCTCAGCATAAAGGCTGCGGCTCGCCGCGCGTCAGCAGATATCGGGCGCCCGCTTGAAGACATGAATCTGGTTGCAGCGCACCTTGGCGGAGGGATTACAGTTGCAGCGTTGCGTAAGGGAAAAATCGTTGACAGCAATATTTCTCTTTTGGGTGGTGGGCCATTTACACCTCAAAGAGCTGGAGAGCTGCCAATTGGCGAACTAATCGATCTCTGCTACTCGGGACATTTTACCTGTGATGAGCTTATTGACGAATTGACGTCTCGCGGCGGCCTGCGTTCTTATTTAGGCACAGACCGAATGGAGCATATAGAAGAGTTAATCGGCAAAGGCGATAAACAGGCAGCCCTGGTTGTTGAGGCTATGACATATCAAATCGCAAAGGAAATCGGCAAGGCTTTCGTAGCGGCCGGTTGCGATGTAGAGGCTATCGTTCTTACAGGCGGACTCACGCGAAGTAAAATTATAAAGGATGGCATCAGGCGCCGCATAATAAGATTAGCGCCGGTAATGATCTATGAGGGTTCTCTTGAAATGGCTGCCCTTGCCGACGGCGCCGCAGATATCTTGTCCGGACGCAAACAGCCCATTCTCTATAAAGCACCGGAGGATAGACAATGAACGCTAACGGCAAGAACCATTGGGTTTTCAGGGCTCACGTGCTGGACCGGGCAGGAGCTCTGACGAGCATCGCCTCTGCCTTCAGCAATGAAGGCGTGAGCATAGACACCGTAGTGGGCCATGGCTCAGAGGCCCTCGCGGGGACCGATGGCAGCGTGGTGCTGACATTCTGCTGCAGCGAAGATGAAAAAGACAGGATGGTTCGGAAAGTTCGAAGATTAAGCAAAGTCACCAGGCTTGAGGAGCATCCTTATGAATCTCAAAGCCTAAGGAAATCTGCCATGATCCTTGTCAGCCGCCAGTTAAAGCCTGCTGATGTTGTCGGCGAGACAGCTTTCCTAACCAGCGAGTTAGTGAAAGCTGACGCTACAGGCTGGGTATATCTGCTTGCAGGCTCGCCCAGCGATCTTGACCCGGTACTTGCGCGTCTTGAAACAGCAGGGCTGGTCAGAGATTTGATCTATTCCGTCCTGAGCCTGTGAGAATGAACGAGAGAAAGTACAAATATCTACGTAGTGATTTCACTGAGCTGCCTGTCAGGCTCGATCATATGACGATGTTCATAAATTTCTTCAATGATCGGGTTGAGGCGGAGAACTTGCTTGAAATGACTGCGCGCCGTGACCTTGACAGGATAGTTCTCGACGCGAAGAATCTGCTGATCCGCAGCACTGAACAACTCATGAAAGATGGTCATTTGCATCCTCTTGACCATATTTATGACAAAGAAGGAAATAAGTTGACAATAAAACTGGGGGAAAGCATTAAGTCAGGTGAACAGTTCAGAGTTAAAACCGCGACTACTTGCTTTCCATCTGACCATATCCTTGAAGGAATATACAGGGACACAACACCTGCTGGCGAACCACAGCAATATATGTCGCAGTGCCAGCAGTGGGGCTTCCAGCGGATCATGCCGGTTCTTGACGATTGTACTGCAAAATGTACCATGACTACTACGATAGAGGCCGACAGCAGATATACTCATCTAATAAGCAATGGCAATATCAATCGCATTGCTAACCCTGACGGTTGCCCTATCCTAAAGCCTGGCGACGCATCCCGCAAGGTGATCACCTACGAAAACCGACTGCCAATGGCTCCGTACTTGTTCCTAGTTTGCGCTGGCACTTGGGATGAGTTGACCGATGAATTGATTTATCCGTCAGGCAAGAAGGTAAGGCTTGAATATCTAGTTCCGCCCGGCATGAAGGATCTTGTCCGTATTCCCATGGAAATTTTGAAGGAATCAGTCATATGGATAGCAAAAACACAGGGGTACGAATACACGGGCGACACCTACAGGACCATATGCATGAACAAATCCAATTTCGGCGGGATGGAGAATGTGGGCAATACAACGATAGTTACAGATGCCGCAGTCATAACGGAGCATACGCTTGACGCCGGACTTCTTTATGCCCATGCCGTAATTGTCCATGAGTTTGAGCATAACCAGTGCGGCAGCGAGACAACAATGCTCACGCCGTTTGATGTGTGGCTTAACGAAGCGTACACTGTGGATGTCGAACGCCATTTCATGGCCGATACATTTAACCACGTTTTCGTCCGGCTTAATCAGGTTGAGAGTATACGGAACCCGCTGCTGGGCCCCCTCACTGTCGAAGATGCAGGCTATGCAGGCCGCATAGTCCGCGAAGGCTTCAATGATCCAGAGGAACTTATAGACGGCGTCACATATGTTAAAGCTGCCGAAGTGATCCGAATGCTGCGACTTATCCTCGGCAATGACGCTTTTCGGGCTGGGAAGGCCCTCTATTTCTCACGTTACCGCAATACCAATGCAGACACAGAGCAATTCTTCGCATGCTTTGAAGAGGTATCTGGGATTTCTCTTAGACAATTCCGGGAGGGATGGCTCTACCGCGCTGGGTATCCAAAGGTACTTGCAGAAACCTTATACGATGATAGTTTAAAGACATATAAAATCCGGTTCAGACAGGAAATCAATACTGAAGAGGCCCCATTTCATCTGCCTATCGACCTGGCACTTGTGGATGAAACTGGATGCGATATTTCAGGAACGCAGATCACCTATCAATTGAAGGATGCTTCAGCAGAACTGACATTCGACGGCATAGACAAAGCGCCATCCTTTGCGTCTTTCAACAGGGACTGTTCATTTTACGGCACATTTGCGGATACAGGCGCTACGCAGGAGACGCTTGCGCGGCAGGCTATATCAGACCCGAATCTGTACAACAAGGTTGATGCCTTTAGAAGGATCACAGATGCAGAGCGTGTCAGATTGCTTGAAGACCCGTCTGCTCTTGTTAGTTCACGCTGGATCGAATTATTCGGAATCATCTTGAATGACCGATCACTGCCGGCATCGGTCAAAGCATATATGCTTCGGATAGATGAGCAACCGCTGGACCGCTCATATACAACTTGGTACAAGGAACAGGTAATAGCACGCGAGCTGATGATGAAAGCGATAAACAGAGCGCATCGAAATAGTCTCGTATCCTTATTCGAAAGAATGGATACGTACTCGCAGGAAAACCGTCTGTCGCCAAATGACGGCATAGAAGAACGCCTGCTGAAAAATACCCTGCTCGATCTGATAGCGATTGATGACAGCGCACAGAGCCATTTACTGATACTGGACCATTTCCGGCGGGCAACAACCGCCACCGACAGGGTGGCTGCTCTTGCGGCGTTGAATAGAAGTTCCGCGACTGACCGGCGAGCCGTTCTTGAGGAAACTTATGCTGCATGGCATATACACCTCAGCGGCTATGCAAATTACCTTCGAGTCATAGCAGGCGGCACATGCGAAGATATCTTTAATATGATAGAGAAAGAAACAAGGCGCCCTACTTTCGACATAAGTCAGCCGACCTGGACACGGGCGCTGTTCTTGACGATGGCCATGAATAGCAAGATGCTGTGGACAGACAAGGGCATCAAATGGCTTACCGACAGTATAATAAGGCTCGCGCCCGTTAATATGACAACGACTAGCCGCATGCTGAACACTTTCCAGCATGCGCGCAGCTTGCGTCCTCATCTGAAAGAGAAGGTAATGGATGCCCTGCAAAAAATAATAGCCAATCTGTCCGAAAAAGAGCACCCCGTCATACACAACCAGGCGAAGGCCTATATATAAAGATCCTCCCCGGGATATTCAGTTTGAAGCGCGACGCCCAGGTCTCAAATCAGCGCAAGCAGGCATATCAAATATTTTATTGCCACACCACAGCCCTTTCATGAACGGATCTGCAAAATCAGGTCGGCAAGCGACAGAATTTATTTCTCCACTTGCTTCTGCAGTCTTGGCTTGAATCCAAGCTTGTATAGTATATTAGCCATTAGGCAGAAGCCTGTAGTAGCGAAGATTATGAGATTTACACCGATGAAAGCAGTAAATATAAACCAATACGGGCTGTGCAGCCATGCAAGAATAGCACTGGACAGGGTGAATATACCGGCTATCAGGAAAACCGTGCGTTCAAGATACCAGCTATCAGTATTTGCAATATACATTTCGATCATCGACCTTTCTTTTTTCTTTCAGATTAACATAGCGCCGGAATCTATTTTTCCGGCTGCGGCTTATTTTTATATATCTCATAATACAGTAGCGGAACGGCAATCAGCGTGAGTCCGGTAGCGGCAACTGCTCCGCACATCATTGCTATAGCTAATCCCTGAAATATGGGGTCAAACAGCATGACGAAAGATCCAACCACGACAGCTGCCGCAGTCAGCACAATCGGCCTGAAGCGTACAGCACCGGCTCGGATAACAGCTTCCTTCAAGTCCAGGCCCGACCTCCACTCCATTTGTATAAAGTCGACCAGAAGTATCGAATTGCGCACTATTATGCCCGACAACGCAATAAATCCTATCATCGATGTTGCTGTGAAGAAAGCTCCAAATATCCAGTGGCCCGGAAGTATGCCGACAAGCGTGAGCGGAATCGGTGCCATGATAATGAGCGGGATGACGAAACTTCTGAACCATGCCACCACGAGTATATATATAAGTACAAGCACGGCAGCAAAGGCGATCCCGAGATCCCGAAATACCTCGTAAGTTATATGCCACTCTCCATCCCATTTCATGGCGAATGTCCGATCCAGAGGAGGCTGCACCGTTGAGAATTGCTGCAGTTCATACCCTTCGGGCAAACGGAGCTGCTTGATCTTCTCTTTCATTTTTTGAATGGCATAGACCGGGCTCTCTTCAGAACCTGCAACGTCGCCTATTACATATGTAACCGGCCTCAGATTTTTGTGATAGATGGTTTTGTCCTCGATGCCATCTTTAACAGATACAATCTCGCCGAGCGGCACCAGAGGTCCTGATGCAGATGGCACAGACACTTCTTTCAGAGATACCAAAGAAGCTCTCTCGGCAATAGGCATGCGAATGAAAAGATCCACAGGCTCTCTCTCACGATCGAAATGGACCAGGCCCGCCGACACGCCCTTCAGTGCCGTCAACAGTGTTTGCGCTGCTGCTTCAACACTCACCCCACTAAGTACAGCCTTGTCGCGGTCAACATCAAGGGTAATTTTCTTTTGGTCGGCCTCAACATACCAGTCCACATCGACTACTCCGGGGGTATTCAGGAAAATATCCTTGATAGATTTTGCTGCACGGATCTGTCCGGCCTGATCGGGCCCGTAGACCTCTGCTACCAGCGTATCAAGAACCGGCGGCCCCGGCGGGATTTCAGCGATCTTTACGCTTGCGCCATACCGGTCACTGATGGCCTTTAGCGCCGGCCTTATCCTTTTCGCAATATCGTGGCTTTGGGCGCTACGCTTATCCTTGCCTACAAGGTTTACCTGAATGTCTGCAATATTGCCTCCGACCCGAAGGAAATAGTGGCGCACAAGTCCATTAAAATTATAAGGTGCGGCAATGCCGATATACGATTCATAATCCGTTACTTCTGCTACAGTTTTCAAATAGTCTCCCATTTCATGAGCCAGGGCTGCCGTCTTTTCAAGCGCTGATCCTTCAGGCATGTCAATTATCACTTGAAGCTCACTTTTGTTGTCGAACGGGAGCATCTTCACCGTAACCATCTTTAACGGCACAAGCAGTATTGCAAGTCCAAGCATGACTGCAACCGACATGAAGGCGAGCATCCTTTTGCTCCTCTTTTCTATCAGTGGGCGGAGCACTTTATTGTACAGGGCATGCATTTTCTCTCCCTCTGCTTCACCATCGGCATGGCGAATATTTTTGAGCACTTTAAAACCAAGCCATGGACTCACAATAAAAGCAACGAGAAGTGAAAAAAGCATTGCGGCAGAGGCACCGACAGGAATCGGCCGCATATAAGGGCCCATCAGCCCGGACACGAAGGCCATCGGAAGGAGAGCTGCAATAACAGTAAATGTGGCCAGGATAGTCGGATTGCCAACCTCGTCGACTGCCCGGATAGCGGACTCCACTGAGACCCCGTGCAGCTTGAAGTGACGATGTATGTTCTCCACAACGACTATTGCATCATCGACAAGTATGCCTATAGAAAAAATAAGTGCAAAGAGCGTCACCCTGTTAAGCGTATAGCCATATAGATAATTGATTAGCAAAGTAAGAGCAAGCGTTACAGGCACAGCCACCGCAACAACAACGGATTCATGCCAGCCGAGGGCTAGAGCTATTAGCATCACTACTGCAACAGTAGCAATCATCATATGCTCCAGCAGTTCGTCCGATTTCTCCTTTGCCGTATCTCCATAATTGCGCGTGACAGTCACTTGTATATCCGACGGCATGAGAGTGCCCCTAAGGGCTTCTGATTTCTGCAATGCATCATTTGCAACGATGCTCGCATTCGCGCCTTTCTTTTTGGCGACGGTTATAGTTACAGCTTCATGCTCACCCACCCTTCCGGCAGTAATCCCTTTTTTGGCAGCAGAGGGACCAAGTCCCATGAACACATAATCGGCAGGCTCTTCCGGCCCGTCTTCGATGCCTACAACATCCCTCAGATATACAGGTCTGCCGTTATTTGCTGAGACTACAACACTTCCAACCTCTTCGGCGTTCTTCAGGAAAGCACCGGTCTCAACAAGCATGTCCCTGTTGCCGCTGGAAAAAGAACCGGATGGCAACATGAAGTTAGACTTCTGCAGAGCGCCAACAATCTGCTGTGACGAGAATCCATACGCACGCAATCTTTCCGGATCGATACTGATTTTGACCTGACGGCGTTGTCCTCCTATAAGAGAAACCTCCGATACGTTCTGATCCTTTTTGAGCTCATTCGACAGTTCAGCAGCAATTCGCCTGAGTTCGTAACCGGAATAACGATCATTGCTGCTCCATAGTGTAAGTGTCAGGATTGGGACATCATCTATTGACCGCGGCTTAACTATGGGCTGTGATACGCCCCTTGGGATGATGTCATAATGCGACATCAGTTTGTTGTAGACCTTCACAATACTGTCTTCCATGTTCTCTCCGACAAAGAACCTGACGATAGTCAGATCAGAACCGGGCTTTGCTATGGAATAGACATATTCGACCCCTTTGATCTCCCATAGCAGTTGCTCCATGGGCCTGGTAACACGCGCTTCAACCTCTTTGGCGGCAGCCCCCGGATAAGCGACCATCACATCGATCATTGGCACTACTATTTGAGGTTCTTCCTCGCGGGGCGTTACCAGCACTGCAAACATACCCAATAGAAGCGATGCCGCAACCATTAAAGGCGTAAGTTTTGAGTTTATGAATGCCCGGGCGATTCTGCCCGAAATGCCGATTCCCGTCACTGCTTTTTCTCCGAAGCTGAAGGTTTCTGAGATTCCGTGACACCGCCGTCTATAGCCTTGTCCGTACCGGCTACGATGATTTTATCGCCCGCATTCAGTCCCGAGATTATTTCTACACTGCTGCCAAAGCGTTTACCCATACGGACCAGACGATACGAAATAATACCTTTCGCATCCACGCTGTATACGCCGTTCAGCTGTCCCTTCTCCACAATTGACGAGATGGGAACGATAAGTGCTTCCTTTTTACCCGTGGGGATTCTGATCTTGGCGTAAAGTCCTGTCCTCAGGCCCTGTCCGCTGGTTGCAACCTTTACAATGAATGTCCTCGACATAGGATCAACGGAAGGCACAACCTCAGAAACCTTGCACTTCATGTTGAGATCAAGCGCATCTACGCTCATGTCAACCGGATCACCAACCTTTAGTTTTGCAGACAGCCTCTCATCTACCGGCACTTCCACCAGAAATTTCGATGTATCCTCAACAGTCATAAGCTGCATGCCGGGCATTGCCATACTGCCCGGATCAATTTTTCTGCCAGTAACAATTCCCGTAAAAGGCGCCCTCAGTGTGGCATATCCCTTATATGTTTGCGCCTCTTTGAGCATCGCCTGTGCGCGCTCGAACTCGCTCCCGGCGATCTTCCTCTGCGCCTCTACCTGATCGAATTCCTGTCTCGACAAAGCCTTTGCTTCATACAGCCTGGCATATCTCGAAAAAGTCACATCCGCCAGTTGCTTCTGCTGACGTGCAGACTCCACGGCGTTTTCTGCAGCCTTTGCTCTTTGTGCAGCATCACTGTTATCTATAGTAAGCAGTATTTGCCCCTGGCTTACGCGCTGCCCCTCCTGAACTGCTATCGATGTTACGCTCCCCATTATCCTGCTTGATATAACACCAATGTTCTTTGCCTTAATAGTGCCGGAACTTTCATAATAATCGTCCACTGGAGACACTTTCAGTTCAGCTGTAGTAACACCGGAGACCGATGGCCGCTTCACCTCAGCTGTCCCCGGTGAAACCTTTTCTTGGCATCCTGTTAGAGCAAGCAAAATAAAAAGTATGGCAGCGTGCATTACCACCATCCAATGTCTATTTTGTTCTGATGAAAGATATTTCATTGCATCTCTCCCGTATTTATTGGTCCAGACCAAGATCCTGCAGCAGCATTCCTCCCTGAAAACTGAGGTTCGCACTCGCCAAACGATAATCGTTAGACCTTGCAATATGGGCAGCTCTCTGATGATCGAGGTTTGCCTGAGAATCGAGGAGATCTACGATAGGCGACAGTGAGTTTTGATATCTGAGCTCTACAAGCCGTTTCCCCTCCTCAGCTGTTTTCAGGGCCGAGTTTGCAAGCTCCTCATTCTTCCTGGCTTCCTCTGCATTGAGATAGGCTTCATAAATCTTATACGACACTGCCTGTTTAAGCGTTAATAGCCGTTCCTCAGCTTCTGAAACCTGGAATTTCGCCTTGCTTCTTTCATGCTCTCGCTTGAAGCCGTCAAATATATTCCAACGCAAGAAAGCCTGCACCGTCCAGCTGTCGCCCTCACCGCCCAAAGGCTGCCTGTGATCATTGCGCTGATAGGACCCGCCAACTCCCATTTCGGGGAAATAACCGGCACTCGCATAACTTACATTTTTACGTGCATTTTCGAGATAGAGTTTCATCGCTTTAACATCATTCCTGGCTATAGCGCTGTCGATATAGATTGAAATGTCTCTATGCGGTATGACAAAGGGTTCATCGTTGACCTCGACGGATTCCTCTACACCCAAAAGAAGCCCCAATGCCCGTTTTGCAATGCCCACATTTGTCGAAGCTGACACCAAAGCCTGGTTGGCTGCGTCAACACCAGTGGATGCCCTCAGAACATCTGAGTAAAGCCCGAGCCCGGAATCGTAGCGCAGTTGTGCAATCCTTCTATGTTCCTCAGCATCCTTGACACCCTGTTCAGCGGCTTCGACAAATTTCCTGGCCGTCTGTGCGGAAAGATATGTTTTAATGACCTGAAATGCAATATCCTGCCTTTTTCTCAGCAATTCTTCTTTTCTTGCATCCCGACTGATTTTGGACATATCTAGGCCAAACAGCGCCTTTCCCGAAAAGACGAGCTGTTCTGCTGAAAAGGATGTCTGGAAATCGTTTAAGTCATGCGGATTATTAAGAGAGTCGATTGCAAAATCCTGCTGGCTGAATCTGCCCTGATTCAATTTAGCGGCGAATGCGGCAGTTGGATTGTTAGTCCGCATAAAGCGTTCCTCGAAACTAAAATGCGGGAACCATGCGCTTCGGGCTATTCCTACATTTTCAGCTTCAGCATCCAGATTATAGCCCAATGCTTTAAGCTCATGGTTTTCACCGAGAGCTCTCGCAACCGATTCCTTTAAGGTGAATGCTCGATCTGCTGCGATCAAAGGCGAAGCAAATGATAACAATGCAGCACAAACAGCTAGCGATAACCAGTAATAAAACCCTGCCCTCTTTAGGAACAGCATATTTCATTCTCTCCTGTCATGATCCCAGCCTTAGTGCTTTTTTGATTTTCGCAATTTCTTTTCCATATATGCCAAATAGGTTTCCATTCCGCACTTGCCCGTAATCTTCTGGTACTCCCGGCATTCACCAAGAGACTTCAAATCCTCCGAAACAATTGGGTCTTCCTTGAGACTATCAATTACAATGCCAAGCAAAGTACGCTGGAGTTTTTCCGGCGATTTCCTGATAGTGTAGAAAATCATTTTTCCTTCTCTGCGGTCGCCCAGAAACCCGGCCCTTAACAGTAACGACAAGTTGCGGGAAACAAGAGGCTGTGACATTCCAAGCACTCCCATTATCTGACAGACGCACAGTTCTCTATCCTTGAGGAGCATCAATATCCGCAGGCGAGATTTGTCGGAAAGCAGCTTCATGGCCTGAGTTATTTCAAACATAAATATATTTATATATATTTATATGATAAATGTCAAGTATTATGTCGTACTTGTTGATGCTGGCCGACAAGTCTGAATACACACAATATGTAAAAAAAAAGGAAAAACGCGAAGGTTTTTCCCTTTTTACGATTAAATATGCCGATCAGTTGCTTATAGTGCTGATTCTCCAGTCTCAGATGTTCTGATTCTGACTGCCTGCTCAACTGAATAGACAAATATCTTGCCATCTCCAATCTTGCCGGTTTTAGCCTTTTCGGTGACCACTGCAAGGGCCTTATCTGCTACGCTGTCAGGTACAACTATTTCTACTTTGACCTTGGGGACAAAGGATATCTCATATTCCGCGCCCCGGTACAATTCTACATGACCCTTCTGTCTCCCGAAGCCCTTGACCTCGGTTACGGTCATTCCCTGAATCCCCATTGCATTTAGGGCATCCTTGACTTCGTCCAGCTTGAACGGTTTGATTATTGCTTCTATCTTCTTCATACTTCCTCCCAATATTTTTCGAAGGAGCAGAGGGCCCGTAAGCCCTCTCAGTCCATTATGCTTATCTATTACGAACTATAGGCGCGCTCGCCGTGCTGAGTCTCGTCAAGTCCGGTGACCTCTTCTTCAATATCAACCCTTATACCGACAATTGCCTTGATAATCATGAAGATGACAAACGTTGTGACAGCCGTATAAGCGATGGTCACTCCGACGGCGATGAGCTGCGTCATGAACTGGCCGGGATTGCCGTATAAAAGGCCCTTACCCGCCTCATTGATAGACGGATCAGCAAGGATGCCCGTCAAGAGCGCTCCGAGCGTACCTCCAACCCCGTGGACGCCGAAAGCATCCAGTGCGTCATCGTATCCGAGCTTTGGTTTGAGGAACGCAACCGCAAAGTATGGGACAACGCCCGCCGCTACACCGATTATCAAAGATCCCGTAATGTTTACAAAACCGGCGGCAGGTGTTATTGCTACGAGACCCGCAACAGCGCCGGAGGCCAGACCGAGAATGGTAGGCTTCTTGGCATGGAGCCATTCAACACACATCCAGGCAACAGCTGCCATAGCAGTCGCCGTGTTGGTGTTGATAAAGGCCGCGCCGGCGAGACCGTTTGCTGCCAGAGCGGAGCCTGCATTAAATCCGAACCATCCAAACCACAGGAGGCCCGCGCCGATGACAACGAACGGCAGATTATTGGGTTTGTAAGTAGGGTCTTTTCTTTTTCCCAGCATCAGGGCCCCAACAAGACCGGCTACACCGGCATTGATGTGAACGACTGTTCCACCCGCGAAGTCAAGCGCGCCAAGCTGGGCCAGGAAGCCGCCGCCCCATACCCAATGGGCTATCGGCACATACGTTATGGTGAGCCAGAGTATCGAAAACAATACCCATGCGGAAAATTTCATCCTTTCGACATATGAACCACTTGCAAGAGCAACCGTGATAGCTGCAAATGTCAACTGGTAAACAACGAATATGAATTCAGGAATCGTCTTCGCGGCATCCGCAATGCTGGCTGTCCCGACGCCGGCGAGCATGATCTTGTCGGCAGCGCCGATAATCCCCTTTACATCGGTGCTAAAAGCAAACGTATATCCGTAAACAATCCATAAGACGCTAACTATCGCGAACGTCGCAAAAGACATTGCCAGTGTATTCAAAACATTCTTGCCCTTGGCCATGCCGCCGTAAAACAGCGCAAGGCCGGGCAGGGTCATAAGCATAACAAGAGCCGTCGCTACAATCATCCAGGCAGTATCGCCGGAATCAAGCTTGTTCGGCGCCGCCGGGGCGGAGGTTGCCGCAGGAGCAGCAGCCGGCGCAGCAGGTGCAGCGGCTTGTGGTGCAGCCGGTGCCTCCGGGGCTTTTTCGTCTGCCGCTATCGCAAGTCCCGCCATGCAGAGCATGGAAAGGACCATAATTATACTCAAAATGCTTTTCATATCTCCTCCCAGTTATTAACTTTTTAAAAATTTAACGTAACACCAACGCCATACACGAAGGTATTATCAATGTGAGCTGCCGGGTTATTATCAGTATTAGGATCTCTGTGATGAGCCTTGCCCGAAAGCGGATACCAGTACTGCATAACCGGCTGGACAACTACATTTTTTGCAACAGGAATGGTGAGTCCTGTCTTTAACATGCCGTCGTGAAGCGCACTGTATGTCTTCAAGCCGTTTCCGCCGATGTTGTAATAGCCGAAAGATGCCCCAAGATCGACCGTCATATCGCCGGCAGACATCTTTACTACAGGGAAAGACTGCGAAAATGCCAAGTTGACATACCAACCCGGATAGGCATCGATGTCACGATATACTGATATAGTCGGATGAGCTATCATGTCATATGTTGCGCTTAGATAAAGTTCTTGAGTCTGCTGCGCGTAATCTGTGCCATAATAAATGTAACCGCCGGTTAGTCCGAGTTTATCGATTGTATACGTATAGCTAAGAGTCAAGTCAGTCTCATTCCAACTTTTAGTTCCTTCGCCGACAGGAACTCCGGTGTTAGGATCTGTCCATCTTCCTGGAGTAAACACCTGCGTTGCATGCTGGTCAGTATCCATATTGCCCCAAACATTCAAAGAAAAGCCTTTATAGTTAATAGTCACGGATGGCTGCAGTACAACGCTCTTAGCGCTCAGCTCTGCGCCCCTAAAAACGTATTTGTTCAGTCCTGTAAGAGAAACACTGCCTGTTACGTCCGGTGCCGGCGCCGCAGGTGCTACCGGTGCTGCCGCTGCAGCGGGTGCCGTAGCCGGTGCCTGGTCTTCGGCGTATGCGCCGACAGTTAATATACATGCTACAAACATCATAGCTAATACTTTCGAAATAACTTTCATGCTTAATATTCCTCCCTCAACATTAATATTAGGCCTATGCCTGTATCTCTCCTACTAAACAGTTGAACTGCTTATTTCCAGTTTCTCCTTATCCCCCTCCTCCTTTCTTATCCCATATTTTTTTACCTTATAGCCAATCATTCTTTCGGTGATACCGAGAATTCTTGCCGCCCTAGCCATAACCCAGTTACTTTCTCTGAGGGCCTTAGTAATCTCCTCTGTTTCTATCTCGGTCACTTTTGTCCTGAGCGAACCCATGCAATTCCTCCTGATCTGTGCTGTTCTCATAGTCTAGCCAGAAATGTGCCAAGATATAACCAATTGTTATTTTGAGATTAATTACATATGCAGATACTACAATATTGTAACATCGTACATTTTTGTTGAACCATAAATTATATGTGGCATATTTTGCTTTAGCATGCGTAAAGTGGTCAAGCCAGCCTCGTACCAGGTCGTAAAAAGGCACTATATAATACCAGCCGATTTCCCCGGCTATACAACTCCCGATCACACAAAGATTTTGAGTTGAAGTGGATTTCAGCTACAATTGATTTATGGAAAAAGAGCCCTTATCGGAAGATATTAAGAAAAAACTGCAAGACACGTTCGAGGCACTGAAGGACGACATAATAATAGACGTTTTTACAGATAAAGGGAAAAATGATGACTTTAACAAAGCCACGATCAGCATGATCGAGACCTTGGCAACTATTTCACCAAAGATTAAACCGGCCTTCCATGATATTGGAGATGAGCTTTCTCTTAAGCGCGATATATTGAGATCTCCGACGATACTACTTTCACCCGACAAATTTTCCATTCGCTATACAGGATCGCCGCTAGGAGAAGAAGGGCGTTCTTTCATAGTTGCAATGATTATGGCATCGACGTCAAGTGTCGTTCTCAAAGAAGAATCACTGCGCCGTCTGATGGAGCTTAAGGAGCACAGGGCAATACAAGTATTCGTAAGCCCGACTTGTCCCTATTGTCCGCAAGAGGTCATTTATGCCATATCAGCGGCAGTAGCCCGGCCAGATCTCATATCGGCGGAGATCATTGAAATCTTTGAAAACCAAGACCTGGCGGCAGAAAAAGGGATAATTTCTGTGCCTCAAACATTCATCAACGGGATGCTTACGTCACCCGGGGTAGAGCCGGAAGAGTTTTTTATCGAATCTTTACTGACACTCAAGAAACCTGAAATGGTCACTCAGCCGATTTCAGACAAGCCTGTTGAAAGTGATGTAATAATTTTGGGGGCTGGTCCAGCCGGTCTAACTGCTGCAATATACTCAGTTCGTGCCGGCCTGAAAACCGTCATTGTCGAAAAGGCAAATGTCGGTGGGCAGGTTGCCATAACGCCAATAGTCGAGAACTATCCGGGCTTTGCAAGAATTCCGGGCAAATCGCTTGTAGATATGATCACCCAGCAGGCGCTTCAATATGTCGACATTCATATCTCTGAAGAGGTGAAAGAAATCGAGAAAAAGGGAGATGGATTTCATATCAAGACCAACCGGGCCTATTATATGTCACGCAGTATCATTCTGGCCACAGGAGTGAGCAGCCGTGAGCTTAATGTGCCTGGTGAGAAACGCTTCTGGGGTCGCGGAGTGAGCTATTGCGCAGAGTGTGACGGCTACTTCTTTAAGGATGGCAAAAAAGTGCTGATTATAGGAGGTGGAAACACTGCTGCAACCGATGCACTTTATCTCCATGCCCTTGGAGCAAAAGTGACAATTGCACACCGAAGAGAAAATCTGAGGGCGGAAAATCGCCTGCAGGATAGTCTTAACAAAGCAGGGATACCGATATTATGGAACAGCACGGTCGTCGAGATCCTGGGCGACCGCGTAGTGAATGCAGTGAAGATACTGGACACCAAGAAAGGCAATTCAACAGACTTTCCAGTGGATGGGATATTTGTTGCCATAGGCTACAAGCCTAATAATGAAATCGCTATTTCTCTGGGTCTTGAAATGGATGAGTATGGCTATGTGAAGGTAGACAATGAACAAAGGACTTCCTTGAAGATGGTCTATGCCGCCGGTGATATTACAGGAGGGGTAAAGCAGATCGTAGTTGCAGTAGGACAGGGATCAGTCGCCGCTCTTACAGCTTTCGAAGACCTTTCCAGCCCATACTGGAAAAATAATCAAACTATTACTGACGCTGCTCTGCTAGAGGAAACTCAACAGTAAATTCACTACCCTCGCCAACTTTGCTGTTTACAGAAATATTGCCGTTGTTCGCCTTGATGATCCACTGCGTAATAGACAAACCAAGCCCTGTGCCTACAGCTCTCACAGTTTCTTTTTCACCACGATAAAACCTGTCGAAAATATGCGGTATTTCTTCTTTAGGTATTCCAACACCTGAATCGCTTATCGTGACTCGCACCATCGAATCGCTTAAGCTCGATCCTACTGCAACAGTTCCACCACGCTGAGTATATTTGATACCGTTATCGATGAGATTGGAGAAAGCCTGTTCAAGAAGATTAACATCGCCGTACAGTTCAATCTGTCGCTCTTCATATCTCTCAATTAAGGTTATGACTCCGCGTTCAGCCTTGAATCTGAATCGGTCAACTATATTTCTAAGAAAATCATTAAGGTCAAACCTCTGTTTTCTCAATTCCAGAATATGGTTGTCCACTTTAGTGAGAAAGAGTATATTGTCCGTGATGCGGGAAAGTCTTAGGAGATCCGTCAGATTATTGCGCAAAAGATCCTCATACTCTTCAGCAGATCTCTTGCGCCTGAGAGTGACTTCTGTGTTGCCGATAAGTGATGTCAACGGCGAACGTATTTCGTGAGCGACATCTGATGTAAAACGCTTATGAGCTTCCAGAGAAGAATGGATATCCTCGATCATGCTGTTGAACATGCCTACAATTGAATCGATTTCTAGTCCTTTCCGGCCGATGTTGATCTTCTCAGCAGTTCTGGATCGTATGATCTCTTCAGCCTGCTTCCGGAGCTTCACAACCGGGGCCACGGCCAAGCTGGCAAAAAGCCAGCCCATAAGGCAAGAAAGGACCATCAGCACTACAGGAAATACAATAATAAGACGGTTCAGACTTTCAAGATGTTTCTTTATGTCCTCAAGGGATATGCCCATCCTCAGGACCTCGTCCTTGCCGGCAGGAAAGTAGATGACCCTTATCTTCTCTCCCTTAGAATCAACTGTGTCATAGGATGGCTTGCCATTAAGCGCTTTTTGCAGTTTGTCCATATTAACCGGCCATTTTTGAGAAACGCTGCTGATAGAGCCGACAACTGCTGTGCCGTTATGACGGCTGATCTGGTGGTAATCTGTCTCGACTTTCTTTATTATCTCCTGCCCTCTCTCAATATGGTCTGCATCCAGCTTGCCTTCCGATGCATCTTTGGCCAACCTCAGAAGCGCCCAATCTGCCGTATCGTAAAGGCTGCTCTTATATTCGGTATATGCAACGATGGCTGCCAATAAAAATATAGCTGCGAAACATACAGTGAACAGAAGCATGAGACGCATCCGGAATGTTTTAATCATCACTATCTCCCACAATGCACAAACACTTACTAAGTAACATTATGTCATATTATCACCTGGAGCAATATGATTTCAATAAATGCTATTGCCTACCTTGGGAAGCCGTTATATACTGGTCATATGAAAAAGTTGACCAGAAGCCTTGTATTAGAAATTATAGCAACAGGCACCGATATGTCCGGCACTGACCTCTCAGATATTAACCTAAGCGAATTGGATCTCAGCACTGTCATATTAGCTGATTCAAACCTGAATAGAACTAATATCAGCAAAACAGTACTTGTAAAGGCTGACCTCTCAGGCAGTAGTCTGACCGCGGCTAATCTTTCTGTTGCCAATCTAACCGGCGCATTATTGAAACGCTGCAATCTTACTGAAGCAGATTTAAGCTTTTCGATAATGATCGGCGCAAGTCTTAACAATGCGGTATTGACCAAGGCTAACCTGAGCCTCTCAAATCTTGCTGGTGCGGTCATCAGAGATGCATCAGTCACAGGGGCTAATCTTCAACAGTCGGAAGCAAGCGCATCCGATTTTTCAGGGTCGCTTATGAGCCATGTGAATGCCTTTGGGGCTAATTTTTCCGGGTCAAGTCTGTCAGGTGCCAATTTGAATAATTCTGTTTTGACCAAGGCTGATTTAACCGGAGCTGATCTTTCCGGCACGGACATGAGAAATGCAGAATTAATTAATGCTAACTTGACGGCAGCGGATCTGACAGACGCAGATCTTCGCGGGGCCACATTTACCGGCGCAAATTTCACGCGCGCCAAAATCAAAGGCGTAAAACTGGACGAGGGAGTGAAACTAAGCTCGTAGTGCTAGCCACTCATGGGATACTTGTCGAATACTTTGCATGTATTCTTTTCGCATATGAGCGCTCCATCGATATCTTTCCTTATCACAAGTTTATAAGGCCTAAAATCCTCGAGTGCTTGTTGCAGAAAATGAGATGTCTCGACCTTATATGTCCCGGAGAAATACGCATGAGTGCTCGCAAGATAAGAATATGACATAGTCGGATGCTCATGTGCCAGCAGTACAAAGGCCTTCAAAGACTTTTCCGCGTAATCCATATACTTTTCGACACCGGTGATATCTCCAAGCTGAGTCAAGAGGCGCGGAGCCACGCCGTTTGCCGATCTGACCGGTGCATCCTGGATATTCTTTTGACCAATGCCGAGATACCCCTTTTCTCCCGGCATTGCATCGAAAAAACCCCAGGCTTCGTTGTCCCAGAACAATTCGATAGCACTATCAGCCAATTCAGCAGCAACTCTGAGATATTTGTTGTTTTGTGTCGCCTGGAACAGTTCAACAAGTCCGCTTGCAAAGAAGATATAATCCTCTAAAAACCCGTCGATTCCCTTCCTGTGTAGAATCCACCCATCATGATAATATTCATCAAGCACTATTAGCGCAGCTCTTTCAGCTATTTTTTTATATTCATCTATCCCAAGCATATTACCTGCAACACAGAGGCCTTCGATCATCAGACCGTTCCAGTTAGAATAGACGGACTTGTCAATATATGGCATTTCCCGATTCTGTTCGCGGTACTGCAGCATCTTCCCCTTAGCCGACCCTATCAAAGTAATCACATTATCAATTGTCTTATTTATCCGTGTTGCGATCTGTTGCGGCGTAGCGTTCAGAAAAAGAACATGTTTGGATTCGTCGTGATGCAACGCGCCCACAGTTCCAATTCCAAAGTGCAAACTCGTTACATTGTATTCATCACGTGTAAGTATGTGATGAAGTTCATCCTCGGAAAAAGCGTAATAGCCTCCTTCGTCCAGAATCCCTATGTCAGCGTCCTGCGACGTAAAAAAAGCTCCTTTTTCATCGCAGCCATATTTTATGTAATAGTCGACAATTCCTGCTGCCGTTGAGCGATAAAGCTCCTTCCCGAATACTTTGTAAGCTATTGCATAAAGCTTAAGCAACTCAGAATTGTCATAAAGCATCTTTTCAAAATGCGGAATGTTCCAGCTTTGATCTGTTGAGTATCTAAAAAAACCTCCGAGAAGATGATCATAAATTCCACCTTTGGCCATAGCATCCAGGGCACCGACTATTACCCTGCCAATTTCTTCATTTTTCTCAAAAAAGTTATAGTTGATGAGAAATTCAAAAGCAGAGGCGTGATGAAATTTAGGGGCCTTGCCCAATCCTCCGTAATCCCGATCAACCGCAGCAAGCAGAGACGAAATTCCCTTGCCGATTATCATTTCATCAATTGAAGATCTGGTGTCAATTGAAGCATTAATCAGGATATTGTTATAGAGCTCATTTGCGGCCTCTTCAATGCGATGTCTGTCTTTATGATACAACTCGGCAAGCTTCACGATAAGCATCTTGAGCCCCGGTTTATGCCATCGTTCTTCCGGGGGGAAATATGTGCCGCCAAAAAATATCTTGCCTTCAGGTGTCAGAAATGCCGTAAGAGGCCACCCGCCCGATCCGCTGATATGGATAACTGCCTCCTGGTACCGCTTGTCAATGTCCGGCCGCTCGTCACGGTCAACTTTTATGGGAACAAAATGATCGTTGATCAACTTTGCGATCTCAGCATCTTCAAAACTCTCGTGTGCCATGACATGACACCAATGGCACCACACTCCACCTACGGAAAGCAATATTGGGCAATCACGCCTTCTTGCTTCATCGAAGGCCTCTTCGCCCCACTCAAACCAGTCCACCGGCTGCTCAGCGGCCTTGAGCAAGTACGGGCTGTCTGAATGCTTCAATCTGTTTGGCACTGGATTCCCTTTATTTACACGGTCCGATTCTCTTTCCCTTCATCCTGCTTTTCATATGCATTTTTTCACCGCCTCTATTGCCGGAAGTTTCAGTCGTGCCCTCAAATGTTGTGCCGGCATATGTGATAGTGCTTTTGCTAATTGATTCTGGGCAGGTGATAGTCCATGAAACTGTGTTTCCCGACGAATTCATATCTGACATCTTACAGTCTGACTTGGGCGGCTTTGCGGGTACTGAATCCTTGCGGGTTATGCAGGTGGTATGCGTCATAGGCTTCATCATGCCGGCAGGCATACCTTTCATCTCTACTGTAGTCGTGACTTCCCAAAGTCCATCCTGCATATTCGGTGCACCAAAAGCAGCCTGCGCATAAAGAACGATAGATACAACTGCAAACATAATCCTCACGATAATTCCCATATCAGCCTCCGTTCAATTAGATATCTATAACATCGCAATGGCGTTATATTTTTCAATTATATGAACCATGCATATATAAGACAAATGACGCTGCTATAAATCTGCGACATGAGTCAATCAGCAATCTTGTCCATAAAATCTCTAACCCATTTTCTCCTAGCATTAAGCGCCTCGAAAAGCTTCTCTTCAGTAACGCCGGAAAGTTGGGCAGCACTTCGCCAGGTATCGCTGCCTTCTTTAAGCAGAGTTTCGCTCCTAAGCCTAAGCACAGTCTCAATTGTCCTGTGGAATATATAAATTTCCTTTAGCTCAAAAGCGTCAGCCTGTGTAATGACTCCTGCAATAGCCAGTCTGCCTATGGCATCAAGTGTATTCTGTACCAGTATGGTCGAGTTCCTGGGACAACTTTTCAATTGCAGATATTGAATCGCGAATTCGAGTTCTTCAATACCGCCCTGTCCAAGTTTAATGTCATAAAGACCAGATGCGACAGCATCCCTGGAAAGTTCCCTTTGGATTCTTTCACGCATATGCCTGATATCTTCAATGGAAATTTCATTCACCCTCTCTATCAAAACCTTCTTCCTTACCTTAGCAAAATTCTGCGCGGCCTTTCGTTCTCCGCTCAATGGACGTGCTTTTAGCAAGGCCTGAAGCTCCCATATTTGAGCGCTCTTGAGATAATAATTGGTAATCCCGGCAATCGAATTTACAAGCGGTCCTTTGCTGCCGTCAGGCCTTAGCCGCACGTCCACCTTATACGCAACGCCGTCTTTAGTATATGACATTAGAAGCTTTAGAAGGACTTCAGCGTCTTTTATATCTTCCAGGCGCGGCTCTCCTAGACTGACAAAGACAAGGTCCAGATCGGAGTTGAAAATTATTTCTCCACCCCCTAGCTTACCAAAACCAACTACAACAAATGGCATTCCATAGCGACGCATGATTACCGAAAGAACTGACTGCGCTACGGTACTGATACCTTTCATGAGGCGCACTACATCTATCGCGCCATTCAGGAAAAGAATACCAAGCCTTATCTCCTCAAGCCGTCTGTAAAGCCGAATTGCAGATGATTCGCCCTTTCTGTTTATGAGTAGATCAAGCTCTGCCTCAGAAAAGGCAAGTGTCTTTCTCCTGCTCTGCCCCTCCAGCCGTGTTTCCATATATTCGGGATTACTCATTATTATCTTGGACAAATACTCACTGTGAGAAAACACAAAACTCAAAGCGTCCACTGCTTCAGGCCTCTGGATTATAGTGTCAAGATACGATTCGCTCGCAGCCAAAAGCCCGGAAAATCCGACAAGCTGCAGCAAGGCTGCATCCGGGTTGCCGCTATTAAGCGCCTTGTCCACAAACATCGGCACGATTTCTTCAAGTAATCTCCTGCCTCTTATGGTCTGGAAATGATATATATTGTTGCGAATCTGCATTAAGTGGTTGATAGCCCTGTCAGTATCCCTAACCCCACGATTTGAAAGCTCCTCGCTCATGCATTGTTTGATCGGCGTTTCGACATCCCAGAATATACGGCTCATTACATCATTGCCTGCTTCTTCATTCGTCGAAGCCTTGTTGTCCTGGCGCATATAAAAAAGAGAATCGTATATCTCCCGAACCTTCTTTCTTCTTTTATCGAGCCCTGCCATAAAATCTTGTCTGCCCGAAAAATTCATTTTCTTACCCAAAATGTCCAGTTCAACGTCGCCGACAGGCAGGCTATGGGTTTGCAAGTCATTCATTTGTTGAATACGATGTTCGAGAGTGCGCAGGAAAAGATAATTGTCAGTGAGATGGCCAAGGTCATCATAGCCTATAAGCCCTTTCTGCACCAGGCGATGCAGCGCTTTGAGAGTGCTCCGCTCACGGAGAGCCGGCACTTTGCCGCCGTAAATAAGCTGGAATATTTGTATAAAGAACTCTATCTCCCTTATACCGCCATATCCTCTCTTTATATCCCGGCTAAAAGTTCCGCTCTTGAGCTGCTCGACCTGAGACTTCATGCGCTTTATCTCATCGATCGTTTCGAGGTCGAGATATTTACGATAAATAAACGGCTCGATCATGGAGAGAAAGTCAGAACCCAGCTTTTCGTCCCCGGCTACGGGTCTTGCCCGCAGAAGCGCTGCCTTCTCCCAGAGCTGTCCCCAGGATTCGTAATAATCCTCATAGCCTCTCAAAGATAAGGCTAGACTGCCTCGTTGTCCCTGCGGCCTTAATCTTAGGTCCACGCGATAAGCAAAACCGTCCTCAGTATTTGACGAGACGAATTTAGTTAATTCCTCCGCAAGCTTAATGTAATACTCGAATGCCGACACGCGGTTCATAATGACTCCAGGAATCGACGATACTCCAGAGGTCTCCCCTTCGTCTCTATATGCAAATATGACATCCACATCCGAGCTGAAGTTCAACTCATCGGCTCCCAATTTGCCCATGGCAATCACACTGAAAGCATTGTTTTCCGGACTGCCGTACCTCTGCATCAGAAAGGATTCGACGAATTCAAGCGATTGTCTGAGGATTACATCAGCGAGACTACTCATCTCAAGCATTATCTCAGGAAGATCCGCTATATGCAGAATGTCTCTGAGTGTGATCCTTAACTGCTTGTCTTTACGAAACCGACGTATCGCCCTCATCCCCTCTCCAACCGATCTGCATGAGCTCAATGATTCTTGCAATTCACAGGCAAGGATATGGATGTCAAGAGGATTGTTTATACCGTCAAGCGCCGCAAAAAGCGCATCAGGATATTGCACTGAATAATTGGCTAGAAATTGGCTGTAAGAAAAGAGCGCTGCTATCCTATTGTAATGCTCATCCACGCGTTCTCTCGTGCCCGGGTGGGCCGATAACAGCGACTCGATATTTTTGCGGGCACGTTCCGGATCAGGCAGGTCGGAGATATCTCTCATTTCATTTATCTGAACGCCAGAGCCTTGGGTCAAGCGCGTCTCTCAGTCCCTCACCGACAAGATTATAGCTCAGCACCGTAACCAATATGGCGATACCCGGAAAGAAGGACAGCCACCAGGCTCCCACAGTTATATAATCTTTTCCCGACGACAGAATATTCCCCCAGCTTGCATTGGGCGGCTGCACTCCAAGCCCAAGGAATGACAGCCCTGACTCTGTCAATATCGCACCGGCGACTCCAAGTGTCGCCGACACAAACACCGGAGATAAAGCATTGGGCAGAATATGTCTGCAGATAATCCGCAAGTCGCCGGCTCCCACAGCCCTTGCCGCTGACACAAAGTCTCTTTCCTTCAATGAGAGCATCTCCGCTCTTACCAGCCGTGACACATCCATCCAGCCCGTAATCCCTATCACAACCATTATCACCCATATGCTTGGCCCGATAATAGCAATAATTGCAAGGATTAGAAACAGCGTTGGGAAGCAGAGCATTATGTCGACAAAACGCATGAGAGTTGCATCCCAGACTTTTCCGTAATAACCGGCAGCGGCCCCGACTATAATGCCTATAACAGTCGCAATGCCAACCGCCACGAATCCTACAGAAAGAGAAACGCGACTGCCCCATATCATTCTGGACAGTATGTCGCGGCCAAGCTCGTCAGTCCCCAGCAGATGGTCGGAACAAGGAGCAGTAATAACGTTATAAACGTCTATCGCAAATGGATCATAAGGTGCAACAATTGGTGCGGCAATCGCCACAGCTGCAATAAAAAAAATGACTGCCAGCCCCGCCACAGAGAGGCGGTTCCTTTTGAATCTTCGCCATATGACGGCTATCATTATTGCTCATTGCCGACCCTGATCCGCGGGTCAGCCAGGGCATAAGAGATATCTGCCATAAAGTTACCAATCAATGTAAGAACAGCTCCTATAACCAATATCCCCATTATGGTCGGATAATCACGAGACATGGCAGACTGAAAAAAGAGCTGCCCCATTCCAGGAATCGCAAAGATTGTCTCCATAATTACCGAGCCGCCTATGAATCCCGGCACCGCCAGGCCAAGTATGGTAATGATAGGCATAAGTGTATTTTTCATGGCATGGAGTACAATAACTCGCGACTCCCTTAGTCCCTTGGCTCGGGCTGTCCTTATATAATCCTGCCGGATCACCTCAAGCATGCTCGATCTGCTATATCGGCTCAGTCCGGCGAGAGCGCCCAATGAACCGATCAAGAGCGGAAGTACAAGATGCTTTGCCCAATCCGCCAACCTTTCCATCCACCACATACCGGAAACATCAAGGCTCTGAATGCCCGATATCGGCAACCATCCCAGAGTCAGCCCAAACAGATACATGCTCAGAAGCGCCACCCAGAACGACGGTGCAGAGAATCCGACAAAAACAAATACAGTTGTAAGCCTGTCCAGGAGGGAAAACTGGCGCGCGGCAGACAAAACGCCTATAGGAACGGCTAAGCAGAAAGTTACAAGAAGTGAAAGTATATTTATGGCTACAGTAACAGGGACGCGTTCGCCAATCTTGTTGATCACCTTCTTGCCGTCTACAAATGATTTCCCGAAGTCAAGACGCACAAAACGCATCAACCAGTCAATGTATTGTTCATGAAGCGGCTTGTCCAGACCATAGAGTTTCTTGAGGTTTTCACGCGCCTGCACCGAGGTCTTTAGCGACATTTCAGTCTCAACCTCTACAGGCCCACCGGGCGCAAGATGTATCACCGTGAAACTGACAAGGGTAATGCCGAATATAAGTGGCACCATCAGCAGCAGACGCCTGAGTATAAAGGACAGCATATATGTAAATTAATTGATGCTCAAGGTAAAGTCAATGACTTAACATGCACTGTTAAAACATATCTATACCTTCAGTCAGCACTGAATCCTGTTATAATATGTAATGACATGCCTATAAATTCCAAAGATCAATTCAGTACTCAGGGGCACCGTAGCAGTAGCTCCCTCACTCCACTAAGTATAGCGCTTATCTATGCCGCAATCGGCAGTTTATGGATTCTTCTCTCCGACATTCTTCTTTCTCAGATTTCCTTTAATACGGGAGTTTTCGCATCGCTGAGCATCCTGAAGGGATGGCTCTATGTGGCCATCACATCTCTGCTTTTATATTGGCTGATAAACCGCTATGCCGCTGCGCGGCAAATGGCCGAAGATTCGCTGCGCGAAAGCGAAACAAGGTTCAGGACAATTTTTGATTCAGTGAATGACGCGATTTTCCTCCATGATCCGGTCACCGGAGTCATACAGGATGTTAACCAGCGCATGTGCGAGCTGTATGGTTATACGTACGAAGAAGCGCTTAAGCTCGATGTGGGGGCCATAAGCGCCGGAGGGCCGGATTTCAACCAGAAGGAAGCGGTACGAAAGATTAGAGCATGTGGCACAGATGGCCCTCAGCTATTTGAGTGGCTGTGCAAGAAGCATAACGGTGAACTATTCTGGACTGAAGTCAACATGAAACCGGCACTCATAGAGAGGCAGCAACGGATCCTGGTTACAGTGCGGGATATTTCCGAGCGCAAGAAGGCGGCGGAAGTCGAGCTGGATCGGGAGAAAGCAGAAGCGGCCAGCTACGCAAAGTCGGAATTTCTGACGCACATCGGTCACGAACTGAGGACGCCCCTTAATTCCATTATCGGATTTTCTGAATTTCTGATGGATGATTGCACGCACTCACTTTCAGCATCACAGCTTGAATACATAAAATACATAAACGAAAGCGGCTTACATCTATTGCATCTTACAAATGACATACGAGATCTCTCCAAAATCGAGGCAGGGAAACTTGAACTCAAAATCGAGAGAATTCCTGTCGTTGCAATTATCAAAGAATCTCTGGATCTGATTTGTGCTGCAACTGAAAAGAGCGGTATTAGAATCGTGACTGAAACTAATTCAGCACCTGAGACAATCATGGCTGACAAATTAAGGCTGAAGCAGGTACTGCTAAATCTTTTAAACAATGCAGTGCGGCATACTAATGATGGAGGCATGATCACTATTCGGGTTACCTCAAAAGAATCGGCGACAGAGTTCAGCATTGCAGATACAGGGGCGGGAATATCACCCAAAAACCAAGAAAAGCTATTCATGCCGTTCAGTCAGATCGATCAGGAAAACAGGGGCGGCTCAGGTCTTGGTCTTAGCATTTGCAAGAATATAGTTGAATTGCACGGAGGTCGCATTCGGGTGGAAAGCTCAGTAGGCAAAGGCAGCACCTTCATATTTTCAATTCCCTCAAATATACCAGTGGAGGTTAGTAATGAAAGATAAAACCGTTTCGGAAACATGCGTAACAATGGCTCAGGTCATGCTTCCCCAGGACACAAATCCGGCCGGCAATGTGCACGGCGGTGTCATAATGAAACTTATCGACTCGGCAGCCGCAGTCGTTGCCAGCAGGCACGCGCGGTGCAACGCGGTAACGGCTTCAATCGACCGCCTGGAGTTCCATCACCCTGTCTTCGTGGGAGATGTGCTCTTCCTCAGGGCCAGCCTCAACATGGTCGGCAAGTCGTCAATGGAAATAGGCGTACGCGTGGAAGCTGAAAATTACCTTACCGGCGAAGTGAGGCATACTGCCTCTGCTTATCTTACCTTTGTTGCTTTGGACGAAAATGGCAAGCCCAAGCCTGTGCCCGGGTTAATAATAGAATCTGATCTTGAACAAAGGCGGAATCTCGAAGCAATGAGGAGAAAGCAGGCGAGAGTCGAAGCAAGAAAGAAGGAAGAAGCCTGTCAGCATAAGGGCATTTGCCCGATTTAAGTTGTCGGAACAACAGTAGTTATGGAGAGCGCAAAGTTCGCAGCACTATCCAAACTCTCTGAACAATTCGGCATTCTCGGCGCTGTCTAAGAGCAGCAGCAGTCTCGCCCATTTGTGATCTATTTTTTGCATGTAATCCGGTATGGAGATTAATTACCTCTGGATGAAAAGTCATAAGATACCTTTGTCTCTGTGAATTGTCATTGAGTCCGGACAATATTGTTCCTACTTTCTGCAGCGTAGGGTTAATACTTACATTTAGAATGTTCCAGTCTTACATTATTTTCAGTAATTCGCTTATATCTTATTATCCATTCAACAGCTAAACTTAAAATACGATTGTTTTTGAGATCGGTTCACTAGGGGGTTTAATTATGATCTGCCCTTACTTTAAGAATAAATATAACTTTGGCATGTGCGACGCCGCAGCCGACAAGCGTGTGCCTGGTATTGATGAACTGGGCCGCCTATGTTTCAAGGATACTTATTGTGCGTGTCCTGTTTTCCTCAAGCGCGTTGCCATGAATGATTATTCGTACTCGGGCATTACTAAGCGTCTCAAGAGTCATAAGCCGACGGGCATCAGTGCAAATGGGGGCAAATATGAATCCGCAAATGGCGGATGACATGTTAGGCATAAGAGAGGACAGTTCTTTAAACGATCAGCCCAACTTGCTTCATAGCCTGAATCAAACACGCCTCTATAATGGTGTTTCCAGTATTCTGATAGCGGATGAAGACCCAGGCGTGCTGGCCCAGCTTTCTTATAGTTTTGCGCTCTGCGCCAAGCACTATAATGTCTATACAACTCAAACAGGAAAAGCTGCTGCGCAAGTTCTTAAGACGTGTACTGTGAATATCCTTTTGACCGCGCTCAATGTACCGGTTATGCGCAATTTTGAGCTGATATACTACACAAAATATTATTATCCCGACACAAAAATATTTGCGATGTCCGAAAAGGAACCACGTGAAGTACAAAATATACTGGATGATTCGAAAGTTAACGGATATATCAGGAAACCATTAAGCATTGAACTGATATACAGCACTCTTCGCATCTGATTTGATGAAATGAGAAACGGCAGAATTAGATTAAATAACTGAAAGACTATACTGGAACGCATGAAAATATTTCTTCGCTGGAGGTGCGGTATCAATACGATAAGGATTCTTATAACAAAGTGCATACGGTGCGGAAGATTGCGAAATGATGTGGGGCACTGGGAAGAAAAAAGCGGGTTAAGCCTGGAATATAATAACGTCGCGTTTGGTGACGGCATATGCGAAGTATGCAGCACAAAAGCGATCTCCCAGTTTGATGTGATGAGAGAAATTGTAGATGCTTCATTGCAGTCAGTTTTGAATTGAATATTAAGTAATATCTAAGATAATGACCTGCCGTAGATAGCCCGCACCTCATCGGTATACGTGCCGCTATTATCGTATAGATATAGCGGTCTCTCAACTATCAGGCCTGTCTTGCCTTCCTTCACTGCTTCAATAAGCACCATCTTTGCGTCGGATTCAATATTGGAATGAATAAAGCGAATCCTTTTAGGTTCAAGATAGTGTAGTCTCATAGATGCCATAATTTCGGCCATACGTTCCGGCAGGTGTATGATACACAACCTGCCATGGTGCTTGAGCATAGACAACGCCGATTTCATAAGGGCCGAGATAGGCAGGTTCAATTCATGCCTGGCAATCGCTTTTTCATCAGACAGGCTGATCAGGCCGGTCTTCGTTTTTCTGAACGGCGGATTGGACACAACCAGGTCATAAGAATGCAGTCTCCCTAGTTTCAGACCCTTGATATCTGCATGTACAACCTTAATTCTTTCTCTTAGATGATTCAGAACAACGTTTTTTTCGGCCAGCGTTACAAGGCTTTTCTGAAGTTCGACAAGCGCAATATCGGCAGCAGGATATTTTTTTGCGAGAAGAATTCCTATGATGCCCGACCCTGCGCCGAAGTCAGCAATCTTCTTGACGCGGGGCATATCGACAAAAGAAGCAAGAAGCACTGCATCAGCCGAGAACCTGTATCCCGCCTTGTGCTGGTAGATTTGAACATCGAGTATCGTGTCAAGGGTGAGCATTATAAGCCTGTTTATACTGAAGCGTTTGGAATGAGCGTGCTGTCTGGGTTCTCAGGGCCGCGCAAGCAGGCAGGGCAATTACCCAGCCACAGCGAAATAATATTATTTTCTTGATCAACCTGCCTCCCGGCACAAAAATACTAATTCAGCGCGGTAATTCCGAATGCTTCAGCCTAAACTTATATCTCAATTCATTATGGATAGCTTAGCCTTATCGCTCTTCCTTTATCAGCTCCATCAGGGCCTTCAGCATTTCCTCTTCTCTTACCTTCCTGACGACTTCGCCCTTCCTGAAGAGCAGCCCCATTCCCTTGCCGCCTGCAATCCCGAAATCCGCTTCCCGTGCTTCCCCAGGGCCGTTCACAACACAACCCATAACTGCGACTGATATCGGCTTATCTATAGACCTGAGCGCCAGCTCTACCTCCTGTGCAATAGGCTGGAGATGAACCTGGCAGCGTCCGCATGTAGGGCAGGAAATGATCTCGGCGCCGCGCCTCCTTATGCCTAATGCCCGCAGTATTTCATACGCAACGCGGACCTCTTCTTCAGGCTCTGCGGTCAGAGAAACTCTCATCGTGTCTCCGATACCCTCCGATAACAGTATCCCAAGACCAACAGCACTCTTGACAGCGCCAGGAAATGTCGGGCCAGTTTCAGTGATGCCGATATGTACTGGATAATCATGCCGCTCGGAAAAAAGCCTGTACGCATCTACTGTCATCATTACATTGGAAGCCTTCAGAGACACTTTAATATTGCCAAATCCGAGATCTTCAAGAATTCTTATATGGCCCTCTGCGCTTTCAACGATTGCCTCAGGCGTCGGATGTCCGAACCGCGCTAATAGATTTTTTTCGAGAGACCCGGCATTAACCCCTATACGGATTGGTATTTGATGATCCTTTGCTGCCGTTACAACTTCTTTTATTTTCCACTCAGCACCAATATTGCCTGGATTGAGTCTAAGACCGTGGACCCCCTGCCTGATCGATTCCAGTGCAAGCTTATAGTCAAAATGGATATCGGCGATCATCGGCATATCAGTTTGCTGTTTGATATCGCCTAAAGCCCTCGCTGCATCTTCATTTACAACGGCAAGACGAACTATCTCGCATCCAGCGGCCTCCAGAGACCTGATCTGGGCCACTGTAGCGGCGATATCGCGTGTGTCTGTCTTTGTCATAGACTGAACGGATATCTTGCCGTCTCCGCCTATAGCAACGCTGCCAACATGTATCTGTCTAGTTTGTCTGCGCCTGATCATGATGAATTATTTCTCGCATATTAGCTGCCGGCTCAGATGATGTTCTGACTTGCCTGATAGCTTCATTATGCTCTGCATATGAAGTAGTGAAGATATGGCTTCCGTCACCCCTCGAAACAAAATACACATATGGCACTTTAGCCGGGTGAAGAGCTGCTTCAATGGACTTCAGCCCCGGCGAAGCTATCGGGCCCGGAGGCAACCCCTTTATGAAATAAGTATTATATGGTGTGCGGTTTCGCAGATCGCTGCTCAGAATTTTTACCTTGCTGCTCTTAATACCATAAATAGCTGTCGGATCGGCCTGAAGTGGCATGCCCATGCGCAGCCTGTTTTTATATACTGCAGATATTACAGGCCTCTCTTCATCTGTTTCAGCCTCTTTCTCTATTATTGAAGCCAGCGTCAAGATCTCATTCTCAGACCAGCCGCTTTGAGCCATTGCCATTTTCATCTCGTTAGTGTAAGAGGCCCGAAGTTTTCCAACCATCAGTTTGATGATATCTGCAAGCTGGGCTCCCTTAGGAAGCTTATAGGTCTCGGGGAAAAGATAGCCTTCAATGCTCGGGGCATCGATGTCCAGTGAGGACAAAAGCTCCGGATCCTTTGCGATCGCATCAAATGCGTCAGCAGAAGCAAATTTTTTTTCCCGCAATTTATCGGCTATTTCGCGCAGACTGTCACCCTCAACAATGGTAATCTCATATTCGATGATCTTCCCTTTTCGCAACTGCTGAAATACATCGAATGGGGATATCCTGCTCCAGAAATTATAGTAACCCGCCCTCATTTTGCGATCCACACCAGAAATCTTACCAAGAGCAATAAAAACAAATTTATCCCTTATAAGCTTGTTGGCAGCAAGTATATCGACTGCATTCTTATATGTTGCCCCCTGCGGTATCTCAACCTCGATAGCGGTCGGGCTGTCATACACAGGCACAAAAAGCTGAATCATAATGTAGATAGGGAAAATAAAAAATATGGCTACTAGAACACTTCTGGTCGATTTGAGCATATTGTTTAGAATACCATAGATAGGAACGGACAAAAAATACAGGGGCGGGCTTGACACCCACCCCTTTAGATTGCATTACTTTCTTGCTTCTGCGCTTCTTAGTACATATCTCCCATCCCGCCGCCGGGCATAGGAGGCATCATCTTTTTCTCTTCCTCCGGGATTTCCGTAATCATCACTTCTGTCGTGAGCATAAGCCCGGCAACCGAAGCGGCGTTCTGAAGTGCAGTCCTGGTAACCTTTGTAGGATCGATGATACCAGATTTGATCATATCGGTGTACTCTTCGCTGTAAGCGTCATAGCCGTAGTTAGAGTCCTTGGCAGCCTTGACCTTCTCGGCGATGATCGAGCTCTCGAGGCCGGCGTTGGTTACGATCTGCCTGATCGGCTCTTCGAGTGATTTCTTTATGATATTAACGCCGATCTGCTGGTCATGATCGAGCTTCGTCTTATCGAGAGATTTAATACATCTGATGAGTGCAACTCCTCCACCAGGCACGATACCTTCTTCTACAGCCGCCCTGGTTGCATGAAGAGCGTCTTCGACACGGGCCTTTTTCTCCTTCATCTCAGCCTCGGTAGCGGCGCCCACATTGATGACAGCAACACCGCCAACTAGTTTTGCAAGTCTCTCCTGGAGTTTTTCCCTGTCGTAATCAGAAGTAGTCTCCTCAATCTGAGCCTTAATTTGTTTAACCCTGCCCTGTATATTGGACGGGTCTCCGGCTCCCTCGACTATTGTTGTGTTTTCCTTCTCAACATTAATCTTCCTTGCTCTTCCGAGATCCTGGATCTTCACATTCTCCAGCTTCAGGCCAAGATCTTCGGTGATAACCTGACCGCCTGTAAGAACCGCGATATCCTCCAGCATCGCCTTCCTTCTGTCGCCGAAGCCGGGGGCCTTAACAGCACACACCTGGATGGTTCCGCGCAGTTTATTTACAACGAGAGTTGCGAGAGCTTCGCCTTCGACATCTTCTGCAACGATAAGAAGCGGCTTGCCCATCTTAGCCGTCTGCTCAAGAATGGGAAGAAGGTCTTTCATGCTAGATATCTTCTTATCATGAATGAGGACAAATGCATCATCCAAAATGCACTCCATCCGATCAGCATCAGTTATGAAATACGGAGATACATATCCCCTGTCAAACTGCATGCCTTCGACGACGTCAAGGGTCGTTGCCATGCTCTTGGCTTCTTCGACCGTGATTACTCCGTCCTTTCCAACTTTATCCATTGCTTCGGCTATAAGCTCTCCGATTGAAGGGTCGTTGTTGGCGGAAATGGTGCCAACTTGGGCTATTTCCTTTTTCTCAACAACAGGTTTGGACATGTTCTTTAACTCGCCGATTACAATCTCGACCGCTTTGTCGATTCCTCTCTTTATATCGATGGAATTTGCACCTGCAGTCACATACTTCATGCCGTCCTTGTAGATTGCATACGCCAGGACGGTTGCCGTAGTTGTGCCATCGCCGGCAACATCAGAAGTTTTAGAGGCAACCTCTCTTAACAGCTGTGCGCCCATATTCTCATAGGGATCCTTGAGTTCGATCTCTTTTGCAACAGTGACGCCATCTTTGGTAATCGTCGGCGCGCCGAATTTCTTATCTATGATGACATTCCTTCCCCTTGGGCCGAGAGTTGCCTTGACGGCGTCGCTCAAAACTGTGATGCCCTTTAGGATTTGCTGCCTTGCATTATCGCTGAATAAAAGCTGTTTGGCTGACATAGTTATATTATCCTCCTGTTCCTTATTCGATGATTCCCAGCAGATCTTCTTCTTTAACGATCAGATACTCAACATCATTAAGCTTGATCTTCGACCCTGAATATTTGTCAAACAGCACTGTATTGCCGGGCTTAACCTCTTTAACGTCTACTCCTACCGCTTCAACAGATCCCTTTTGCGGCTTTTCCTTTGCTACATCCGGCACATAAAGCCCGCCGGCCGTCTTCTCCATCTCTTCTTCGGAATACTTGATTACCACCCTATCTTTGAGCGGTTTAATCTTCATAAACTGCCTCCTTTACCTATGGTTTTAATTAAGTTATTAGCACTCTACCTTGATGAGTGCTAATATATCGCGAAACCACGCGTCCAGGCAAGGATGAAATTGGGTAATTATTGGTGATTATAGCAATTTAATAGCTTATATTAGCTAATTTTTAATTATTTCTCTCTTTTTTATCATTTCATGATTACCTGATTCTCAGAACAAGTCATCAAAGCTGGCCATCTATCATCTTAGAGGATACAGCAGACCTAAATTAGCTTAGAGTTGTCGGGATCTGTAGCAACCTATACCCTTTTAATGATAAAATCCAGATCATGTTGACGCTCGGGTTTTCCCCATGTCCGAATGATACGTTCATCTTTTATGCACTAGTAAATGGCGTTATAGAGGCTCGCGGTCTCGATATCAAATATCGAATTGAAGATGTTGAGACCCTCAACCGCCTGGCATTGCAACGCACTCTTGATGTCACAAAGATTTCCTGTCATGCCTTTATTCATCTCCAGGACGATTATCAATTTTTAAGTTCGGGAGCTGCCTTAGGTCGCGGATGCGGACCTTTGATAATATCCAAGAGTCCTTGTACAGTGATGGAGATGCGAGACAAGAGCATTGCCATTCCGGGTGAACTGACAACCGCATATCTCCTGCTGAGGCTTTTCTTTGATAAGATATTTCACACAAAACCGGCTAAGATTGTTACAATGCCTTTCTATGATATACCCGTGTCAGTTCGCGACGGCAAAGTGGATGCCGGGCTTATAATACATGAAAGCAGATTCACATATGAAGAATATGGCCTGTCAAGAACTGTCGATCTTGGAGAATGGTGGGAAAATGAGACAGGCTTCCCAATTCCCTTAGGTGGAATCGTCGCGAAAAAAACACTCGGGTCAAAGATTGAGCGTATCCAGGATCTTATTAGGGAAAGTGTTAAATATGCCCTTTCCAATAGAGACGAAGCCATGCCTTTCATCAAGAAATATTCGCAAGAGCTGTCGACTCATGTGATAAATAGCCATATAGATCTTTATGTAAATAATTTTACTATCGATATAGCTGAAGAAGGATCAGCCTCTTTAAATGAACTGCTTAAAAGAGCGCGCCTGGCTGATAGTCGATAAGGAGGCAATATGACGCAGTATAATTCTATTGAACAATTCACTAAAGAGCCGAAAATAGCATATTTTTCCATGGAAATCGGCCTTAAGAATGAAATAAAGACGTATAGCGGCGGACTCGGAATACTAGCCGGTGATACGATCAAATCGGCAGCTGATTTGCGGTTGCCCATGGTTGCCGTCTCTATTCTGACTAAAAAAGGATACTTCAGGCAAGAACTCGACCCATTCGGCAGGCAGAAGGAACTGCCCGACGACTGGAAACCTTCTGATTTCATGGTTCGCCTTGCGGAGCGCATTACAGTGGGTATTTCATCGCGAGACGTACAGATAGCGCCTTGGCTGTATGTTGTAGAAAGTGCAACCGGTGGAAAACTGCCCGTTATCTTCCTTGATACAGACCTGCCGGAAAACGCGCCTGAAGACAGGGAGCTCACCCTCCATCTGTATGGAGGCGATTCGGAGTACAGGCTGAAGCAAGAAATAATCCTCGGAATTGGTGGAACACGGATACTGGAGCAACTGGGGTTCGAGATCAAGAAATATCATATGAACGAAGGGCATTCCAGCCTGTTGACACTCGAACTTCTCAAGAGATTCAAGAGAAACATTGAGGACGTTTGGGATGAACGCCTAGTCTGGGACATTGACAAAGTCCGCAGCCTGTGTGTATTTACAACTCATACTCCAGTTGAGGCAGGGCATGATAAATTCTCGTATGAACTTGCAGAAAAGATAATCACCGATTCCGAAGTCGTCCCAATGCATGTGATCAAAGAATTCTCAGGACATAAAGCTCTTAACATGACAATACTGGGGATCAACCTTAGCAACTATATAAACGGCGTCGCCAAAAAACATGGTGAAGTATCGAAGGGCATGTTTCCGGGATATGAAATCCACGCAATAACAAATGGCGTTCACTCTTTTACCTGGACATGCGATAGCTTTAAGCGGCTTTATGACAAATACCTTCCGGGCTGGGCCAATGAGCCTGAAATATTCGTCAGAGTGGGCCGGATACCGGATGAAGAGCTATGGGGCGCGCATATGGAAGCGAAGAAAAATCTCATAGACTTCGTCAACAGAGAAACCCAGGCCGGAATGAACTACGACACACTGACTATCGGCTTCGCGCGCCGTGCTACAGCTTACAAGCGTGCTGATCTGCTGCTTTCCGACCCGGAGAAACTGGCCCGCATCGGCGAGGGCAGAATCCAGGTAATTTATGCTGGAAAAGCCCATCCCAGGGACGAAACCGGCAAAGATCTGATCCAGCAGATCATAAAGATTGGTGAAAGGCTGAAAGACAGAATCAAAATTGTGTTTATTCAGAATTACAATATGGATGTCGCCCTTAAAATCATCTCCGGTGTTGATATATGGTTAAATACTCCCATGCGCCCTCATGAGGCATCCGGCACCAGCGGCATGAAGGCGACTCATAATGGTGTGCCGAATTTTAGCGTGTTGGATGGTTGGTGGATTGAAGGCCATATAGAAAACTATACAGGATGGGCTATAGGTCCTTCGCCTGATGTCCCGGCTGACCCAGCTCGAGACGCTGATGACCTTTACTACAAGCTGGAATCAACAATAATCCCTACTTTTTACGCTGATAAAAAAATTTGGGCAAGAATTATGGCTAATGCAATAGGGAAAAATGCTTATTACTTCAACACGCACCGGATGATGAGACTTTACGTTACGGAAGCGTATATCAGATAACTCTTAATAATTGTAATGAACATCGGCTTAACATTATATTATCAGGATGGGAGGAATGCCTCAAAGTCTTTAAAATGCGATGCTAAAACCATATTCATTCGAGACCTGGAAGATTCAAACACCCGCGCATCCCTGTTTCCGCTTAATTTTCGGGTATGAAAATCTTCAGACGTATCGCTTTAAAGCCTTTGGCTCATCCCTCCCACCCTGTCGCTGGAAACTATTACATTAGCTTAGGACGGAGGGTTATCCGTGGACATCCAGGAAGAGATCAAATCATTGCGCAAGCTTTGGGGCAGTTACTGGCAGGCCAGGGTTCTGCTGACCGCAAATAATCTCAGGATATTCGATCACTTAAAGACTGCGAAGACCGCAAGCCAAGTCGCAAGCTTAACCAGTGCAGATCCAAGGGCAACCGAGATCTTGCTCGATGCCGTAACTGGTTTGGGCCTCTTAAAAAAGAATAAAAATATGTACCGCAACTCCGCTATTGCAAACCATTTACTGGTATCCGGCAAGCCCTATTATCAGGGAGATATATTGCGCCACGCCGACAACCTCTGGACTAATTGGTCAAACCTGGATGAAATCGTCAAAACCGGACTGCCGGCCAGAAAAGCCTTTGCAACTGATGCATTTATACGGGGAATGCATAATATTGCGATGTCAAGGGCTAAAGATATCATCGGAGCGATAGACACAAGAGGAGTTAAGAAAGCCCTTGATCTCGGCGGCGGGCCAGGCACCTATTCGGTAGAAATAGCTCGTAAAGTAGATTCAGTCACCCTCTTTGACCTGCCAGCAACCATAGCGATTGCAACCGATATTATAGACGAGGCCGGATTGAGCAATATTTCATTTATTGAAGGCGACTTTTTGATCGATGATATCGGAGAGGGTTATGACCTTATATTTACCAGTCAGGTTTTGCACGCATTTTCTGCCGGAAATAACATGAAAATCTTAAAGAAAGCATATAAGGCTTTAAATCATAATGGCCTTCTGGTTATTCAGGAGCATTATCTCGAAGCCAGCCGAACAAAACCGGTCCATGGCTCCCTTTTTTCAGTGAATATGCTAGTCAACACTCACGGCGGCAGATCATACTCAGTGCCTGAAATGAAACACTGGCTCTCTACAACTGGGTTCAAAAAGCTCAGGCATAAACTTCTTGGTGACAACGTGCTCGTTTCGGGAAGAAAGACTTCATCTTGATATATGTTTAGCTTGCAGCGTATATGGCAGCGCCGAGAGCAGCAAGCATATCAGGACGATCACTTATCTGGAGCGGCTTCTGCAGACGCTCCGAGAGACACTTTGCCAGGCAATGGTTCATTGCGCAACCACCCGCAAAAACAACTCCCCCATTAATCCGGATCCTTTTGACTAGTGATATAACCCTGCTGGCGATTGACTCATGGATGGCGGCTGCTATCTCATCTCTTGGGACACCTTTGGCAATGAGTCCTACAACCTCTGACTCGGCAAACACAGTACACATGCTATTTATTTTGATCGCCTTTGTTACGTCCTTATGCACGCTGCATGATCTGCCAAATTCATCAATAGAGAATCCAAGCGTGCGGGCCATGATTTCCAGAAATCTTCCGGTTCCGGCTGCGCATCGGTCGTTCATCTCAAACCCTGATACTATACCTTTTCCGTCAAGAGCTATCACTTTAGTGTCCTGACCGCCAATATCTATAATAGTACGGCAGGATGAGAAAACCTCCCTTGCCCCCTTCGCGACGGCCTTTATTTCCGTAATAGTATGAATATCTCCATGCACCTCCAGCAAATAGCGCCCGTAACCAGTCGCTACTATGCGCTCAGGCCGTTTACGGGCGGAGTGCGCAATGATACTATGGCAGGTTCCGAGAGGGTCATGACCAGTCTCTTTTTTCTCCGTTGCGATAATGTTGCCGTCTTCAGCAAGTACGTATTTGATGTATCTGGACCCGATATCAATACCGGCTGATATCAAGCACGGGCCCTCGCCTGTAACATCTCTAAAAAGGCCCCTACTCTTGTCTTCAATTGACCCATGTCTTCCATGCTGTAGTCGGTCTCTATCCGCAGAAAAGGCACTCCCATGGTATCCGATATTTTCTTTGCTTTATATGCCTCCATCATATACGGCGTGCAAAATTGAAGCGCATAATGTATAACTCCACCCGCGTTCAGACGCGTAACCATTTCCTTTATATTATCCAGGCGCTCGCTATTAGGGGTAAAACAGGCGCAGTCCACCGTGAGAGATCGTGTCGAAATATTGTCAAATGCCTGTTCTACTGACGAGAATCCCTCATCCAGAAGTGTCCTGAAATTGCGTTCTCCCACGCAGGATTCCTCTCCGACAACTGTCGCGCCGCTTCCCTCAATAATGGCGTGAAGCTTCCAGTTCGGTATCGCCATAGGCGATCCTGAAATCAGCACTCGCGGACCGCCTTTTGGGGCAACACCAGTACCGGATTTCACGCGCGCTTCCAGTTCATCGCAGAGTTCATTTGTCTTTGCCGTAAAGCGAACAGGATCATCATAAAAAGACACTTGATTAATCAAAAGTGCATCGAGTCCGGATATAGGGGCGGGATCAGCAGCCCTCAACGCCGATAGCCTCTGAAGGGCCTTTCTCTTGGCATTGACGAGCTTCGAGGATTCTCTAAGTTTTTCAAGCGTTATCTTATTGCCGGTCAATGCTTCAAGCTTGTCCGCGAAACGCCTGATCTCATTCCTCCACATCTTCCTTCCATCTTCCCCTTTCATGCTGGGCAATTCCATAACATAAACCTTCCTGGTTATCTCATCAAATATTTCATAGGCTTTCTTTTTGCCATCGCATGTTGTTTCTCCAACGATCAGATCTGTAAGTTCGACATATGGGCATAGTCCGGCCAGCTTAAACCCCAGAAAGGCCTTGATCAATGCACAGGTATTGCGCGGCACATATCTTTCAGCTTCGTCAGATCCGACTTCGGCGCCGGCGCAGAGCCCAATGCATACACCGTTGACAGCAAGTACCAATTCTTCCGGCACGTATACACAAAATGTACCAACAACTTTCTTGCCGCTTTCTTTCGCCTCAACGATCTCTTCTATCCTTAACCCGTGGACCTCCGAAATTACAAAATCAAAATAGTCCATACCTCCGGGCCTGTTCTTCTGCGACAGATAGATGCCCTTATATGCATCACCGAGCACCGACAGCAGGCCTTCATGAGCCTTCAGATTGAGCCCGATACTGCCCCACATTTGGGTATAGTCTTTTGACATAAATGCCTCCTCAGTGAAAATAGTGCTATTGATCAAACTGATACAGGAAACCCGTCATTCAAAATAACGCGTACCGGAAAGTCATATCCAATTGTTTATTTCTATCAGTCTCTTGCACACTATAGATTGACCCTATTGCAACGCATTTTGACTTCAGACATCACTTTGCAGAATACTATGCTCTACTTAATAATGGAGGTCACCATGAATAAGAAATTACTCTTGCTAATGTCTATTGGTATTATTCTGGGTTGCCTGATGAGTTGCAGCAGGCTAACTATGGATAACTACAATAAGATTAAAAGCGGCATGACATATGAAGAAACTACAAGAATACTCGGCACACCCGATAAGTGTAATGATTTAATAGGGATGAGAAACTGCGTTTGGGGCAACGAGAAGAAGTCTGTAACAGTAGCATTTGTAGGTGACAAGGTTCTTCTGTTTTCAGCGAATAATATCCGTTAGATCTCGCAGATCAATGAGTCCTTGCTGGATATTACGCTTCATTGATATAGAATTGCATTACTCAGCATCAGAACTGAACAGGATAGTATCACGGAAGATTCCCAAGGCTTGTGCCTTGTGCTACAATTCATAATGTACCTCTCAAGCGAGAGCATCGCCGGCCTTTCAGAGGTTGTAATCTGCGACACGGAATCTGCATTGCGGTCGCACATGGACCTCTTCCGGTATAGCAAGAGCTCTTACATTGCAGCTGATGATTCCGGCAATGCCTTTCCGCTCATCGCCTCGCTTGTCGATGCATGCAACGAGTCAGAGTCCTGTCCGACTCGCATCCATCTGGCGGTCGGTTGGGAGAACATGCTCAGAGCGGCAGCCTGGAGATCCGATTTCAGCTCAGCCAAAGATGTGTTTATCGTGCTGAAGAACGCGGGTGTTGCAGAATCTGCACTATCATTGTTTACCTCTTCACCTGTCTGCGATCTTTATCCATACCTGTATTATGGAAAGCAAATGGATGTCCTGAAGAAACTTTGCACGATAGCTCGCAAACAAATAGAGGCTCGTGTTCAGAAGGCAACTGTCCGAGCCTATTGTCACCTTATAACCGAAGACTCGCCGCATGTTGTTGCCAGCAGCCTCTGAAGGGTTTGCCGCTAGCCTCCGTGCGGGGCTACTTCTGATAAAGACGATTTGAAGGCCTGTTTGTAAGCTTCTATCTCCAAGTCGCTTTTGTTGCTATCTCTTCAGCAAGTTTGTAGCTATTGGCAATGCAATCGTTAACGGCAACGCCGCGATAGGCATTCCCTGTAAGATAAAAATTATTGTGCTTCGCCATCGCATTATCAAGCGTCTCCAGTTTTCTATAATGACCGACAAGATACTGAGGGATCGCCCTTTCCCACCTAAAAATCCTTACGAAATCCGGTTCGGCCATGAGACCCATTATGGCCGCTAGTTCGTCGCGCACCAGGCCGATCAGTTTTTCATCGTCCAGTATAGCCAGCCGTTCTGCCCTGGCACCACCCACCATGTTTCTCAGCAGCACATATCCTTCAGGCGCCCGGTTTTCAAATATGCTGGAATCGAAAAGCGTACCAAGTATTCTCCGCCTTTCCTTAGCCGGTATAAGATAACCAAACAGATTTACGTCACGATGGATCTTTTCCCTCTTGTAACCGAAGGAAACCACTGACAACGCCGGATATGGAATGGTCTTCAACGTATCAAAGATCGTCTTATCAAAGTCCCGAACTATTTCTGCTGAATCAATAGCAGGACATGCCAGGACAAGACAGTCGGCTTCATAATATGAGCCATCTTTGAAATACAGCCGGTACCCGTTTTCGATCTTCTCGATCCCCCTTGCTGTTTTGCCTGTATCGATCTTCTCGCCAAGCAGGTTTTTCAATGTTTCAATTAAGCTATACATACCATTATTAAACGACATGAGCGTGCCGCCCGGCCCAGCCTCAACTTTTTTCCCGGTCCTCTTGGCCTCTTTCCCCGTAGCCATAAAGCCCTTTATCAGTCCGCCGTATTTCTGCTCCAGATCGTAAACCTTTGCGAAGCAGCTTCTTATGCTCATCTTTGCAGGGTCGCCGGCATAAACCCCTGAGGCCATTGGATCCAGAAGCTTTTCGTAAAATTCCCTGCCGACCCTCCTGGTCGCGAACGATTCAAGTGTTTCGTCGTCATTTCTGGATGGGGGGACAAAATATTCACAAATCATCCTTGCGCGTCCCGGAAAGCTTAGAAAATTGGACATGAAGAATTTCATGGCCGAATCCGGTATTTGCCGCAGCATGCCGTCAGTATAGATAAATCTTTTTCTCGCATTATCATTACTCCTTAATGGCATCAGATTTATCCTTTTCGCCAGTTCAAGAGTGCTGGGCTTATTATCGAGGAATCCATTCACTCCGGCTTCGCATACATAACCGTCGACTTTCTCTGTATATATCTTTCCGCCAGGACGATTCTCTGCCTCGAAAACCTTTATGTCGGCATCACGTTTCTTTTCAAAAAGAGCGTAGGCTAGTGAAAGGCCGGAGATTCCACCACCCACGATTGCTATTCTCATCAAAACCTCCACGAATACATTATCTAGGAATTATAACTTATCAGATATCAATTAAGGACGAACCATACTGTTGAATCTTTGGATCTCGTTGCGGAACAAAAATTGTCTCATCGCTGCAAATAGATTTCCCAAGAGCGCACAGACGGGATGAACCGATGGCCTCCAAGAGATACTTTGCCTCACAGTTGCGTAAAATTTCTAACACCAGAATGGGAGGGGTAAATCAAAGGCTTTAAGGCGATACCTATAAAGATTTTCATTCCCATAAATTCATCAATAACGGGAATTCACAATTGGTAAAATCCTGCTAGTCCAGATGAGTATGATTTCAGCCTCGCATTTTAAAGACCTTGAGGCCTTCCTCCCATGCGGATTAAGCAACGTTAGGATTTATTCAGATGCCTTCACTATCTCCGCAAGCGCCTTTATGAAAGTTGGTGAAGTGTTCAAAGATCCACTCCGCTTAAGCTCGATCCCAAGAACTGATGCTATGTCTTTGTACAGAATGTCGATCTCGTACAGAGTCTCTATATGGTCAGAGACGAAACTGATCGGAACAACGAGCAGATTCCTGACACCTTTCCTCGCAAGCTCTCCAATCATTTGCTCTGTCGAAGGCTCCAGCCATTTCACCGGTCCGCTCTTGCTCTGGAACGCAAGATGCCATTTCAGGCCGATCTTACTTGTGATAGCGCTGATAGTGCCTTGAATTTCTTTCAGGTACGGATCGCCGTCATCGATGAACTTCTGCGGCAGGCTGTGAGCGCTGAATAGCACATCAGGTTCTGCTCCGAATAAGGCCAGACCTTTTCTGATCCGCTCGATCATAGCGTCTATATAAAGCGGGTGTGCATACCACGATTTGATGAAACGAAGATTGATCGCTTGATAGTGCTTTATTGCCTTCTTCAGCTCCAGGAACGACGACCCCGTAGTGGCGATCGAGTAGTGAGGATAAAGTCCCAGAGCAACAATATCTCTTATTCCATCACGATGCATCCTCTCCATGGCATCCTCTATAAAAGGATGCCAGTATCTCATTCCGATGTATACGCGATATCGCTCATTGTCCGAATTAAGCAGTTTTTCGAGCTCTGACGCCTGCGCCCTTGTGATATCAAGAATGGGTGATTTACCCCCTATCTGCCTGTACATGGACCGGGCCTTGCCGGCGCGCGTTGCAGCAATCAATGCAGCAATCGGCTTCTGGAGAAAAGGCGGACCCAACCTTATTATCTCCCTGTCCGAAAAGAGATTGAAAAGAAACGACCTGACGGCCTTGAGTGAATCAGGACCGCCGAGATTAAGCAGCAAAACTCCTGTCATGGATTAAGCATACAGCATCCGTAAAATGGGATTCAATATGCAGCAGTCGCACCGGCTATGTATAGATGATATAAATATTTCCGCTGCCCAAAATACGTATTTTCCACAATTGAAAACCGTTCTAATGTTTCATAGACTGAGCAATATTGCAGCTGCGTCGGAAGACAATTTGAGAAAGCCGATGCAGAATCCGGTGTCTGCGGGGTCCAGACGCCGAGTAGCTTCCTGAATAATTTGCGCAACAAGTCTGCAATGCCCGCATGATCAGGTCATTTGTATAATCCAAATTGAAAGGAGAAAGATAATGTCAGCCAAACAGCCTTTGAAGATACCAAGAGTAATTCTCGAAGAAATGACTAAAGAGGTGAGAATAGTCCTGCCTGATGAAACTCGTGGGCTCTTTCCGCTTCCAATTGATCTGCTCAAAAATGAGGCTTTTGTCAGGAATCTTGCTGACAAGGAATTCCAGGCAAACTTTGACGTTGCCATTATTTCCAAAGGGCGCTAGAGCTAATCTGAGAAAGGGCGTGAGACCCCCACGCTCAAGCGTAGAATATTTTAGGAGCTGCAGTTCTGCTCTATAAGAAGGAAATAACATTATGGATGAAGATATCACGCCTGGTTCGTTCCTGTTTAATATTGGGTTTATGTTGACTTATAAATGCACCATAGCCTGTCCGCATTGCATTGTGGAAGCAGGGCCTCACCGCAAGAAAGTTATGCGCATGGACAGAGCGCTCAGTTGGATTGAACAGGCAGCAAAATACAATAACGGATATATCAAGGCATGCGCCCTGACAGGCGGAGAGGTGTTCCATGACATCGATACTCTTCGCACCCTGTCTGATTATGCTCATTCACTGGGCTTTGTGGTATCCGCAGTCACCAATGGCTTTTGGGCCACCTCGAAACGTACCGCCATCAACCTGCTGAAAACCCTACCTTCAATTCACTTACTATGCGTCAGCACAGATGCATATCACCAGCGCTTTATTCCGCTTGCCAACATACGGAATTCCATTGAGGCCCTGAAAGATTTGGGGCTGACATATAGCATCGCCGTATGCAAGGATGCTGAGGATACACAGCAGTTCAGAGATCTAATGTGTCATCTGAAAGACTTTGCGGACGAGGATAAAATCGTCACGTCAAAAACATTTCCGGTGGGCAGAGCCCGGCATCACCTCAGCCAGGAAGGGTTTCCAATGGTAGCGGAACCATCGCGGGCTGCCTGCACAATGGCCAGTTCCCCTGTGGTGTTTCCTGACGGTCAGGTAGTCGGGTGCATAGGTCCGGCAATCACAATTCAGTCTCCGCACAAGCTGCTCCTGGGTGACCTGAAAACAGAGTCTTTGGAAGAGATCCTGCAAAGAGCAGAAACAAATGCAATACTGCATACCATAAGAGTCTGGGGGCCTTACAGGATACTGGAATGGCTTAATCGAATCGGCTGTTCGGAAAAGATGCCTTCGAGCTATATGAAAGACTGCACATGCGATGTCTGCTATAAACTCTTATCTGATGAACGGCTGCAGCCCTACATTGAATTGCTGGCTAATAATGAGGAATTCGCCGAAAGGACAAAATACGGAAGACTTTATCACCTCGGCGAAGAAGAAGTCTTGCAGCCTTTGGAATCTCAACATTTCCTGACCTGAATTAGCAGCATTTAAGACATTGTGTAGTTGATACGAATCGATAGAGACTACCACATCTCCTTTGGAGATGAGAAAACAGAGCGGGAGGGAAAAAATGAAAACTGGCACATTCGTTCTGCTAGCCATCATTATGGTCGCCTGGTTCGGGATTTCAGGATGTTGCAAGATCCCGGCCTATAGTCCTGCCTTCTGGAACGATAGCGGCACCGTGCAGTTCAACAATAATTGCTATAATTACGGAAACAATAAACGGACCGATACGTTCGCGCAGCCAGGCAGGCGTTCCGGCCACTATCCGAATCCCATGGCCTGCTCCAATGTCGCAGCTGCTGCAGTCAGTGACGGGATAGAGCCGCTTCCGGCATCTGGGGTCTGCCCCAGCGGCAAAGACAAGATAGGCCTTGTTGTAGACCCAGGCACAGACTATCATTGGTATCGTCTGGGCTCCAACGGAATGTGGTCACATAAACCCGGAGGGACACAGGCGACTAACCTCGACGCATCCGGCAATACGATCTCCAACCCTGAGACTGCAAACCGCTGCTCAGGATGGCTTTGCTATACGGATTTTTGCGGCTATTTTTGCTCCTGCTCGGACGACGTACAGGGCAACGGGCATGAGAACATAAATTAATGGCTTCGAAAGAAAAGGAGGTTCCATATGACCATGAAGAATAAAACGGCAGTCGCCATTATAGCAGTCTGTCTGTTGACGGCAGCGGTGCTGCGGACGGAATTGCTGCCCGGAAACGGGGTTGCGGCAGCCAAGGAGAAAAGCATGACGGTTAGAGTGCTCATTTACTCTGGAAACCCCGATCCGACATACGAACTTTCCGATCCCCAGATAGTTGCAAAGTTGAAGTCGGCCTTCGAAGGGTCGAAACGACTGGACAATTTCAGCCGCGAGTCGGTGATTCCTGCACAGATAGGTTACAAAGGAATGCTTGTTGAGAATCCCGATCGCATAGAAGGGATTCCGGACCGCTTCGCAGTCTACCATGGGACCATAGAGGTAATGGGTGTCCAGAAACAATTTCTTGAGGACAAAGACGAGGCCGTTGAAAAGCTGCTGATGAATGAAGCTGTCAGCAAGGGGGCTATCAAAGACGTGATACTGAAAAGAATGAACCGCGAACGGTAGTACCATCATAGTTAGCGGTATTGATCAAGTCCCTCTGACCTCCCCTTCCTTAAGGAGAGCGACATCCAGCCTTCGGGTTCGGAGAGATCAGGGGGCCTTCACTATACGGCTACGTCTCTTTGCCTATCGAAAATGCCTTGCCGATGAACTCGCCAACTCCGTAGTACGCGCGCTGGCCGGTGTCAAAAATAAGTGGCTGGACCTTTAGAATGTCTACCAGTTCATTGTTCAGCACGGACTCTTCGGCCTTGATGTCCACAATCTCACCAATGAATTGCGTGTGGAGACCGATCTCCACGATCTGAAGCACTTTGCACTCGATGACGACGGGGCATTCCTTTATGTACGGGGCATCGACCAGATCGCTCCGGACAGGGGTCAGTTTAGTAGCATCAAACTTATTAACCGTTCTTCCTGAAACGATACCGACATAGTCCACTTCTTTTGCCATCGACGCCGAAGGAATATTGACGGTATAAGCCTTTCGCTCCTTGATGCAATCGTAGGTATAAGTCGCCTTGCGCAAGGAAATTGTAAGGCATGGAGGTTGTGAACAGCAGATGCCTCCCCATGCAATAGTCATAATGTTAGGGTTGCTCTTTGCATCATAGCTTCCTACAACCCAGGCGGGTGCGGGCTGCGCGATTGTCTTGGCGCCAAGAGACTTTTTCATACTCCCTCCTCTGCGTGCTAATTTGAAGATTGGTAAGATTGGATAAGTATATCACAATAGGCTAAAACACCATGCAAAGCGGAGCTTGTCAGGGAAGAAAGCGTTTCGGTGTTGCTTCAGTTGGACTTATACATCTAATTATCCGCGTGATTGTCGCGTATGGTTTGTGAGTATGTCCAGCAAAAGCAATCAATGGAATGAACACCATTGGCACATTCGCTGGGTCCAAGTCAAACAGAGGAGCTAAAGTCATGTAATGTAGCCTGACCTCAAGTTTCAATGTTTAAGTTATGATGTGATCGAATATGATCGATATTATAACCAGGGCATATATCGACTGTTTTGCCGGTTGATAGACAGCGATTTACTTTCACGAAGTAGCGCCGGGCTTTAGCGAGGCGCTGTGTGGCGACATTGAATAGATTCTCGAGAAGAAATACTAAGCAAAGAATATAAATAAGATGCTTCAGAAAACTTATTTCTCAACAATAGGCCTGAAGTTACTACTATGATTTGCAATTTCATAGATACATGACCGGGAAAAAGGCACCAAAAATTTATATAATTGATACTACTTTTATTTTTAATATCCAGAATGTAGTCCATATCATATTTCATAAGGTATAACTTGGCATATAGCTCACAATATTCAATATCTTTTAATAGTGGAATGTTTGCCCGGTCCTCATCTGACAGCACAACGAGTGATGATTGTTCCGGTTTATCAATAGTGGCCCCTCGTAAGCGAAGACAGTCAAGAAAATCCTCATTAAAACGCAGCGAAGCACCATATTTCTTTATATATGAACGGGCCATTTATTTGTAAAATCAGCTCTTTCTTTTTTTGCATATTCAAAACAGAGACTAAAATCCTTATTTGCTGATAAATCAGCAGCAAATGATATGGAAACGTTAATGGCATAAGAAAGCAGCATAAAACACATAATATATAAGACGGCTTTATTCTTCATTCTACCAGCCTTGTATGAAGGGGACAGCGCCCATTTCTGCTTCCCTCCCTTGTTCATCCGCTCCTTATGCCGTTTTATGAATGCGTTTTCTGCGAACGAACTTGACCTGCAGTTCGTAGCCCAGAGCGTCCGCTATCTTCTTGAGCGTCGTCAAAGACGCCTTGCCATAACCGGGCGATTCGAGTCTCGAAATCGCAGGTGTCTTCGTACCGATTCGGCGTGCAAGCTGAGCCTGCGTCATCTTGGCTCTTGCCCTGGCTCGAATAACCTCGCTCGCAACTTGAAACTCATCCCTTTGACTTTCGTACTCTTTCCTGATCTCAGAGTCCTTGAGCCATTCTGATTTTATCTTCTGGAAATCCTTCAGTCTCCGCATTTTACAGTCACCTCTCCATTACCCTCCACGTTCCTGCTCTCCCAGCACTTCCCTCATCCTGATCATTGCTATCTCAAGTTCTTTCTTCGGAATCTTTTGAGATTTCTTGATGAAGCCGTGGAGCAGGACAATCTTCCGTCCGCTCAACGTAAAATAGAAGACTCTTGCGATGCCATCCTTCCCTCTTGACCGGATTTCAAACAGCTTCCCATTGATGTGCTTCACATAAGGTTCTCTTACGTTTTGTGGACCATGCTCAACAAGAAGATCGACAATATTGATAATCCTGGCCTTGATGTCATTCGGGATGTCATTAAGCCATTTCTCCAGCCTCTCATCAACAGTGACGGTCCAATTCACGTTCACATGTTAACAATATTGTTAACCATTGTCAAATAAGGTAAAACCATCGAAGATGCATGTCTGAAGGCGGTAGCGAATCGATTCAGAGAGGCTTACATTGGTCGATAAGGCCTTTTGCAAGGCCGTGGTCCGGAAGTTTTCGCTTTAGGCTGGCTAAGCGGCTGTGTTCTGCTCCTTAATCTTTTTCATTAGCCTGTCATATTTCTCGTGGCCGACGCACTCCCTTGCCGCAGGGCACCATTCGATGCAGGACATCACCATATCGCGAGTGATCGTTTTTCCACATCCTTTGCAGGTCATGTCCGGCTCGTCGGACCATATCTCGTTCCTGTGATGGCAGAAAACGCAAACCAGGTCGTCCGGGGACGGGCTAGTTATCTCTTTGCTTCCAGGGCAGCTCTCTTTCATAATTTAATTCTATCAGCAGTCGGTTCCGACAAAAAATGATCTAAGTCAAAAAATTCTCAATCTTTCCATCTTTTGAAAAGGTCATGTTCTATGCCGAAGCTGTCAAGGATTTTACCAACAACAAATTCGATGATGCCATTGATATCCCGCGGCTGGTGATAAAAAGCAGGCACCGGCGGCGCTATCCTGACTCCAATTCTTGCCAATTTCAGCATATTCTCCAAATGAATCGCGCTGAACGGCATCTCGCGGGGCGAAAGAAGCAATTGCCTGCCTTCTTTTATTGTCACATCGGCAGCCCTTTCGATAAGGTTGTTGGCATACCCGCCGGCAATGCCGGAAAGCGTCTTCATGGAACATGGCGCTACAAGCATTCCATCGGTTCTGAATGAACCGCTGGCTATCGGAGCTTCCATTTGCGCGTCCTCATGAAAATATAGCCAGTCGGTTGAGTAACATTTCCTGATGACAGATTCAGTGCCTTCTGCCCAATTGACGCCTGTTTCTGCCGCTATTATAGGAAAAGTATTCTTTGATATTACAAGATGCACCTCTGATTTTTTTAGTAGCTCTTCAAGCAAACGTATGCCGAAAATGGACCCACTCGCGCCTGTTATAGCAAGAACATATCTTTTCATATTTCTATTATAGCTAAATTCCACTGGTGATTTTCGTCACAGAATCAGCGACCGACTGGTTGTAAAGTAGAAACAGAGGGGCTGCGCAACTGACGACAAGGCATGGATTGCGTTACTGAAGACATTAAGCATTTAAAATTCAATAACCTGATTCACATGGAAAGGATAAGAAATGTTTGTCATGTTGAGTGAAGCGTGGGCTAAGTTCGAAAGATATGCAATTGACAAGGGATATACCGAGCGATTGCTCAACGCTTATGTTTTAAGCAATCAGCAGGGCAAACTGATAAAGCTTATCTCAATCCGTGAGCGCGGTCAGAAGATTGTTATTTGGGAAGATTCACTGAAGTATTATGAGATGGACTTGACATTGCTGTAGGCCGCTTGATTTTTTTATGGTTCCATTGTGCGCAACCAAGTAATTTTTGTTGCTGTTATGAATAGCAAGATTCAAGATGACAACATAGCTAGATATGTTAAAGGGGTGTTTAAGAAATGAATAAAAATTTTGTTTCAGCAATTCTTATTCTAAGCATTCTGGCCGGGATTACCCTGTTTTCTTTCAGAAGCAGCATAACCATAGCCTATTTGTCCATTGGCCTTGTAGCAACTTCGTTCTTGGGGCTGCTGTTTTTTACCCGCAAGAAAAGATCCGGCTGCTAATATACGTTGGAACACATCTTGGCTGTCAGATCACCCAGCATATTCGTATAGCTGCCAAGTTCATTGTCATACCAGCCGTAAATCACTGCCTGCGTTATCGGAACGTTAATATTGCGTTCCATGCCCTCAGGTATTGCTCCTTTCGCATAAAACCTTGAAGCGTCAAGAGTTACCACAGCCGTCCTGGTATGTGTCTCATTGCCTTCAATGATTACGGCAGGTCCATAATTCGCAATGATATCTGATGACACGTTCTGCTCGTCTGTATATTTTATATATCCCTTTGTTTCCCGTTCAGCCGCATCGAAATATATTTTATTGATCAAGGCACGGTTGATCAGCGGGTTTTCCTCTTCGTCATACATTGCGATGACCAGAATTATCAGCGAACCGGTGGCAATAGGCACTCGCACAGATTGCGCAATAAATCCGATCTTGTTCATCTCAGGTAGCACAAGAGCAAGTGTTCTTGCTGCACCGGTGCTGGTAAGGATAATATTGTTCATTATACTTCTGTTTTTCCTGAGGTCAGTCGCCCCTTCCTTGGGAAGACGGTCCAGCACCTCCTGAGAGCCGGTGGCAGCATGCACTGTCGCCATCGAAAGGCTTAGCATCTTGCCCGGGCCAAAATAATCCAGAAGCGGTTTGACCATGTATGCAAGGCATGTAGTAGTGCATGATGCCGCGGATACAATGTTATGACGCGCATGGTCGTATTCATCGTCATTGATTCCCGAAATAATTGTCTTTGCATCATCCGGCATTGGCCGTCCTTTTTCCTTTATCTTAAACGGAGCCGAAACAATTACCTTTTCAGCACCCGCCTCAAGATGTCCGCGGCATGCACCGTTTTTTGCATCCGATGACAGCGTAGGGTCTGTGTACTTGCCGGTTGCATCTACGACCAGCTTGACCCCCAACTTCTTCCATGGAATATCTCTAGGGTTTCTGGCTTCCCTGAGTATGAAAACCGGCACGCCATCAATCAGCATAGAGCCTTTTTCTTCGTTTATGTCCGTTATAAGTCTTTTAGCCTTATATCCGTATAGATAGGACTGCATCGATCTATAGGTCGAGTCTTTTTCAATATACAGCGCGACATCCTGCAACTTCGTGCCGACTTTACGGCCAATATTCACCACTATTTCTGAAAACTCTTTTCTGCCGATATGATGCCAGAGGGTAAGCTTTCCGATCCTTCCAAGCCCATTTATGCCTAAAACAGGCTTTTTATCTGAGAGATTAGTCACTACTTTCTCAATCATCCCCTATTCCTCCCTGTAAATGCTTATGCCAGCGGCGTTACTTCTTTTGCCTTATGCGCTCCGGAATAGACTGCGCCTTTTTTCCCATCAATACTAATGAAATCTCCGGCTCTAATGACCTTTCTTCTTAGTCTGCATCTTTTCTCGTGTTCGAGGACAAGCAATTCATTGCAACCGACAACACATGTTTTCCCGAGTCTGCCTGCTATAATGGCGGCATGAGATGTCGAGCCGCCACGTGCGGTGAGCAAGCCGTCAGCCGCGGCTATTTGCCGTATATCGTCAGGTACAGTATCTGACCTCAAAAGGACAACTGATGCTGAAGAGTCCTCTTTTTTCAGACGATTGATATCTTCGAGATCAAATGCAGCCCTGCCGCTCAGAGCTCCACCTCCGACTCCTATGCCACTTGATAAATAAGAAGCCACAAGGTCGGGCGTAGGCACAAATGCCATAAATATTTCCTTGCGCGCAACTGCCATATCGCGGGCCTGCAGAATGAAGAGATTTGCCGGGTCACTCCCCTCAAACGTGAATTCTATCTCCTGAGCACTCCATCCCTTGTTGTAAATTAATTCCTTCATAATTTTTAGAAGATGATGATAGATGAGCGGGAATATGTCTTCTAACGATGTATCTCCTGAACGCTCTTCAATAAGCTTTTGTTCATTAGAAAGGGGCAATGTCCTGACCAATCCGGAAACGATATCCTCACCCTGGGCGCCCATGGTAAAATCGCCCCACAGCATCACTCTGTCGCCGGCATCACGAGGATTTCGGGTAAACAGAACGCCAGTGCCTGCTCCAGTGTCCAGGTTGCCGAAAATCATCTCCTGTACAATGACAGCAGTACCCCAGTTTTCAGAAAGGCTAAGTATCTGCCGGTAGTTCCGGGCCTTGGCCGACAACCAGGATTCAAAAACCCGCACTATTGCTCCGTAAAGCTGCATCATCGGATCTTCAGGAATATCTATTTTTGCCTCTGCCACTGCCTTATGATATGAGCGTGCAACTTCCGTCATTTGTTCCGGACTGAACTCAATCTTCAGACCGACCCGATATTTTTTCTTATAGGTTTCCATTATTGCATCAAAAACGTCTCTTTCCATACCGAAAGACATGCCCCAGCTCTGTAAAAAACGACGGTAGCAGTCCCATGCAAACCATCCTTTTTTCTTCTGTCTGATCAACCCTCTCACGATCTCCTCGTTGATACCCACGTTAAGAAGAGAGTCCATCATGCCCGGCATTGAAATCGCAGCGCCGCTTCTAACAGAAACCAGCAAGGGATTATCGGGGTTTCCAAAAAACCGGCCTGTTCGTTTCTCCAGATTCTTAAGCGCATCCGCTATACGCTCTTTGAGATGCTCGCCTGCGTATCTGAACCGGTCAATAGCCTCACGGCAGCGGAAAACCTCTGTGGTAATGATGAAGCCCGAAGGAACTGAAACGTCGAGCGAGGCCAGTCTCACCAGGTTGTATCCTTTGCTGCCCAGGTGTATTCTATCGCTAACACCCCTCTCGGGCTCGTGAATATCAGCCAGCGCTTTCTTTTGATCGTAGCTCATTAGCAAGTCAAGACTGCTCATGTCGAGTCCGCCGGCCTGTTCAATCAGAGTCTTCAGTATCCTGCTAATGAAAACGTCAAGTTGCTGAAAACAGAAAGAAGCCGATACAACCTCACGCAGGAACTGTTCAGCAGCCTTGTTAACAAATTCAAACTCATTGTGTCCTTGCCATGCACCGGCATATTTAGGCAGAATTTTTTTGGGTCCGATCTGCTGTATGATAACCTTCAGATTGCCTTTATGTATGCCGGTACAATATGTATTGACCATGTCCTGGACTGCATCGGAGAAACCTCTAAAGATGTCTATATATTGTGAAAAAGAAAACCTTTTTACCTCCAGGGAGCCGGAAAGAAGCTCCAGCGCAGTTTCCAACCTGTTGGATGATATGCCGCTGAGGCGAAGCGCCTTGAAAAAAATGTGCATAAACTTCTCTATCTCGACAAGTGTCGCCCTGGTGATGTAACTCAGATTAATTGAGTCAATGAGTTCGCCGAACAAGACTCCGGCAAGATTTTCAAGTCGATATGACATTGACAGAGCATCAAATTTCTTTTCGACATATCTGCCGTACATAGATGGAACACCCGCGGCTATATGCCGTTTTCTGGCTATATCCTCGATTGCTTCGAATTTCTCAGTTGACAATATAATGTCCCTGAGTATCGCTAGATAGTCCAGAACAGCTTCAAGCTTCACTCTAGGGTCTCTGTCGCTGAGCGCTGCTACGACATTTTCGGCAGACGGAAGTCCCCATCCCATCGCCCGCTTCAAATGAGCTTCGATATTGCTGATACTGAGCCGGTATTTTTCGACAAGTATCTGGTAAAATCTTACTGCCAGCCATGCACGTCTTTTCTCACTTGATCCGGATTTCACTTCCGTTATCTCGGCCATGAAATCCGGTTCGCTTATTCCCATCAGATCATCTGCAACGTGAAATTTGTCCCGGAAAACTGCCTTAAAAATATCATGCATTTCGTCAACAAAAGAACCTGACTCCTTTACCTGATCGAAGACATCCTCCGGAAGGAACCTTCTCAGCCCTCCTTTGTCCTTTGAAACCCAGAAGTGAAAGATTTCCGCTGCTAAATCAACTATTGCCGAGCTGCTTTCCACATGGCTGTGCTTCCTGAGGAAATGCACCAGTGGATCTGCCGTGCGCGTTGCATCGTCCAGAGCAGTAGACACTTCACGCAGCTCGCCTTCAGCATTTATAACATTGAAGTAAGCCGGAAAGATTCTTGCAAGCTGTTTGATAAAACTATAGACAGGCCCTATTTCACTATTCAGCAGCTTTGTAATGTCCTTCTGAAATATATCCGTATCGTTGATCTGAGCACCGGCCAGCGACAGGTTAATCATAAGAGCGGAAATAAGTGTTTTCGACCATTTAGGACAGATGCCGATGAGATCCAGCCAGGTTCGAATGTTCTTCAGGTGAGCCTTGTTCGCCACAAGCTGCCATTCGTCGGTTATACCGGTAACGTTCGGGTATTGAAAGCCGAATGAGATAATGGCTCTATCAAACCACTCAACCAAGCCACTATCCTCAAGCCTGTACACTGCACTGCCTATCATATGCACGCTATACAGTGTCGCATCCGGATATGGATTAAATACTGTTCGAAGACCATCAAGCGGCTTTGCGAAAATTTCCCGCAGCTTGTTTCGCTCCGCAGTCACTGTAAAGACCGCAAGTGTACGGCCTAACTCCCGAATTACAGCCTCATGTATATCTGACAGGCCGTCAGAATGCAATATATGATCGAGAAAGCCGGTTTTAATCTGGAAGTCTCTTGTTGCATCTCCTGTTGTCGGCAGTCTGCCTGAAATCTCTTCGTAATATGCAGCTATCTCTGAAAAAGAGGGCAAATCCAGCATGCCCTGAAGTGCTGCAAGCTCACCTTTTTCGCCCCCGGATAGCTCATTCAGTTTTTTCGACAATCCGGTAATATTTGCATGAGAAACCGGATACAGGATTTCATTAAGCTCGTTGGTTATGTCTCTGCCGGGCTGCTTGACGTGAACCTCGAATATGCCGGAGGCAGGATCTTTCTGCAGCAACCAATAATTGTACGCTTCAAAAAGATATCTTGAATACAGTTGATTGAAAACAACCGGACAGCAAGTCTCTCTTTGTCTGGAAATAATAAGTCGTCCAGTTTTCTTCAGCTGATGAGCATTCGAAATAACAAAGTAAAACAGTTCAGCCGGCAACTGTAACAATGAATCTGCACAATGCTGCAATATCGGGGCATAAACCGACAGCTTCTGACGTCCGTCCAGTATTATCTTCTCAAGATAGAAAAGCAGACAGTCTACCGCATAGCTGCGGTCTTCCAACTCCGGCGCCGACAGCGCTTCTATAAATATGCCGGCCACTGAAGTCATAGCAGATATTCCTTCGGGATGATGATCGTGAAGGGAGAAATTCTTCAAGGCATAAGAGCGCGCCTCTTGCACCAGCGCAGACCAGTTTCTGTGTTCGCGCCGAAGCTCCTCAAAGAAAGGGATGCTGCTGCCCAAAATGCCGGGATACTCATTCACAACTTCCTGCAAGATCGAGTATCTCGACGGGACATGCGTCCGGACATCTGTGATCCGTTCTGACGGAGCCATGCTGTCCTCTTCGGGTAAAGCGTCTTTGATCCCATTATATAAAAGAATAGACTAATTGCATAATATTGCATCAGACCGGCAATTTCTGTGTAATCCTGCTAAAACATCTTGACTTTTGAATGCTGTTAAGCGATAAATTTAGTAACGACTATTTTGCTGTTTTCTGCAAAGGAGGTGATTATATAAAGATCTGAGGGAGGGTGTATCAATCGGCAGCAAACCAACTTGTTAGGGAGGTGTGCATGGAGGAAGCTAAACGAGGCATTAGTGAAGATTGGCTCTCATTTGTCCTTGGAATGATCATCTTCCTGTTGTCGCTTGGGGTATTTACCAATATGGACATCCTGGGCTGGGGGGCGAATAATAAGGTCTGGACCGAACTGTCCAAGTCGGTCGAGCCGGTTTCCAAGGGATACCAGGGAGTCAAGGGCGAGATAACAAAAATCGATGGAAATAAAGTCACTCTCAAGAAAGCGGACGGCAAAGAAGAGGTTATAACCATTGCCGATACAGCCGCCCTTGCCGTAGGTCAAAAATATGAAAAAACCGGAACAGCTCCCATAGTTTCTGTAATTTATACTTACCTGTTCATGATGCTGCTAATGGGAATTGGTGCGGGACTAATGCGTCTGAACCTGGTTAAGTTTGTGCTGGGCTTTACTATCACGTTCTGGCTGTCGTACGCCTGTTGGGTACTGGGCCATTTTGCTTATATTGCGGCCCTTGATCCTAAAGCTGCAAAAATAGACTGGTCGTTAAGGCTCTCTGGCGAAGCCGGATTTATCTTTGCGCTTCTCGCCGGTTTGGCAGTCGGAAACTTCTTTCCGAAATTCGCCCAGACGTTAAAGGAAGCAGTAAAGCCGGAACTTTATGTTAAAACGGCCATTGTTATTATGGGCGGAGCGCTAGGTGTTAAAGCAGCTCAGCAACTCAATCTTGCATCGGCAGTCATATTCCGAGGCTTGTGTGCAATCGTTGAGGCGTATCTGATATATTGGGCGCTGGTCTATTTTATGGCGCGTAAATACTTTAAGTTCAGCCGTGAGTGGGCGGCGCCACTGGCATCAGGAATATCCATCTGCGGTGTATCAGCTTCAATCGCAACAGGCGGAGCCATCCGCGCGAGGCCGATCATACCTATTATGGTTTCTTCGCTTGTTGTTATCTTTGCGGTTGTTGAACTGATAATCCTGCCTTTTATGGCACGTGAGTTTCTATGGCAGGAACCCATGGTTGCAGGTGCATGGATGGGGCTGGCAGTAAAGACCGATGGAGCGGCAGTCACCAGCGGCGCAGTAACCGACGCATTGATCAGAGGCAAGGTCCTGGCTGAGACTGGTGTTAACTATGCCGACGGGTGGATCACTATGACAGCAACTACTGTCAAAGTATTCATCGACATTTTTATTGGAGTCTGGGCCTTTGTACTCGCCGTTATCTGGTGCAAATACATTGAATGCAAAGAAGGGCAGTCTGTAGGTCTCGGAGAAGTCTGGAACAGATTCCCTAAATTTGTACTCGGATATGCGGGCACTTTCATTCTTTTCCTCTTGCTTTGTATCGGTCCCGCCGGCCAAATAGTCGATGCTGAAAAAATTACCAAGCCCCTTGAAAAAGAGGTGGCAAGTCTGGAAAAACAACTGCCGACTATAACTGATGCTGACCAAAAGGCCGCGTTGGATGCAAAACTCAAGGAAGACAAAGACAAGATCAAGACTGTTAATGATTCAATCAAAGCCCCAAAGAAGTTTATAGCCAATGCTACGCTTGCCAATAATGAAGCGAATTCTTTTAGGGCTCTTTTCTTTTTATTGACGTTCTTTACAATTGGAGTCGTCTCCAACTTCAAAAGACTCTGGGAAGAAGGGATCGGAAAACTGGCTGCAATTTATTGCATAGCTCTTTTCGGATTCATCATCTGGATCGGGCTTGTAATTTCATGGATATTCTTCCATGGAGTAAAGCCACCGGTCATCACGGGATAGAAAAGGAGGATATATGGCCGAAGCACCAAAACTTACTGATGAACTTAAAAAGATGGATGCAGAATATGAACCATTACTTCCGGTTGAAAAGAAGCTCATAGCCTGGAGCCTTATACTGGGCGTCGGCGGATTGGCCTTGCTGGTCTGGATTAGTTATACATTCTTTCCGGCCGGACATTAGCAGGCGAGATCACTTGATTACCATAGGGGCGTTGTATGCAACGCCCCTATTTTTTCATGCCGTCATAAATAACTTCATACTCTCTCAGTCTTTCGCTCCAGACGGAAAGAGTTGCAACAGCCTCCTTCCAAATCTTTTTGTCTTTCTCCGATATAGTTGCATGGCCCAACTCCGCTCCGACAAACTGCTCCGTCTTAATGCCATGCGAGATTTCAAGCTGTACAAGTATCTGCCTGGCCAAAGCTATCTTATCCCTGCAAACACCAATCTCACGATTCAATGAGATCTGATATTCATCTGTATGCATACTTGACCTATTTAACTTCGACCATGAAACTCGTCAATATCACTTTTCCCTCATGCTTAACTTCTCCAAAAATTTCGTAGACTCCAGATGATGGGAAGGTTACGCGGAGTTCTAAAACAGGCCCAAACTTTTCCGGGATAGACATGTTATGCATCATCATATGGTGCACATGCTCGGCCATGCCCGGCGCCATTCCGTGTTCATGCATGAAATATTGGAAATCTGAAGATATTATAGCGGCATGCATATAGGCGGAAAGATAAGGCTCCAGATCCGTAACCGGCTCCCCGTTTTTTGCAAAACTATAAGTAAGCATAACCTCTTTCCCTGCAGAAACAGCTTCAGGCGATGAAGTCAGTGTGACATCATATGTTCCAAATTTCTTCTTTCGTGTTAGATCAATGCTCGCAGACCCAACCGGCTTTTCACCAAGGGCGTCAATAACAAAATGCCTCGAGTATGCCCGATCCTTATAAGCAAAATCCACACCTATAATATAGCTGCCAGCTTTTGGAAAGATATAATGCACCGGATATTTTGCTGATTCTTTCATAGCGTCTGTAATAGGACCGAAATCTTCCGGATGGATGTGAGAAAAAACTGTAAAGTCCCGGCTCACAATAATTACATGCATTATGCGATCGTGCGTAACTGTAAGTCCATGCAACGGATTTCCTGAAGAATCGGTGAGTGAAATAGTAAGAGTCTGGTTTTCTCCAGCCTTGATGACGGTCGGCTCATTACGCAACACCACTGCCGGCTCTTCTGACTGGCTGTTCTCCAATGCCTGCATATCATTCATATCATGTGCAGGACAGGGTACATTTGCAACAAGGCCCACTAAAAATAACGTTACAACGGCGCAGGTTATTGTATGAATATTAGTTGCCATAACGCGTTCTCCTTTTCATCTGATTTTAACAGTATAGCCGAATAAATCCTTGAGGCCTATTTGCTTCACAGAAACATATGCAGGATTGCTCAGATGATCCTCAGACAAGTTTGTTCTGAACCGCGTAGTGAGTCAGCTCGGCATTAGACTTCATGGACATCTTCTCGAGAACGCGCGAGCGATGAGTGCTGATAGTCTTTACGCTAAGAGCAAGCTCTTCCGCGATATCATTGCTGCTTTTACCTTGTGCAATAAGGCAGAGAATGTGATATTCGCGGTCAGAAAGCTGTTCATGCAATGCCTTGGTTGAAGACGGTTCAAATTCAGCCGCAAGCTTTTCAGCCAGTGATGGAGTGACATATTTCTTACCTTCAGCTATCCACCGAACGGCCTGAACGATTTCGTCTCTGTCACTTTCCTTTGTCAGATATCCTGACGCGCCGGCCCTGAATACGCGGATTGCGTATTGCTCTTCAGGAAACATGCTGAGAATCAGCACAGGAAGTTTTGGCATCTGTGTCCTAATCTGCTTAAGTATTTCCAGCCCGTTGCGTCCAGGCAGAGATATGTCAAGTATTACGACATCATAATGATTAGCCCAAATCTTTTCGAGAGCTTCCTGGCCGGTTCCAGCTTCGCCGGCGACTTCGATATCGGGGACGCGAGAAAGAATTTGTTTAATGCCCTCTCTGACGATTTTATGGTCATCGGCGATAAGGACTCTTATCATACTTTTGTTTCAGAATCGGCAGTATTCATTTAAGCAGATGATTGAGTATATCGCATTATTCAGTTGTATTTAAACCAACCTGCAATTGTTTGATAATAGCACTATTTTACTCCTATGATTTGCATGAATAAGATTTATTACGACAGGCTGATCATGCAAATGCCTCTAACAAAGTGCCAATGTTAAAGTCTCTGTCGACAATGTCTCTTGCACGGGCAACTTTATCTTTTGCCCGTATTGTTAAGCTGCCAAGAGACGATTCAATTTTTTGCACTGCAGTAAAAGTATCGTCTGATACAGATATTATCGGCACTCCTCTGGAGATGGCCTGACCTATGATCCTGTCACTTATCCGCACACTACCGGTTATGACTATGCATTTCGCAGATGCCTCAAGTGCCGCAATCTGCATCTCCGAGTTATGTGCCCCCGTTATAACAACCTTATCTTCGACGCGTCTGAAATACTTATGCGCGCTCTCAGGATCCATCGCTCCGATCAGATAATTATGTACATACTGGTCAATGTTCCTTTCGCAGCAGACTACCGTACCGTCCAGCGTTTCAGCCAGCTCGCGCACAGTCAATGCCTGCAGAAGCTTGTCCACCGGAATTATACCGAGGACATTGACTCCGTTTTTTTCTATAAACGGCTTGATAGATTTCCTTACATGCGATACCATGTTTTTTGGGACTTTATTTATGACACAGCCAACGCACCGGCCTTCATACAGTCTTGCAGCGCCTAAAATCGTGTCAGCAGTCGCAAAGCCATTCCATTTATCGATAATAATGGCTCTGGCATCCAAGTCTTTCAGGAGTTTCAATATGCCGATATCAAATGCGGCCCCATCAAAGACATCCACACCGCCGCTGATCAGCAAAAAGTCTTTGTTACTGAATGACGGATATGCATCCAGCACCCGCCCGCATGCACAAGTTGTAGTGCTGCTGACACCCCCATCAAATGAATGGCAGTCGACAACGAAAGGAGACACAATGTCCAATGGTTCTTTTAACTCCAAAACTTCGTTGATAAAGAGAGCATCCTCATCGTGAGTTCCATAATCTGTGCGTACCGGTTTTCTTCCTAACGGCTTCATATAACCAACCTTAAACCCAAGCTCCTTGAGTTTAAGGGTAAGTCCAATAGTTATCATAGTCTTTCCGACTGAATCGGAATTCGAAGATAGAAAAATTGTTTTCATGACATAATATCCAGCTTTCAGCCGGACTTCAGAATGCAGGATCTGCTATGCCGGCCTCGTCAAAGCCTTTCTTTCTGAACAGACAGCTGTCACACCTGCCGCAGGCTTTATAGCCGTGAACATCCATGCCTAAAGGTTGCGGGTCATAACAGCTCCAGGTTAATGAATAGTCGAGTCCCAAAGCCATGCCCTTCTTAATTATCTCTAACTTTGACAACAAGAGCAAGGGCGCACGAATGGAAAACCTGATCATGCCCTCGACTGCTACTTTAGTAGCCAGATTTGCCATATTCTCAAATGCCTTCAGATATTCCGGCCTGCAGTCGGGATAACCGCTGTAATCCACTGCATTGGCCCCAATAAAAATATCCTGCGCATGCAGCACCTCAGACCAGGCCAAAGCAAATGAAAGAAATACTGTATTGCGGGCAGGCACATACGTCACAGGGATAATTTCCTGTTTTTCTTCTGACTTCCGACTTCTGACTCCTGACTTCTGATATTTCGGCACGTCGATATCATCCGTTAGCGCTGATCCTCCGATAGCCCTCATATCAAACCGAGTCACCAGATGTTTTTTCACCCCTAGGCTAGAGGCGACCTTAGCAGCCGATTCAAGCTCAATCTTGTGACGCTGTCCATAATCGAAAGTAATGGCATACAATTCATAACCCTCGGCCTTTGCTATCGCCAACGTGGTCGAAGAATCAACACCTCCGCTGAGAAGAACAACAGCGCGTCTCATTTATTGTTCCTCAGGACCTTGTTCTCGGTGCCTGTAAGCAGCCTTTTGATATTTCCGCGATGAGTAATGAATATAAGTGCAGCCATAATAGCAGCTATGCCGATCTTATCAGGAGAATAGTCAATCACGTATATGCAAAAGGGAAATGATGCAAATGCCAGAATCCCGCCGAGCGATGAATAGCCGGAAAATTTGAATGCGAGCAGCCATACCGTTGCAGCCATTAGTGCAGCATGCGGTGATAGCGCCAATGCGACTCCAAGACTCGTTGCAACTCCCTTTCCACCTTTGAATTTCAGAAATATCGAGAAGTTGTGTCCAAGTATGGCCGCGATTCCAACAGCCCCCTCCAGAGCCGTGTGAGCGTTTGTTATCGTAAATGGAAGAGACAAATATTGATCTGAAAACTGAATACCCATATCGGGCAAGAGGTGTCTGACAGCCAGAACAGGAAGCAAGCCCTTAAGCATGTCGCCAATCAGAGTGGCAAGCGCTGCCCCCCTTCCCAGTGCGCGCAAAACGTTTGTAGCGCCTATATTTCCACTGCCGATCTTCCTCAGATCAACTCCCTTGAAAGTCGCAATCAGCAGACCTGTTGGTATAGATCCGAACAGAAAGGCAGCAACAAGCAGTACAGCTATCATTGGAAATGTCTCCAAAAAGATATTGTATATTTGATCCCCGACGTTATGGCCAGAATCAGGGCTATGTACATCAGGACCAATCCTATGTCGTAGAAATCCACAAAACCCAAACTATACGGCAATAGAAGCAGTACAATTGACGTCATTTGGAGTGCCGTCTTCCACTTGCCACCAGTCTCGGCCGGGATGACAATATTCATAGAAAGAGCAACTACCCTAATGGCTGTAACCAGAAATTCCCTGACTATTATAGCAATGGCTATCCAAGCCGCAATGCGGCTCATATCAACGAGCAATATGAGGGCTGATATCACGAGAAATTTGTCGGCTATCGGGTCGAGGATTATGCCGAATTTAGTGATCTGACCAGAGCGTCGAGCAAGAAAACCGTCGAGAAAATCCGTGAGCGAAGCGATCAAAAAAATTGTCACTCCAAGAACAGGACTTGCGGGCGTTATCAGCACGAAAAAAGGAATTAGAATAATCCGGCTGAACGTCAGTAAAGTCGGGACGTTAAGCCTTATCGTACTCATCTATAATCTCGTCCCACTTGCCGTATGCTTTAATGAGCAAATCCGTTATCTCCCGGACAGCTCCACGGCCTCCTGGCTTTTCTGTTATCATGAGAGCGTATTTCTTCGCCTCATCATGAGCATCGGCTACAACTACCGGCAGGCCAACCCTCTTAAGAAGAGAAATATCCACAACGTCATCGCCGATATAAGCAGTTTCATAGTCGGACAGGCGATACTTATCCAGAAGTTTCTCATAAGCTTCCGTTTTTACATGGCACCGTTGGAAGACATCTTCAATTCCAAGCTCAATAGACCGGCGTGTCACAACTTCAGAGTAGCGCCCGGTTATGATCGCTACCCTCATTCCAATCTTGCGAAGCATCTTTATACCATGGCCATCCCGGACATGAAAACTTTTTATTTCAGTGCCATTGTTATCGAGAATAATGCTGCCATCTGTAAGAACTCCATCGACATCCAGAATCAACAACCTTATTTTTGCCGCAGCAGCAATGATTTTCGCGCTGCGAGTCCCAGACCTGCTAATCTTATTATGAGCTCTTTTTTCCACGTTACTATTAAACAATCCCCTTCTTTAAGATGTCGTGCAAATGAATAATCCCGACAGCCCTGCCTTCTGAATCCGGCACAATAAGAGAAGTAATAGAATATGTCTGCATCATTGATAAAGCTTTGGCGGCAAGATCTTCCCCTGAGATCAGGCGAGGGTTTCTTGACATGACCTCATCAGATTTCATATCGAAAAATTCCTTACCCCACTTTTGGATGCCACGGCGGACATCACCGTCTGTAATTACGCCAAGTATCTTTCCGTCTGAAGCAGCGACTATAGCAATTCCCAGTCTTTTCGATGATATTTCCATTACTGCTTCCATGACAGGCATGGCTGAGGCGATCAGAGGCAGAGATTCTCCAGCATGCATTAAGTCTTTGACCCTTACAAACAATTTTTTCCCAAGGCTCCCCGCGGGATGAAAAGAGGCAAAGTCTTCCTGTTTGAATCCCCTTTTTACCAACAGCGCAACTGCAATAGCATCACCCATGGCAAGAGCAGCAGTAGTAGATGCTGTAGGAGTAATACCAAGCGGGCAGGCCTCTTCCGTTACTGAAATGTCAAGGCTGACGTCTGCGGATCGCGCAAGCGTTGAACTGGCGTTGCCGGTCAAAGACACAACAGCAACGTCAAAGCGTTTCAGAAAAGGAATAAGCTGTATTATTTCATCAGTTTCGCCACTGTTTGAGATAGCTATTATAACGTCTCTTGCAGTCACCATCCCGAGGTCGCCGTGGCTTGCTTCAGCTGGATGAAGAAAAAAAGCAGGCGTGCCGGTAGAAGCAAGAGTGGCCGCGATTTTCTTGCCTATAATGCCGGACTTTCCCATGCCGGTAACGACAACACGGCCTTTAGCCTGGTAAATGATATCAACGGCCCTGTCAAAATCACCATTGATTTTGTCTATGAGGCCTGAAACAGCGTCTGCTTCGATTCTCAACACTCGCTTAGCTACGCTAAGCGAGTCATTATTCGTGCAATCGTTTATGGCCATACGTTTATTATGATATACGATATATTGCTACATTGTAGCATAATCTAGAGATATGATTTCTTTCAGTATTAATTTTCTTACAGCAGGATCAAAAATCAGGCCTGCATGATTAACACGGAAATTGAGATGCTTGTCACCGCCGGGATAGACTGCGCTTTCTGCCGACACGAATCCGTCACCGAGACCGTCTATGAGCTCGTCAGGAAGCAGCCTTGGCGACGTTACTTCACAAAGAATGGATGAAAGAGACCTTTTGCCAATTTTCACGATCGACGCATCGGTGCCTCCGATTGAGATTGCTCTCTGAGCCCTCTTGGGAGCTACCAGAAGGCTTTTTATCAAGTCTGAGTCCGGCAGCATCTCCTGGAGTCCATCGCTGCTTAAAAAAGCCATTACCCGATGAATAGCTGTCTGCACTTCTCTGTCCTTCATATCCATCATCCGCTTAATTGCCATAGCAGCCGGTGAAATGAAAGCCGCCCACTTGGCTATTGTAGAGCCTTTATGAGGAGTGCCCAACGTAATAACCCCCTGAACCGGCGCTATTTCTCTCTGAATAAATAGCTTTGCAACAAGACCGCCCCTGCTATGGCCTATCAGGATCATGCCGGAATACTTTCGCAATCTGTATTTATCTATAATTTCCATTAATTCATCAACGGCAATAGATATAGGGCCAGCAGGCCGCTTCTGGCTCCACGCAAGTACCGGATACCCTTTATCGCCAAGGTCATGGAAAGAACTAATTGGCTCTTTCCCATCAAGCAAAATGCTCAAAGGGTATTTTCCTCCCAGCACGCGTGACTCGTCAGGCTTTGCCCATATCTTTGCATCCATCCCCATGCCATGAATAAAAATAATTAGATGTTTTGAGGTGTCATCATTTATAAAAAATATTTCGTTCTTCACTCAATCTCCGCAGCAAGCTTTCAGGTAAGAGAGCATTTTTGAGACGTGCTGTCTGGGGCAATCATTGCCCTGAACGTACGTTGATCTAATCAGAACATTAGTATATATTATAAACTGTTAACTTTATTTTAATTGACAGGTGGCAGTGAGTATTGTTATAAACGGATAACTTATGACACTATATACAGGGCATCGGCATCTTCAAAGGCGCAAAAATATACAGGAGGTGTTAGGATGAAACTTGGTGTATTTATGAGCGATTACCGCACCGGCGCAGATGTTGTAGACAGGTTGAGCGCTGACAAGCTCGGCATTATCTTCGTCGGAAATGGTATCTACCGCGCAACAGTCAAAGACGGTGGCAGCGCAGACCCGATCCTCAAGAAATCCGCAACCTTTTATGTTCTGACGGAAGACCTGGAAAGCAGGGGATTCACTGCAGCGAATCTCCCCGGCAATGTCAAAGCCGTTACTTACGGCGATGTAGTTGATCTCATCTTCAACGACTACGAAAAGATTATTTGGGTATAGGAGGATATAATGGGAAAACTGACTATGGGCGTATTTCCGGGTCTCGTAGGATCACTCTCTCTCGACTTCGCGGTCAAACTCTCAGAAGCAGCGGTGAAAAAAGGCCACAAAGTCGATTTCTGGGTATCTTCAAATGCAACTATGCTCTCAAAGAAGGGACAGCGCGCCTTCAAAGACTATTCTACCCTTTATAAAACACTCGATGAACTTTTTGCTACCGGCAACTTCAAGGCTTGCGCCTGCGAGGCGTGTGCAGAAGCCAGGGGATTTCATAAAGAAGATCTGATGGAAGGCTGGATCCGCAAGAGCATGGACTGGTACCTGGCTAGCAGTTTCGATGCTGACAGAGTACTGATGATAGGAGGCGAATAAGATGGCTACTACAAAACTTGCATTCGTAGTCAGATCACTTCCGTACAAAACAGAGGCTTCGCGCCTTGCCATGACCCATGCCATTGCCAGCCAGACTGTCGAAATCTATCTCGAAGACGGCGACATGGTGGAACCGGTAGTCTGCTTCATCGGAGACGGAGTCCTCAACTGTCTCAAGAATCAGGCGGCTGGAAAGCATTATGACGTTACAAGCCTTGAACAGCATATTAAAAACTCTTTGCTGCTTGACCTTAATGTATTGATCTGCAAGGAGGATCTCGACCGTTTCGGCATCACGGAGGATAGCCTGATAATGGATGCCGAAGATCTCGGAGGCGAAACCAGGGCCCAGATCGTGCCATACAGCGAGATACAGAAGGCAATGGAATCGGTCAACCATGTGCAGTTTTTTTAAACTAAAGGAGGAAGACAATGGGAGATTTAAAAGCTCAGACACCTACTGAAGTACTGGACGTACTCGGAAGGGTATGCCCCTACCCGCTAGTATTGACCAAAAAGCAGATCGAGAAGATGGCCTCCGGCTCGCTTCTCAAGGTCCTCTGCGATGCCCCTGCTTCGGCCGAAGACTCAATTCCGCGGTACGCCGAGAAGCAAGGCTATCCCATAGAGGTCGAAAAGACTGGCGACCACTGGGAAATCTATATCCAAAAGAAGTAACCGCCTGAAATATCAAAATAAAAAAAAGGAGCATCGGTCGGATGCTCCTTTTTTTTATTTCCGGAAGCAGATATCTGCTACATTTCAGTGATCGTAATTGCGCCGGTCGGGCACATGCTGAGACAAGTCTCACAGAAAACGCATTCGCCGGATTGGTAAGGATCGCTCTTGCCATCCGTTATCTTGAATACCATCTGAGGACAGGCATTGACGCACTCCTCACAACCGTCGCACTTTCCAGTATCAACTGTAACCAAATACATTAACGTCACCTCCTTGATATATGAGCTCATACGAAATTCGTATCAGAGCGCTTGCTTAATTTAATATAACAGATGAACTTACTTCGTTGTCAATCAAACAGGAAGCCCTATAAAACGGGCTTCCTTCAACCTAAATCAGTGAATTGCCTCTCCTCCGCTCTCTTCCTTTATTGAAACAGCAATCTTGTACAGAATAGTAAGAACCAGGAATCCGATTGCCCATACTCCAGCAGCAATTAGAAACTCGGGAGTTGTAGGCCAATATTCGGTAATGCCCTCGAAAGGATTGGGGACGAAGCCTCCAACTATAAGACCGAATCCCTTGTCGATCCAGAGCGAAATGAATACCAAACCCGCGGCGATGGCCAGGATTGTCTCGTTTCTCCTGAGGAACGGGAATACCAGTATGCACAATGCGATAACCGCAAATATCGTGGATATCCACATAAGCGGAACCAGCTGGTGATGTCCTTCCAGCCCTTTATAAAGATAAATAAACGACTGCATGTGCCCCGGTATGCCGCTGTAGAACGCCGTAAAGAATTCGAGACCGAGGAAGAAGGTGCTCGTGATCATGAAATAGGTTACTATCTTACCAAGCGTCTGGATAGCCTCTTTGCCGGGATCGAACTTTGAGTACTTCCTGACGATCAGGGCAAGTATTATGAGCAGCGCAGGACCTCCTGCGAAGGCCGATGCGAGGAATCGGGCAGCCATTATAGCCGAAAGCCAGAAGTGCCTGCCAGGAAGACCTGCGTATAGAAACGCCGTAACAGTATGAATGGACGGCGCCCATGCTATCGAAAGGATCACAAAGGGTTTGACCCATTTTGGAGGTGCAACTCCCTTGCGTTCTGCGCCCAGAGATGTCCATCCGACCAGAATATTGAGCACAAGATAGCCGGCCAAAACACACATGTCGTAAAACATGACCGAATTGAGTGTCGGATGAAGCAACACGTTAAGTACCCTAAGGGGCTGCCCCATATCCACAAATATGAAAAGCATGCACATTAGTACCGCAGGTATTGCTAAGAACTCGCCAAGGATAGTTATCTTTCCGAACGCCTTGTAGTCATGCAGGTAAAAGGGCAGGACCACCATGACGCCCGAAGCAGCGACCCCGACCAGAAAGGTGAACTGAGCGATGTAAAACCCCCAGGACACGTCCCTGCTCATGCCGGTGATACCCAATCCCATAAAGAATTGATAAATATAACAAGCAACTCCGACGCCTATAACAGCCAGCAGAGCTGCCACCCATGTCCAGTATGTTCTGCCTCCTTTGAGGGCTTTCTCAAGCATGTTCCTGTCCTCCTATAACATAATAGACACTTGGATGGGTGCCAAGCTCGGGCTTGCGTCTAATGGTGAAGTTATTGTCGATTACCTTCCTGACTGGGGATTCCGGATCATCTAAATCTCCAAAGGCTATAGCTCCGTTTGAAATCTCAGCGCAGGCAGGCTGCAGGCCCTTTGCCAACCTCTCATAGCAGAAGGTGCATTTCTCCACGACACCCTTTGTCCTCGTTGGAAACTCCTGATTCAGATCCCTCTTGATAAAAGGACGAGGGTCTCTGAAGTTAAAGCTTCTGGCTCCATATGGACAAGCCGCCATGCAAAAACGGCAGCCGATGCATCGGTGCATGTCCATCATGACAATGCCGTCTGTGTGACGCTTGAACGTTGCCTTTGTCGGACAGACTCTGACACACGGAGGGTTTTCGCAATGGTTGCAAAGTATAAGAAACGGCATGTGCTTATAATGAGCAGCAAGATATTCATCCTCGTTGCCGGGGAAAGCACGTTCGTAAGATTCAGTCCATATCCATTTTATCTCCTGCGTCGGATGAGCTGGATCAGCTTCAGGCACATTATGAACCTGATGACAGGCGTCAATGCACTTTTGAATATCTTCATCAGATTTGAACTTTCTCATATCTACTGCCATAGCCCATCTTTTAGCATTGATTCCCTTCGGATCAGGGATATATGGCCCGGAGGCCTCCAGTTCCTTCTTGACCGAAGCTGCAACAGTAGTGCCGCCTAGACCAAGCAGGGTCGACATGCTTACAAATTTCAGAAATTCGCGTCTGTTCACACCCATCGCTAAACCCCCTTCCCTTCTGCAATGCTGACGTCGACACGGCGTGCTTCAGCATTGTCCGCGCTGCCCGTTATGACCTCAGGTTTCTTCATAACAATGCGCTCATCGGAAATGCCCGCCGCACGGAAGACCTCGCGTACGGCTTTGGCTCTATTCTTGGCCAGTTCTTCGTTCTTTGCCGGGTCTCCGGTTTTATCCGTATAGCCGGAAATGACAACACTGGCAGACTCATTTTTCTGAAGATACGCGGCCAATGCTGTCAGTCCGTGCTGAGCCTCATCCGGAATATCATACTTGCCGACCGCAAAGTGCACATTGATAGGGCCTGGAACAGCTGCCGGTGCCGGAGCTGCTTTTGCCGCGACCGGTACGAATGCGCCTTCCTTCGGAACAATATGACAATCCCAGCAATAGGGCTTGACCGCAACATAGTTATGGCATTCATCGCAGAACTTATCCTTATTCGTATGGCAATGCATGCAGGTATTCTGCAAGCTCATGTTGTATTCTTTGCCGTCTGAAGCAACATACAGCCTGTTGCCGTCACGCACCACCTCATCCCTCCAGTTGTTCAGCATCTGCATATGGGTGGTTTTCATATAGGCCTTGCTCTCGATACACTGTTTCTTCGCCATCTGATTGATGGCAAAGGTATTAATGCTCGGTTCAGGTTTTATTGAAGCCTTACCCAGATTCATCGTGAAGGGAAGTGATGCTATAACGATGAAAATAATCAGTCCGGCTATAATCTTTCCGCTGTCGTACATGATTATTCACCCCCCTTTCCGGGAAGAGGTTCGGCCCGAAGGTTGGTCTCTCTCTCTTTCTCGCCCTTCATAACCAGCGCGTTTGCAACGAGTTCGTGAGTTCCTGTCACTCTTACACCAGGCACCCAGTAATCCATGAGCGGAGGTAGCGTAGCCCTGTCGATAGCGCATATATTGGCCAGCATATTGACGCCGTGCTTGTCGCGTACATGTTTGACTGCATTTGCCCTTGGGAAGCCGCCTCTCATCCTGAGTTCCATGTCCTCGCTTGCATTGAGGCCCGACCCGCTGCCACAGCAGAATGTCTGCTCGCGGATCGTATCTTCCGGCATCTCATGGAAGTGGTTGCATACGCTCTTTATCACATATCTGGGTTCTTCAAAGAAGCCCATTCCTCTGGCCGGATTGCAGGAGTCGTGATAGGTCACTATAAGGTCATCGTTCCTGCTTGGATCAAGCTTGAGTTTTCCGTTTTTGATAAGGTCGGCCGTAAACTCGACGATATGAACCATCTTGGTCGCCTTGGCATTGTCGAACTTGGTGCCCGTGATCGGCGATACCGGCTCCTCGAGAAAATCTGCTGGACCGTTGAAGGTATCCATATATTGATGCAGGACCCTCCACATATGACCGCACTCGCCGCCAAGTATCCATTTCACACCAAGCCTCTTCGCTTCGGCGTATATCTTGGAGTTAAGCCGCTTCGCCATCTCCATTGATGTGAAGAAGCCGAAGTTGCCGCCTTCCGAGGCGTATGTGCTCCAGGTGTAGTCGAGTCCGAGTTCATGGAAGAGCATCAGATATCCCATAGCAGTATATGTACCGGGATCAGCGAACAGGTCTCCTGAAGGTGTGACGAATAGTATCTCCGCGCCTTTTCTGTTGAATGTCGGCTCGATTTTAATCCCAGTGATATCTTCGATGTCGCTCAGGAAAAACTCTATACTGCTCTTGATCGTGTGTGGCTCCAGCCCAAGATGGTTGCCTTTCATGTAACAGTTTGCTGCCGGCCCGGTGATCCAGCCAATGTTGAGACCCAGAAGGTTCATCAGCTCGCGGCCTATGATAGTTATTTCGGCCTGGTCGATGCCGTACGGGCAGAAAAGCGAACAGCGGCGGCATTCCGTGCACTGGTAGAAATAGTACCACCATTCCTTGAGCACATCCAAGGTCAGTTCGCGCGCACCGGCATATTTGCCAAAGAGTTTGCCTGCCGGGGTGAAATAATGACGGTAAACAGACCTGAGTATTTCAGCCCTGACCACCGGCATATTTCTGGAATCGCCAGAGCCGAGGAAAAAGTGGCATTTGTCAGCGCACGCGCCGCATCTTACGCATACATCCATAAAAATATGAAATGAGCGATACCTCTCAAGCCTCTGCTTGATTCCGTCTAAAACCGTCTGTTTCCAATCCTCAGGGAGTTTCCAGTCTGCTTCGGCTGGAGACCAGTCCCGTGCATTAGGCAGTTCAAGGGTCTTAAGGTCCTTACCCTTTGCACCGTGGCAATACATGCCGGGCCGGATATCAATGGGGAACTGCGACCAATGCCTCTTCGGCTTAAGATCTATTTTTGAAAGTTGTTCGGGTTTAGGGATCTTTGCCATTATTGCTCCTTTTCCACTGGCAAGCCAGCCTTTATCATTTTTTCTCTAAACTCGTCTTCATACTCAGCATAAGTATGTACATGGACAGGGTAGTTCCACGGGTTTACGTGCCTGACCATGCGGCTATTGTTAGCCAGGTTCCTCGTCGGACTCATGAACACTCCTCCCATATGCATGAGTTTGCTGAAGGGGAAATAGGCGAAAAGCACGCTCACAAGGAAGAGATGTATGTAGAAGATAGAGCCTATTGAATTAGGCGCTACCGGGTGCAAGCTCACAAGCCCCATTGTCACCTGCTTTACACCTACTATATCCACCCTTATGAAATATCTCATAAGTATTCCCGTAGTCGCAACTGCAAAAATAAGTAACAGCGGGAAGTAGTCTGCAGGCAGCGATATGAATCTGATCTGCGGCATGAGCACCCTTCTGATGAAAAGGTAAGTGACACCAAGCAGCAATGTTAAGTCCGTAATATAAACCAACGGCACGCCCACCTGGAAGAATGAATCCAAGGCTTCCATTATCTTGATCGGCAATGGAACGTTTACCATAAAAAACCTGAAATGCCTTACCAGCACTATCAAAAAAGACCAGTGAAAAATCAGGCCAAATAACCATAAGAATTTCTCGGAGCCGTGAACCAGCTTGCCGCTGTTGAGTTCTGACTTGGTGTTCCTGAAGAGGGAACGAAATACCAGAACTTCCAGAAGCATTCTGCCGATCACCCACAATCCATTTGGAGGACTGTCCAGCTTGTTCTGCTCAATCCAGGAGAAGGAATAACCTTGCCCGCCTGTGGTAGGGATGCGAAACGGAACCGGTGAGCGCCCCCATTTAACGACCTTTAATACAAACCCGACGATAAACGCCAGGAAGGCCGCATATGGAAAGACCACCCCGAAAAGAATCTGCAGGTTCAATACCGCAACCCCGAAAAAGGCCAGCACTATCAATGCAATGACCGCCGCAAAAGAAAATGCGATACCCATTTACCTTACCTCTTTCGTCTCATTAGTGTTAATATTTTTACCCATGTCGACACCACCCTGTTTTTCAGTTTCATCCGGTGTTTCAGTCAGTAGGTTCGACTTCTTTAGCAGCCAGAGCGTCCTGTCTCGCAACTCATTGGCCTTTATATCGTACAATTTTTCCCTACATTTCATGAAGATATCGAAACTGAGCAGGGCAAGAGAATCTATTCGTGAATCCAGCGACTCCAACTCGCCCCTAATCTCGGCATCCTTAAAAGAGGCCGATATCTCTTCGCGTATGATCTTCTTAAGCTGATAGATAAAATCCACTGCCTCGGACGGGCTGAAATTCTGAACTGCCCTCACCCTGATAATGGAATCGAGAAAGGGTTCTATCTCGGTAGGTTCTGCGTCAAGGAGAAGTCCGTCAAAGATATCCTGAATTCCCTGGAATGTTGTCTGCCCTACCGGGTTAGCAAATCCGCTTTTCTTTCTCAGGAATTCAGCTGTGTCGTCAGGATACGAAGAAATAATACGGTTAAACCACTTGTCGATGATTGAAGATCGCTGCTTCTTAAGAAGCTCGTCAAGCTTCAATTTGGGCCTCCCACTGAAAACAGGCGCGGTACAGAGGGAGATAAGGACAAAATAGAAAGTGGATTCAACAAGATAGACATATGACGCACAGACAAGACAGTCCCCCTAACCCTTTCACAATACTTTTTCATAATGGTATAACTCTCTTGAACAGGGGGATAACCCTCCTTACGGTGGATTATCCCCCTGAATCTGATTCCTTTGAAAAGATTAGACGCAACCGGTCGGCTTAGGAAGTCCCGCATATCTGCAGGCCTGCTTTGCCGGCCCATCCGGGAAAAGCTCGTACAGGTATTTTGTGTTTCCCTTTTCAGGGCCCATTACCTTTCCAATCTCCTTAACGAGAATCTTGATCATAGGAGCAATCTGATACTTGGCATAGTAATCCCGAAGGAAATTGATGACTTCCCAATGAGCTTCTGTAAGCGCAAGACCGTCTTGAGACGCCATGTGCTCACCAAGCTCTTTTGTCCAATCGTCAAGATTGACGAGATAACCATCCTCATCAACTTCAACAGATTTTCCACCGAACTCAAGTAAGGCCATTTGTGCTACCTCCTTTCGTCATTATAGTTTTTCGCATAATCATATATACTCAGTATTTCGGTATGCGCGATTTTACGAGTGTTAAAAAATAATATAGAGTCAACTTCGGGGTCAAATTAAATAAAATTATAAATACATTTACAGTGCTTATCCATTTTCCTAACCAGCTAGCTCTGCCACAGTGACCGAATTGAGTTCGCCATTTCGGAAATAGAACAAAGTGTCTAAATCTTCTGACAATTTAAGCAAAATCTCGTTTTTGCAGTCCGAGTGGATTAATTTTGCCAATACGGCAGTATAGCCTCGAACTGTCGGGCTTGGATCTTCAGCTAGCTCTGATAACTCGCCAGCAGCAATATCAGGCAGGTTGGGTCTTACTTCAGCAATACGTATCATAGCCCATACAACACCTGGCCTGAAGCTTGCCTCTTCCCGGTTGGACCAGAGAATTGGAACCAGATCGCTGAATGAATCCGGCACTCTCCGGACGATTTCACCAAGAAATTCCGGTGCGCTCCAGCCGATGCCTCCCGACTCGTCGCCCATAGACCAAAGCAGCTTGCGCACAGCATCCCTAAGGATGTCCTGACGGGCCGCGCCAAGCTCCTTGGCGACATATCCCATAGCCTCTATAGCTCGCCACGTCATTACGCCCTCTTTGTCGTACGAGAACGAAATAAGCCACTTTATGACATTCTTGTCCTTGACAGCGATTTTACCAATCGCATCAGGACGCTTCATTTCGAGAAAATATCGGATCTGATCCTTGAGCTTCATCCCGGCAACAGCAGGGTCGTCCGGCAGTCCTGCATCGGATGCGGCGCCTACGGCCTCGGACACCTTCTCGTCCTTCTTGCCCAGTTTAATAAATATGAGTTTGCCGGCCTGGACCTTTAGACCTTTGGCATATATCATGCTGTGACTCTTGAGATCATAGTCCATCTCTTTTAGATCATAACTCTCGGTATCCATGTCGCTTATACTCCACTCTCCGGTTGCCACAGCTATAGCGTCGCTATAAGCCTCTCCAACATTGTGGCCCGTCGGATCGCAGACATACACTGCTCCGCAATCACACTTGCCGCTGATGATCTCGACAAATTCAGTCCGTGTCGGCTTCGGTCTTGCTATTGGTCTGCTGCAAAAAGGGCATTCAGGCGTGTATTTTGTCATTCTTTTCTTTGTACTCCTTTGCTTTATCTATCAACCCCCGCGCCCATCCAGGCGTTCCGAGGGCATGAACATGCGTATAAGTTGCAAGTACGTTCTTATAGCAGATGCCGTCAGCTTGCTCGCCGATTCCCTTTCCACGTTTCATGCTGAACGCAAGCCGATAACCTTCCGGGTCACGGATCTCGACCACAGAGGAATAATGGAACTCATGCCCGTGAAGAACGGTACCTTCAGGATAAAAAGGATTCTCGCCTACCACATCAACAATAGTGTATCCGTGAGCCTGGGGCTTCGGTTTCATATCAAAGACGAGAGGGAATACGCCGGCCATCGGATATCTCTGTCCATTCATAATGATAGCATCGCCCAAAAACATCAGGCCTCCGCATTCGGCATAGATAGGCAGGCCTTTTTCGGCTGCAGACTTTACATGTTCCCGGAAGGATGTATTCTCTGCAAGCTTCAGCGCATTGGTTTCCGGAAAACCGCCGCCAATATACAAAGCATCAACCTCTGGCAGACTGCCACCATCAATTGCATCTATTTCAACTATCTCTGCACCTAAACGTCGAAGCTCTTCAAAATTCTCCGGATAGTAAAACTGAAACGCCGCATCCCTGAAAACGCCTATACGGACTACAGATGCCGAAGCCGCGCTTTTATCCCGATCAATGGTTGTTGCAATCAGGGTCAGAGGGCCTGCCGATTCAGCGATAGCCACTATTGCGGTCAGGTCGAGATATTTTTCTCCCAGCCCTTTAGCAAATGATATAACTCCAGTTGTGTTTTCGTGCTCCTGATAAGGGGTAAGACCCATGTGCCGTTCAGGCATTTCTCCAGCCTTGAGCCGAGGGATGGCGCCGACAACTGCAACGCTGCAATACTTCTCCACCGACTGCCGTATTATGGACTCATGGCGAGCTCCAGCCAATTGGTTCAACACTACTCCCTTGATACCCAGTCCCTTGTCAAAACTCATCAATCCCTGAATTACCGCGGCAGAGGTTCTGGTCATCTTTGTGCAATCCACAACAAGTATCACTGGAGCATTAAGCAGCTTTGCAAGCTCGGCCGTGCTGAATGATCCTTCAACATCCATTCCGTCAAAAAGCCCCCTGTTCCCTTCGATGACGGCCATATCGCCTTCAAAGTGGGCAACGAAGGACCGGGCAACTTCATCCTTTGCAACAAGAAACGGATCAAGGTTGTAGCAGGGCCGCTTAGCAGCGAGAGAGAGCCATCCGGCGTCGATATAGTCGGGCCCTTTTTTGTAAGGGACCACCTTCAGGTTGCAATGGGACCTTAATGATGCCGTCAATGATAGTGAAACGGTCGTCTTACCGCTGCCTCCTCGCACCCCGGCAATGATTATTCTCGGATAGTTCATGAGTTTATATTATAACGCATCGGCCGGACGTCCGCTCAAAACGTTTTCACCATGCATGATTTGGGTTAGGCAAAACAAGTATAATGAATATATAGTTTTATATAACTTTCAGACAGTCAAATTGGGGGGAAAAGAATGTGGCAATGTCAGGGCAATAATTGCGGCTATACTTACAACGAAAAGAAAGGCGATCGGAAGGGTAAAATCCCGCCCGATACAAAATTCGAAGACCTTCCGGAAGATTGGAAATGCCCGGTATGCGGCTCCGGGAAAAAGTTCTTTAAAAAGGTTGAAGAATAGCCATATATATTGACCAAAAAAAACAAAGCGGATGGCGCACCAAGAGCCATCCGCTTTGTTTTCCTATTTGATCCCAGCCAGAATTATTCTTTCGGGGGGATTTCCACGTAGCTGCCGCCGAAATAGGTGTAAATCAGCTTACCTTCGTCAACAAGGTCTTTAAGAGCATCCTTGATTTCATCCTCGGGGATTCCCTCGGCCTTGAAGGTCTTCTTGATATCTCCGCCTTTGAGCTTTTTCTTGCCCATAGACTTCTCAACAAGCTCATATATTTTCTTTTTCAGCTCTTCTTTTTCCATTATGTCATACCCCTTTCTTTCAGCAATTGACAGGAAAGGGGAGCCTTGCAGGCTCCCTTCCTTCTGCCGTCATATTACCACTTAAAGGCTGCCGATGTCCTGAATGTCTCCCTGGCGATTGTGAAGTCATCGATATGCTGGAAAGTGAACGGGAATCCAGTGATTTCGAAGAACTTCTCCCAGCCGATCCTTTCGATCCACTCGCCGACTCTTTCATGCTTCCTGGCGCCGGCAATATAAGCCTCGAGGATCTTCCTGACCGCGCTTGTGACCTCAGGCCATCTCGGCGGGTTGTTCGGGATGTAAGGAATAACAAGCTTCGAGAACTTCGGATCGCATCTAAGACTGCCTACCTTGCCGCCTGCAACGATCGCGACGCCGTCGTTCTCCGGATCCGAGATCGGGAGGGCCGGGCATACGGAATAGCAGTTTCCGCAGTACATACACTTGTCGTTGTTGATCTTGATGCTCTTCTTTGCCGGATCGGGGCTGATGGCGCCGGTCGGGCAGCATGCAATGGTCGAAGGAACTTCGCACATGTTCTTCACGTTGTCGTGGTCGATCCTCGGGACCTTCCTGTGGATTGCAACTATCGCAATATCAGAGCAGTGGACAGCGCCGCACATATTGGTGCAGCATGCAACAGCCAGTCTCACCTTGCCCGGGGTGGTCTTCTCGTTAAAGTAGTCGGCCAAATCGTCCATGATGACCTTTACCAAACCGGATGCATCAGTACAAGCGCTGTGGCAATGGATCCATCCCTGGGTATGGACGATATTGGTGATGTGATAGCCGTGGACGCTGTCGCCCATGCCGCCGACAAAGAAAAATTTGTCTTTCTTTAATTCGTCAAGCAGGGGCTTGAGGTTTTTCTCCTCGGAGACCAAAAATTCAATATTGTTCCTGGTGGTAAAACGCATATGGCCACCGCAATATTTCTCTGCAATATCGGCAACTAATCTTATCGTATCAGTGCTAAGCAGCCTTGGTGAAGCACACCTGACGGTCCAAATCTTGTCGCCGCTGTTGGCGGTATGGACCATCACGCCGCCGCTCAATATCTCATGATTCGCCCAATCGCCATAGTTCTTCTGAATGACTGGGGGGAGAAAGTCTTTAAAATGAGGTGGTCCTATGTCGGTTCTTCTTTGTGGTGCTGCCATATTAGTCCTCCTGTATAATTATTTTTTCAAAAATTATTTCACAAGATCTTCTTCGGTCCAGAACCAGAACGGATCTCTTCTGGGCTCTTTAACCTGCTGCGGAATCGGATCAAGTCCGACATACTCCAGGAACTCTCTCATGCCGCGGCGGATAATGAGCTCACCGATTCTTTCTCTGTTCTTTCCGTGCTCATCCCACCACTCCCACATCTTCCTGATCATATCGAAGAAATCGGTGTAAGGCGGCTCCATCTTAATGAACGGAACGATAACCCATGAAAGAGTTGCGCCGACGACAAACGGGGCCTTGCTGCCTATAAGGATGGTTGCACCCTTCTCGCCAGTTGCCTTTAAGGCCTTGCCCATCTTGGCAATGCAGTTCATGCAGCGCGAGCAGTTGGCGTCGTCGATCTTGAGAGTTTTGCCGTCATAGCTCATACACTCGGTAGGACACATATCAACGATCTCCGTCTGTATATTCATGCCCTTGCTCTCATAAGCCTTTACCTGGGCCTGATCAACGGCTATTTTGCCTTTCCAGGTTCCGATGATCGAACAGTCTGCGCGAGCTATCGAGGCGATACAGTCGCAAGCGCATCCTGCGGTTTTGAATTTAAACTTATACGGGAATGCCGGCCTGTGCATCTCATCCTGGAATTCCTGAGTAATGGCGTAAGTTATGCCCATGGTGTCGATATTGGACCATTCGCATCTTGCCGCACCTACACAACAGCTAGGCGTTCTGAGGGCCGAACCTGATCCGCCAAGGTCCCATCCACGGGATGAAAATTCAGCAAAAACAGGCTCAAGCTTGTCAGTTGTAGTTCCGAGAAGAACCATATCGCCGGTTGACCCGTGCATATTCGTCAAACCGCTGCCATATTTGTCCCAGATGTCACAAACGGTTCTAAGTGCTGCTGAAGTATAAAAAAGACCCGATACTGAATTGATACGAACAGTATGGAAGTGAGCAACATTAGGGAATTCTTCCGGCACATCGGAATACCTTCCGATAACGCCTCCTCCGTACCCTCTAACACCAACGATACCGCCATGTTTCCAGTGAGTCTTCTTCTCACGGTAGCACTTCTCGAGCACGCCAACTTCATCTGCAGCCATGTCGGACTTCGCCGCCGCTTTCTTCATCTCGGTGACAAAGCTCGGGAATGCGCCTTTCTCCAGCTCGTCCAGCAATGGAGTTTCGTACTTCTTGGGCATAAATTCCTCCTCTTTATTTTGTTTTTACTACCTTTTACACGATTAGAGACACAGGTGCCTCCAGAAATTGCACTACAGGTTAATATAGGGAAAAGTTTACCGTCAAATTAAAAAAACTTATCGCTTCATTATCATTTATTAATGCCGGAACTGAGCTTGACCCTTATTAACCCCAGAAAGTACAATTAATGTCGTATGAAAGTAAAAGAGATCGATCTAATAGGTTTTAAATCCTTCGGCGATAAGATCACCCTCCAGCTACATGATGGAATTACCTGTATTGTCGGGCCTAATGGTTGTGGTAAAAGTAATGTTGTTGATGCCTTCAGGTGGGTCTTGGGTGAGCAAAGCGCCAAGAGCCTCCGCGGAGAGAAAATGGAGGAAGTTATATTCCAGGGCTCTGCAACCAAGAAGTCAAAGGGCATGGCTGAGGTGCGGTTAGTGCTCTCGACAGCCCTTAAAGGCAAGAAATCGGAGGGCAACGGCGAAACTGCTGATGACGCTCCGGAAGATAAGATTGAGGTTTCCAGGCGCCTATACCGTTCCGGCGAGAGTGATTACATGCTTAATAAGCGCTCATGCCGACTTAAAGACATAAAAGATATATTTCTTGATACGGGCTTAGATGTTAAGAGCTATTCAATACTGGATCAGGGAAGGATTGCCGAAATTCTCAACTCAAAGCCGCTTGAAAGACGATTCCTTATAGAAGAAGTCGCAGGAGTCATGAAATACAAGGTCAGAAGAGCAGAGGCGCTATCAAAGCTTGCCTCATCAAAGGAAAATCTCCAAAGAATCAATGATATAATTGTCGAAGTTAAGCGACAGATCAACAGTCTCGACAGGCTCGCCAAGAAAGCCGAGAAATATAAGAGACTAATGGATGAATTTAGAGCTATAGATCTTAGGATCGCAAGAAGAGACTATTTACGCTTCCGAAGTGCTCTTGAATCGCTAAGCGCTGAAATTGAGAAATTCAAAGAAGCCTTGTCAGTCAAAAAGTCTGAATTTTCTACCATCGAGGCCGGCATCGCCTCCAAACGGATAGAAATTCTGGAAAAAGAAAGACTATTAGCTGATCTCGAGAGCCGCCTGAACGATAAAGCGAAAAATATTTCTGAGCTTGAGAAGGAAGCGGCTGTTCTGCGCAATATGGCCGAAAATAAAAAAGAAGATATAATGCGCTTGCATAATCATATCGAAGAACTGGACGCCAGGAAGGAATCACTGATCGCCAAGATGACCGAAGCCGATGAAACCGAAAGTAAGCTTCTTGCGCAATCAAATGAGATTGGCGAGGCTCTCAAGGACAAGAAGGACTGGGCGGCTAATATAGAACATGCGATCGGGGACAAAGAAGCGAGCCTTGAACAAAAGAGGAGAGATCTTTTTAAGCATTCCGACATCCTCAGCGGCAAGAGAAACGATCTGCATAAATTACAGTCATCGCTTGAGACGCTCGACTATAGGGAGTCATCATCGCAGCGTGACAAAGAGACTATCACAAAGAATCTTTTGGATAGTGAAAGGCTGATAGCTGAAATAAGTGGCGAAATAGAGGGTAGAAAAGGCGAGATGTCGCGCCTTTACACTCAGCAAGATAAAATCAATGCCGGCATATCTGCATTACGAGATGAGATAGAGGATAAGAAATCGTTGCTATTGAGAGAAAAGGAAGAGCTTGCCGGCAATCTGTCGCGCCTCACTTCTTTGAAAGAGCTTATAGTAGATAAGTCTTTATATGAATTCCTCGCAGAGTCAGAAGAGAGTAAGCATCTGTCGCCGGCCATTCTATCCAATATAATAAGCGCCGGCAAGGACTATGAAGCAGCCGTTGAGGCAGCTTTGTCGGAAAAAATAAATTCGCTCATAATCGATAAAATAGAGGACGTCCTGGCGGCAGTATCCATGATAAGAGACAAGAATTTAGGCAAAACATCTATTCTCTACACAGACCTGTGCCGTACAGCAAATGGGCCTTCCGATAATGTTGTTGCGCCGACTGGAGCTGGAGTAATCGGAAGGGCTGCCGACTTTATCACCTTCGAAAGCGGAGAAGCACAGGCCATAGCACGCTCTATGCTCAAAGACGTTTATGTTGTAAATGACCTTGTATCCGGTTTAGAACTTCGAAAAAACTCTGCACACTGCGAATTGTCTTTTGTTACTTTAGCTGGAGAATTAATTACCGCAGAAGGTTTTATCATCGCAGGCAAAGGCAAAGAGGTACTGAAGCGAAAGAGAGAGATTAAAGAGTTGCAAAAGGAGATCGGGGCACGTCAAGGCCATATTGCTGTCTTGGAAGAAGGTATTAGCACAGCATCCGAAAAACTGGCCTTAGCAAAGGAAGAGCTAAAAGCCATCGAAAACATGCTCATTGAAATCGAAAAGGAGATATCCGTTTCTAACCACTCACTGCAGGGCAAAAACGAGGAAATCGAAAGGATGAAAAGACGCCTCTCATTTCTTGAAAGTGAAATTGAAACCCTTGCAGGCGAAAAGTCTTCTCTTCAATCCGTAATTGCAGCCAAAACAAGTGAAATAACTGTGTTGGATGAAGAGAGGGATTCTATAAATAATGAAATATCTGCCTTGCAGGAATCTCTTGCTGCAGTCAGGGGAGAGTATGAAGCTGAACGTGTTCAGCTCGCCGAAATGAAATCGTCTCTGGTGGCCTGTCATGAGAAACTGGAGGCCCTAAAAAGAGAACGCGTCACGATTTCGGCAACCATTGAAGAGCTTGAGCTGAAGAAGATTTCAGACCGCGATGATATAGTAGCAGCTGAAGAAAAAATAGCATCGTCAAATGCCGAGATAGAACGAATTGAAGAGAAAGTCAAAACGCTTGTTGCTGAAGCTGCAGCAATAGACCGGGAACGTTCAGAACGCAAAGAGATCATTAATAGCGAAAATCTCGAACTTGTTTCAAAAGATGAAGCACTAAAAGAACTCCGCACGCAAATCGATGATCTTTCTCAGCAGCTTGCCGATAACAATACCACTTTTGCTGAAAATAGGGTCAGGCTGGAGAATGTTGAAACATCAATATTGCAAAAATACATTATTGAAATACACAAGGAAGAGATAATAGTTGATGGGTTCGATCCCGATGAAGATAGCCAAAAGATCGCCGAGTTGAACGAAACCCTTCAGTCGATGGGGCCGGTCAATGTCGCGGCTATAGAAGAATATGAAGAACTGAAAAACCGCCATGATTTTCTGTCTAAACAGCAGCAAGACCTTACGCTTTCCATAGCGGAGCTAGAAGAGGCGATCACACGCATAAATGCCACTACGCGAAGAAAATTGAAAGAAGCTTTCGATGCTCTTAGAGAGAAATTTCACGATGTGTTCACTACATTGTTCGGTGGAGGCCGAGCTGATATTATTCTGACTGATGAAGAGAATATTCTGGAATCCGGGCTTGACATTATAGCGCAGCCGCCGGGCAAGAAGTTGCAGAACATCAATCTGCTGTCAGGTGGAGAAAAGGCTCTGACATCTCTGTCCTTGCTGTTTGCCGGGTTCCTGATCAAGCCTTCTCCGCTGTGCATACTTGACGAGGCAGATGCCCCGCTCGACGAAGCAAATACTGTGAGGTTTGCTAATATGATCAGAAGTCTCGCGAACGAAACTCAGTTCCTTGTTATAACGCATAATCGTGCGACTATGGAGGCTGCCGATTATCTTTATGGCATAACGATGGAAGAACCAGGCAACTCAAAAGCGCTCTCACTCAAGTTCAGCGAAGCAGAAAATATCGCCGTGGCGTAGCAAAAGATGGCGCAACAGACTCAATTTTAGCCTGCCTGCGATAAATCAATTTACAGAACTTCTCGGTAGCAATTATAATTTATTCATATGGTAAATCTTTCGCAAATATCAGGCATTGAAATATCCAGTGAGCACGAAGACCTTATTTGTTACGGCTTCGACTCCTCTATCGTTGATGAAGGCCTTCCACTTGCAGTTGCCTGGCCAAAAGACACTGGGGATGTCGTCAAACTGGTCAAATATGCTGCGGATCAAAACCTGAAGATAGTGCCTCGCGGTGCAGGCACAGGCATGGCAGGAGCGGCAATACCAAATCGGGCCGACTCAATTATCATGAGCTTCGAAAAGATGCGCAAAATATTGGAAATTGATGCAGACAATATGACGGTACTAGTCGAACCAGGTACTGTCAACGGGCGGCTGCAGCGAGAGCTTGAGCACCATGGCCTTTTTTATCCTCCCGACCCGGCCAGCCTAAACATCTGCACTATAGGCGGCAATGTTGCCACAAATGCAGGCGGGCCCAGTGCTGTCAAATACGGCGTCACGAGGGATTATGTACTGGAGCTTGAAGCCGTACTTCCTGATGGCAGCGTAGTCAGTCTGGGCGGCAGGACTTTCAAACGCGTTGTCGGGTATGACCTTAAACAACTTCTAATAGGAGCGGAAGGCACGCTCGCAGTAGTAACAAAGATCCGGCTGAGAATATTGCCTCGACCTGAGGATATTGTGACCCTGCTTGTAAAGTTCAACGATATCGAAGCAGCCGGAAGTGCTGTGCCGAGAATAATTGCATCCAGAGTTATACCGAGGACTATTGAATTTCTGGACAGATCCGCCATACAGGTGATCGAGCAATACAAGCCGACAGGCATTCCAACGGATGTTGAAGCGCTGCTTTTAATAGAAATAGATGGGCATCCCGCTGCCATTCAAAAAGAGGCTGACAAGGTCGTATCGATCTGTCGCGATCTCGGCGGCGAGTCCTCTGTGGCGGCAGATAGCATCGCACGCGAAAAACTCTGGGAAGCACGAAGATCCATATCTCCAGCCTTGTACCATCTGAAGCCGAACAAGATCAATGAAGACATTGTAGTGCCGAGAGACAAAATATCTTTTATCCTTGGAAAGCTCAGACAATATTCTGAAGAGAGTAGCATTAAAATAGTCAGCTTTGGGCATGCCGGTGACGGTAATATTCATGTTAATATCATGGCCGACAAGAATAATGCTGATGAGTATTCGAAGGGTCATGCCCTTGTGAAAAAAATATTTGAGAATACCCTTGCAGCGGGCGGATCGATATCGGGTGAACATGGCATAGGGCTGGCAAAATTGCCCTATATAAATATGGAGATCAAGGAGCGTGAGATGCGTCTAATGCAGGATATAAAGCAATTGATCGACCCCAATAACCTCATGAATCCGGGTAAGATTTTAGATTAACACTAAATTATTTTTTTATTATAAACATCGGACTCGTACCGCTTCCCAATCTGAAGCCGCATTTTTCATAGAAGCTTACCTGCTCGTCAAAAGCTACAACGCTAAGTCTGACGCAGCCCCTGTATTGATGTAGCATGAGTTCGACAAGCCTTTTACCAATGCCGGCACCCTGATATTCTGGTCTTACCAGCAGATAAGGGAAATAGACATTCAGAACGCCGTCCGACAGGGAGTTTATCAGCCCAACAAGCCTCTGTCCGTCCCAGGCGGAGTAAACTATGTCTGATTGCCTTATGGACGATAGCAATTTACGAGGATATTTTGCCGACTCCCACTTAACCGAAAGAAATAGTTCCTGCAGCTGTCCTGCGGAAAAGTTTTTTGTGTTTTTGTATAGTATGTCCATTGCACCCTCTCGTTAGCGAAATTAATACTGTTTAGCACTACTCGCGCTCAAAAGTAAAGACCGGCAATAAATTCTGAAATCTATAAATATGCTTAGTTCATTTGTTAGAATAACTCTAAATTTCCTTTTGAGATGAGGTAATGAAAATGAATGTTAGCACCATTTTATCAGGCATGTTGTGGCGTCTGCTGTTTTTGACGGTTGTGTTGACAGGCTGCGCTCACCAAACATCCATTGAGGAAATATCCAATGAATGGATTTCGAGGCCATTGGACGAGCTTAAACAGCAGATGAAAAATCCGAATTCCTACGCATCAAAAATAGGATGGCAGGAAAAGACATACCCCCTTGCCAACGGATATTATGCTTTTGTCGAGCCGGTAAGCGAAAACTGCTTCATTCATTGGCGTATCAATCAGCGGGACATCATCGTTGATGCTCAATCAGAAGGTAAAGGATGTAAACTGAACAGTGACAATAATAGCAGCGGCTTCTGGAAAACGTCACCAAAGCAGAGCATGTGGTAGCGCTTCTTCTTAGCACGTATTTAATACAGGGCATGCAATAACATGCCCTGTATCTTGTCCGACCAATACTCTATTTGAAGGTCTTCATTACATAATCCGCAATTGCTTTGGCTTCAGCGTCAGGCATTGTCTTTCTGTCGAATTTCGTCATGCCGGGTCCCGGGTTCCTCATCTTTGCCACAATATCAGACGCCTTATTAACACCATTAGCCTTGAGGTCTTTTGCGTGTAAGGTCTTGGCCGGATTTATGATATTACCACCATCCGGATGGCACTCCGAGCAATGATTCTTGAATTCAACCTCGCCTGACATCTTTGTGTGCTTCTTATCGGCCGCTATCGATCCTCCCGCAATCATAATGCATATAGCAACAGTCGCCGACGATACTGCAAAAAATTTCTTCATTTTACATTCCTCCTTTATTGATTCTTGCTATTTGTCTTATTCAATAGAAGGCAGCACCGGTATTATCAACGCATCATCCGGTATTTTCCCTGTCAAAGACTTTAAGAATGCGACAATAGCCGAGGTCTGCTGACCGGTGATGTCCCTGCCGAGCTGAACCTTCCCCATTATTATGACGGCATCTTCCAGCTTGTCTACGGATCCGTCATGAAAATACGGCGGGGTCTTTTCAACGTTTCTTAGTATAGGGACCTTGAAAACGTACTTGTCCGCCTCGACCTTCGATACGGCAAACCTTCCTTCATCAATCTGCCCGCTCTTTGTGTATTTCCAGTAAGGCTCAACAATGCCGAACTTCTGATACATCTGGCCGCCTACAAAAGCTCCAGAGTGGCAGCCCGCGCAGCCCATATCCATAAAGGTCTTCAGGCCTGTTTTCTGGTCCTGATCGATGGCCTTTCCATCTCCTCTTAGATACTCATCGAATGCTGCCGGCGTGACAAGCGTGCGTTCAAAGGCCCCTATCGCCTTCGCGAAATTGTCGACCGTCACAGACTGTTTGTCGGCAGGGAATGCTTCCTTAAACATTGATACATATTCCGCATATTCCTTCAGCCTTTTTTCCACATCTTCATATTTCACCATACCGAAGGCCGGCGGACCTATCACAGATTGTTTAGCCTGATCTTCCACGCTCGTTCTATTGCCTATCCAGTGTTCGGAGATCTGGTCTGCCGCGTTCAACAACGTAGGGGCATTCCTCGGATTGACCTTGCAATTGTTCCCTATCGACTTCCTCAAACCGTCAGCCGCATACAGGCTCATCGGGTGGCATTTCGCACAGCTGACTGTTCCATCGATGGATATGCGGGATTCATAAAAAAGCATCTTCCCTAGTTTGACCTTGGCGGGTGTGACAGGATTCTGGTCTGATTCCATCGCTTTGGGCAATGCTTTGAAAATCCCACAGGCCCGCTGAAGCAGCTCTTTATCGGCATCCGCGCCGGTAGCCGGCCCAAAAGATAACGCCGCAACAAAAATCGCCAGCACAATACTGACTGCATATCTCAGCACACGAATATTCATTTTAAAATCTCCTCGGTTATACAACAAATGTTACTTGCCCGCACCATAGTGTTCGAACAGATAGCTTATAATTATTTTCTCATCGGATTCATTAATCGGAGCGCCGAAAACCTTGATCATCTTCGAGACCGTAGCTGCCCACTGTGCGCGTGTTCCCAATGGTTGCATCGTTATATAATCGACACTGTGGCATATGTTGCAGAGGGTCGAAACCTTCTCCTTCCCTGCTCCCGGAGCAAGGTCGGTCTGGACGTTTGGCAACGTAATGCGCCTCTCGTCACCAATTGAATATGCTGCGGCGGTTACAATCAGAAAAAATATGCTAATCGAGAGGATCCTCTTCATGCGCCCTCCCGTTCGACTACAACTTCGTTCTTCTCAACTTTGTTCCATAAATAACCTGCCGGGTTCCAGAGTCCGCCAGAAGGCTGCGACTCTCCTATGCTGTTCGTCGCTTTAGCCATTAGGACATATTTGCCGGGCTTTTCAGGCCGCCACGGATATGACCACTGAATCCACGAATATTTGCCCATGTCTTTGCCAAGGGCAGCCTGGCCCCAGTTCCTTCCACCGTCTGTCGATACGATAACCTCGCTGATGCTGTAACCTCCTGAAAAAGCGATCCCCGTTATGTTGACCGGCGCACCTGCCTTTACAGTCGCTCCGCTTTCAGGCGTAACAATCAGTGAGCGTGTGGTCATGCGATTTATGGGAATGGTTTTAGCTGGTGCTGAACCCGGCTCTATGCAACCGCATGGGGTATCGGGAATGCGGTAAGCAGTCTTGACCCAAAACCCGTCGAAAGGCTTGGACAGCACCGTGATATCGCTCAATGACTTCACCCAGTAAGTAGCATACCAACCCGGCACAACCAGTCTCGCCGGAAACCCGTTAAGCATCGGGAGCGGTTTGCCGTTCATTTCGTATGCTATGATGACGTCACTTGCAAGGGCCTTGTCGACAGGAAGACTTTTGACCAAATCGGGCACCGAAGCCAACGGCGGATAATCGAGGCCGTTGAAGGCTATATCAACTGAACCGGCCTTTATTCCTGCCCTGTCGAGAACATCCTTTAGCCTGGCTCCCGCCCACGTAACATTGCCCATGGCCCCGTTTTTCCACTGGCCGCCGAATACCCTCGGCGCAAAAAAACTCCTGCTGTTTCCAGAACACTGAATAACTGCCGTATAGACGACTTTCTCAAATTTCCCGAGATCGTCCATGGACAGAGACAGCTCCCTTTCAGTATTGCCGCCGATCTTCAGCCTCCAGGTGTTAAGGTCAACAGACGTAGGAATCTGAGAAATATGCCACCTGACAAAAAGGGCCTCATTCGGCGTTATCATTTCTTTGAAATAGCTCACAGGAGTTTCAAGCTGAGGAGGTCTGGCGGTCAGGAGCAGCAGATCTGTCTTCTCCGGAAACCGCGCCATTCGCTCGCCTGCAAATATATCGGCCGGAAAGCCCTGGACAGCAGACATAGCGGCCATGGCAGCCGCACCCTTCAACAGCGTGCGTCTCGAAAGCTTGTAATTCTCCATCATAAATCCTCCACTAAACAAGCTGGTTTAAGTATAAGGGGAAAAGTTGTCTGATCAAAATTCAGGGCATCAAAATACGGTCTGATACCAGCAGGGCTACAACCAGCAGGACATACTTATCCAGACTCCGAAAGACAGGGCTCGCTGCCGCGCCGTTGCGCACAAATCCTATCCCCCTAATCACCAACCAGGCGGACGCCGCGATCAGTGAATATTGCACCACAGCAGACCGGCCGAGGCCGAAAAGGCATAGAAGGGGTCCGCACAAAGCAGTTACCGAAAGCCAATGGAACACAACTCGCTCAATCTGCTTACGGCCCATTAAGAGCGTAATCGAAGGAAGCCCCGCATTTTCGTATTCGACGCCATACCTCAGAAGAAACAGCCAGAAGTGGGGTATTTGCCAGATGACGAAAAATAGGGAAACAGACAGTAATCTTGGATCGGACAGAGGGCCTCCGGCGGCAGCCCATCCTATAGCCGGTGGAATGGCACCTATAAGGGCTCCCGGAGCAGCAGCGAAAGCACTCTTCGCCTTCATGCCGGTATAAATGCCGTTGTATAACAAAAGTGCGCAAAGCCCCAGAAGAAGGGTGGTTAAGCCGAATGCAACATAGAGTGACATAAGACCGCTGAGGATAAGAGGCGCTACGATCACGAGCGCCTTGCCCGGTACCATTCGCCCGGATGGCACCGGCCTGTTCCTTGTCCTCTCCATTAACGCGTCAGTTGCACGCTCCTGATACTGATTGAGGGCTGAAGCACCGCAGGCAAGGGTAAAGACACTAAAAAAGATGAGCAGCGTCATCACATTTATCTTTCCGGACGCAAGAATGAATCCTGCGGCAGCAGACAATGCTGCAAAGAAAGAGACCTTCAGCTTGCACAAACAAATAATATCTTTCAACGCTATTTCACCGTCTTGATATATTCGACAAGAGCCTTTATTTCAGCTTCTTCAAACGTGATAGTCGGCATTATCGGAGGATATCCCTTGATGATGTCGACGTTTGGATGCTTGATATAATTACCGATGAATTCCTCATCAACCGTGACCTGGCGCTCTTTTCCATCCGTAACCACAGTTTCGGCACGACCATGCAATCCTTTGAATGAAGGTCCGACCATCCTCGATCCGTCGGTGCTATGGCAGCCCAGGCATCCCTTTTCCTGAGCTATCTTCTTCCCCTGAGCTGCCAGCCCCCCCGACTCGGTTGCTAAATACCATTTTTCATATTCGCCCACAGGCATCACTATCACCTTCGAAAGCATATGGGAGTGGCCAACGCCGCAATACTCCGTGCAGAAAATATCATAGGTGCCTGCTACGTCGGCGTTGAACCATAAATAGGTTTTCATTCCCGGAACACAGTCCTCCTTGATCCTGAAGGCCGGAATATATAAGCTGTGGATGACATCCGACGAAGTGAGAATCAGCTTAACAGGCTTTTTGAGCGGAACCCTCAACACATCGCTCTGTTTGCCGTTGTCATAGGTGAAAAGCCACGACCATTCTCGCCCAAGTACGTTAACGGTCATTGCATCCTTAGGAGGTGTCCGGATAAAGTCGAAATTGACCCAGCCGTAATAGAACATCGAAAGAGCAAGAATAGTGGGAACAACAGTCCAGACTACTTCAAGCCAGAGCGATTCTTTGACCTCCTGAGGCTGTGGGTGCTTTCCGCGGTTATACTTTACAACAAACGCTATCATCGTTATGGTCACCACGACCAGCAGGACAACCGCTATTGCCACGATATAGAAGAATGATTCGTCAACCTTGCCTGTAGAAAGAGCCGATCCCATAAACATGTCAGTCCTCACCTGAACCATACATCGGAGAAGGTCAGGGCTATGATAAAGAACAGCGCTGCCACCGCCAGCAGTAGCATTCCCTTGACAATCCGGCCTTCATGCCCCAGATGCATGAAATACATCAAAACCAGGCCGGCCTTGACTGTAGCAATAAAAAGACTTCCGATCACACTATAGGAAGCCAGCAGAGACAATTTTGCAATGGCTATTGTCAAGATCAGCAGCGCCAGAAGAAGCGCCCACGTGAACACATAGCGGACATATGCTGTCTCAGGCCTGGAAGCCCTTTCTGCATTCATTCAGCGGTCCTCAGGTAACCAGATAGAAAAGCGGAAATAGATATATCCATACAATGTCCACAAAATGCCAGTAGAGCCCGGTATTTTCGAGCCTGATAAAGCTATTCTTGCTGACTGCGCCGCGCCAGGTATAAACCAACATAATCGAAATCGCCACCACTCCGATCAGCACGTGGATGCCATGAATGCCTGTCATCACGAAATACAGACTGAAGAAAAGGATATCACCCTTCCCCATATCCAGTAAGAGTTGCGAATCCGGATAGATTCCATTCGATATCTTGGCGGACCACTCGAAGTACTTGATAATCAGAAAACAAATTCCAAACAGTATGGTCATTAACTGCATATACATAGAGAGCGTCCTGCTTCCCCTTCTTATTGCAGCGATTGCCAGGGCTATAGTAAAGCTGCTCGTCAAAAGTACCGTCGTATTGATCGAACCGAGAAGCAGATTCTCCTCCTGTGCCCCTGCATGAAATTCTGCCGGATATTGAGCGCGATATACAGAATAAAGCAAAAACATCCCGCCGAAAAAAAGCAGCTCGGTAAACAGGAAGAGCCACATGCCGATTTTCTTTCCGGTATAATCGATGCCGCTTTCCGCACCCGCGTGGACGATAGATTCGGTATCGCTATTTCTTTCCATAAAAGCCTTCTCCAATAACCGGTATCTCAGCAAAATTCTCGGCAGGCGGCGGCGATGAAATACTCCATTCAAGCGTCCTGCCCCCCCATGGGTTTGAGGGCGCCTTCGGTCCCTTGAAAAGCGAGCGTATGAGGTTGCTGAAGATGATAATGATGCCAGCAGCAAGCAGCCACGATCCGATGGTAGAGACAACCGACCATCCGTGATACTGAGGTGGCGGCTCGAAATATCTCCGCGGCATTCCCTGATACCCCAAAATAAACATGCTGAAGTAAAGGACATTGAAGCCGACAAACAGAAAGGCCCAACCTGTTTTGGCGATCCTCTCGCTGAACATCCTGCCGAACATCTTTGGGAACCAATAATGCAGCCCCGCGAATATGGCGAACCCGACGCCTCCGAACATAACGTAATGGAAATGCGCCACGATAAAATATGTTCCATGCACATGCAGGTTCGGAGCAAGTGAGCCTATGATCAGCCCCGTAAGCCCTCCTATCGAAAAAAGAAAAATAAAAGATAAAGCGAAAAGAAGCGGCGAATCGACCTGAATGGAGCCCTTGTAAAGAGTGGCCACCCAGTTGAAGACCTTGACCCCGCTGGGCACTGCAACCAGGAAGGTGATAAATGAAAAAATTATCCGTGCAGTGTCGCTCATGCCGCTTGTAAACATGTGATGCCCCCACACGAAATATCCTACTGTAGCTATACCCAGCGCAGAGTATACAATCGCCTTGTATCCGAATATCTTGTGCCGCGCAAACGTAGGCATGACTTCGCTGATAATTCCCATGGCGGGCAGCACCATTATGTACACTGCAGGGTGCGAGTAAGCCCAGAACAGGTGCTCATAAAGTATCGGGTCGCCACCCCTCGACGGATCGAAAAAACCGACGCCGAATACGCGCCCAAGGACTATGAACACCAACGTGATAGCAAGAACAGGCGTGGCCAGTATCTGCACCCAGCCGGTTGCATACAGTGTCCATACGAAAAGCGGAAGGCGAAACCATCCCATGCCGGGCGCCCTCATGCGGTGTATGGTTGTGACAAAGTTCAGCCCTGTGAAAATGGATGAAAAACCAAGCACAAAAACTCCCAGCACCGCCAGCGACACATTGGCTTTCGTCTGTATACTGTACGGAGCGTAGAACGTCCAGCCGGTATCAGGCGGCTCGCCCTTTATGAACAACGACAACAGAACGATTGCAGCGCCCGCCAGGTAAAGCCAGAGCGTGAGCCTGTTAAGCCTCGGGAATGCTACATCCCGGGCGCCTATCATGATGGGCAGGAAGAAGTTTCCGAAGGCGACAGGAATACCAGGAATAATAAAAAGAAATATTTGAATAATGCCGTGGACCGTAAAGACTTCGTTGTATTGCTGGGCATTTAGGATTGAGCCCGGAGCAATCAGGCTCAACCTGATCAGAACACCAAGCGTGACGCCGACAGAAAAGAAACTGAGAAGCGCACCAAGATACATAAGTCCTATCCTCTTATGATCGGTAGACATCAACCAGCCCAGGATGCCTTTGTACTTCCCACTTTCATGTAAGAAGCTCAATCCTTGCTGAGCAGCCTTGTAAGGTTCAAGGCCTGCCACTAACCTCGCCTCCTTGTAGTAAGCCTCAGATAAAAGAAAAAAGCGACAGCCGACAGAAGAGTTACTATTCCCGTAATAGCCAGCAAATTGAAAAAGCGATCATATCTCTCCGGCTGATGCGTAAAGCAATATAACACAGACCTTGTGACTCCAAGTCTGGGAGTTTCGTGTATAGCATCGCTGAGTCCGGCCATAAGCTCTGCTGCAGAAAAAGAGACCGGAGTCGCTGCCCCATACTGATATCTCGATACGTAGTGATACCCGGTGATTACGCCTTTTGATGATATAAAAACTAGAACAACCGGATGTATGAATCCGTGCGTATCATGCTTGAAATGGAAACCGACTGCTTCGGTGATACGAGCAATATTCTCCCTGTCGCCCGTCAAGAATTTCCAGGCTTCAACGGGAAAGTCCATTCCAGCTGCATTGGTATAATTTGCCTTTTTACTGGCGGCAGCGAGTGAATCATCGTGTTCATCAAAACTTACGGTGACAAGCTGATAGTCCTTTCCCGGCGAAAGCTTCAGCCCTGGAAGAGCAACTGCAAGACCTCCCAGCAACTGCGGACATACATGATCACATGTCAAATAAACAAGCGATAGTATTGTCGGCTTATTAATAATGTCGCCGATTTTTAACGCGACGCCATGTTCGTCATGCAGTGTTATATCCTTGGGAATGATTACGCCCGTTCTCTCAACAATTCCAAGCTTGTCAGAAGTCGAAAGTTCATGCCCGAAGGCAGCACGCAGGAATAAAAGGATAAGCAGCATAGCAGTCAGAAAAATATTCTTCGAGGCCTTCACGATAATTTTCATTTCATTATATTTGTAGCAAATAACAATCTCAGATACAACATGCCAGGTTTTGACCTGCTCCAGTCTTCATGTTATCATCGATTTAGGACAGACATGATTGGGGAAGGACACAAACAATTAACACACATATTTTGTGGCAATCTTATCGATGGAAGCGGTGGCCCAGTACAAAACCGCATCTTGATCCGAATTGAACGCGGTGTTATTGATTCACTGGATGAAATAGCAAGCAGGGAGCAGCTGCCGTCTGAGACTGTTGACTTGAGTGATTTTACGGTATTGCCTGGCCTTATTGATTGCCATGTACATCTCCTGATGACTGGTTCATCCGATTCAGTTCTAAGACGAAGTCAGCTGAATTACTCCTTCGAAGAGGCCATACCAATAATCACCCGGCATCTATCGGCACAAGCTTTTCATGGCATTATAGCGTTACGCGATGGAGGCGATTATGGAGGATATGCCCTTCGGTTCAAACGCGAAGTGTTATCAAAATCAAGCATTCATACCAGTATTAATTGTGCAGGAAGGGCATGGCGTGCACATGGACGCTATGGAAGCCTTATAGGTAGGGCTCCAGATAATAATCTTTCGCTGGCACAAGCTATTGCAGCAGATACAGATCACCCTGACCACATAAAGATAGTTAATTCCGGCATCAACAGTCTCACAGAATTCGGGAAGGAGACTCGCCCCCAATTCACCATCGAGGAGCTTACGCAGGCTGTAAAGATAGCCGGGCAACTCGGCCTGAAGACGATGGTTCACGCAAACGGCCGTATTCCTGTTCATATAGCCGCCAGCGCAGGATGCAGCTCCATAGAACACGGATATTTCATGGGCGAAGATAATCTGAAGCTGCTTGCAGACAGCGGGATTTATTGGATACCTACTGCATACCCCATGAAAGCGTATGCTGAGCAGGCAAGAAAAGGATCACGGGAAGCCGATATTGCAGCGCAAAACCTCGACTATCAACTGGAACAGATAAGACTCGCACGCAGGATAGGAGTCCCTGTCGCTATAGGCACAGACTGCGGCAGTCTTGGCGTGGAACATGGTAATTCCTTTTCGGAAGAACTTCAGCTCTTTATTGAGGCAGGTTTCACATTGCCGGAAGTTGTGCGTCTTGCTACGGTCAGTGCTGCAAACTTATTAGGCATTGGACATGAATTTGGTGAACTAAGGGTGGGCGGGCCGGCAACATTCATCGCGTTGCAAGGCGGTCCATCTCAGCTGCTTAAGTCGCTGAAATCGTCGCCGGTAAAAGTATATATCAGGGGTAGACAGTTCGGTTAACATCAGTCATTTGTGCTCCTCTGCAGCGCCTGCCTCACCTGCTGCATTATAGCCCAAGCCTGTATATTTAGATACCGTCATAGCTATGCAATCAGACATGCATTCAATGTATTCACTATTTGCAAAACCGTACATGTCTGCCAAACGTTAATGGCTCGTAGTCGAAATAATACGCTGCCAAACCGGCAAATAGTAATTATGAATAAACGATTTGCTAATAGATCTACATTATCAGTATCATCTGATATATCTGAATAATAAGGAGCACATTAAATGAAGAAACGTAATGCCCCTGATCCAAAAATATCGCGTCAATGCGAAACTGGCACGTGCTGTAAAGTAGAATCTATTATCAGCGTTGATGAGAGAGGGCAAATGGTATTGCCAAAAGAACTGAGAGAAAAAGCAGGCATAAAGGCTGGGGATAAGCTTGCGGTGACCAGTTGGGAAAAGAATGGTGACATTTGCTGCATAACGCTTATCAAGGTCGAGGGGCTCGTTGAAATGGTAAAGGGACAGCTTGGCCCCATCCTCAAAGAAATACTGTGACTGACAACAAGAAAAATATATTTGAACTCAAATTCAAGAGCACTGAAAATAACAGGGCAGAAGAAAGATCGTGCGATTGTAGCGGGTCTCCGGTCAAATTGGATGTGATCAGCAGACCGGCTGAACCATGCTGTAGGCCAAGTATAGTAGACCGGCCGAACTGGGCTGAGGCTGTCTTAACGACTACCGCAGGCCCGGTTATTAAAGCATCGACCAATCTAACATTATCCGACTATTGGGATCATTTCAAATGCAGGACTACATCATATCGGAATAACTGCAAGATCGCTCCCGGACTATATGCCGTGGGGTCTCCGGATAAATCATCCGAGGTATTGGTTAGCGCAAACTACAAATATAGCTTTGATCTTCTCAGGCGAGAACTGCATGGAATAAACGCTTGGATACTGGTTCTAGACACTAAAGGGATCAACGTCTGGTGTGCTGCCGGTAAAGGCACATTTGGAACCGATGAACTAATTAAACGCATATCATCAGTCTGCCTGGAGATGCTTGTTGATCACAGACGGATAATCGTTCCTCAGCTTGGGGCAGTCGGTATAAGCGCATTTAGAATAAAACAGGCTACAGGGTTTCGAGTTATTTTCGGACCTGTCTATGCGAAAGATATCCCAGCCTTCATCCTGGCGAGATATAAAGCAACAAAAAATATGCGACAAATACAATTTGATCTGATTGACAGATTCGTGCTGACCCCTATGGAAATCCGGCCGGCCATGCGGATATTTTTGCTGTATGCAGCAATCGTTTTGCTCATTTTCGGGCTGGATCCTTCAGGTATTATCTTTAAAGATGCCCTTATTGGAGGCCTGCCTTTCCTTATATTAGGTCTGTCATCGATTATGGCGGGGTCTTTCATCACACCGATCCTATTGCCTTTCATACCTTTCAGGTCTTTTGCTGTCAAAGGATGGCTAACAGGGCTGATTTCAACCTTTGTTGCCGGCAATTTTATTGCTCAATATACTCAGCAAAATGTCTTGCTCAGCATTGTCGAATGTATATTCTTTCCCGTTGCAAGCTCGTATTTAGCTCTTCAATTTACCGGTTCAACAACTTTTACAGGCATGTCCGGCGTAAAAAAAGAACTTAAGATTGCCGTACCGATCTACCTGTCTGCCGGCACAGTTTCTGTTGTACTATTGATGCTGTTCAAGCTGTATGCGTGGAACGTCATATGAAATACCTGTCAGGGTCGGCAAGCATAGAGTTTTTTCCTGACCGATGTACAGGATGCGGCATGTGCATAGAGGTCTGTCCGCATAACGTCTTTATAATGTTGGATGGTAAGGCGTCAGTGCACGACCGCGACAGTTGCATGGAGTGTGGAGCCTGTGCAAATAATTGTGCTTTCAACGCATTATCGGTTGCTAAAGGCGTAGGTTGCGCTACTGCTATCATAAACAGCATGCTATATGGAGGAGAACCATCGTGCGACTGCAATAGTGGCGGCAAGAAGAACGGCTGTTGTTGATTTATTCAATAGCACTGGAACGACCCGGCAGATAATGAACACTGAAGAAAATCAATCGCATTTTACCAAAAGCGAGCTTCTTGAAATTGAGGCGTCTATCATACAGATGAAGTTGAGGCTGGCCGCGGCATCTCTGCCGCAGCATCCGATGACGCTTATTTATGAACAGTTGGATTTTCTTGGAGCAAAGGCCGGTTCGTCAGGCAGATCAGAATGGAAGACTCTGGCAATGGCATCTATGCTGACAATTATGGATAGCCGTGACTTATCGCCTCAAAATAGAAGACTTCTCTGGTCTGTTTTCAGACAGGTATTTGTGATTATCAAATGAAAAATAATATAACTGTGCCTATAGTCTCAATCGCAGGAACAGTCGGAATGGATCATTGCATTTTAATCGTCGATGATGATCAGAATATTCTGAACGCTGTGAGGAGGCTCCTTCTTCAGGACAATTTAAATCTCATTACAGCATCTACAGTCTCTGATGGGATGAAGATAATCAAGAGCAAATCAGTTGCCGTGGCTGTCTCAGATAACAAGATGCAGGGGCTGGACGGCATCGATTTTCTGGAATGGACTAAGAATGTATCCCCTGACACCGTCCGCATTCTCATGACTGGGCACGCTGAACTTCGATCCGCTATAGAGGCAATAAACAGAGGCGGTGTCTTCAGGTTCGTCGCAAAGCCCTGGCGCAATGAAGATTTCAGGCAAGCAGTGTTGGATTCTGTAAGCAAATATATGGTGACACAGACGCTCAGAATTGCGGACGATTCAAGACTCCTGTCCCTCGCTCAGGCGATAGAGCTGCGAGACCCTTATACAGGAGGGCATTGCAAAAGAGTTGCTTTTCATGCGCTGAGTTTAGCCGACGCTATTGGCGTGTCGGATGAAATCAAAAGAAATATTAAGCACGGTAGCTGGCTTCATGATTGCGGCAAAATTGGAATCCCGGAATCAATTTTAACTTATCCCGGCCTTCTAGACGATGAGCAGTTTGCCATCGTGAAAAACCATCCGCGCTGGGGTGCGGATGTTGCCAGAAATGCACGGCTATCTCAGACCGTAGTCAATATAGTGCTTTGTCATCACGAACGACTTAATGGAAAAGGTTACCCTGAGGGCCTGATAGGCAATGACATTCCATTCGAGGCAAGAATTGTAGCTATAGCTGACACATATGACGTCCTGACATCAGACAGGCCTTACGGGAAAAGAATCTCTCACGAATCTGCCTTGGACGAAATAATAGGAAGAAAAGGTGAAGATTTTGATCCGAGTCTTGTCGATGTATTCATACGGACTTTCAAAAAAGACACGATTAGATGAGACGTATACTTACGCACAAAGGTTTCAGTTCGGCAAGGCAGTATAAATATATCTTCTTCTGACAACATCAATGAATGCCAAATCGCCTTATGAATATCTTGACTGTTTACTCGCTGTGCAATAACTGAACTAATTCCGAAAATGACTATTTATCCCTAATAACCGTTCCAATGAGCAACAATGCCGCGCCATCAGCCAGCAGTATGAGATTCAGAGTCATGCTAACAGCATGGAGTTTGCGAAATTTTTCTCTGGAAGGAGAATTGGTCTGCAATGATTGAAATGAATGAATTTCCTGTTTAATCTGCCGGATTTCCGGATGGAGTTTAAAAAATACAAAAAAATTAATTACAACTGCAATTACAGCTGCTACAAGAGACCACCGAAACCCTGATTGCCCCAAAATGACTCTGCACGGGAAGAGCATGAAGAGTACAAGTACTGACAGCACCAGCATGAATAGAAAATAGCTTGGAAAGAGCTTGCCTACTATCTCACCCGCAGCATCTCTGCTGTATGCTCTGAAAATATCAGGAGTGACAATAAAAGTGAAGAGGCTTATTCCTCCCACCCAAAGCGCCAAAAGCAACGTATATATCAAGTGAATAAGGGTACTCATATCAGTGTAGCCTACATGTTCATTTTAACATTTATTCTACTGCTTTCATTTTAATCAAAGGAGTTTTATTTCTAATTCGGCTGAGTTATAAACAATGACTGCGGAACCCACTTCAAAATAGAGCATTCTGTTTGTTGATATTATTTCATCAAGAGCGTCTGCGCCACTACCGTGACAGATGATAATACGGCAACAGAGTTGTGAGCCTTTTGTCCTCAATCTGTTTTCCTATTGAAAAATGATAGAGATCCTGAAAGGTATCGTCAGAAAGTCCGATCATGTCGTGAACAATATCATCGAAGAAGCAGCCCATCGCAGTCCCCCTCATGCCGCAAGCCTCAGCGGCCAGATAAAGCATCTGCCCTATCATACCAGCCTCCCAGTGCAAGCTTCTATAGTAATGCGGACTTAATTCGACATCGTTTCTGAATCTGGCAATCATCGCCGCCGAGAGAATGCCGTCACCAGCGATTTCCTGATAGCATCCGGCATTGGAAGCCTTATCGCGGTAATCACCATGATGGAGCAAATAGAAATCGAAGTATTCCGGCATGCCATCAACCCTTTGCCATATGAATTCCGAATGGCAGCTTCTCTTCAAATCCCTCATAATATTATTATTCCTGACAAGACAGTAAAGTCCTGAGTCAAGTCCATCAATTCTATGAACAAATATAAACAGCGCAATACAAGGCTCAAAAGGTCGCATGTCAAATGGAGCGCAATTGTGCCTCGGTACAGTCATATCAAGTATTGCGATAAAATCTTTCTTGGATAAAGCAGTAATAGTATCAAATGCTGTCGCGCTTCTTCTCTTTCGTATAATATCCACCGCCTTGATTGACCGGCTGCCTGCAGCGAATGAAAGAGTGCAGGAAAAATTATAATGACTAGAACTGGTCCGTGGTTTTTCAGTTGCCGATGATACTTCCTCGACGATGCGCCAATCCTGATGCTCTGCGCTCAGGCGGTTAGGCTTGCCGTCATAGCGAATGGATTCAAACATTCCAACAATGCCCTCAGTCAATCCTGAATGAGTCGTATCTGCAGTTCCACGATTGACGAAACAGATCATCTCAGGCCTTTCTCGCTCAAACTCAGGCCACTCTGTTTTTTGAAAACCAAGCATTGTCTCGATATCGTTGCTTGACAAATAATCGAGATACGTAACCTTCCAGCCGAGCAGATTACCTGCAATGCTTAAACACGCCATCGCATGGCCTATGTCGAGGTTGCAATACCTGAAAGCACGCTCGCCGTACTTCCAGGATTCCCTCCAGTAAATAGTGCTCAGGCCAATAAAAAATCCTTCTGCTCCACAAAGTTTAGTTATGTATGACCACAGGGCGTTTTCTATAAGTGCCCTCTGCTCTATCGCATGAAAATATGGATTGTAGTGATATATTCCCGCACAGTTATTGACATCGGAAAGCGGCGGCAGAATTAGATGCGCCTCGGTTGGGTGAAGATTTCCACTTGACGGATTCATTCTCAAGGCCCACGAGCTTTCACCAAAAGCCTTCCATGCCGACAGTCCGAGCGATAATTCCAAAAACTTAGATATGCTTTCTAATGAGACCGGCTGTAATATATTGCGCTTCCGTTCAAGAAGATCGATATATTCAGCATCAGGATCACTTTGGGTAAATGGCAACGGAATGAGCGTGGAGCCATGATAAACCCTAAAAGGATGCGGCTCATTTGCCCAATCCATATAACCAGCGGCTCTTGCATAGCGACGAGGGTGGTGTTTTGTCTCCTCATGGTAGCGAAAAACTGTCTCCGCCTGAATTTTCATCAACGATCTCGTCGCATCATGGCTTATAGTACATAAGATTGCGCGCGTAGGGTTCTACTAAAGAAATCAGAAAGTCCATTTCTTCTTTATTCATCTCCGAATAGGACTCTGCATAACTCACATTCAATTCAAGCTGCGAAATATTTTCGCAACCTATAACACCCAAGGAAACCGGATGCGATAATGCAAATCGGTAAAATGGTTCCATACCGTCATAACCCGGGATTCTTGCTGCAAGTCCTCTAAAATAGATCTTCATCGCAATTATTCCAAGCCCTTTGGACAGCGCATATGGCAGAAGTTCAGTCATAAAGCTCTGGTAATGAGGCTCTGCAGGATTAACCGGCATTAATACTGTATCGAAATCAGCCATATCAATGCAGCGCCGCAAGATAACCGGATCTTGATGCCCGGTTACACCTATAAACCGTACAAGTCCCTTTTCCTTAGCCTCCCTGAATGCCTCCAAGGCACCTCGCTGAGCACAAACCTCTGCAATGTCTTGTTCCGTCCGCATATCATGCATCTGCCAAAGATCGAGGCGGTCTGTTTTCATTGTTGAAAGGGTGTCATATAGATGGTTGAGAGCTCCTTGCCTGGCTCTCTCATGGGACTTTCCAGCAAGGAATATCTCATTCCGCCGCTCACGCAAGGCATCACCGTGATATGACTCGCAGCCCGCATATGCCTTGGCAGAGTCAAAATAATTTATGCCTAGATCAATTGCACGATTAATAAGCGAATAAGCTTCTGAATCGCGGTTATAAGTGCGCAACACACCTTCACCGCCTAAGCCTAATATAGTTACATCTTCACCTGTTTTACCCAGTTGTCGTCTTGGGATCATTTATAGTCAAGTATAAGAATATGCCGGCAAATCCCCAAAGAGCACTAAGATTTTCTGGATGTTCATAATGTGCCAACTTCCCGCTTAGATCAAGAAAGCTTTTATATCGGCTGCAATCTCCTTCGGTTTTTCCCAGTGAAGTGCATGACCGCCGTCATACTCTTTCAGGCTTGAATATCGTATTTGAGATAAAAGAGCATCCTGCTCACTTCGAGTAAATATTTCGTCCTTGTTTCCCCAAAGGATAAGCGTATGAGCAGCGATCTTGTGCAAAATAGCAATATGGTCTGCCTCAAGAAGCCCCGACAAAGCAGCCTTCCATACATGGGCCGGGACTTTCATGCTCTCAGAAATTATCATGTCCATGATTACCTTGGCAAGCGGTACTGAAGGCGTTTGAAAATCAGCGACAAAATTCCGGTCGATAGGGTCCTGCAGAGCCTCAACAATCGGCCATACTGCTTTAAGCAGTGTGTTATTACGAGCCGATGGAGCAGAACTGATTAGTACCAATCGCTCTACATACTCAGGGTAGTTTGCTGCTAGTGCTTGAGCTATAAAACTCCCCATGGAATGGCCGACGATATCTGCTCTTTTATAGCCAAGGGCATCCATAAACATAATTATGTCCTGCATAAAATCCTCTATGCTGTAATTACGCCTAGGCTTGTCGGAATCCCCATGCCCCCTGAGATCCAAGGCAACTGCGCAACGCGTTCGTGAAAATTCCGACAGCACCCCGACGTATGAGCGCCATGAATCGACATATCCATGCAAAAAGATTACCGGGATGCCAGATTTATCTCCCTGCATCACAAAATTTATCTTAATGTCATTTCGTAACGTTATTTGTTGCATGTCCACATCAGGTTCATGGCGACTATGACTATTGATGACAGTTTGCTTCAGCTATGTATCATTTCAAATGAATTCATTATACATATTATGTAGCTGTTCAAGATCTTGTCTATGCGTGGCATGAACATATAACTATATATATTTTGTCCGAAATGATTTCATAGTGCTCATATGTTACTAATGAAGATAAAAAGTTCAAAAATATCGGCAGCGATACATAGCTCAGTCACAATCTGGTGAATTTAACTTCGTAACTTGAAGTTTTAGACTGTACGTATAACCATGATATAATGAAATCAAGTCAGACTGACATTAAATAATCAGGCGCCGGGTCTATGCGACAAGGTAACGCTATGAAAGATACGCGGGTGATATTGAACCCTAATTTATATCGGCATTACATGGCATAAGATGCCTGCGAAGATATTTATTGAAATCGGAGCAAACCCGTTCCTGCAAGCTCTGTAAACATAGTGGGTTCGGTCAACGGTGATGCTACTATCCTGCGAAGCGTTAAATGAGCACCTCAGCTATGGATTCGTGGAGCTGATTAGCGCTCCTGTGTTCAGCTCTGATGATAGCTGTAAAGTCATGGAAGGCAAGATACTAGGCAATCGATCTAGCCCAAAATGATGCTTATAGTTCATGGTATGTATGGGTATAAACTAAGTTCTAAATCCTCCGATAACCGAAGATAGTATCGTGGATCACATAGGGTATTTACTTTCAGCGGCTAGCTTAGTAGATCAATAATCCGGAATTATTCCGGGAAAATAAGGAGGACATATGGCACTGATTGATTGGTCCGACAATTATAGCGTTAACGTTAAAGCTATGGATGATCAGCATAAGAAGTTGGTTAGCATCATCAATGAATTAAATGACTCAATGAAAACCGGCAAGAGTAAAGACGTAATGGAGAAAATTTTAAAAGGACTAGTCGATTACACAATTACACATTTTTCAGCCGAAGAGGCATTAATGAAAAATAGCGGCTATCCCGGGTATGCCAACCAAAAGAGTCAGCATGAAGATCTTGTCAAGAAAGTGCAGGATTATCAGAACAAATATCATTCCGGTCAAATGGTCATGGGCGTGGAGATAATGTCTTTCTTGAAAGACTGGCTGCTAAACCACATTAGTGGCTTAGATAAAAAATATGGTCCTTATCTGAATGAAAAAGGCATAAAATAAGATCACTGATCATTCTATTGGTGGTTAAAATTCAGATTGGCTTGGAACACTAGCGTGTTTTTTCTCGCTTTTAATCAACATGTAAATGGCTGCCCTGATAAGTGCAGTCTTAAAAATCAGGCAAGCTCTTCAAAGCATTCACAACCGCTGTCGCAAAAATGTTTTGTGAGATGCGTCGATTACACTTAGCCGACATATATTGCTGACAGTCACTATGCCGGTGTTGCTTCTTGTACAGCGTTTCTAAGTCCCAGTGGTCCCTCGATCCCTCTATATAATTCTTTCGTACCACCACTTCCGGTTATCACAATATCGCCATAATTCAATATTTTCCCAAGAAGATTTTGATTTACTGATATTGCCTCGACTTTGTTCAATAAAATCTCGAGGGAAGCTGTGCGGATGACGCCGGTCTTCATCATTACCCTTCTATTAGTTACGGCAAACTCCGACGATGACCGCGTTAGATAGGCACTAATAAAAAGGACAGTAGCCGGAATAAGAAAAAACACTTCAAAATAACTATATCCAGCCTTATTTATTACAATTACAAGTATCCCGAGGGTTATAGCAGCGCAAATGACGGGAATAGCATAAACCTTCCAGTGCAGCTGCGTGCGATACAGAACCATTTCATCCCTCAACAGGTGCTTATCCACATAGCTCATGATCTCGTTATTTCCTTCGTCTCAATTCATTAATAATTCCTCAAGTCATTGAGGGTAAGCATCGCCAATCAATATTAGTGAAGCGGTCAAGCATTGCTAAACTCAATGTGATTATAACAATTCATGCGTATTTTAATATTTCCTGCTGCAATATTTAGATTAAAACTACTAATCTATCAAAGGGCGCATCATCATTTTGCGTCTTGCACATAATCCATTCAAGTGGCCGTAATGCCTCACAGTTTTTAGTTGTATATATATACCCCAAAAATACCCGTTAAGGGTAATGGTTATGACTTGGTGTTTAAGGTAGCATTAAACATGGCGACGTCCTCAAGTGCGAGGGAAAGGTTGTTAAACCTTTTAGTGGCCAAATACCACTCGTCGCCCCCATTCACATCCGATAGATAATAAATATCGGACATGATAAATAATTGGCGCAATCGTATAAAATGCGTCACCTTCCCCACCGCTTTTCATCAACACTTGCCATGGCTGATATAGGGGAGGCTTGTAGTTAATATGCAGCATGGTTTTAGCGAAGTGGGACATTGGGATGCTGTTATGTACAGCGGCATTGTTACTTTGATCCGCAGTTTTGTGATAGGTATCACGTTATTTGCAAATTGATTGCATAATCGTTATAAAAAGTGATTTTCTGCCATTTCTTTAATTTATAATTTGAGAATAGATATATAAAGGGTTCACTTTTAAAGGCGAGAAAACAACTGAAAATATCACTTTAATGTGAGATTGGGATAATGATATTCAACAAATACTGCTGGAGGCACATGTATGAAAAATCCATTTAGTCTGGTCAAAGATCTTTTCGTCCACGACAGTGAACACGAGGAAAAAGGCAGGCGGAGAGACGCCAGAATTATATCCGGCACCCATACGGAATTCATTTTTTGTAATCGCAAGTTCGGGGCCATGATTGTTGATGCATCGATTTCCGGAATGAAAATAAACTGTGACATTAGACTCGGCATAGGATCGATAATACATTTCATAGATCCTGCAGTTTCGGGCAAGATCGTCTGGAGAGATGACCAAAAGAAATTGATGGGCATCAAGTTTATACAAACAGAATCGGGTGCGATGGCCGATGATGACCTTCCGTCGCGAAAGGCCTCATAATTGTAAAATGGATCACGCAAAGTGATGCGTAAAAGTTATATTGAATTTCAAATCGACAGTCATTTATTGCAGCAATAAGGTAAAGAAATTTGCAACGCAGGCGATAATATAAACATGTATAGTCACAGCATCGAAGCTACCAGATAGGAATCCTTGTCATGGCAATAAAGAAGAAGATAGCTGCTTACTTTAGAGTTGATAAAGAGCTTGTTATAGTTTTTCTTCTGGTTGCAATTACAGGTTTTATCTTTTTCTTTGTCTCAGACCAGCGTGCTTTTCTAAACTTCTTCTATCTACCCGTAATCATAGGGGCCTTCTATTTTGGCAAGAGATATGCAACTCTGGCCGCGACATTTTCAGTCCTCCTGATTTCGCTTGTGTCGTTGGGATATCCGGATAATTTTCTCATTGTATCCAAAGACCCGTTGCTAAAATGGCTTGACATAGGCACTTGGGGCGGATTTCTTATAATAACCGGTTATTGCATAGGACATCTGTATGACAGAAAAGAGCAGGCCCTCCAGGAAATAAAAAAAACCTACAGTGGGATAATGGAGATGTTGTCTTTAATTATTGATTCAGTAGATCATGAGACTCAAAGCCATTCTAACAGGGTATCTACAATAGCCGTAATGATAGCGAGAGCAATGAAACGCCACAATGCTGAAATTGAAAACATTCGAGCCGCCGCATTGCTTCATGATCTCGGCAAGCTGGGAGTCAGTAACGAAGTTCTGCAGAAAATAGGTGGACTGACTGAAGATGAGCGCAGGCAGATACAAACGCATACCATGCGTGGAGCCGAGCTGATTGAGCCGGTTGGTGGAAAAGTAAAGCAAATTTTGCCGTACATAATCTATCATCACGAACAATTTGATGGAACCGGATATCATAAATTGGCGGGTGAAGAAATACCATTAGGGGCAAGGATAATCACTGTTGCTGATGTATATGATGCATTAATGTCTGACCGCCCATACCGGAAAGGGGTCTCCCCCGCGGAAGCGAGATCACACATCATGGAGAATGCTGGTAAGCATTTTGATCCCAATGTGGTTGATGCGTTTATCGCTATCTTGCCTCAACTTGAAACACTTACGCTGCATAGAATTTAAATATAAGCAGTTATGCACAAACAAGCAACCTTCTCCATATCCCTAATTCATCCACTGCATGGGTTCATTTACTCATAATGATCATGTCTGCAAAATTGTGCCTATCAAACAGTTATAGCGCCGCAGTAAAACAATTTCATAGAGTATGACTCAAATCATACCGGACCACCTATTCAGGCAATTAATATAAGGTTACAATTAATCTAAAGCGCTTGATGAAGACTGCAATTTGATGCGGTCAGGACTGATAGCGTGAAAATACGCTGAGGATATTGAAAGATCCGTTGAGCTATTAAAGATATGCTCGGTTAAAAAGGCAACGTTACCTTTGCTTCAATAATGCAGACTTGCACCTTGGAGGTACATAGTGGATAAGATGGGTGAGGATAAGGATTATTTCATTGATATATCTGACAATGATATTTATGATGCCATGAAGGATATGCAGGGTTATCTTGATATCACGCCAAAAGATATCAAGCACATATATAAGTTTGCATTTCGCCATGCATATGAAAGAATTGTAAATTCAGTGACTGCCGTAGATATCATGACAAAAAAAGTAGTCACAGTCGGACGACATACAGTACTAAGTGAAGTCGCTGAATTGATGGCCCTGAAGGGAGTTTCAGGAGTGCCTGTTCTGGATGACAATGGGGGAATAGCCGGGGTCATTTCCAGCAAAGATTTTTTGGCCGTTATGGGGGCAAAAGATAGTATGAACTTTATGGAAGTCATTGCACACTGTCTGAGGGGCGGCAGTTGCGTTTCAGCTCCAATTAGCAAAAAAACGGCTGAGGACATAATGACATCGCCGGCTATAACAGTAAAAGCACATGTCACTGTTGGTGAGATTTCTTCGATACTTTCTTTAAACAAAATAAACAGAGTTCCTGTTGTTGACGACAGAGGTGAGCTTCTTGGCATTATTTCAAGGGCGGACATTGTGCGTTCAGCCAACATAATGTTCACTCACATTAGTGGCAAGGACGCATAGCATGATAGTGAGATATCTAAATAAAATGACTGGTATGACAAAGAGCCCGCCGGCAGTTGGGATGACTGAAATCCTCTGGTCTTGGGTTGGCGCGTTCTTAGGCATAGGCGCAGTATCTCTTATTAGTTACAAGCTGCTCGCAGGGACCGGATTCACTATGATGCTTGGATCTTTCGGAGCTTCAGCTGTACTGATATACGGAGCCATAAAGAGTCCCCTGGCGCAACCACGCAATCTTGTCGGTGGGCATATTATTTCAGCTTTGATTGGCGTTACGGCATATCAATTATTTAGTTCGGTTCTATGGATTGCAGCTCCGGTAGCTGTTGCAACGGCCTTAGCTGTCATGCATGCCACGAAAACATTACATCCCCCTGGAGGAGCAACAGCGCTAATTGCCGTTATAGGTGGACAAAGCGTCTATAATCTTGGATACCTGTATGCTCTTGTTCCGGTGGGTGCCGGAGTGGTGACTATGTTGCTTGTAGCTCTCTTGGTCAACAATATTCCAAAATCCAGAAGATATCCTGAATTCTGGATTTGAAATCGCACCGCTGGATTTATGGTGAGGATAAGATAAATATTCTTCAGTATACGCGAAAGATTATTGCGAGCTTCTTGAAGGATTAGCGTGCGAGACGGAATATACAGCCTATCAGTAAAATAGCCACTATATTTCAGGCAGTCTTATGTTTCGAAACAACCTTTTCGAACATAACAGCCAACCCGGTGCCAAGGGCATGAATTGCATCTAAGCTCAAATGGCTCTCAACACTCGAGTCAAAAAAGACATGAAGGGATGATTCCATATCGCCATCACGTTGCCAGTAGCATATCAACATAGGAACTCTAGGCAGCGGATATAGAATCAGCGATATATCAGATGAAAACATATTAGTCGTTCTATCAGCGCTAAAGATATATATAAGGTCTTTGAACAGATCTGTATAATTATCCGCCATCTGCTTGAGGGGTTTTTCGCAAAGCTGCTCGAAAAGAGGGCTCATCCCTGCGCCTTTTTTTAACTCTCTGAAGGGGATCCATTGTCCTGTCAAATTGTCGCCTTTGCTATGAATAATGTAGTCAAGCAGAATGAATGTCATCCAGGAGTGAGTGTGATACTCGGAGGTAATGTTGCCATTGGCATCTATTAAGAAATCTTTGCCTAAACACTTAATAGCCAGGCTATTTCCGCTAATATCTGCTCCTAAGCTTTGTGCCGAAGACAGTAAATCCATTTTAGAAACTCTTTCTCTTAAGCTTGCGACAACTTCTTCTCTATTACGAGCAATTGATTTATGGGCTATTATATTTGCGGAAATCAGCCTTGGGTCATCGGCAGACACATATGGGCAATCGGTGATTTGTTTTTCACCCATCAATACAGCAGCCGCAAATGCCATGCACGTACGAATCATGCATTGCCCACAATTCGTCTTTGGAAGGAGTTTATAGATCTCTAAAGGGTTTTTGAGCTGGCTCATTTTTTCATAAGGAACATTAAATTGTTCTTCTTTAAGATAGCACATATTGAATCAAGTTGCTCTTTGAAGCGCATCTCACGGTCTGCAATATCAGGCGTCAATAACTTCTTATGCAGCAGAAAGTTTGGATGATCAGCTTTTATTTTGTCGATTAAATCAGAAGGAATGATGCACCTAGAAATCGGGAAACATTTTAATAGAAACCGGCCTGCTATCCGATGCGACCGCCTTAGCTGTTAATATTCCACCTTCAATATATTGAAGCTTAAATCCTTGATATCCCTTAGAGATAAGATCTTTTGCATCTGCTGGACACCCTCTCTCGCAGCCCATAATGCCCCTGACCATTTTAGGCACGAGCCCTCTAAAGTTAAGGCTGGAAATGTCAGCATTATGCATCTCTGCAAACTTTTCAAACCGTGCGACCAGGGCTTCCAGATCGAGCTTAAAAGCTTCGTCAATTTGTATTGTCTCGGAAGACTTGTCAATGATTATTTCAATAAGCACACTAGCTCCACTTAATTATATTTGTTACAATCTTTATATAATACATCATGAGACTTCATTCAAACTGAATAATTCATCAGGCCAGTATCAATCTAATTACAAACAATCACGCACTTTAATATTTTTGCATCTTAAAATGGTGGTATGATTATACAAAATAGCAATACTCTACTACGATCGAATGTCTATAGTATGTTTGGTCTGACTAAATATTATTATCGTGCTGTTCAACATTTTCTGAAGTAATTTACTTGTGACAGCGCTCTCCCGTATGCTTTGGTCATCTAATGTTTGCAGTTTGCCAATTCCAGGCAGAATAAATGATATGTATGCTGGCCATAAAAAAAGCCCTTTCAATATTTGAAAGGGCTTTCAAGAGTTTAACGGTTCAGTTCGGTGTCGAACTAACATGGGCATTCCCCGAGAATTACAGGATTTTCAAGCATGTTCTGAATAATCGCTGCATCTTCCGGCCTCTGAACGTTGATTTTCACCGGTTTGCCGTTGACATGTACTACAGCTTCCATGAGTCGGACCTCCTCTTATAGCATTACAAAGCATAAAATGCTTTTTTCAAAAGCGCCTTAAATTAAACAACTCTCTCTAAATTATTAAATTCGGGAAATCGAAGATAAACTTTAGATCAAGACAGCTTCATGCAGTATGTTTATGGTAACTTTTTATAGTATCTTAATGCAACTGCAAATCCATAATAAAATACGTACCAGCATTCAAGTGCCTCTCCGTTACTTTCCTTACCTTGAAATAATAAGTGTCTCACAGCTGGCACATAGCTGCGATATGAATCAGATTCACTCTCCGGATTGATTAATGTATGGAACGAAACCGCAACATCAGTTATTATGTGAAGGCTATACTTGTAATATGTTAACGTCTGAAATGGCGATCTAATTTATTTAGAGCGGCCTAACTTGCTTAACGACAGGAGAGAGGACATGGTTACTTCGATTATTCTCATAAGTGTTGAACGATCAAAGATTAATGTCGTGGCTGAGCAGCTGGCATCATTGGATGGCATATCTGAGGTTTATTCGGTCAGCGGCAAGTATGATTTGATCGCTATAGCGCGAGTCCCATCAAATGATGATCTTGCAAATCTTGTTACAAAGAAAATGATTACGATTGATTCTATTACCAGATCGGAGACAATGCTGGCGTTTAAGGCATTTTCACGGCATGATCTTGATGCCATGTTCTCCGTAGGAATGTAATTGATCACGGGAGACGCTATCACCTCTTGCATATCTTATGCATTTCAGAATGCAAGCATATCGGTTATGTTATTATCTCCATATCGTTTGAGAAAATATTATTCTGTATCCTTGTGTCAGGCAATTGATATCGCGGGCATTTTCATGATCCCAAACAACGTAGTACAATAGGAATTAATGATAGTTAAGATCAAAACAAACGATCTCAAAGTCGGGATGCATGTAATAATACCTGAGTCCTGGTCAAATCACCCTTTTGCTCGGAACAGTTTCAACATTACATCGCGCGATCAGATTCAAAAGATCTCTAAGCACGGATTCGATGAAGTTTCGACAGATACGGATAAAGGCTTTCCCATAGCTAATTTTGAGGAAATAGGCCACAGCGACAATAAAATAGCTCCGCTAAAAGTGTGGGAACCTGAACGTCTTGTTCCTTCAGACTTGAGAGAGGCAATTCACGATATGACCCTTCCGCCGGAAAGAAAAGCTAAGGTGGTGTACCGGTCCTCGGTAGAGCTGATGGGAAGACTATTAGACGACCCGAAGACGGAGAATATTGCTGAAGCCAAACATGCCATAACCGACATTGTCGATATGGTCCTTTTGCAGGAAGACACGTCCCTTTATCTTCTGCGGATAACTTCTCATGATTTTTATACATATGTCCATTCGGTCAATGTGGGATTTCTCGGCATACTTCTATCAATACGGCTTTTAAAGAATTCTCAGAGCCACAATATGCATGAATTGGGAGCCGGGTTCTTTCTGCACGACCTCGGAAAAGTGCGCGTCGATCCGGCTATTATTAATAAACAGGGACGGCTTACGGAAGATGAGATGAAAAAAGTCAGAATACACCCTTACCAAAGTTATTTAATGCTTAAAGAAGCCAATCAATTGTCGGATGAATGCGGCATCATAGCTTTACAGCATCATGAAAGAGAGGATGGCAAAGGATACCCCAAAAGACTGATGGGTGATGAAATTCATACGTATGGAAGGATCTGCTGCATCGCAGATGTATTCGACGCGTTGACGGCCGAGCGATCCTATAAGGCCAGGCTGACTGCATTTGAGGCGTTGAGAATAATGAAAGAAGAGATGCTTAATCATTTTCATCGGGAAATATTTGAACAGTTCGTCTTGATGTTCATGGAATCCGGCATAAAGAAAACTGCGCAATAGGAAGAGCCTGCATCTGAAAATCATAACTGGCCGTAATAAGTTGCAATGATAGATTATGTCATACGGCTAGCTACATTATCGTCATCTCATACAATATTGTCATTCCATTAAGATTTACTTATCTCCAGATATCAATTAGATAGCTGGTGGTACGAAAGTTGCGAAACTACACTAGTACTCGGACTTGCAAGGGAAGCTAATGAAGTTGTCACCTCTCGCGCTTGGGACAGAGGGGGGCTTAAAAACTCTGTCTCCTGTATCTGACGAGGGTTATGGAGAAACACAGAAGAGACGTGCGCGCCGGCAAACACTATTCATGTTAACACCGCGAATAGATGGGGTGCATTTATGTGTTCATTAGAAAACAGCCGTCGCAACATTTTATCTTGGTGAGCTATGACAGACATTAATAATGTGATGAACAAGAAGAGGATTTCTTATCACGAATTCTACACGGACGGATTCACACCGCGTGAGCATTACAGGCTATTGTGGGAGCATATACAGTCGGTCGGTCAGCGCGCACTGGAAGCCAAAGTCCATGAGTCACAGCTTGCTCTGCATTCAGAAGGTGTAACATTTACTGTTTACGGTGATTCTGATGAAGGGATCGAAAGGATATGGCCCTTTGATCTGATTCCCCGCATAATAACAGCTCCAGAATGGGCGACTCTTGAGCGCGGTCTCAAACAGCGGGTGCGCGCGCTTAATCTCTTTCTGAAAGATATCTACCATGACCAGAAGATACTGAAAGACGGCGTGATACCTATTGAGCATATTTACCAGGGCAAAGATTTCAGGCGCGAGCTGATGGGGATCGACCCTCCTCACGATATCTACACGCACATCAGCGGCATCGACATAATCAGGGACGAAGACGGACGGTTTCTTGTTCTTGAAGACAATCTGCGTACGCCTTCCGGTGTTTCATACATGATAGAAAATCGCGTCATCGAACGCAGAATTTTGCCGGAGTTTTTTACTAAATACAGGGTGGCTAGGGTTGAGCACTATCCTGAGTTGCTGCTGCAGGCCCTGCAGTCCGTATCGCCCCGCGGCAGGGAACAAGCGAACATAGTCGTGCTTACGCCGGGCATTTATAATTCTGCTTACTTCGAGCACACTTTCCTGGCGAAAGAGATGGGGGTTGAGCTGGCTGAAGGTCGCGATCTCGTCGCAAAGAATGACAAAATTTACCTAAAAACTACTACAGGACTCTCTCAGGTCGACGTGGTCTATCGCAGAGTAGATGACGATTTTCTCGACCCACTTATGTTCCGGTCCAATTCAGTGCTAGGCGTCGCCGGCATCATAAACGCCTGGCGGGCCGGCAACGTAGCCATTGTCAACGCACCAGGCAATGGGATAGCTGATGACAAAGCGGTATATCCTTTTGTGCCGGATATCATACGCTATTATCTGCATGAAGTTCCCATTCTTGATAATGTCACAACTTACCAGATGACAAACCCTGAGCAGCGCGAATATGTGCTTGGCAATCTTGAGGATATGGTGGTCAAGTCGGTTAATGAATCGGGCGGCTACGGCATGCTGATGGGGCCCTCTTCGACTCCTGAGCTCAGAAAAGATTTCGCTGAAAAAATCATGGCCAATCCTCGCAACTTCATAGCCCAGCCCGTTGTGCAGATCTCAAGGCATATCTGCTATGTGCAGGGCGAACTGGACGCGAGGCATTTGGATTTGCGGCCATATATTATCTACGGTGATGACATTAACGTGGTGCCGGGCGGCCTGACCAGGGTTGCGCTGACAAAGGGTTCTCTTGTCGTTAATTCATCGCAGGGCGGAGGTAGTAAGGACACATGGGTATTAGCCGATTGAGGAGGCATATTTATGCTTAGCCGCATAGCCGATTCGATATACTGGATGTCCAGATATCTGCAGCGGGCAGGAGACACAGCACGCCTCATGGAGATCAACCTGCTCTATCTCATTGAAGCGCAGGATGACCTGACAAAAGATGACAAGTGGCGCTCCCTGCTCAGCATCACCTCAGCCGAGGATGCCTTCGCCGAATTATACGGCGGTGAGATCACGCAGTCGCGCGTGCTCCATTTCATGACCGCTGAAAAGTCCAATGGTAATTCCATTCGCTCATGCATTCGTCTGGCCCGCGAAAATGCGCGAATTGTTCGCGACCGGATATCAAAGGAGATGTGGGAGGCGATCAACGGACTGTGGCTCGCCATTGACCAGCGTCTCAAAAAGCCTTTGCAGCCTCTCAAAGCAACCCAGTTCTTTTCCTTTGTAAGAAGTGAAGCGGCGAGATTCAGCGGTCTCACATCAAGCACCATGATGCGCGGAGAAGGTTACGTTTTTTACAGCCTGGGCGCGTATACCGAGCAGGCGGACATGACCGCGCGAATACTAGACGTAAAATACCATTTGATGTTGCCTGACATCAGCATGGTCGGCTCAGCACTCGACTATTACCAGTGGGCTGCGCTCCTTAAATCGCTTTCCGGATATGAGGCCTTTCGCAGAAAATACCATTCCGGGTTCAGGCCGATCGATGTGGTTGAGTTCGTCATCTTCGACCCTGATTTCCCGCGCTCGCTTGTCTTTGCTGTAAAACAGTTGAGAGATGCGATTGAATCAGCGGGGACTGGCAACAGGAAGAATTCATGCCGTGCGATAGACAAAGTATCCGCTATGCTTAATGGAAACTCAGCGGATAAAGTCTTCGCATCAGGGCTGCATGAATTCCTGGATGAGTTCCTGACCGCAATTGCTGCATTGAACCGTGCAACTGAAATGGACTTTCTTGACCTTTACGCTGAGGACTTAAATGCGATACCTGATAGAGCATGAAACGACTCTCGAATATCAAGAGCCTGTATTCGAGCATCAGATAGAACTACGACTTACGCCGCGTGAAACCCATTTCCAGAAACTCAACATGATTGAGATATCAAGCGAGCCGGTTGCAGAGTTGCGCGGCCATTTCGACTATTTCGGCAATAAGGTGGACGCCTTCGAAGTTATCCCGCCTCACCGCCGTATAGTCACGAGAGTGCGCGCAGAGGTTGAAAACATCCTTGAAAATCCCTTCTCATTTCAGCCTTTGCCCTACACTGAAGAAAGGGATTGGATCAGGAAGGAGCTCAGGGAAAGGCCTGAAATTTTTGATTTCGTACTGAGCCGCAGCTCCTCCACGCCCTGTCTTGGTGAGCTTGACCAAGCACTCGATTTTCCGCGCCATCAGGCAAATCGATCGATACTTGAGTCCGTGCAGGAGGCTATGCGCTGGATAGGCGAAACCGTTGAGTACAGATCGGGCGTAACCTGTGTACATTCATCTCTGGATATGGCCATTAATGCACGCGCAGGCGTATGCCAGGATTTTGCGCATCTGCTGATAGCCATTGTTCGATCATGGAAAATACCGGCGCGCTATGTGATGGGTTATCTCGCCCCTCAATATGGAGCTGCAGAAAACCTGCCGGAGGCCACGCATGCCTGGGCCGAAGTTCTAATACCCGGCAATGGATGGACCGGTTTTGACGCGACTCAGCAGATATTAACCAATGAATATTTTATACCTGTTGCAATCGGCCGGGATTCCCACGACGCTGCGCCTCAGCGAGGAAGCTATAAAGGAGACGCGCAGGGAAAAGAGCCTGAAGTCAGACTCTCAGTGTCACAGCAATAAAGCGGGCCTGCCTGCTGTTTGAGAATAATATACCTGTCAAGGAATGAATGCAGCTAAATGAAAAACGGATCGATATCTGTAAATACCTCGAGCATATTTTCGGTTGACATGCCATACAGTGAGCGCCTCAAGATCCGCCGCACCGTTTACCGTGGCGGTGACGGACCAAGGGTCTCGATAGTTGCAGGAATTCATGGCGATGAACTCGAAGGATTATACGTCTGCCATCTTCTGGCGAACTGGCTCGAACAGCTTGCAGAAACAAACCCTTCGGCGCTCCTCGGCAGCGTTGAGATTTATCCCGCAATGAACACCCTTGGCATCGATACGCTGACCCGGTTTATACCGGTGTTCGACACAGACCTCAATAGAAGTTTTCCTGGCGCATCAGGCGGTGCCCTGCCCAAACGCATTGCTCATGCCATTCTGTCAAGTATATCGGGATCATCCCTTGTCATAGATATGCACGCCAGCAATATTTACCTTAGAGAAATACCTCAGGTGCGCATAAACAACGAGTTCTCTGACAAACTGGTCCCGCTTGCAAAAAAACTGAATGTCGACATCATATGGATTCACGGCGCCATGACCGTGCTTGAAGCCACAATAGCCCATAGCCTTAACAGCATGGGCATACCTTGCCTTGTCGTTGAGATGGGTGTGGGCATGAGGATAACACCGGCATACTGTAACCAGTTGATCAAAGGAATTCTGACGCTGATGAAACATGTCGGCGCCCTGGCGCCTGATTTTGAAATAGTAAAGCCGGACCGCATTCCGGTGATAGCCGATGACACAAATGTGCATTATCTGAACGCTTCGACCTCGGGAATATTCATCCCTGATATTGAACACTGGACAGATGTGAGCAAAGGACAGCTCCTGGGTTCGATCGTCTCAACATTCCGTGGCGAAACACTTGCCGAAGTAATATCGCCTGTAGATGGCGTGCTCTTTACACTGAGGGACTATGCGCTTGTCTATGAGGGATCGCTGATGGCGCGCATCATGGCTAACAAAGAGTCCTGACTATGAGCATAAAAAATATGATGAACATGACAGCGCCGGTGCGTGAGAGTTTCAACATACCTTATCACGATATCGGCCCTGTTGAATCGAATCCTGCTATTGCGCTTGTTTCCGGACTTCACGGCGATGAAATCAACGGCGTCTACATACTGTCGCGCCTCGTTCATTTTCTGAAGGAAGTTGAAAAAGGATCTTATCCCAAATTTAAACTGGTTAAACGCGCAGTGATCATACCCGCTGTCAATGTCCTGGGCATCAATACGCTGCGCAGAGCCTGGCCATTTGACAATACTGATATCAACCGCATGTTCCCGGGCAACATAATGGGCGAGACCACGCAGCGCATTGCATACTCTGTTCTGGAGACAACGAAAAGAGCGGATTTCCGCATCGACCTGCATAGCTCAAATCTGTTCTTCGAAGAAATACCTCAGATCAGGATATACGATCCCGGCCCGGAAACTGTGAAGATATCCCGCATGTTCGGCCTGTCAACCATTATGGTCCGCAAAAGCAGCCCTGTTTTTACTACAACCCTGATGAGCTCATGGAGCTACTGGCCCGGACATAACTTCCTTCTGCAGATTGGTCGCGCCGGCTCCATCCAGCTTGATTATTGCCAGCGGGTGTTTCAGAGTATTATGGACTTCATGGGTAAAATCGGTGTCATAAGCGGCCTTCAAATCTCGGAATCTGATGAGGAGACCTTTGTCTTCCAGCCAAGCCACAGTGTAAATGTATACGCTGAGAAGGCCGGGATGTTCGTCTCTGATAAGACTGTGGGCAAATGGGTCCTGGGCGGTGAGGAACTGGGATATATATATGACAGCTTCAACGGGGATGTCATTAGCAATGTAACTGCGCCGGTATCCGGATTGCTGACCGGCATACGCAGACACCCTATGCTTTTTGAGGGCGACCATCTTCTGCGCATATGCCGGAAGCCTGAGTGAATTTTATATTCTATGAGAACGAAGCCGTAACAATGTGCCTTGCTCTTAAAGACTACTCTACGCGGAAACCGGACTGATATTATGCACTTTCAGTTCAACCAAAATTGGACCTGGAAGCGGCTTATGTCCGAAAAATATAGGTAGAACACGCCGTTCAGTCGGCGCCTTGAGTTGATCGAATGTCCCATATCTCTCACAGCTGTGAAAAGAAATCCGCTTGCTGATATTTCTGCATCGAGCCATGCTAAACTTTTCCAATAATCCATACCGCCATGCACTTCAATTATGTCCTTCACTATTCGGGACGGATTTGCAGCTGTCATAGTGGATATCTCTTTCTCACAAATTGTCGATCAATTTTATAGCATCAGAGGTTACTCAGCGTCTTCTCGATGAATTATAGAGTGAAGGAATACTGCTGTCAAAAATGGTTCATACCTTTGAAGGAAGGCTTTTAGCAACCAGGACATCCTATTTTCCGCCAGTTTGTTCCATCGTTTTTTTCATTTCAGCATTCCGGGCGTCGTTTTGATCTAAAGCATTATCCAATGAGCGACGCATTCCAGCACCATCATACCCAACTATGCCAGCTGCCTCGAGCCCACGTGTTTCAGCCCTGCCGGTTGCAGATGGTGATGAAGTCTCTGAGCTTGGTGTCTTGGCTTTATCAGCGTTACAACCAAATATAAAAGCTATCAAAGGAGCTAGAACAAATACTATTATTTTCATTTTTGCCCGCCTAGAATATTCCATTATTTTTCCATCAGAGATTATTTATTTCTTATGACCATCCTAATAGCTATATACGGTGATAGGAAGAAGATGAAATTGCACATTTTCGCCAAAGCGATCCCTTTATAATTGATCACCTCAATTTCATGTCTTGTGATATCAAAGATTTGCGAGTGAAATCGATACCCCCACTCGGACTTTACGATCAATAGGAATAAAAACCAGATCAGAATCAGCGCAAAATTGAAAAAAAAGCAGCGGATGAGAATATTCGCAACAATGTCTAATCTATTTCTAAAATCCATCTCTTCTTTCATTTTCTAATAATAACCCCGAAAATACTGCCGCCGAATGATAAACTTGAAGCTATAAAAAACTGACTCATTGATACTGATTACCTCCTCAAGCGATCACTCATTCTGCATAATTATACCATGTAATTTTTGAGTCGGACGTTGGCAATAAATAGATTAAGGTGGTCCTCCTCAAACCGGTCCAGCTTATTCCGGGATCGCCGTTGCTTTTCCCTCGTTTAGCAGTTAAGTAATCAGGAGTGTTACTACAAAAAACATATCATGCTCTTGCCCGGTAATATTCATTAGGCACTTAGAACAGCTGAGGTTAATTATAATGCGGATTGATCATAATATATGCTTAATTCTCGAGAAGGCCTCTTCAATAACAGACGGTTCCGGCAGGAAAGTGCTCCTGAAGTAAACTCCGTCCTCCTGCCTTCCGAATCCCGAACCAGGGACAAAGACTACCCCCTCCTTCAGTGCAGCCCTCACAAACTGAATGTCCTTGTTCCACTTCGTAGTCTCGATCTTCATGAATGCATAGAACGCGCCTTTCGGGACCGGAAATGATAGCGGCAGCTTCTCTGCCATTCTCATGAACGTGTCTCGTCGTTCAACGAGTTTCGCCTTTAAGTCGGCGACATACGCCAAATATGAGGGGTGAACCAATGCCGCTGCAGCTGCCCTCTGGTACTCCCAGTTCACGGAAAGGCGCTGGTTGCAGAGCAGGAAGAAGGCGTTTTTCACTTCCGTCCATTTGTCACCGTGGAACGCCACCCACCCAAGTCGTGCACCAGTATAGCTAAAGTCCTTGGAGAGAGAACTGCCGTATATAAAGGGTACTTTGCCCCTTGCAATTTTTCTAAAGTCCGGCTGTTTGCCTTCGAGTATCAATTGATCATAAGAACCGTCGTAGAATATTGGGACATCGTATTCATCGCAAAGATTCACGACTTCTGAAAGATTCCTTTCAGAATAGACCGACCCGAGCGGGTTATTCGGGTTGATTATCACCATAGCCTTTGCGCCCTCGATCTTCTTTGCCAGGTTAGCTATGTCTATCTGACCCTTTTTATCGTGCCGGTAAAAGATGCTGTCACCCTCAAACTGTTTCGCCTTGCTCAAGTAAAGAGGATACACTGGATTAGGAAGCAATACCTTCTCCCCAAATCCTATGAAAGAGTGGAAGAAGAAATCGATACCCTCTGTAAGGCCGGCAACAGCAAACACATCATCAGGGCTACAATGTTCTATTGTGGCTACAGTATTCCTGAATTCCCCATCGCCTTCGGAAGGTGCATACCCCTTCCAGTTTTCGTCAAGCGCTTCTTTCACCTTTTCAGCGATTACCTTAAACGGCTCAAAGCCATACTGCGGCGGGTCGCCGATATTCAGATATATCATATTCTTGCCCTTTGCCTCCTCGCGCTTAGCCTCCATCACGATATCGCGTATCGGATAGCTAACGACATTCATACGCTCCGCAGGTCTATAGGGCAACTGCCGTTTAAGCTGAAACATATCATCCTCTGTGTGTCATGATTTCATCATTCTTACATGACATAAATTATACTAAATCATAACATGTCGAAAAGTATGCTGCAAGAGAAGTCCTGCAAAAAAACGCTGAACGACCTATTCGAGCCATTTCACGCTTTGTTTCGAAAGCATGTAGCCCTCCTCATATTTCACAGGAATATATAGAATTCCCAGACTTTTATTTGTAACGCGATAATTAGTATACTGTGACCAGCACCGAGATAATTAATCGATTTCTTGCGCCACAATTTCAGCTGAGAATGAGAAACTGTAAGTACGGCGGGCAGCATACAAAACTCATACTAAAAGGAGGAGAAAATGTCAGTCTACAAATTCATTGAACTGGTTGGCACAAGCACTGAGTCATGGGAGAAGGCTGCTGCTGATGCTGTTGAGGCTGCAGCCAAAACATTGCGTGAGCTTCGCGTAGCTGAGGTTGTAGAGATGGACATGACCATCGAAAACGGCAAGGTTGCACTGTACCGGACCAAGGTCAGACTTTCATTCAAATATGAAGGATAGCTGAGCGCATAAAGTACCGATGCAAAATATAAATGCTGCACGGGATATGCTTATACTACTTTCCCCGTGCAGCATGAACTTCCTTTCAGTAGCTCAGCCCGTTCAGCCGACTTAGAGTTCAGCTTGCCTTCTAAGAACACAGACAGAATCGAAGCTGATAATTTTTGCATGTGTCTAAGCATTGCGCAATCGGCCACGATAAAAATCCCAATATAATTTACCGGTAATTTTAGAGGGATATACTATTATATAATGCGCTTGGCACTTGACTCTTACAGTTGAAAATAATATCTGTATATTAATGGGACTTCCCCTGGAATATTGGCAGCGCATACTGAATGATTTCCTCAACGAGAATTTCAGTAAGAAAGAGCTTCCTCATCTTGAAAAGAGCCAGGATGGATTCACTGTCAATTTCAGCGTAACAATCAGAATCGGCAGGAGAGGAAAGGAAAGAGATATAACATTAAAATGCTTCGCTCGGCCTCTTGGCACCTTCGCCAAGGTAGAGGACCGCGTTGTTCTGACGATAGAAACTGTAATCGCGAGAAATCTCTCCTTTCAAAATATCGATATGCGCATTATCTATGACTTTATCAATCATTTCAACAAAAGCAGTTTCGGCCTAAGCCATGTATATTACGACCCCGACGATGACATGCTTAAGCTCAGACGTTCCGTATTGCTTTGCGGTGTGACATTTAATGACTACATGTTGAGAAATTGCTTTGCATTTATTGAACGCCACATAGATTTTGCCATAGAAGATTTAAAAACAGCCCTCAAAGACAGATAACTTCCTATAATCATCGTAGCATGATATCTGACTTATTTTTGCAATGACTGTTCATAGTTGTCCATATCCATATGCGTCAGCGTACTGTCATCTATACGATTTCATCGTAGATGTTCAACAGATAATGACGTCGGGTATAATAAATCAGAAACAATCTGTAGAGATATAGCTGGGAAAATTCTTTCCATGCGGTTTTTTTATGTCTGGGTATAAGGCAGGGGAATATGAGATTTTGCGCGGCATGTGGAAAAGAGATCGGGGAACAGAGTAATTTTTGTCCTCACTGCGGACATTCAATAGAGGGATTCACAAATCAATCAAATGCAGACTCACCTAAACAGCATCAAGTATCAGATGATGATTTTAAAATTTTTATATGGAAAAATTCCGACTACTACCTTCAGAGATTCAGGAAGTTTAACATCGAGGGTACAGATGTTTTCTCATTCACCTGGAATTGGTCGGCTTTTTGCGGAGGTTTCGGATGGATGCTTTATAGAAAATTATATATGTGGGCGATCATAGCCTTCGTGCTGTCGCTAATTCCGCATATAACCCTGATAGCATGGATAGCGACCGGAGCAATATCTAATTACTTGTATTATAGGCATGCTAAAAGCAAAATACTTGAAATCAAGGCTCTGCATTCTGCAACTGACATTGCAGGCGATCTTCGTCAGGTCGGTGGCATAAATCGATGGGTCCCTGTAACTGCTGTAATCATAACACTTGTGTTCTGCATAGCTTTCATAATAATGGCGTTTTTTCTTATGATTCCGTTTAATATCCTCGATACATTCAACACGCCATCGAAATATATATAGCGACCGCCGGCAAGCTGTGCTGACGACCTCTATTTGCTTCTGAGAAGATCCGCTCGATCAAAGTTACTACTGACAGTCCACACCCTTGGATGCGACAAGATCACTGCCATTTTTTGACAGAAAGATACGCCGTCCCGAGTGCCTGTAGTCGCCATTTTCGGTCAGCGCGAATTTCAGCTAAACCGCACATTTCTATTTTGCCTTGACACACATATCGAAATCCCATTGCAATGACTTATGGAAAGAAGTATTATCTTGCTAGATTGCGGAGAAGTGTAAGTATTAGTAGCGTCAATTCAAAAACAATAGCTTGCAATAATATTTGTCTGTAGTATATTAGTGTTTATGCATGTACTTGCTGACAACATCTTGGTAATAATCTTGTATTGGCTTGGAGATCGCTTGTGAAAGACAACGGCAATACTTCCTCATCAAGCAGTGAAACGGTATTTTTTGAAAATGTTTTAGATGACGAACTTAGGATTATAAAGAATCATCGCGATAATAGGGGGTCCGGAAATAACAATCAGATTAGAGAAAACCTGACTGGACTAGCACTCTCCGGGGGCGGCATCAGATCGGCTTCATTTGCTCTTGGAGTGCTTCAGGCATTGATAAAATGCTCTATCCTGAAGAAAGTTGACTACTTATCAACGGTATCTGGTGGCGGCTACATAGGCTGTTCCCTTACATGGTTTCTACATAAACAGTGGCTCAAAAACAAAGCGAATATTCTTTATGGCTTGGATTTATCAAATTTCCCCTTGGGAAAAGCTGGATATGGCGCCAGAACCAGTGACAATAATGACATTCTTGACTTCATTAGACAGCACGGTAACTATCTTGATCCCGGTCATGGATTAAATATGCTTTCATTATTGGCAACTATACTAAGAAGCATCATAACTTCTTGCGTAGTATATTTCCCCTTGCTATCGGCACTGATGCTGCTTTTCACAAATGTCGGATTTTTTAATACTGAGAAGCTGATGTCACAGTATTTATTCGCGCAAAGCATACCATTATTGAAGACACTGAATGTGTTTATGTGGATTTCGGTTTTTCTAATTTGTCTGTTTGTTGTTATCAGCATTCTTTACACGTGGTTCACATATTTTGCAGGATCCAAGTTTTTCAAAACATATGAGTTCAGAATCTATTTCCAAAAATGGATGGGTGTTTTGCTTTCAATTCTGCTTGCAGCACTTACGATCGGGAGTCTCCCCATCATCAAGTCGATATTTGAAATATATTTCATTGCTACTGCGAGCAGCTCAACTGCCATCGGGGCTTGTAGTGCCGTTTTGCACTATATAATGGTTCAGCGCAATGAAAAATGGCGTGATAGCTTATATTCAAATATTGTAATTTGGGCAGCATCAATATTTCTTGTATATGGGTATCTGATGCTAGCCTATTCAATGGGATTGTGGGCTAGTGAAAAGGGCGCTAATGCAACTTTATTGCTAACCGCTGCTGCAGTAGCAGCATTTTCTGGGCTTGTCGTTAACATCAACTATATATCTCTGAATCGCATGTATCGGGATCGCCTGATGGAGACCTTTATGCCTGATATTGATTCGGTGCTGACAGCGAAATGGGGACCCGCAGGAGAAGCCAATAGGACGTTATTATCAGACATGTGCTCTAACAAAACTTGTGGTCCGTATCATCTTATCAATACAAATGCTATTCTTGTAGATTCTCAAGGCGCAAAGTATCGAGGGAGAGGCGGCGACAATTTTATTCTTTCACCTCTTTACTGTGGAAGTGACGCAACACAGTGGTGTAAAACGTCTGATTTCATGAGAGGACAAATTACTCTTTCAACTGCAATGGCCATTTCTGGTGCTGCAATAAGTCCTCATACAGGTGCGGCAGGGCGGGGACCATCCCGCAACAGGCTGGTCTCTTTTCTTATGACCTTGATCAATTTAGGACTGGGATATTGGGTAAACAATCCACAAAATCAGCCTGCAGGATGGATGCGGCCAAATTATTTTTATCCCGGAATAAAAGGTCTATTTGGCATTGGATTTCACGAAAAAAGCGCCTTTTTACAATTATCAGACGGTGGTCATTTTGACAACACCGGCCTATACGAATTGATCCGTCGCAAGACAAAAATAATTATTATGTCTGATGCTTCAGCAGATCCAAATTATACATTTGCAGATCTCTCAAATGTGATTGAAAAAGTAAGGGTCGATTTTGGAGTTAATATTAAGTTTGAAGACCCAAATACCGACTTGATGCAGATAATTCCTGTTAAGGGTGGAACGTCCGATGGCGTAAGGACTGATGGTCTCTCAAAAAAGGGTGGGGCAATAGGCACCATAGAGTATCCTGATTTTAATGGTATTTTATTCTACATAAAGAGTTCGCTCATACCGAATCTTCCTACGGATCTATACGGATATAAAAGTGCTCATCGGAAGTTCCCACACGAGTCAACATCGGACCAGTTTTTTGATGAATATCAGTTCGAAGCATACAGAGAGCTAGGGTATCGTCTCGCGCGGCATATGTTTGAGGATGAAAAACACCAAGTCTCGAAAGCATTTGGATTGGCAACATAAATTGGTCAAATAGTTTTAGCATCTCTTTATCGCTCGGAACGCTCTAATGCGGCCAGGTTAATTTCTGAACTCCTTGAACGCACACCTCAATCTAAGTAAACGTTAAATGGAGGTCGCCAGTTTTACAGGACATGCTAAATAGTATGATTTATATCATAGTATTCATTATTTACCTATGATATATTCGCCGCAGCGGCGAATCGTTTCATTCTTCTGAAGCGGAGCTTTCTTATTAATAATTAGGGTTTTATAAAAAGGAGGTGATTGGTTAGTCTTCTTGCCGTTGGTAATCAATCGGTATGGTTACTCTAAGCGTCATAATTTGAAGCAGAAATTTTGAAAGGAGGTATTATGCGCATCTTGAAAGTGATATTTAGCATCGCAGTCATTCTGCTCTTTGCTGCTATTGCTTCTGCTCAGGTGTGTGTTGATTGCCATCAGAAGACCACTCCAAGTGTCGTCAAAGACTGGCAACTGAGCAAGCATAGCAAGAACAACGTAGATTGTTCCGTTTGCCATGGCAACGATCACACGACGGCATTAGATTCAGCAAAGGCAAAGATACCTACGCCTGATACTTGCGGTATGTGTCATGAAAAGAGAGTGAAAGAGTATAAGAACGGTAAGCATGCTGCAGGCTGGGCGGCTATGAATGCAATGCCAACGATTCACTGGCAACCAATGACACTTATCGAAGGACAAAAAGGCTGCGGTGCATGCCACAAGATTGGCCTGAAGAGCGAAGCGGCAATCAAAGATCTAAAGAAGAATGGTCAGGTTTTCGGCAATGCCGCATGCGATTCATGCCATACCAGACACACATTTTCAGTTCAGGAAGCCAAGCAGCCCCAGGCATGTCAGACATGTCATATGGGCTTCGATCACCCTCAGTGGGAGATGTATTCGGGTTCAAAACATGGGGTTAGATATCTATTAAAGCAAGAAAAGGCGCTTCCTGAAGATACAGCAGCACCTACTTGTCAGATGTGTCACATGCCTGAAGGCAATCATGGAGTCCGGGCGGCTTGGGGCTTCTTGGCAGTACGGCTGCCCATGCCTGAAGACAAACAATGGACCGCCGATAGGGCCACAATACTTCAAGCTCTTGGTGTTCTGGATCCTGCCGGGAAGCCTACTGCCCGTCTGGATGTTGTAAAGGCAGCTGATGTTGCAAGGTTGTCTCAAGAGGAATGGAAGAAGGACAGAGACAAGATGCTTAAGACCTGCAATCAGTGTCACTCAATGAATTTTGCCAAGGGTGAATTGAAAAAGGGTGATGACATGATCAAGTCAGCTGACCGGCTTATGGCTGATGCAATTCTGACAGTTGCAGGCCTTTATAAGGACGGCATACTGAAGCAACCAAAGACTTATGCATATCCATTCCCGGATTTGCTCACGTTCCATGATGCCCCGACTGTAATTGAACAAAAACTATTTGTAATGTTCCTTGAGCATCGCATGAGAACATTCCAGGGGACTTTCCATGCCAACCCAGATTATGCGCTTTGGTACGGCTGGAGTGAAATGCAGAGGGATCTGACTGAAATCAAGGCAATGGCTGCCGACATGAGAGAAAAGGTGGCCATGGAAGCTAAAATTAGTCAGATGCAAAAACCTGAAAAGGTGAGGGAAAAATAGCAGGTCAAATTTATAGAGAGGGTCTTACTGAATAAGACCCTCTCTGCTCTCCAGTCAATTATTCTGCCCAGGAATTTACACAGAGCATATAGGTTTCAATGCTTATAGCGCATATCCGGCAATTTCAGAAATGAATAAACTCGAAGGAAAACTAAACGGGAAAATCGAGAGCTGATTATCGCTACTCCCGATCTTCCCGTTATTTGCATAAGTATCCTGGAATATTCGTTACAGACTGCCAAATGTTCAGCGTGAATTAGACTTAAGCGCTCTTATTTAACCTCTTTCATTTCGCTGCCGCAGGTACACTTTCCAGGGTTCTGGCTGATAGTGTTACACTTGCACTGTTCTCCGCATGCACAAGAATACTTTCCTTGCATCTTAAATGGTCTCGGAGCATCCCATCCATCTGCCTTCACAAATGCAACACCATCTTCAATTTTCACAACTTTGGCTTTGACAAGGGGTGTTCCGCATGTGCAATTGCCGGGATTTTTTGACATGGTGTTGCACGGACAGTTTGCACCGCAGTTACACGCGTATATCTCGTCACCTACTTTAAGATCCATCATGCCTGTTGACCCTGCATATACAACCATACACATAACTAGCACAACTAAAACCGCAAATGAGACAAATAATGATCTCTTCATCCTTCATTCCTCCTTTTTTTCTTCCGGCATATTTTCAAATCACTTCTCCGGACCTGGCCCAAGTTATAACCATAAAACATCAATTCTACGGACCGTCCATACCGCTTCTTAGGCGGCCATTTGATTTCACTAAATAGGTCATGCATACAGCAAGGCTTTAACCACCTCCTTGATCGTCGCAGCTTTTGTGAGGCAAGAGGTATGAACATAATACTGTTCGCAGACGATTAAACATGCGACTAGATTAAAGTATAGCCAAGAAAAGGAAGGCAATCAATAACGGAATTAGAGGATGTAATTATAAACATGGGGATGCACGGATTTGAAAGATAAAAATGCACACAACATAGCTTGATATTGAGAATTCGGATGATAAACTAAACGATAATCTAAGCATTTATTTGCACTGAGTATAGTTTTAACCATATTATTGCAAAGAGTTGGGTCAAAAAATGTCCGGGTTAAAGCGGACATTTAAAAAAACCGAAATGACTTTTAAGCCTAGTCACAGTTCCCGATGACTACGGCCAATAAAGGACTTTACGATGGATCGGCTTGAAGTAATCACCTCGTCGCAATGGGGACGCTAGACTGCCGAGGAGAAGCGTAACATAGTGAACGAAGCTGACCAGCCAGGTATAAGCTCTCTGAAGTAACAAGCAAGCAATGATGTTTTAGATAAACATAACTTTCAAAAGCAGTGTGTTCGCGGTTGATAATCCCTTACCCACGAGGAGTGTCCTACCCGGGATTTTGAACCCTGCCACCGCATTGCACAGTGATAACTGTCGATCACGTTCGCGCATAAGTGATGCTATCTTTTTGGAAGTCCTCTATGATCTCCTCAGTTAGAGAAGCCCGCATGTTGGGCAAAATCTCTATAAATGTATCCGTTGTCACCCTATAATCCTGCTTACTGTCATGCTCCTGTTCAAATGCGAATTGGGCCACCTGCTGGAATAGATACTCAATATCAGCGGGCGTAAATCTTGACGTCATCTTGACGATTAAGTTGAGATCGACATTTTCAGCATTAAGCTTTGCAAGGAACTGTTCAATTATAGTCCTCCTGCCATCTTCGTCCAGGCCACCTACCGGAATAATGCAATCAAACCTTCCCGGTCGAAGCAAAGCAGCATCTAACTGGCGGATATAATTGGTGGCACATATAAAGAGTATTTTGTTGCCCTGATTTTTGAGCAATGGAACTTGCTTCAAAAATTCATTAGTTATTGATTTGTCAATGCGTGTAGCTTCGTCTCTGCTGCCGGCTATTTCCTCAAACTCATCAATAAAGATAACAGCTTCATCCAACTGTCGCGCCTTCTCCATTACAGCATGAAGATTTGCACCTATTCTTTCTACCCCGTCTACCATGAGCATGCTCGGTAATATTTCAATGTATGACCATGATAGAATGCCGGCTATTGCCTTCACAAAATGAGTCTTTCCGGTTCCGGGAGGGCCAAAGAATATAATAGTCTTTGGCAGGATTACTCCATGCTTTCTTGATAGGTCTTCCTCTACCAACGGAAGAATGATCCTACGTTGTACCAATTGTTTGGGTGGCTGGGAATCAGATATGTTGTCCCACCTCTGCCTTCCGATTCTTTGAGCTCCCATTTCTTCCAATAGGTCTTTTCTTTTATAGTCCATAAACTCTCTAACAGCCTGGTCCATGTTATCCAGAAAGTCGATGCATGCAGTCCGCAGCCCTACATCGCGGCCGAGTTTCTCAGACATCAACCATTTGTGTTGAGAAATTTTCTCCCACAAATCCGTGGCTATGCTAAGGTCGAGTTTCGCGCCGCTAATTTCATAAATTTTATTGACACAAATCTCCGGAGTTGGATTCTCTATTTGAATGGTGTTCATAACTTCCTCCTACCTCAAGTATCATCACTCTCGTGGATGAGCATCTTTTCTTATTCTTGCCTCTTTATGTAATATCTTAGTGCATTGAAGCACACAACATCGGGTCCACAGCCTCTTCTTTACTTAGCTAAAAGTGGCTGAATCTCAATGGTTAAAGCGTAGAAACGATGTATGTCTGTTCGATATGGAATAATCTCCGAGGCGAATTGTTATGAAGCGTCGATACTTTTGTTCCGTATATTCACGATATAATGGGCATGTATAATGAACATCTCTGAAGCAAAGTCTTCCCATCTCGTCTATTCCTGGAATATGTGCATTGCTTGAAGCCTGGCAGACACCTATGTTATTTCTTATCTTGAAATAGTTGCAGGACATATCTGACCTCCAAAGTATCATAATTGTTTTGCTTTGAGTGATCATTATGATTTCTTAATATGGACCATATGAACGGAACGATCTTCCGCTTTCCATCATCGAGTCATATTTATGTACACTGTGGGCCAGATTCGCGTATGGAATCATACCCCTGTGATAAGAGGCTATGCAGAAGGCGGGGACAGATCAGTCTGAGAAAAAAGAAAGCCACCAGATATACTTACTCTACTATAAAAGGTATTGCATACCAAGATTGAATATGCTAATGATTGTAAGTTCAATTCATAAGTTGAAGGTGTATAGAATGCTTTATAAGCTAATGAAGTTCCTTCATTTATGACGCCGCCATTGGAAGACGACAAGTAACTAAGGTTTTCTTCAACAACTAGATCATAGACCACAGAATTAACAGGTATATAGCCTAATGACCACACGATCAATGAGAAGATTCCAGATGCGAGCGCGCAGACAATCAAGTAAGTGGTCGTCGCTTTAGTGCAAACTGTATGTATTTCATTTAAGCGCATTGTATTACACTAATCAAATAGGGGAATAAATGTTATCGGGACCAATCCCCTTTTTGCTCCTCTGCAATCGGAATTAGTCTTGCACAATTTCTTATGGTGTTGACCGGATAGCCCAAGCATGCCTTCTCCATCGCTTTTCAGTATCAACGGATGTATTGATGTTTTATTTGCCGAGCTCACCCGAAATATATTTTTCATACATAAAAAGAATACAAAAAAAATGATGAAGAAATCATGAAAAGATTATGAATAATTGTTAATGTGAGACCTTCCCAATTTCAATGATTTGAACTAGGCAATGTCACCTGCATCGGCATCCTTCAAAATATCGATGATCTGTTCCTCCATGTACTTAGTTTCTTTCATCACTGCCTCCTTGTAATGAGTTTCATATTAAAGACCAAATGACGCTCTAATGAAGGCAGTCGAAACACTTAATTGATTTATACCGATTAAAGCAGCTTTTAGAGCCAACTGGCTATAATGAGTTGATTTATAGCCCTTATTGATAAACAGAAGCAGTTAAAGATTTGAAGCATAAATTTGCAAAACGAAATTTTAAGCATAAGCCTGCATTTTTGACATGCGTATGCTTATAGTCACAAGATGTGCGTGACCCCAATTTAAGACCCCCAAAACACCTAGATATTTCCCCATATGAGGAGATATTAGCGCAAAAGAACGAGAATTTCATGCCCCATATTTTGTCCTATATTAAGAAATGAACCTATAATTTGTCCTATATTTTTAGGGTCTACCCCAAGAGCAGGGACCGATATGTTCATTCCATCTTCAACTCCGCGTCGCCGCGCTATCTGCCGATATGATGATTTCCAAAACTAACTGCCACTAGCAGAATGCCTGATTCTTCTAAAAATCTGCGAGCATGCTCAAATGGAACAGCGCGACGTTTATACCAAAACATGGCCGGCATTTGGGGGTATTCTCGGACGCCGATGAATGTATGGAAGTCGGCACATATGGCCGTTATCGGTTTCTAACGAATATCTTCAAAATGACTTTCATTTACCGACAACGCGGATTTTGCTAGGTATTGTGTTTTATGAGGGCAGATTTTGAGAGTGCCCAAGATGCGACCTGCACCCCTAACACGAGAGGTATCCAGAACGATTGAGCAACACCTTTTCAGTATTACTCCGCACACATGACAAGAAACGTCAGAGCATGATTATGTCGAACTTTGCAACAGCACTTGCAGGATTATGGCCAGAGTGGATTATTCTCAATATCTGGACGGCGTTATAAATTGAATAGAACGAACTATACCTTCTCCAGCTTAGGCAATGAAAAATAAATAGTTGCACCTCTTCCAACAGCACCTTCCGCCCATGTTCTACCTCCATGACGTGCAATAATCCGCTGTACATTTGCCAAACCTATACCAGTGCCCTCAAATTCACTCTCTGTATGAAGACGTTCGAATACTCCGAAGAGCTTGCTCATATATTTCATATCAAATCCCACGCCATTATCTTTTACATAAAAGATGAATTCCTTACCTCGGTCTTCAGAGCCAACTGAAATTTCAGCGTGGGCGACAGTGCGGGTAAACTTAATCGCGTTAGATATAAGATTGACAAACAGCATTCTAAACAGAGATTGATCTCCGTACACATCTGGCAACACTTCCAGTTCCCATGTGATGTCCCTGCCTGTTGTCTCAGTCTGAAGTTCTCCAATTACATTCTTTATAATAACATTTAGATTTATCATTCGCATTTTCATTTCTGAACGACCAATTCGGGAAAATGCCAACAAATCGTCTATAAGCATCCCCATCTTTTTGGATGCTTTAGCAATTGACTTCATATAGTTTTGTGCTTTTATACTGGCTTGATCTTGAAGTTCGTTCCGCAAAAGATCAACAAAGCCAGACAAATGTCTGAGCGGAGCACGCAGATCGTGTGACGCCGAATAACTGAAGGCTTCCAGTTCCCTGTTTGCCTCTTCGAGGGCCAACGTTCGCACAGAAACTCTCTGTTCGAGTTCTTCGTTTAATTGCCTTAGTGCCTCTTCCGCTTTCAGACGTTTCTGCTCAATGGATATTGCATCTAGTGCGTACGATATATTATTTGCAATTGAAAGCAGCAGGGAAATCTCCTCTTCTGTAAAGTAGCTTGGCTCATCAGAATAAATTGTCAGCTCTCCTATAACACGGCCTGCACTAAACAAAGGAAATACAGAGGAAGATCGTATGCCGTGGGCGCGAGCCCGATCCCGCCATGGAAGCATCCTGGCTTCTTTTTCAAAGTCAACACTTACAATGTGACGGCTTTCCACGATGGCTCTGCCTGAGGGACCCATGCCTTCCGGCTCGTCATTTGCCGTTAACTTAATGCCTTCAAGATAAGATGTCTCT
>DATHDG010000010.1:0-29542 GCA_035319125.1 Dissulfurispiraceae bacterium | reverse complement strand
GCCCGGACAGCGCTCTCGTCTTCGCATTACTTTCTACAATCCAACTAGTCTCCCAATGGCTAATCTTGCGGTAACTGATACATTGCCTGCGGGTGTGACGGTCCCGAGCGGTCCTAATCCGGTTACGACATGCGCAGGGGCAACGGTTTCGTCTCCTGCATCAAATCAGGTTCGTGTCTCAGGCGGTACCATAGCAGCCGCTTCGGGCGGCGTTGCTGCATCATGCTATGCAGAAATCGATGCGGTAGCCGCTGCGCCCGGTGACTACCTGAATACAATCCCAGCTGGAGGAGTGACCGCGACGTCCGGAGGGTCTCCGGTAAGCAATTCCCAACCGGCAAGCGATACGCTGCGCGCAAAGGCCCCGCTTACCGTTCACAAGGCGATTGTGAATATGACACTTGATGCAGGCAATCCTGCGTCCTTCACAACCGGAACGGCGACGCGGGGGGCCGGTGCTGCCGCGACCATGACTATCAGGCTTGATAATGCCAATGCAGCTAATCTTACTGGAGCGGCATTTACCGACTTGCTACCCAGCGGTCTTGTTGTAGCAATAAATCCCAATGCTTCTACAAACTGTGCGAGTGGAGTGGTCAGCGCTCCTGCCTCTGCTACAAGCATCAGGCTTACTGGCGCCACTGTTCCGGCAAGCGGGTTCTGTACGGTTACTGTAGATGTGCTGAGCAACATCTCCGGGAGCTATACCAATACAATTCCAGCCAGTGCAGTGACAACTGTGGAGGGCGTGACTAACGAAGAACCGACAAGCGCACAACTAATTGTCTCTACGCCTCCGACGGTGAGCAAGCAGTTTTCGCCTGCTGTAATACCGCCGGGCGGTACGTCCACGCTGACTATTTTTCTGAATAATGACAACACATCCGCCATAACGCTTTCATCCATATTCACCGACACGCTTCCTACGGCACCCGGCCCGATTGTTGTTGCGGCCACGCCGAATGTGGTCAAGACATGTCCCGGCGCTGTGACAGCTAATGCCGGCAACGGATCGATAAGTTATGCAAACGGAGCAACAATACCGGCAGGAGGCTGTACCATCAGCGTCAATGTGACCGGTTCTACAGCCGGTGTGCATACGAACAATATTCCCGCGGGTGCGTTGCAGACGAATCTCGGCAACAACCAGCAGCCTGCAAATGCCACGCTGACCATTAGCACGCTTGGATATGTTTCGGGCAGGGTCTTCAGAGATAACAATGCGACACCTAACGGAACTTTTGAGGCGGGGACAGATACCCCGATTGCTGGAGTAAGCATAGAACTGCATTCAGGTGCCACTTGCACCGGAGCTTTGGTAAGCGTGGCGGGGCTGGTGAACCCGACCGTGACCGATGCTGCCGGCAATTATCTTTTTGCAGGGTTACCTGCAGGCACATACTCGGTCTGTGAACTTGTGCAGCCGACCGGTACGGTAAATGGCATCACGACTGCCGGTACAATCACTTCTGTCAACGGCAGCACCGGCACACCAGGCGCTGCATCTAATCCGACAGCCTCCACTAGTCAGACAGTCGGTATAGTTTTGAATGCGGCTGGCGGTGGTGAGATTAGCGGTTCGCAGAACAACAACTTTGCCGAGGTTGTTCTTTCAAGTATTTCAGGCACAGTATTCCTCGATGAGAACAATAACGGGGTTCAGAACGGCGCTGACGCTGGTATTGCAGGCGTAACTATAGAACTTTTGAACAGCGGCGGGACGGTCATTGCCACTACGACTACCGATGCGAACGGCAGTTACAGCTTCACGAACCTTCAGCCTGGGACATATTCGATACGCGAGCCGAATCAGCCGGCAAATACATCCAACGGCATAACTACAGCCGGAGCAGTTCCTAATGGCGGAACGCCGGGAACTGCTACAAATGCTGCAACTCTGCCGAGCCGTATAAGTACCATCGTACTTCCGCCGAATACAATATCGAGCGGAAATAATTTTGCAGAGGTCCCGAATGGCCGCCGCATTTCGGGCGTGGTATTTCTCGACTACAACAACGACGGCGTTATTAACGGCTCTGATCATGGAATCGGCAGCCAAACGCTGAACCTGACCGGTACGGACGTCAACAGCAATGCGGTAACACGTACGGCGACTACGAATGCTGACGGTACCTACGATTTTCTGAATCTTCCTGAAGGTACGTATACCGTGACTGAACCTAATCAACCTGCTGGAACTACCAACGGACAGACTCTTGCGGGTACTACAGGAGGCACATCCACCGCAGTCGGAGTTACTCCAAGCGTGATATCTACTATCCCGCTGACCGGTACCAATATGGTTTCGGCAAACAATAACTTTGCCGAGATACCGGGTGCGTCTCCGGACCTTGCTATTGCAAAGACACACGCACCTGCGAGCCTCGGCGCATCCAGCAGCACCGGCTACTTCACACTGACACCGAGCAATGTCGGTGCAGTCGCGAGCAGCGGCATTATTACTGTAACCGATACACTCCCGACTGGCATTACGCCGACATCTGCGACAGGCGCGGGTTGGACTTGTACGATTGCAGGACAGGTTGTCACCTGCACGTCTACAACGGTTATCGGTGGTGGGGCTACCGGCAATGCCATTATTGTGCGGATATCCGTCGGCGCAGGACTTGCCGGACAGGTGCTTACGAATATCGCTGTGATATCCGGAGGCGGGGAACCTGCGGGATTTGAGGGCAACAATACCGCTACCGATGCGGTTGCGATTGCACAGCAGGCGTCATTGCAGGGGCATGTATGGCGAGACCTCAACCATGATCGCGTTTTCAATGCTGGCGAGACTCCAGTCCCCGACTGGACTGTGGAACTGCTGCTCAACGGAGTGCTTGTCGGAAATACAGTCACGGCAGCGGACGGAAGCTATATTTTCCCGAATGTTTCGCCGGGGACAGGATATCAGGTTCGTTTCCGCGAACCTTCAAGCGGCGCAGTTTATGGATATGCAGTGCCGAATGAGCAGGGGCTTGCGTTCACAAACGGCACTGTCAGTGCTACAGCCAATCCTGCAGGGGCGACTGCGACGGATGGTACTCTCAGCAGCCTGACTATTCTCGCCGGCGCGAATATTTTGCAGCAGAGCCTTCCGCTCGACCCGAGCGGCGTCGTATATGATGCCGTGACGCGCAATCCTGTGCGCGGGGCGACGGTGGTTATCAGCGGACCTGCCGGCTTCGATCCGGCAAACCATTTGGTGGGAGGAGCAGCCAACGCTTCGCAGGTTACGGGTGCCAGTGGTTACTATCAGTTCCTGCTTCTGCCCGGAGCCCCTGCGGGCACTTATACATTGAGCGTAACTTCCCCCGCCGGGTATATGCCGGCGCCATCAACGATGATTCCGCCGACGACCGGTCCGCTTGCATTCCCTGCGACCGGTGTTACTGCAGTGCAGGCGCAGGCTTCTGCTCCGGCAAGCGGGCAGCCTACAACATACTATTTCAATTTTACCAAAGCGGCCGGCAGTACGGGCACTATTGTTAACAATCATATACCGCTTGATCCGATAATGGGCGGGGCTATAGTCGTAACAAAGACCACCCCGCTGGTGAATGTTAAAAAGGGTGATTTGGTGCCGTATACGATAACGGCAACCAATACTTTGTCAGCTGCGCTGACATCGATAGATGTGAGAGACCAGCTGCCTCCTGGATTCAAGTACCGCCACGGCAGCGGCACCCTTAACGCAGTGAAGACAGAGCCGGAGGTGTCCGGCCGCAATTTGGCCTGGCGCAATCTGACTTTTGCTCCCGGCGAGAAAAAGACTTTCACAATGATTCTGGTCGTCGGCGCAGGCGTGGGTGAAGGTGATTATGTAAACGAAGCCTGGGCTGCAAATAATCTGGTTAACAGCGTTGTTTCGAATGTGGCCACGGCGACTGTCCGCGTAATCCCGGATACCCTTTTTGACTGCCCGGATATCATTGGCAAGGTGTTCGACGACAAGAACGCAAACGGCTATCAGGACGATGGAGAGCCGGGCATTGCGAATGTGCGCATTGCAACTGTGCGTGGCCTTATCATAACGACCGATGCCCAGGGCCGGTTCCATGTTCCATGTCCGGAGATACCAAATGCAGATCGAGGTTCGAACTTTATTCTGAAGCTTGACGAGCGGACTCTGCCGACCGGTTATAGGGTTACTACCGAGAACCCGCTTGTTACGCGCATAACGCGGGGCAAGATGGTCAAGATGAATTTCGGCGCGACTGTGCACAGGGTCGTGCGCATTGACGTGACAGATGCAGCCTTTGTTCCGAACGAGGACAGGCTGCTTGACAGCTGGAAAGCGAAGATCGACGGCTTGAAGGGCCAGCTCCTTGAGCGTCCCTCTATCGTGCGTATCGCATACCGTGGAGGCGCTGATCCGGGAGACCTGGCTCAACGACGAATAAAATCAATTCGAAGTCAGATAGAGGCAATCTGGCAAGGAGAGAAGGGTCGCTATACCTTAATATTTGAAGAAGAGATGGTGACCGGAAAATGAAAAAAACACTGAACAGTAAAATGGTCAACAGGTTATTATCTTTCTTCGGCTTTACAACAGTTGCGGCCGCTTTGCTCTGCCTTTGTATGCAGGATGCCTTTGCCGCCGATATCAGTGGCAAGATGGTGGACAGAAGCGCGACGCTTGAGGAAGCCATGCCGCCGGCATCGGAGCGCGAGCTAAAAACGGTTGCGGATTTGTCAGGACTTACAATCAGTGAAGTTAAAGAGTTTCGCGAGGCGGTTAGCGCCATGCCTGCGACCGAACCGCAGGTGAAATTGGCGGTCAAGGATGAATCCAGGACTGCGTTATTCCAGTCTGGGCGTGCGGAGCTTAGTGCGGACGTGCAGAAACGCATAGAAGCATTTGCCGCACAGCTTAAAGGCAAGCGGAACATACGCATCTCGGTTGTTGGGCATACCGATTCTGAACATATAGGAGCGCATCTGAAGGCAACATACCCTTCCAACAAGGAGCTATCGGAGGCGCGGGCGATGTCGGTCGCAACTGCGTTGAAGAAATCTCTTGCTGCGGACAACCCGGTGATTGCGGCAGAAGGCAAAGGCGAATCCATGCCAGTTGCATCCAATGATTCAATGGAGGGTATGGCACAGAACCGCCGTGTTGAGATTCGAGCTTGGTTTGAGGATGTCGCCGAGCCCGGTCCGGCTTCAAAACCTGTAACCACTTATATTGATAAAAAAGAGACGAAGACCACGCCGATGTGCGGGTCTGGCGGTGCGCCAGTGCCTGACGTTCCGTTCCGTATCAGCATAGACGGCAAGCCGACGGATGGTCCTGATGCGCGGTCAGAAGCCGATCGCGAGCGCTGTGTTGATGTCGCGCTCGAAAAAACGGACATCAGAGTTCATTTCGATCCTATGACTGCGAGGGCTGCGCTCAATGTCTGGACCGCGCCTAACGGAGCTCTGCGGAACAGCCCTATTCATTTTTACACATACACTAATTATGTCTTTTGGATACGCAAGGCCGAGGTCAGAATATTTGAAAAGGGTCAAAACAGCCAGCAGCGGCCATTGGCTGTCATACCGGTCAAGCCGAATGAAAGCGCTGTCTGGAACGCTCCTGAAAAGGCTCCGGATAAGCTTTATTTCCTGCTGCGAGTGTACGATGAACAGGGTCGCTTTGACGAGACAGCTGCTAAGGAACTTACTCTCCTTGCACGCAGGTCGCCTTTATCCGACGAAGAAAAGCCTGAGCGCGAACGCCTGATAGGGTACGGTGAGAACAGTCGTGTAATATCCAATATACCGGTGCAGGGCGGCATCATAACGGTAGATGGCTCTAAGATAAAGACTGATCAGACGGTCACTGTGCTTGGCATTCCGACTCCTGTCGACAAGAACGGCAAGTTTGCTTGCAAGCAGATCATGCCGGCCGGTCTGAATGCAGTTGACGTTAATGTCGAGGGTGCGGATGGAGCACGGACGGTTTTCCGCCGTAACATCGATATCCCCAATAACGACTGGTTTTATATGGGTATCGCTGATTTGACCATTGGGCATAACAGCATCAGCGGTCCTATCGAGTTGGTAACGGCAGACAACGAAAATTATGAAAAGAAAACATATGTCGATGGACGCGGAGCTTTCTACGTAAAGGGCAAGATCAAAGACGAGTATTTGCTGACGATGAGCGCAGACACGCGTGAAAGGCCAGTGGGAGACCTTCTCAGAAACTTCGATTCAAAGGACCCGCATTATCTATTGCGCAGGTTGGACCCTGATCAGTTCTACCCTGTTTATGGTGACGACAGCACGATTGTGGATGATGCACCTACGCAGGGCAAGTTTTACGTCAAAGTAGAAAAGAATGACTCTTCCCTGATGTGGGGCAATTTCCAAACCCAGTGGACAGGCACCGAACTGACTCAATACAGCCGAGGATTGTATGGTGCAAACTTGGTGCTGATGCCGCAGGGGTCAACAAAATATGGCGAGCGCTCTACGACGGTCAATGCATTTGCAGCAGAGCCGGGAACTCTTAGCTCACGAGAGGAATTCAGGGGGACGGGAGGTTCTCTGTATTATCTGCATCATATGGATATTACGCAGGGCTCAGAGCGCGTCTGGGTTGAAATCAGGGACAAAGACTCATACATGGTTATAGATCGCAGGCAGCTTGCACCTTCGCAGGACTACGACATTAATTATCTGCAGGGCCGGATAATGCTGCGTGGTCCGCTGCCGTCGGTGGCTGATGGCAGCACGCTTGTGCAAACATCTACACTGAACGGCAATCCGGTATTTCTGGTGGCAACGTATGAATATGAACCTGGTCTGACAGCAACTAATGATCTGGCAGCAGGCTTGCGAGCCTCTCACTGGTTTGGCGACCATTTCCGTCTTGGCATTACAGGATACCGGCAAGGTGAAGATCAGTCGGCACAGAGGCTTTACGGCGCAGATGCCACTATCCGTTACAAGCCGGGGACATATTTGAAAGGTGAATTCGGCCATTCGGAAGGCGCCGGAAATGGCGAACTTACATCCATTACGGGCGGTTTCGATTTCAACAACCGTGCCGGCAGCACTGACCATGCAAACGCCTGGAGACTGGAAGGCGCGGTCGACATCGCAGAGATCGCAGATGGACATAAAGGTAAAATAGCGGCGTATTGGCAGGATCGCGGGAGAGGTTTCTCCGGGCCAGGTCAAACTGTATTTGACACTGAAAAACTCCAGCAGGAAGGCATAACTGCTTCCGTGCCGGTTGGACCGACCACAACTGTAAATGTAAAGGCCGATCTGCGCGAATCTGACAGCCAATCCTATAAGGCTGCTGAGGCCGGTGCATCACAGGTGCTGAATAGAGAGTTTACGGTATCGGCGGGAGTGCGCTCCGACAGCCGTGATGTCAAGACGCCCAATGCAAGCCAGATCCTTTCTCAAAATGGTGAACGCACGGACGCCATTGTAAGGGTTGACTACCGGCCGATTGCCAAACAGGCTGATGGTAGTGCAGTCATTCCGAAAAACGCCTCTGGAGAAGGCGCCCAAAAGGGTCAGGAAGCCGGACAGGCTGATACCGGCAAGACAAAGGTTGAACAACCAGTCAATACCGCAGCTCTACCGGTAGTCCAGTATGAGCCATGGAATCTATATGGATTTGCGCAGGGCACGCTGTCTCACTCAGAAGACAGGAGCCAGAACAACCGTATTGGAGTAGGCGGAGGTTGGCAGGTAACGCCGCGTTTCAAGATGGGCGCCGAGGTTTCTGAGGGCGACGGTGGACTTGGAGGTAAATTGTCAGGCGACTATAGAATTGACGATCGGAGCAATGTATACATGACGTATACAAATGAAACCGAGCAGCCGGACTTGATCTACAGGGGGCGCTTGGGCACGCTCGTTCTCGGCAGCGATTACAGGCTTTCAGACCAGACCCGGCTCTACTCGGAATCCCGTTGGGTTAACGGTGCCGGACCTGATAGCATGGTGCAGGCATTCGGGCTGGACTATGCTCCGAATGATCGCTGGACATACGGCTTCAAGGGTGAAGCAGGCGTGGTAAGTGACGAGGCTTCAGGTGACCTGAAACGTCGTGCGGCTGGTTTATCAGTAGCATACAAATTTAAAGATCTGAAATATGCAAGCGCCCTCGAATACCGCCATGAATCCGGAAACATCGAGAATCGCGATACATGGCTGATGCGGAATTCGCTTGGATACCAGGCGACGCCATCATGGCGGCTGCTTGGCAAACTGAATTTTTCGTTCAGCGATTCTTCGCAAGGGAATTTCTATGACGGCAACTTCGCCGAATTCGTAACGGGTGCGGCTTATCGTCCGGTGAATAACGACAAGCTGAACGCCCTGTTCAAATACACATATTTCATGAATGTGCCTTCGCCTGGACAGGTGACAGCCTCCAATCTGATGGCCGACTATTCTCAGCGAAGCCACGTCCTGTCGGTAGACACGATTTACGATTTGGTGCCGTGGTTGTCTGTCGGCGTGAAATACGGACTACGCATAGGCGAGCTCCGGGCTACGAAGGTAGAGGGAGAATGGTTTTCAAGCCGCGCCGATCTTTGGGTGCTGCGGGCTGATCTGCACCTTGTCCGCGAATGGGATGCCGTGGTCGAAGGCAGGCGCTTGAAGGTGTATGAAGCTGATGATGCACGATCAGGTTTTCTATTTGCAATTTACCGGCACATTAACAATAATGTTAAGCTCGGCGTCGGGTACAATTTCACTAATTATTCTGATGATCTGACTGATCTTTCTTATCGCAGCAGAGGGTTCTTTGTAAATATGGTTGCAAAGATGTAGTGGAATTTTATACACCGATATAAGCCTGGTGGAAATTACCCTGAACTTTTAAGTGGTATTGTGCTACAATTCCACCATGGAGCGCAGAAGGTCAAAGAGAACATCAGTGAATCTGAGGGCCGAACGGATATCCGGCGGCAAGAAGGACGACGTATTTATCGAAGATATTTCCGAAACCGGAATTCATCTTCTTACGGCGCCGACTTCAGATTTTGGTAAATGCCATGCCGGCAATGAGATCAATGTGCGGCTTGCTCTTCCCTTTGGAGATAGCGTACTGCTCAGATGCCGGATTGTTTGGTCGTTTCGACGTGTGCCGCCTGAGAGGGAAGTAGACAGCGTCGGACTGGAGATTATTGGGCCGCCGCCGCGTTATCTGGAGTTTATAAAGACTTTTTCGAGCGTTGCCGGTTTGTAACGTGCTATACGAGCTATACGAGTCTCACAACTGTTCTTCTTTGCTTATCAACTGAACTCCGATACATATCTTGCAGTTTATAATGCCGGACGTCATTTTCCGCAATGGTTATTTTTGTGACGCATGACCTTGATTTCGCTGGCCAGCTGAAGCAAACTAAGTAATTAAGGACTATACTGAAAGAATGAATATTGCAAAAAAAATAATGCTCGGGTACGGGGTGCTGCTGACAGTGGTATTCGTGCACATTATGTATTCGCTTTCAATTTTAGACCAGATGGGCCGTATTAATGAAGCTGTCTCTAAGGTAAATAATCCTATTATTGAAAAGGCAGACCAGTTGTCTGAAAATCTTTTTGGACAGGAATTATATGCAAGCAGGCTTTCTATATTAAAGGATAAAGACAGCTTTGAGCTGCTGCACCTGAAGATTGTCGAATTTGGTGATTTGATTAATGAAATTGGGTCTGTAAACAATCCGCCTGAGTCATTGAAAGGGCTGGTATCAAAATGCACTGCCCTGCAGCAGGAACTGCAAAGCTTGTATGGTTCCAGGGAGACAGCTAAGGCGCTGACCGATAGTCAGAAAAGAAGTATTGTTGAAAGGCAGCGTGAGCTGATAGAAGTGGCTAGAAGCGTCAGCAATAACGTTCGCTTTGATCAGAAGGCGAAGGCTGAGCTAAGCGTTGAAATAGGGCATATGGCCTATCGTGAACTTCTTGTGGTCGGAGTTGGCTCGGTACTTCTGGCAGTTGGCATCACACTGCTGTTTGCAATTTATATATCGAGAGCCGTGGGACAGCTTAAGATGTCGACAGCAATGATCGCTGAAAGCCGCTTCGACGAAGTCAAAAGTCTTAACAGCAGCGATGAGTTTGGTGAAGTGTCCAGGAGCATTGCTGAAATGGCTGGAAAGATACAGCATTTGGAGAAACTCTATATCGCCACTAACCCGTTAAGTCTGCTGCCGGGAGGACTTGCAATAGACGATACTATCGCAAGCCGTCTCGAGTCTGGAATCTCGACAGCCATATGTGTTTGTGATCTTGATAATTTCAAGGTATTCAATGACCGCTACGGTTATGCAAAAGGCAACGACGTTATCAAGGAAACTGCTGGAATCATTACGAGTACAGTAAAAGAGTTGGGAGCTCCTGAAGACTTTATAGGGCATATAGGCGGCGACGATTTCATTATTGTTACTATGCCGGATAAATTTGAGGTCATATGCAAAGCTATAATAAAGAAGTTCGATGAACGGATTGTATCATTTTATGACCCTGTCGACCGCCAGAAAGGCGCAATTGTCGGCAAGAACAGACAGGGTGCTGAGGTTATTTATCAGTTAATGACTATATCTATTGCTGTTGTTACTGACCGCCATGGAAGTATCAGAAAGCTGAGCATTTTGAGCAGGCGTGCAGCTGAACTGAAGGAATATGCCAAGTCTATGACAGGCAGTGTATTTGTCGTAGATCAGCGACAGTATAATGCGGAGGAGGAAATATGAAGAGAGCTTGCGGGGAATCACGAGCTGCTTATCGCGCAGCTATTATTTTGATGCTTCTTGCGATGCTCCTCAGCAGCTGCGTGATGAAAAGCGCATTTCCGCCTCAGAATTTCGCGGCAGAAGATAAGAGACTGTCTTCTATGATAAGCAGCACGTCAGATTCCTATTCTTTATCCGATCTCTATTTGCAAAGGGCAAGGCTTCGGGTTATGGCCGCAGGCCCGAAGCCTGACTATAAAGGTGCTTTGAAAGACTTTTCAGCAGCTGTCGATATCGATCCTTCAAGATATGATGCTCAGGACATCTGGGATTGGATTTATGCCTTGCGCCGGCTTATCGCTGTTGAAGATGAAGTCGATCGTCAAAAAGCTCGGAACGAGCAATTGAGCCGGCAGGACCTTGCGCTGGAACGGCGGAACCTTGCGTTGGAACGTCAAAACATCTCTCTCAGGAGCAGGATCAACCAGCTCGAAAAAGAGGAAAAGGAATTGCGTCGCTCCATAGAAGAGATGCAGGCTGTAGAGCTCAGGATGGAAAGGCGGCGGCAGAATCATCAATAGTATTGTCTAAGTCTGATTCGAATCCCTCATAAAATGTCCTCTTGACATCAGTTGCCATATCTTGCCACGGGGTGGTATTATGAATCGTTCCACGAATTTTATGGCCTTTTTTTACTTCTCAATCGTAACTTATTGAACGGGTTGCCAATTAGCCTGGCACTGCAGCCTTGATTTCTCTGAATGGCTGCTCTGAGCTAACAGCACTCTGTAAAATGATCAACAATGGTTTTTCTGACATAGGAAAGCAGGCAGGTCATTAAATAAGCGAGGAGGGAATATGGCTCAAAGTGGTTCCACTGCGGAAGCGGCCGCAGGTTACAAGATTCTGAGCAAAGAAACATTGAGTGATGTCACTAAGCTCATGGTAGTTGAAGTGCCCCAGGTCGCAGCAAAGGCAAAGGCCGGTCAGTTTGTTATAGTCCGAATTGACGAAAAAGGTGAGCGCATCCCGTTGACTATAGCGGATTACGACCGCCAGGCCGGTACTATAACGATTATTTTCCAGGAAGTTGGCAAATCCACCATGCAAATGGGGACCCTTAAACCGGGTGACCGGTTTGCGACTTTTGCAGGACCTCTGGGTCATCCGACCGAAATTAAGAATTATGGCACTGTAGTTTGTGTCGGCGGCGGAGTCGGCATAGCTCCTATATATCCAATCGCGCGATCCCTCAAGGAAGCAGGAAATCATGTAATTTCCATAATCGGGGCAAGAACTAAAGACCTGCTTTTCTGGGAAGACAAAATGCGAGCAGCGTCAAATGAGCTGCTTATATGCACGGACGACGGGTCATACGGAAGAAAATGCCTGGTGACAGATCCACTCAGGGAAATGCTTGAAGCAAAAAAGAATATTGTGCATGTTTGGGCTATAGGCCCGGCCATTATGATGAAATTCGTCGCGGCTACTACCAAGCCGTTCAATATACCAACGGTTGTCAGCCTGAACACTATTATGATAGATGGGACCGGTATGTGCGGCGGCTGTCGAGTTCCGTTGACCGAAGGTGCGCAATTCGTATGCGTGGATGGGCCGGAATTCGATGGCCATAAGGTTGACTGGAACAGCCTTCTTTCGCGGTTGTCCTTTTATAAGGAGGAGGAAAAGATTGCAGTAGATAATTACAAACATAAGTGCAACTTGGATGCAGCATTGGAAAAGGGGGGCAAGTAGAATGGCAGAACTCACCGCTAAACAGCGCATACAGATTCCAAGGCATGATATGCCTGTTCAGGATGAACATGTTAGAAATGGAAACTTCGACGAAGTCGCGCTGGGTTACTCCCTTGAGACAGCCAAAGAAGAGGCCGAGCGCTGCCTTCAGTGCAAGAAGCCCGCATGCGTGGACGGTTGCCCGGTAGGCGTCCGTATCCCGCAATTTATCAAGGCATTACGCAGTGGTGATATGCAGAAGGCAGTCCAGGAGATGAAGGTGAAGAACAACCTTCCGGCAATATGCGGAAGAGTGTGCCCTCAGGAGACGCAATGTGAAGGCAAATGCATTCTTGGTAAAAAAGGCGACCCTGTAGCAATCGGCAGACTGGAGAGATTTGTTGGAGATTATGAGTTGCAGCATCGCACATGCCCGCTGGTCAAGGCCAAACCAACCGGAAAACGAATAGCCATTGCCGGAACAGGCCCCGCAGGACTCACATGCGCTGTTGACTTGGGCAGGGAAGGCCATGAGGTCACTATGTTTGAATCCCTGCACGGTCCAGGTGGAGTGCTTATTTATGGCATTCCTGAATTCCGCCTCCCGAAGTCGGTTGTTCACTCCGAAGTTGATTACGCGATAAAGTGTCTCGGCATAGATATTAAAACGGATTACATAATAGGCCGCACATTGACGCTTGCTGAAATGGCGGACAAATACGACGCCATATTTCTTGGCACTGGCGCAGGTCTGCCGTCCTTTATGCGCATCCCTGGCATTAACCTCAATGGCGTAATGTCAGCTAATGAATTCCTGACGCGTGTGAATCTGATGAAGAGTTATCTATTCCCCGAGTATGATACTCCGTCAAAAGTAGGCAAGAAAGTGGCTGTCATAGGTGCCGGCAACGTAGCTATGGATGCTGCCAGATGCAGCATTCGCTTGCAGAAGCTGGTTTCCAAGAATGATACTGACGAGGTCCATATTGTCTATCGTCGCTCGAGCGCCGAGGTGCCTGCCAGGGCTGAAGAAGTCCATCATGCGGAAGAGGAAGGGGTTATTTTTGACTTCCTGACTAACCCTGTTGAGGTTATCGGCGACGACAAGGGCACTGTGAAGGCTATGCGGTGCATAAGAATGGAGCTGGGTGAACCGGATGCTTCTGGCCGCCGCAGGCCGGTGCCCATACAGGGCTCGGAATTTGTTATGGAAGTTGATACAGTTATTGTGGCGCTTGGTACAAGCCCAAATCCGCTGGTTTTCGTGGATGCCGGGGGACTGGAAAGGACCAAATGGGGTACAACAGTCGCAGACGAGGTTACTGGCCGCACTACAAAACCAAAGGTATGGGCTGGCGGCGATGTTGTAACGGGTGCTGCTACAGTTATAAGCGCTATGGGTGCCGGCAAAAGGGCTGCTGCTGACATGCACAAATTTATAACAGAAAAAGGCGCATGGTAGCGTTCTCACCTTAAAACCTTCAAGAAAGGGTCTTCTCGGAGACCCTTTCTTTATTATTAGATCCAAGCTATTTTCGAATGCCGTTGTTTCAGCAGAATCAGCTAAAGTTTAATAATTATTGAAAAAAAGAATAAAATATTAAACGACTTCACATATTATTCGCCAAGAAGGTGATATGATATAAAAAGGGAAGGCTGACTGCCTATGGCATTTCTGTACTGACTGTAACCCAGGGGGCTGAAATGGTCTATAGCATCCGCGACTGGAAGATTTCAACTAAGATTATTGCGATGTCATTATTCGTCATTCTCTTATTTGTAATGGCAGTTATCTTTTATTTTCTGCCGGTCATGTCATCAAAAATGATGGATGAAAAGAGGAGTGCGACGAGAGGCGTTGTGGATGTTGCTTTCGCCCTTATAGCTGAATATGATGCGCGGGTACAGAAGGGAGAGTTCACCCTAGCCGAGGCTCAGAAACGGGCTATGACCAGGATCAAGAATCTGCGTTACAAGGGCAACGAGTATTTCTGGATAAATGACATGCATCCTACCATGATAATGCATCCGACCAAGCCGGAGCTTGACGGTAAAGACCTTAGCGAGAACAAAGACCCCAACGGGAAAAGACTTTTTATAGAGATGATTAATGTCTGCAGGGAAAAAGGGGAGGGCTTCGTCGATTATATGTGGCCTAAGCCCGGCGAGACAAAGCCGGTACCAAAAGTATCATATGTAAAGCTTTACCAGCCATGGGGCTGGGTGGTTGGCAGCGGAATCTATGCGGACGATGTGGCAGCCGAACTGGCAAAGGTAAGACAGAAAATCTTGATTGCAACTGCTGTCGGTTCGATTATTATTATTCCGATCATTTTCTTGATATCGGTCTTTATAACAAAACCGCTCCGAGCTGGGGTGATTGTTGCAAACAAGATGGCGGATGGAGATTTCACTTCTCCTGACCTGGAGGTCAAGTCCAGGGATGAGGCCGGCACGCTCGCAACTGCGCTTAACAAGACAAAGAATGCCTTAAATCAACTGCTCGGCTCGGCTATGGCAAGCGTTGTTAACACTGCCGGACAGGTGTCATCTGCCTCTGAAGAGCTTTCTGCGACGGTAAATCAGATTACCAGACGGCTTGATGAGCAGTCAAAGAAATCGATACAAGTCGCCACAGCGGCAACTGAAATGTCCCAAACTGTAGTTGACATAGCGAAGAACGCCTCCAGTATTGCCACATCTGCTGATGATACCCTGAAAGTAGCCAGGAACGGAGGAAAGATCGTTGACGATACTGTATCCGAGGTCCAGATCATATCAAACGCCGTGGCCGATTCGTCTCAGATGATCAAAACTCTCGGCGAGCGCTCGCAACAGATCTTTGAGATCGTTGACGTAATCAAAGATATCGCAGACCAAACCAACCTTCTGGCGCTGAATGCGGCCATCGAAGCTGCCCGCGCCGGAGAGCAGGGACGCGGTTTTGCTGTTGTGGCTGACGAGGTGCGTAAATTGGCGGAGAAGACTTCGAAGGCTACGGCAGAGGTAGGCGAAATGATAGGAGCGATACAGAGCGAGACGGGACGTGCCGTTTCAGCCATGTCTGAGAGTCAATCGCGGGTTGAAAAAGGGGTGGCCCTTTCGTCTGAGGCCGGCACTGCATTGCACAAGATTCTTGACAGCGTGCATGGCTTGCAGTCAATGGTTCAGCAGATCGCATCGGCAACGGAAGAGATGTCTACTGTCTCTGAATCCATCAGTGCTGATATTGAAGTGGTTGCTAATGCATCAAAAGAGAACAGTGCAAGCGCAATCGAAATTGAAGCCGCATCCAACAATCTTGCGCGGCTGTCATCTGAAATGCAGGAAGTAACGCGGAAATTCAAGACTGACAGCCAGAAAAAATAGAATTTGCATCAGATTTAAGGATAGAGAATCAATTCACAGTCAGGACAAATCTTACTGCATTGAGTTTAGATATCTGATTCGTTCTTCGGTTGCCGGGTGAGATGATAGGTAGTCCGGTTCCTTGTCGTCTCCTGACTTGTATGAATGTGCCTTTTCCAACTTTGCGAGCATAGCTGAAAGCAGCTTGGGCGAAATGTTGTTTCGCTTGAGCGTATCAGCAGCGAAGACGTCGGCATCATGTTCAAATGACCGAGAATATTTAGCTTCCAGCAGCCAGCCCGAAAGAGCAGCGCCCAGGCTGCTGACATCGCCGGAATAAGCAGCCAGCACAAGCGCTACTACAGAGCTCTGGATGATCTGCCTCATCCCGTGCCTTAGAACTACATGCCCGGCTTCATGCGCAAAAACTGCTGCAATCTGATCGTCGTTGTCAGCCAGCTGGACAAGTTTGTCGAAGAATACAATTGTGCCGTCCGGCAGAGCGAATGCATTTGCTCCATACATACGGCTATCCCTGAATTCGATCTTAATGGGTGGCGTTCCGACTGAAGGGAGAGAAATTTTATTGAACCTGTCGCGTAATTGTTGCTGTCTTTCGAGCGGCAGAGCTGATGGCAGCAGAATTTTCTTGTCAACAATCGATAAAGCCTGTTGACTGATCAAACGAAGCATGCTTGCAGGCATGCGAAATGCTATCTTTTCTGCAGCCCACGGCAGTCCCCACCGATATCCCGCAGCAACAATGATAGCTAGTAAAAAGAGCGATACTATTACCCATCGCCATGACTGCTGCAATCGTTGTGCTATGGAGCTTCCGCGTTTGCCCAGTGCATCCGAAAGCTGCCGGCTATCCCGAAGTTCGCATGATGTGCCGTCTCTAAAGCGCAGTAAGCGATTGGCTCCTTCAAAGCGTTCAGCGGCAGCAACTTCATCCAGTGATATACGGCGCTCGATACCGTCACCGGTGATCCGGCATTCACCGCTCACAAGCGTTACAAATACAGGATGGGCACGGCTGCTGAAGCCGTCATAATAAAGACCGGTCTGCCCGTGCTTGTTATGATCAGAAGGAGAAGTCGACATCGAATGCTTCGGTAAGTTCGTCACTGGTTGCTGCTATGGCCGATTCCGTATCGGTGACAAAGTGTTCCAGGCTGCCCTGTGCAGAGAGGATCATTGTGTCCGCTCTGTATTGCGCCAGCTGGACTTGTGCCCAAGGCCAATAAAAACCAAAGGTAATCAGAGTTATGAAGGCGTTGGTAGCTACGATGCTGGCAAGGTCTCGTGCGCGCTGTGTAGATTCAAACGTTACCGGGCCGAGGCTGGTATGGTTCCATATAAGATTGGCTATGCGTGTTTTGAAAAAAGTCATTACTATAAGGCGATATAAGAAATAAAAAACAACCATAGATATGGCAAATATGATGATCGCAGAGCGGCTGATCGATCTGGTATGCAATGGCGTTAACGCTCCGAATATGCCTAAAGCAACCGATAGTACAAAGCCGATGCCGATAGCCAGGCCGATTGTACGAACGAAAATACTATAAAAGTCACCAGCCGTTACAGACAGAGATGCCCTGGTAGTGCCGAAGGCTGCATTATTGACCAGAAAAGAGCGCATTTTTTGATAAAAAAGCGGGATGCAAATACCGAGAGTGAAAAGCGCCATGCTGCCGTACATTATAAAAACAATGTATGCATCAGTCAGTGTTCCGCGAAAGTGGAAACGCATACTGCGCCAGCTTGTATTATATAAACGGAAAGCATAAGCTCGACTCACCATCCACGGCACAGCTGCAATCACCAGAATAATGAGCAATCCGTAAATTGCCGGGTCCAGTTTTTTTGAAAAGTTGAGGATTGCAATAATGACTACGGCAATTATTCGGCCTTTGAGAATCGCAATGGGATTGCCGTGGTAGTCAAAGCTTGATCCGGCAACACGTGTGTGCCTGTAGAAATATTGGTTTTTTCTCACCTTTGCCCATGCTGAATATATGCCGAGCGTAAGTATGGAAAGAAGTAAATTTACTATCCAAATGCGAAAATACTCTCCTCCTGATCCGGTAAATTGGAATTTATGGCTTCCAGGACTTCCTGCATCCAGTTGCGCAATATGAGGAGGCTCTGTGCCCGATTCCGCATATTTCATGCATCCTTCACACACAAGACCGCGTGGCGAAGACCTGATTTTGCTCCATGCAATTTCTTTGTTGCATATAGAGCAGATCGCTGTAGCTTCCTTGTCGCGACCGGGCTTATCCTCTACATTGGCAGCAGCATCATGTATAGAACAGCGTGAATCCACATCCGAGTATGGATCCCATCCCGGCTCTTCAGAGTTTCCCTGAGCAGGCGGTTCGTGTTTATCAGACTTCTTGAAAGCCGCAGTCGCATCTTTGGCTATCTCCCCATAAGCAATCCATTTCGATATAATTTCATTCCATACCTTTGTCTCGAGTTTGATGATTCCATCAGCAGCCAGTTGCTTCATATGTTCATCGCTGATAGGGCCTATCTTTCTGTCGCCATCTTTATAATACCAGTCCATGTCTATCTCCCAGTCCATAGAATGTATAACTGTTAGAGGCAAAACAGACAAATATAAATATTGCTATGTTCATGACGCCTTTCTGATTACCCTGGTTCCACATATACGGTCATGGAGCGCCCGTCTTTCGATGTCGAATGCTGCAGCGATGTAACCCGCGGCTAGCGGCAGAGCGCTAATTATTTCAACAAGGCATCGAACAAGAGCCTTCGTATAATTAAGCTTACCGCCATCGATATCGACAACTCTCAGACCAAGTGCAAGCTTGCCTGGCGTGCCTCCATATTTGCCATTAAAAAACGACGTGTAGCATAGGAATGTAACAAAACAAAGAAAATAAACTGCCAGTAAGGCAAGCCATCTAGCGCTCGTATCAAATATAGCATCTGTCCAGAGAAGTAAGAAGATTGCACTTGCGTATAACAGCATTCCTATCACTGAAACAATAGTGAGATCAATAAGCTTTGCGATCATGCGAATGCAGAAACCTGCGAAGGGAAGGCGTTGTGTCCTGACGTCTCGCTTCAGTTCACTGGCATAGAGCGATTCGCACGCGGAACAGAACTTTTCGGCACCATATCTTACTAACTCATCGTTCGGGAATTTTCTAAAACACCGTGCACAATAGGATTCTGTCACTGGAGATGCTGTCTGCGCAATGACTTCCTGGTGTTCGGTATCGTCGGTTTCAAATGGCGAATGGGCAATCCAGTCCGGGCCAGTCACCACTTCATCATTTGAATCCGGGGTCTTGGGCTCATCCGGCAGGGTTATACCTATTTTGGCAGCTACTGAACTAAAAGGTAGCCACTTGGCACTCAGCTCATTCCATATCATTGTTTCGCGGGAAATCTTGCCTTGTGCAGCCAGTTCTTTCATTTCCCGCTCGGTCAGCGGTCCAATCTTGCCGCCGTCGGCTCTATAGTACCAGTCCAACCCATCCTCTCACGGTGAGTATGCAGATAATCCCCACCAATGATGCAAAATATCTATATTTTACCACGACTGCAAGCCAATTTAACGCCGCTGTGCAATATTTGAATTGCTGATTTATGAATATTGGACGTGGTGCTATAATGAATATGGCAAGATGGTTACGGCCATTAATTTTCATAAACACACTTGGAGTTTCACGACGAGGAGCGCTATATGCAGGATCAATGCCTTGGCTGCGTTCATTTCCGTGGAAGCTTTGAAAAGAACAGACCCTCCTGCACTGCTTTTCCGTTAGGTATTCCTGACAACATATGGGAAGGCGACTTCGACCATAACAATCCCTTTGAAGGTGATAACAACGTAAGGTTCGAAGCTGTAGCCGCTGAGGAGTAGATGCTTGATACAGAAGCTAAAGAAACCGTTCATTCCGATTGAACGCCATGAAACTATTAGGCAGAAGATCATAAATGTTTTGAAGGACCGGACGCTTACCGCAACTGAGATATCGGCGGAAATCAGCATCCGGCAAAAAGAGGTGTACGATCATCTTGAGCACATACAAAGAAGCGTGGTTAAAAACGGCATTGAACTTATTGTTAATCCGGCCAGTTGTAAGAAATGCGGATTCACATTTAAAAAAAGAGAGAGATTAAGCAAGCCCGGCAAATGTCCGATATGCCGGGGTGAAGCGATCGAAGAGCCGTCATTCTCAATTGACTAGCGTGTCACATCGCCTCTGCCCCGTTTTATGAATTACAATGTCCGCCCCGCAGCCTCTGCAAATAACTTGAGCCTGGACATAAGATCGGAGAAATCTTTAGGGGTCAGAGATTGCGGCCCGTCCGACGTTGCATGCTCAGGATCAGGGTGAACTTCTATCATCAAGCCGTCAGCCCCTGCTGCTACCGCTGCAAAAGCCATGGCGGCTACATATTTTTGGTGGCCGGTACCATGTGACGGGTCGGCAACAATCGGCAGATGCGTCTCGTTTTTCAAAACTGGTATGGCAGAAAGATCGAGAGTATTTCTCGTTGCAGTCTCAAAAGTTCTGATGCCGCGCTCGCAAAGTATTACAGACTGGTTGCCTTCACTCATTATATATTCTGCGCTCATGAGCAGTTCTTTAATTGTCATCGACATGCCTCTTTTAAGCATCACAGGTCTCCTGATTTGACCAACCTTTTTCAGCAGCTCAAAGTTTTGGGCATTCCTGGTCCCGATCTGGAGTATGTCCGCATATTCAGCAACTAGCTCCGCTGTTTCAGGATTAACAACTTCTGTTATGACTGGAAGACCTGTTGCTTTGCGGGCCTTTGCGAGCAGCTTCAATCCTCTTTCCTTCATCCCCTGAAAGGAGTATGGTGACGTCCTCGGTTTGAACGCACCGCCCCTCAGTACATTCGCGCCGGCTTTCCTTACTGCAGTCGCTGTATCTATGATCTGTTTCTCATTTTCGACGGCGCACGGGCCTGCCATGACTACTATACGGCTACCACCGATTGAGAGGCTGTCAGTTATTTTTATAATGCTGGATTCTTTTCTCAGCTCTCTCGAAGCCAGCTTATAGGCTTTGAGTATAGGCACTACGCTTTCAACTCCTTGCATGGATTCAATGGTTTCTATCACAAGTTGCTTGCCTCGTTCATCGCCTACTGCTCCGATCACATCACGTGTCGTTCCATGAATTACATGAGGTTTATAACCAAGCTCCTTGATCCTGTCGATTACATCTCCCTTCTCGCGCTTTGACGCCCCTGCCTTCATAACTATAATCATAAGACCTCCTTATATTTCCGAAAGCATAAAAGCCGGTAACTTCCCGGCTTCATTTATATTGACCATAAAAAAGCCGGTGGCCCCTGTCTGCCCTCGGCTTTCGGTTGCTTAATATTGTTTCTTCGTCAACCTTGCCGGCAGGCAGACCTGCTAAAATAAAAGCAGGTAAAAAAGCGGAAGTGTGCGAAGAAATATTTTTTCATCATGGATTACTCTCGCCGATTTGCCCCGGCCTTGTCAAGAGTATGATATGACTCTGTCACAACAATAGAATAATATAAACCTGAATCCAGCTCGCAATGTAATTTGATGAATGTGCCATTTGCGAAATCAAAATATAAAGAAGCTGATTTACAAGCAGATTTATTCCAACATGCGGCAGTTTATTGATTATTATATGATATGCGTCTAAAATTAATTCTATGGATTATCAAATATATGCTACGGTTTTCATTTCTATTTTGGTTGCAATAAACGCACCGGGCGTAGTGCCTTTGTTCATATCCTTGACTGAGGATATGGTTGAAGAGCGGAAAAGGGTAGCAACGCAATCCGTCTTGACTGCATTTCTCGTTGCAACCGGGTTCATTCTGCTTGGTAGAATCGTTTTTAGTGCCGTCGGTATAGAAGTGGAAGATTTCATGATAGGAGGCGGCGTACTTTTGCTTGTATTCTCTATTGTAGACATCGTGTTTCCTGACAGCAGGGGAAGACATCTCATAAGCCCAACTATGGGAGTGGTGCCAATAGGGACACCTCTTCTGGCTGGACCGGCAACGCTGACAACGGCGCTGGTGCTTGTTGGCAATTATGGCTATTTCCCTGTAATATTGTCGTTATTCTTGAATTTGTTCATAGCCTGGCTGCTGCTTTTCAAGGCTGAATTCTTAATACGCATAATAGGTCTTAACGGCGCGAGGGCTTTTGCGAAGGTCGCATCGCTGCTGTTAGCCGCCATAGCGGTGAAAATGATACGAAGCGGTCTGTTTGAAATACTTAAATTGCATTGATTCGGGCCATTTATTATCTGAGGCCAATTCAACTATTCTTCCATTTAAGTCTTGAAATACTTGACACAGAGCTGCCAATGGAAAGATAATTTTAACTTGCGTGCCGGGTCTGCTAATTTGCTGAGAGAGGCATTTAAACTTGAAGTTTGACAATATATCGGGAAGATATGATTTTCTGAACCATCTCCTTTCACTGGGTCAGGACTACTATTGGAGGGCTGTTATGGTTAGGGAACTCGGACCATCAGTGGGAGACCGTATTCTTGATCTTGCAACGGGAACCGGTGATAGCGCAAAGGCCATTGTGGAACGAGGCATTGATGTCATTGGTGTAGACATAAGTTTCAACATGTTGCTTGAGGCAAAGCAAAAGATTACGGGAGGGCATTATCAAATCTGCTCAGGATCGGGCTACGCTCTGCCGTTTAAGGCCGAGACATTCAGCGGAGCTACCTGTGCATTTGGTATTAGGAATATGCACGAAACGATAAAAGCATTAATGGAGATCCATCGTGTTATGAAAAAAGGGTCAAAGATGGCTTTTCTTGAATTTTCGATGCCGCGCGGCATGATAAAAAGACCGTATAGTTTCTATTTGTCGAAAATACTTCCTTTCGTCGCAGGTTTATTCTCGAAGAGAGAAGCATACGACTATCTGGCAGACTCTATCAGGAAGTTTTATGCTGCTGAGGAATTTGCACAACTTATAGTAGCTGCTGGATTCAGCAGATGCGAAAAAAAGGCGCTCAGCCTGGGATGCGTCTATATACATATCGCTTATAAGGACTGATCATGATTTCATATCCCAACATAAGCCCTGAGATATTCAGGATTGGCCCATTTGCCGTACGGTGGTACGGATTGATGTATCTTCTGGGTTTTGCTTCGTCATTACTGCTGGTGAAGTACCAGATCAGGAAGAGAGGCCTGGATCTGGGGACTGACTTTGTTGAAACTCTTTACTCATATCTTATAGCAGGCCTGCTGCTTGGCGCCCGGCTGGGTTATGTTGTCTTTTATAATGTTGAGTATTACTTGAGCAATCCCCTGGAGATCTTTTCGATCTGGCAGGGAGGGATGTCTTTCCATGGAGGCTTTATTGGAGTTCTGCTGGCTGGTCTGCTTTTTTGCCGGAAATATAAAGCCGATTTCTGGCTGATTGCTGATCTCATCACCGTGACGGCACCCATTGGGTTAGGATTTGGCAGGCTGGGCAATTTCATCAATGGGGAGTTGTACGGCCGAGTTTCAAATGTCCCATGGGCAATGATCTTTCCGGGTGAAAGCCTGCCGAGGCATCCGTCGCAGTTATATGAATTTCTACTGGAAGGTGTGGTGCTGTTTGCCGTGTTGTGGATGCTGAAGGGGACGATGAAGTCAGGAAAGCTTACAGCTTTGTTTTTTATTCTATATGGTACATTCAGGATTATCGCTGAATTCTTCAGAGAACCCGATTCTCAGGTTGGTTATCTTCTGGGTTTTATCACAATGGGGCAGGTTTTAAGCTCCCTTATGGTCGCGGTCGGTATCCTGTTGTATTTGGCGCGAAGCAAGAAATAAGGTTAAACTTTATATATCATGGATGACAAAGAGCGAATAGACGATCTGAAAAGACATGTGTTCTATGAACTCCTGGATATGGCAGGCCGGGTCATGCTGCTTGTGAAGTCTTCCCCTGATGTGGTAATCGGCAATCGGGGATTTATTGGGGATGAAAAGGAGACCGGCATTGTACTGGTTTTCAATCCTAAAATGAAATTTACCTGGGATGAGTTCGGGATTACGGCAACTCTCGTGTTTGGTGCAGCCCCGCAGAAGTGCTTTATTCCTACGGATAGCATTGCGGCGGTCTATTCTCCAGAGCTTAATGTTCAGTTTGTGAACACTGGTCAGGAACGGCAGCTAATAAGGGAAAATACAGAGCGTCTTGAATATAGGGCAAGAGTCGGAAATACGAAGAATGTAGCAAATAACAATAGCCATGTCGGCAGCGGTAAGAATGTCATCAGCGTGGATTTCATTAAGAAAAAGCTGATAACAGATGAGATTGTTTGAGGGGGCATAATATGCCGGATGAGAAGCTGATACATGATCTTATAGTCGATAACCTGCGGCAGAAACTGGCCAGAGAGTATAAGGAGATCAGTATCAATAGTGCAGGAAATCCCGACCTTGTGCTGGCAAATCACGGACTTGTACTGGCCAATGTTGAGGTGGAAACAGATAACAGCATTACGCATGAGAGAGCCGATATGTGGAAGACTCTGTCGCAGCCGGGCATAAAACTGATTCTTATGGTGCCGAAAAATGCAAAGGCTAAAGTTACGGAACTGCTATGGCAGAAGGGCATAATGGACAAGGTCAGTGTCGGCAGTTATGAAATAGTCATTAACATGCCGTAAGCTGTAAAAATCTGTACTTTATCTATCAGACATCGTCAGATCATCGACTCCATAGGGTTATCCGCATTCGACATGGCAGATAGTCACGTTTTGATTTCTCACAGTTAATATGCAATACGCGACCAAGCATAAACGGAATTCTCGCATTATATGCCAATCGAGCGATTCCGCTTAAAATAGCGATATGTTCGTTAGCCATCTTGACAACTTCTTCCACAGCAGAAAGATTTTCAAATTTCGACGCCTCCACATAATAGTTCCCGTCTTCGTGTTTAATCTTCATGTCGCTATCAATAAATGATCTCTTCAGAAGATCGAGATCGGTACTGTCACCTAATATCTGAACGCGCCACATCACTTTTAATTTAGCGTCTCCCTTTTCTCAGGAACATGTGAATAAATGTTGGCAGAATGGCTCAATATAGTCAAGACCAAGATGAATAAGGCATCAATGTCTCACAGAAGCCCTCGTTTCGAGCCGTTCGAATAGATAACAAAGTAGAAACAGATATTCGCAGGGTGGACATCTCAAAGACACCTGCGACTCCTCACCTAATAGACGTCGTATTTTGTGAGGATTCCCGTAATAATCTAACACGCTGTGATCAGATTATGCGCTGTCCAATATTTTCCTTATCTGCCTGAACAAATCTGATGGGGCAATAGGCTTTGTTATGAAATTGACACCTTTATTCTGTAATATTTCCTTGTCAACCCTGTCGGCCGTGTATCCGGTCACAAACAGAAACTTTGCCTCCGTCCCCATTTCCTTTATCGCCTCATATGTCTGCCTGCCGCTCCTCTTGGGCATTATCATGTCAAGCAGCATCAGCTTTACCTTGTCCTTATTATTTGCAAATTGGATTATTGCCTCATCCCCGTCGCTGGCCAGGATGACGTTGTAACCGTTCTTTTCGAGAATTGCATTGTAAAGCTTCCTTAATGTCTCATCATCCTCCGCAACAAGAATTGTCTCTCCACTGCCGGCCGGCGCCCCCGATTGCTCCTGCTCCTCAATTTCCTCGCCCATCGCCATCAATGGAAGGTATATCTGGAATGTCGTGCCCTTGCCAAGCTCACTCTTAACTTCTATGTGACCGTCAAGCTGGTTTATGATCCCATACACCATCGCAAGTCCTAGCCCGGTGCCCTTGCCGATAGATTTGGTAGTATAGAAGGGCTCGAATATCTTGGAGGACGTCATCTGGTCCATGCCCGCCCCGGTGTCGGATATGCTTACAATTGCATATGGCTGCCTTTTGATGTGTGTATGCTCAATGAGGGTTTTATCACTTATCAGCTTACTTGTGCACAATGTGAACCTGCCTCCATTCGGCATCGCATCCCTTGCATTTGTGGCTATGTTCATCAATACTTGATCGATCTGGGCCACATCTACCATACAGACAAGGGCTTCGTTGCTAAGATCAAGAACTATCTCGATATCTTCGCCTATGAGTCTGGACAATATCTTAACGGATTTCCTGATTAATTCATTTATGTCCTTAGGCATGGGCTTTATCAACTGTTTCCTGCTGAACGCCAGGAGGCTATGGGTTACCTCCGCTGCCCTGTTTGCCGATTCCAGTATCTGGGCTATATCCTTCTGCACGGGGTTGTCGGCATCAAGCTGGCTCTGCGCCAGAAACCCATACCCCGTGATGGCCGACAGTATGTTGTTGAAGTCGTGGGCTATGCCGCCCGCAAGCTGCCCAACCGCTTCCATCTTCTGGGACTGCTGTAACTGTGTCTCAAGACTAACTCTCTCTGACTCGGCCTTCCGGCGTTCCGTGATATCGTGAACAACGGCTAACACTCGGGTGTGCCCACCTATGTTTACACTCTTGAGTGTTACCTCCACCCAGAAAAGCTCGCCGGACCGCCGCGCAGCCTGCCATTCAAATGCTTGTGGGCCTTCTGACACCGCCGCACGGATTTTACGGAGAGCATCGTCGGCCGAATAGGGAGATTTAAGAAACAAGTAAGCCTCATGTTGCAAAGCTTCTTCGTATGTGCAGCCGTACATTTGCAACATTGCGCTGTTTACATCTAGGACTTGGCCGCTTTCCGCGTCGTGGACGAAGATGGCATCGGATGTGGCATTGAATATTTCACGGTAGTTCTGCTCGCCCCGGCGCAGTGCAACCGATTTTTCAAGGCCATCAAGAGTGTTGCCCAAATTAGTAACGAGTGTTGTCAGTAAATCGATTTCCTCTAAGTCAAACGCACTGATACGATCAGCCTTGACCGTAAGAACACCCTGCACCTCACCTTCACGAATAAGCGGGATGGATGCAATTGAAGCGGCTCCGCTTCCAACGATTGGATCACGCCACGGTGCAAATCGTGGATCATTGGCAAGATCATCAAACACGATCGGCCGTTTTTCTCGAACAGCTAGTCCTGACGGTCCGCAACCAAGAGGACTGTCGTCCCACATAATTGGGGCGTGTTGCATTAAGTTCTTTGCGCTTCCTGCATTTGCAAGCTGAATGACCAGTTTTGGTTCTTTTTGCGGTTTTCCGAACCAGACGGCAACATAACCACGCGTTTCGACCAGAGTCTCGCAAACAGCTACAAGCAATTTCTGTACGTCACGCGCATCAGAGAACAAGCTTTGAACCAGATAAAGTGACCTCAAGAGACTGTTGAGATGACGGGAGTGCGAATTAGCATTTTGCAACTCAACCTCAGCGCGCCTGCGCTCAGTGACATCAGTCATTGAGCATAGACGGCCGTGCCGTCCCATAAAGTGGATAGAGCTGACTCTAATATCCATGTGGATTACATTTCCGTCTTTCCTGTTATGGGGAAATACTCCAATATCGGTTTCGCGCGCGTTCATGGTTTGCTGAATTGTGCTATAGGCAAGATGCTTGTCTTCCAACGGACGTATATCTAGGACGGTCATTGAGAGAAATTCCTCCCTTGACCAGCCATATTTTGCAACAGCAGCATCGTTTACAGCAAGAAATTGCAGTGTTTCCTCGTCAAACACAAACATAGGATTGGGATTAGCGGAGAATAGCAGCTTATATTGTTCTTCACTTGCCTCCAATGCTTTCTCTGCTCGCTTGCGCTCAGTTATGTCCTGGATGACAGCAACATGCTTGGTGGGTGAATCGCCCGGCGACCATAACTGTGAAACAGTAAGCGTCACCCACACGACTGTATTATCTTTCCTGTAGTATTGTTTCTCCATTGTGAATTGGCTGATCGTCCCGGCCTTAAGCTGCTCCATATGGGCTAGGTACACCGCCAAATCATCCAGATGCGTTATGGACTGGAAATCCATGCGCAGCATCTCCTCACGACTATATCCAACAATGTCGCAGTAGCGTTGATTTACGCGGAGAAATTGTCCTGTGAGGGAATTAATCTCAGCCACGCCCACGGCTGCCTGCTCAAACATCAAGCGAAACCGCTCTTCACTGTGTCGAAGGTCGGTTATTAAACGTCTGATCAAAGCATAAAGCAATACGGATGTCAAAGCGACGAAGACCCATCCCTTGATGATGCTGACTTTAGTCATTTCAGACGGGGTGGCAAACAGCATGCCGACTGCCTTGTCGGAAAAGAATATCCAGAACGCCGCAAAAACGGCATACAACAAGACGACTTTTATGACGCCGAAGTATTTAGCCCTGCAATCACCGATACCGGACTTGTCCGGCACAGCTTTCTGAGTCATAGATCAATTACCTCCGGGGTATCTTTCCCTATGACTAAATTAATTGGTACTGGGATCTCCCAATCCCAAATGCCCATTCACAACAATAGATGCTCGAATTCTAATGCCCGCTCCATCCGTCCATTTCCTTTATTGGCATGTTGATGTCTTTGAGTAAGGCGCTATAGGAAGTTTCTGTTTATCCCCCCTTTCGTATGACCGACAAACATTACCTCAACTGCTTATATCTGCCAAAAGTATATCACATTGCAAGGCGATGAAATGCAAATTGTCCAGAATAATCTTCATATTTTGATAGGGAGCCAGGACTGCGGATAACCAGAAACAGTCTGGATTCTGTGAGCTTAGCATGACTCACCTAATGCATTATTACGCACTTTTGTGATACTGTGAAGCGTACCAGTCAATGAGATTCCGAATCATTTTCTGATAAGACGTATGCTGTTCTTTAGCTTTTTTCTTGAAAAAATCAATACTCGATTTGTTCAGTGAAATTGTAATCTTTACATTTTCTTCCTTCAAAACTAACTGCTCAGGGTTAGGCAGGAAATCTTTTACGATTCGCAATTCGCCCATTGACTCTTCAGTGTATTTTATTTTGGTCTTCATATATCTTCCTCCCTTTTCTCCAATAACCTGCACCGTAAATGCGGATGAGGTTGCCCCTGTATGTAAACCTCACAGTCATTATTCCTTCACCCACTCGACCAAGGCAGTAAAAGCGATCTTCCTCAGTGCTGTGATTAATATCCTCGACTATGATACGATCAGGATCGAGAAAAGCATACTGAGCCGCAGAGAATGAAACATTATGCTTCGCCTGATTTTCCTTATCTTTGTCCTCGTCCCATTCAAAGCGGGCTCTATTCATAAGATTACTATACTATATTGATGGTCAATACAGCAATATAATTATATGGCTATTACTATGGGTTATTAGGCATATAAAGTTATTAACGAGTGTTACTAAAATTGCGGCAACAAATAGTGTCATTGTCAGCCATATAATTCAGTGATCGCGTGAACTTTCGTTTGGACTTGGCATATTTTATGGACAGGGAGGAAAGCATGTTACCAGAAAGATGTTGCATTACCTTAGCATGGTCAAAAGCTGAGTAATATCGATCCTCTAATTGCGGGTGCAGTCGTGATAACCCAAGCAACGTTTTTCAATCCTGACTGTCCCGTCCGCATATTTTAGCGTGTTATCCAAATAAGTTATTATGTCTTGATGCACTCCGCTGAAAATCCATCGGTACTGCAATATAGGCCGTTTGCGCTTTTTCTTTGTGCGCGGGCATCCACATTCTTTTCATTCCAGATGTTCGGCGTCGCGGTGGGCTGGCAGGTTTATGCGATCACTGGCAGTG
>DATHDG010000009.1:0-5534 GCA_035319125.1 Dissulfurispiraceae bacterium | reverse complement strand
CCAATCACCTGGGATCCGGTTAATACGCGCCAGGGCAACATCCATTGAGAATTCCCCTGCAAGTGGATATCTGAAGCTGTCGAAAAAAGACAGAAGAGGATGGTATCCATTAATGCGATATATTGCTCTAAGCAGCGGAGTTACGAGGAGTCTTGTGACTCTGCCGTGAAGCCTGTCCGTCACCCTGCTGTAATATCCCTTGCAAAAATCATAGTCTAGACTTGGGCTGGTGACCGGATAGCAAAGCCTTGCCAGCAGGTCGCGGCTATATGTAAGTATGTCGCAATCGTGCAGCGCAATGGCATGAATATGCTTTTGCGAAAGTATGTAGCCGTATGCCATCCATACAGACCTTCCCTTCCCCGGTTCGCCGATGGGCAGCTCGGCCCCCTCTAATGATTTGTATATCTCCTTGATGCGCGGCCCCGTATTCCAGATTATTCGTGTTTTCTGAGGAAGTTTAGCAAAGAAACTTCTGGCACGTGTAAATTCTTCTGCTGAGGCAGGACCAAGTGTGACGACTATTTCATCTATATATTTAACTTTAGAAAGCTCATTAATTATACCACCCAGAGCAGCACCGTCAAGTTCACTGTATAAAGACGGCAATACAAGGGCTATGGGCCGTTCTCTGGCAAACAATGTCAGCTCGGCTTCAATTTTCGCCAGGTTGCGGCCTCCAAGTCTGTGAAAAGTGGCGATGACTCCAGTCTGGTAAAAATCCGACATTTCTCACCTCTCTTTGACATATGAGTGCAATGCAGCATTATTGCAACGTTAGTACACAGTTTCCCAATCCAGATGGCTATATGTAATCTGAATCAGGTGGCTGGTGGAAAAGAACAGGGATAAAGCAGGGAAATGCCGGTGAACTGAGACCTGCAAGAAAAACAGCAATATCAAGTTTACCGGTTTTCATTGTTTAATTATACATAAGAAGGTATATCAGACGAAACCCCTTTGACTAAACACAAATGAGAAATGTAATAATTCATGTATGCACGATACTATACAGCCGATTGTAATATTTACTGATCTTGACGGTACACTGTTAAATTCCAAGTACTCGTTTCAAGCGGCTCTGCCGGCTATACACTACTTAAAAGAGCATAATATACCCCTAATTTTATGTTCCAGTAAGACTAATTCTGAACTTCAGCTTTATAGAAGACGGATTGGCAATATAGATCCGTTCATCACCGAAAATGGTGGTGGAATTTATATTCCAAGGGGATATTTCAGGACCGATATTGCTGAGCTGGATAGAATGGCCATAGAAGAGATGCAGGATTATAAGTTATTACGTCTGGGGGCGCGCTATGAAGACCTGCGGGCTCTTGTACGGACAATGATTATGGAAGGATACAGCATTAAGGGGTTTGGAGATATGACTGTCGCTGATATTGTTAAGTCGACGGGCCTTCCTGCAGGCGAGGCCGGGCTTGCAAAGAATAGGGAATTTGATGAACCGATTATCCTTGGTGCTCACTGTGATATCGAGCGAGTTCACAGGCGCGTTAAGAAAGCCGGCTTCAGAATTCAAAAAGGACGCTTCTATCATATCGTCGGTGATAGCGACAAAGGAAAAGCAGTTGCCGTGCTAATCGATCTCTACCAAAAGGAAATCGGCAATGTTATAACCGTAGCTGTGGGAGATGGCCTCAATGATGCGTCCATGCTGGCTTGCGTCGATCATCCAATAATCGTTATGAAAGAAGACGGGACATACGATTCAGCCCTGGACTTGCATGGGATGACCAGAGCTGACGGCATAGGTCCGGTCGGTTGGAATAAAGCCATACTCAGACTTCTGTCGGAAATATAGCCCTGATTTCTCGAATAACTAAAGCTTTAAGCATCACTATCCCGAAAATTTCACAGGCAGTCGAAAGGCTCGGCTAGCTGCGATTGGTAATGCCTACATTTTCTCCGGCGCGTTTACACCGAGAACCTTCGCCCCATGCCTGAGCACGATCATTGTAGCCTCGCATAGAGCCAGTCGCGCCTTCGTCACTTCGGCATCATCGGATATCACCCTGTGGCGGTGATAGTAAGGATGAAATAGTCCAGCAAGTTCTTGCAGGTAAAAGGTTATCCTGTGCGGTTCCCGCGCCAGAGCCGCGCCCCTGAGCATCATGGGATAATGGAGCAGCTTTTTGATCAGCCGCATCTCTTCATCATTGAACAGGTCGCAGTTGAAATCGCGAGAATCTTGTAAGGGCGTATAGCCATACGCGCCTACTTCTTTCGCTTTCTCAAAGATGCTGTTTATCCTGGCGTGAGCGTACTGGACATAGAAGACGGGGTTCTCGCTTGACTGGGCCTTCGCAACCTCGATATCCACCTCAAGATGGCTGTCCGATCTTCTCGTCAGGAACAGAAATTTAGTGGTGTCGGGACCTATCTCGTCCATGACTTCACGAAGCGTGATGAATTCTCCCGACCGCTTAGACATCTGGACAGGCTGCCCGCCTTTCAGCAGAGACACAATTTGAACGAGCAATACTCTCAGGCTGTCTTTTGAATGCCCGAGGGCCTGCGCCGCTGCCTGCATACGAGGGATGTATCCGTGATGGTCCGCGCCCCATATGTCTATCAGCTCATCGAAGCCCTTTTCGAATTTCTTGCGATGATATGCAATATCGGGCGTAAAGTATGTATAATCACCATCTTTCTTTATAAGCACGCGGTCCTTGTCGTCTCCAAAGTCCGAAGTTCTGAACCATGTTGCCCCGTCCTGATCAAAAATGTGTCCACGATTTCTCAGGTCATCTAATGCCCGATCTATTTCTCCAGAGGCGTAAAGATCGCGCTCGCTTTGCCATGTATCAAAGGTCACACCGAAATCCTCGAGATCCTTTTTTATAAGATCGAGCATTTTCAGGTATGAAAAATTGATGACAACGTCAGCAGAATCCTCGAAGCTGAGTTTTGCATGAAGATCGCCGAAGGCTGCCTTGAATTCGGCTGCAAGATCATCGATATAACCGCCGCGGTAACCGTCCTCGGGAAAGGCATGTTCCTGTCCGCATAGAACTTTGTATTTGGCGAACACCGAGAGGCCGAGCAGTCTGACCTGTTTGCCCGCGTCATTTATGTAGAATTCCTTTTCGATTCGGAACCCTGTCTCTCTCAGCAGATTGGCAAGCGCAGCGCCGACTGCAGCGCCTCTGCCATGGCCTAAATGCAAGGGCCCAGTGGGGTTTGCGCTGACGAATTCGATTTGAACTCTCCTGCCGTTGCCTACATCATCAGTCAAAAATGCTTCTTTTTCGGCAAGAAGCTCAGCCAGTTCCAGACAAATGAATGACTGGCTGAACGTAAAATTAATAAAACCCGGCCCCGCGATATCTATGCTTTTGAATATTGTTTTATCGATATGTGCGACAATTTCTTCCGCAATCTTGCGGGGCGGTTTCTTCAGGGACTTTGCCAGGCCCATAGCGACTGGAGTCGAAAGATCGCCAAAACTTTCCTCCTTTGGCACCTCGATTTCGATATTGATTGCGGCCGTTGCAGAAAGATGCTCGACTGCATCTTGCAGAATTCTGCGAAGAGCTTTTTCCATAGCCGTTAAGTTTAGCCGAACTTGTTGATAAAAGTCATCTTCGGTCTAATCAGCGGAAGACCGGACACGATTAAAGTTTACAGAAAATTAACCTTATTTTGACTAAAGATTTACTACATTTATTGTTACATTAAAAGCAAAATTCATATTAATTGAGCTTGTTATGCAGCGGTATGTGGCTAGGAATTCTCGGAAGGCTATTTTAGGAACCATCATCTATCGCGGAGGTGTATATGAGCAAAAGGATGTTTCTGTTTTTTGTCGGTGCCTTAGCTACAGCAATTGCAGCAGGGCTGGAATTATCGGCGGCAGATGCACAGAAAGCAGCGCCGGCAGAAAAACCTGTAAAGGTCGAGCAGTGCTACGACTGTCATTCGGACATCAAGGGGTTTCACAGCAGCGGCAAGCACGCGAAGGTTAATTGCGTGTCGTGCCACGAAAAACTCGGAGAGCACTTGAAGGATGTCTCAAACAAGCCGGTCACAAAGACGGACCTTGCGACCTGCGGCGCATGTCATAAAGATGAATACGAATCCCTCGTCTCCGTTGACATCGATTCAAGGGCCAAGGTCGAAAAGGCCACATTCAGAAGCCGCTCTCCGCTCTTCGACAAACTTCTGATGCCTCACGGATTTACAAAAGAGCATGATGAACCGAGAAGCCATGTCTTCATGCTGATGGATCATCTGATAGTTGATAGGGCTTATGGCGGCCGGTTTCAGCTAAAGGACTGGACAAAAATAGGCGATGCAAAAGACGCGGAGAAGAGTCTCTGGTCGATCTTGGTGGACAAGGACCCTTCATCCTCAGACCAGAAGGTATTTGCGCCACAGACAGCAACGGCGGCCAATCCGGTATGTTTCCAGTGCAAAACCCAGGACCACATACTTCAATGGAAATACATGGGCGATAAGGACCCACGGGCAAAATGGGACCGCACGTCGAAAGTCGTGGACCTGGCGCGAAGCGTCAGCCATCCCATGAATTGCTTTATGTGTCATGATCCGCACTCTACACAGCCTAGAGTTGTACGCGATGCCCTGATTCAGGCCGTAGTAGATCGCGGCGAAGGCACATACCCTTACGACAAAGAGAAAAGCAAGAAGACTACAATGAAGAAGGTCATGTTCCGCGATGATTTCAGGGCGATAGGCCTGCTAAACAAGGCTGATTCAGTTTTGCTCTGCGCCCAGTGCCATGTTGAATATACATGCAATCCGGGAGTCAACACCGAAAGCGGCAAGCCGGTCGGCATGGATGCACAGGTGACCAATTTCTTCTCGTGGGTAAATGTGTTCGACTACAACAAGAAGATGGCCGACCAGAAGTTTAAGGACTTCAAGCATGCGACCACCGGGGCCGCACTGTCCAAGCTCCAGCATCCAGACACGGAATCATTCTGGGGCAGCAAGCATGAGAAGGCAGGTGTTGAATGCAAGGACTGCCATATGCCGCGGGTGAAAAAGGGCGGAAAGGCATACACGTGGCATGGCCAGAAAAGCGCCAGGTACATGCTGAAGGACACATGCGTCAAGTGCCACCCTTACTGGAACGAGAAAGAGGCCGAGTACCAGGTCGATGCCGTGCAGAACTACATCAGGGGAAAGATGACGAAGGCGGAATTCTGGCTCGGGCAGTTCATCGACACCTTCGCGGCGGCAAAGAGCAAAGGAGTGCCGGAGGAGACATTGGCTGAAGCCAGGAAGCTGCATGATACCGCTCATACCTACTGGGAGTGGTGGACGGCAGAAAACTCCGACGGGTTCCATAATCCAGATGCAGCACGGGAATCGCTGGCCCGCTCCATTGATGCTTCGCAAAAGGGCATAAAGCTCCTGAACGAGGCGATGGCGCCGAAGCCGGCAGCAGCGAAATAGAAGACAGGAGACAGGTAGGGGCAATTCATGAATTGCCCCTGCTCAATGCAAGGAGGCATGATAATGACAATAAGTAGAGCTGCTTTACT
>DATHDG010000008.1:0-26198 GCA_035319125.1 Dissulfurispiraceae bacterium | reverse complement strand
ACGACGTTCCTGTGCGCAATGTAACAGGCAATATTCTGCCAGCCGGTCTGTTCAAAAAAAGAGATCAGGTTTTTGTGGAAGTCAGCCCTACTCTTAATGGCGAACGTGGCTTAATTTGTCGCAGTTACTTTCGTGTTATCCACAGTGCGGCGCCATCTCTAACATTGCACGATGAACAAACTAAAATATCGGAAGTTATTGAACTCCAACTTGTAGGCAGTGATCCGGATGGAGATAAAATTACATATGCTCTTGAAGACCCCATTCCAGTTGGAATGACGATTGATAAGGCGACAGGTAAAATAATGTGGATGCCGCCTAAGAAAGAGCCCGGAACTTATCGCTTTAGGGCATCGGCAACTGATTCCGATGGATCACAGACAATAAAGACTTTTGAGTTTAGCCTCGTCATGAAATAGGCGTCTGAAAGACATAAATTATCTTGTTGTTATTTCAAGTCTGCGAAATAGTTATTATAATTTGTGTGATTCACAGACATCCTTTCAATCATTTATACTCTCTGAGTGACCTCTGAAATTAAGAAAAGGCGTCTATGGGTAAATCTCTATAAAGAAACCATGGATGCAGGATTAGTCTGCAGAAAATGCGGATAGTGTCAAGAATCTTTCGCACATTTATTTTGGCATCCTCAATCTGACGTCCTCAGTTATGCAGCTGATTCCTTCGCCTGCTCGGTAAGGCGATCCATCTTGAGATACTGCTTTAACCCCCACTTGGTCCCCGCTATATGCCGAAGCCGTGCCGCCACGAGCATCAATGCCGAATTGCCATCGGGAAAGCATCCAACTACCGATGTCCTCCGCCGGATCTCTTTCATGATTCTCTCAAGGGGGTTATTTGTCCTTATCCTCAACCAATGCTCTCTGGGAAATCGATAATACCGCAAGGTCTCTTCTATTCCTTCTTTTACAATTTCGGCAGCCCGGCTCAATTTCATACCGCGAAGCTTCTCGGCTACACCTGATGCCTTCTTCATAGCTTCTGATTTATCCTCTTGAGCATGAATCGCTTTCAACATTGCTACAACTTCTTTTATCTTCCCTTTCGGGACTACGGCAAAAACGTTCCGATAAAAATGAACAACGCACCGCTGCCATAACGCTTTAGGATAAAACTCTCCAAGTGATTCTACGAGCCCGAGGCACTTGTCTGATATGAACAACTCCACTCCCTTGAGACCTCTCTGTTTCAAATACTTCAAAAAGGCGCTCCAACTTGCTTTGTCTTCTTTGGCGCCTTCGGCTACTCCCAATATATGCCGGTACCCCGCCTGGTCAACTCCAATCGCCACAAGTACAGCTACGTTCCTCACTTCTCCGCCCCAGCTGCGTTTCAGTGCTATACCGTCAAGATATACATATGGATAGGTCCCCTCTATCGGCCTCTGCCGCCATGCCTCTATTGTCTTGTATATCTTTGCATTCAGATTTGATACTGTCCCGGGGCTTACCTTTGTGCCCCAGAGCGCTTCGGTTATATCTTCCACTCGCCTGACTGATACACCAGCAAGATACATCTCTACTAGCGCTTCTTCGACCGATGACTCTCTGCGCCGATACCGATCAATAATCGCTGTCTCAAACGGCAGTGTCCGAAGTTTCGGCATCTTTATTTCAACATCGCCTGCCGCTGTATGTAATGACCTCTTATAATGCCCTGCTCGGCTGTCTTTCCGGGAGTCAGTCCTTTCATATCTCTCGGCATTGCAAAGTCTGGCAGCCTCTTCATCCAAAAGAGTGTTCAATGTTTCCTGGACTGTTCCTTTGACGATCTCTCCAAGATGCTTCTTTACGCTCTCTTCATCAATCTGGATTATTGTGCCCTGCTTCGGTGTACAATGTTTCTGAGCCATGGTGTTCCTCCTCTGGTCTTGTTTTCGGGTAAATTACATTACCAGATTCGAGGTCACCATGACTCTCAATAAATGTGCGCAAAAAATTATACGTTATCAAAATGCGGCATATCGAGACCCACTCTTCGCAAATGGGTTCATCGATATGAGCAATTCGGCGAAGATGGTTTAACCAATCTCAGCCGTCGTCCACATAAAAGTCCGAAGCGGATTATCACTGAAGAAATGAAGGGGTGGATTATCCAACTCCGTAAAGAAGAGAATTTGGGAGCTCGCCGCATACAGAATGAATTGAAATGGCGATATTCATGCAAATTATCTTTGGCTAGTATTCATAAGGTCCTTCAGAGCCATGAAGTGCCGCCTCTTCGAAAGACTCGGCGCTTCAGAAAACCGAAACGATATAGTCGCCCAATACCCGGTGATAGAGTTCAAATAGATACATGTAAGATTCGGCCTGGCGTATACCTTTATACCGCCGTAGATGATTGTTCACGCTACATTGTTCTTGGTCTATACTCTCGCAGGACTGCCAAAAATACCATCCATTTTTTAACTGAACGGGTCCTTGAGGAAATGCACTTTTCCATTCAGCGAATTCAATCGGACAACGGGGCAGAGTTTACTGCGTATGAAGTTCAAGATCTATTAGGTGAATACAGCATTAAATACCGGCCGATAAGACCTGCCTCGCCGCATTTGAATGGCAAAGTAGAACGAGCTCAGCAAACGGTGCTCAAGGAGTTCTTCGCTATCCGAGAAATAGTATCCCCTTTGTCGGAAGAGTTGCATGATCAGCTGGCCTCGTGGCAGCACTATTACAATTGGGATCGTATACACGGATCTATCGGAATGCCACCCGTCGACAAGGTCTCTTCTTTATTGAAAGAAACACCTTTCTGGGACGATGTGATTAAGAATTACGATCTGGTCAAAGAACGCCAATATGCTCTTTCAAAACTACTTCCGAAGAAGACATCAAATTGAAACCATGTCTATGAATCACACAGCGTAAATTAATTTGCACTTGGGTTGACAATCTACATAGGAGGTGCAAAGCGTAGCGTTCCCAAATGTCACCGATATGAAACATGGGAGGAAGTAGATACTTTCTCTTGCATCGACCGACCGGTCAAGTCCTGACTATATATGTATCATAGTTTCAGAAATGTCGTAGATGCTATTTATTGTCTTACCCTTGAGGCTATTTCAGACCAAGGACATCCTGCATATCGTACAGTCCCGGCACTTTGCCGGTAAGCCAGAGCGCAGCCCTCAGCGCACCGCGTGCAAATGTATCTCTGCTGGATGCCTTGTGCGTGATCTCAATACGTTCTCCAAGACCGCCAAAAATAACCGTATGGTCTCCTACGATATCGCCCGCCCTTATAGTCTGAATGCCGATCTCCTTCTTTGTCCTTTCGCCGATAATGCCCTTTCTGGCATAGACGGCAACCTCGTTGAGGTCCCTGTTTACGGCGTCTGCTATCACCTGAGCCATCTTAAGTGCTGTCCCGCTCGGAGCGTCTTTTTTCAGTCTGTGGTGGGCCTCGACTATCTCAATGTCGTAGTCATCTCCGAGTACCTTCGCTACGTCTTTAAGTACCCGCAAGAGCAGATTAACGCCGATACTCATATTAGGGGCCATAACTATAGCGACTTCTTTTGAGAGCTGCTTCACTGTTTCCATTTGTTGCGAGGTTATACCAGTTGTTCCGATAATCATAGACTTCTTTCTGGAAGCTGCCAACTGCAGATTGGCAAATGTTGATTCAGGCACAGTGAAATCAATAATTACATCACCGCTATTTATTATTGATCCGAGATCGTCAGACAAGAATACACCAGTTTCGCCGCAACCTGCCAGAAGACCGGCATCCTTGCCTGTTGATGCATGACCTCTTCTTTCGAATGCTCCAGAAAGCTGGATTCCCTGAAAGTCCCTGGAAAGCGCGACTATTCTGCTGCCCATCCGTCCGGTTGCTCCAGCTACTATTATTCTAGTCATGGCTCCCTCCTGTCATTGTGTATGTTGTCAGTATCTTTATTTTCATCTGAAATTGGCTCTGGTATTTTGTACTGTTCCATGGCCCAATTGCCAAGATCGATCATTTTGCATCTCTCAGAGCAGAAAGGTCGCCATGGATTTTCTTCCCAGGTGCATCTTTGCTTGCAAGATGGACAAGTTATTATCATTGTGATTGTTTCTTGCCAATCAGTGTAATCTTGTCTTTTAGACTATCGGTCATAACGATATCGCCTTTGCAATCTATAAACAGAATGTCAAACCCAAGTTGTTTTGCAATGGCGACACCTCTAGCAGGGCCGAGAACGAAAAGTTTGGCAAAGGCGTCTGCAGTCGTATTATCTGAGGCAACGACAGTAGCACTGCCACATTGCGCAGATGGATATCCGGTCTTCGGGTCAAGCAAATGATGATATCTAACCCCGTTTTTCTCAAAATATCTTATATAATCTCCTGAAGTCGAAAGTGCCTTGTCAGACAGGTTGATAGTGGCGATAACTTCATCATCGGGGCCGGTCTGCCTGGGATTTTGCACACCTACCACCCAGGGATTACCATCGGGTTTCTTCCCAAGAGTCCTGACTTCACCACCAACCGATACCACTGCCGCTCGTATGCCCCGGCGCAGAAGCAGATCCACGACTTTGTCTACTGCATAGCCCTTGATTATTCCGCCCAGATCAATTTGAGCGCCTCTCAGTTTGAGATACACAGTAGATGAACTTCTGTCGATAACTATGTTTTTATACCCTGCGATCTTCTTATGAGCTTCAATTGCCGTTTGATTGGGAATGATTTTGTTCTTGATATCCCAGAGTCTTACAAGAGGCCCTATGGTCACATCAAAAGCGCCATCAGTTTTTTCAGATACGTAAACTGACTTCTCTAAAATATCAAGAGTATCCTGCGACACTTTTACCGGCTTTAAGCCGGCTTGTCTGTTGATTTCAGAAATCTCACTTGTTTCAGAATAGAAGTTTAAGAGTTTTGCAAGTCTGTCGAGTTCACTGAAAGAGTCATTTATGATCGCATTCGCCTGGTCCTGATTTATTGCGACTATGGTAATGCTTACTATCGTGTACATAGATGGACGTGTTTCTTTATATATCCTCTCCGAGGTGCATGATATAAAGGACGTAACTATCACTAAGAAAAGAATTGCAATTATAGTTTTTCGTAAAATGATGCTTCGCAATCTTGTTGTCATCAGCAATCACCTGACATTTTATCGCGCAGGTACCTACCGGTAAAGGATTTCTCCTCTTTTGCCAGATCTTCGGGAGTTCCGACAGCAACAACATCGCCGCCGCCATCGCCGCCTTCAGGCCCCAGATCGATAATATAGTCCGCAGATTTGATTATATCAAGATCATGCTCTATAACTATAACGCTATTGCCCATATCCACAAGTCTGTTAATCACGCCAAGTAATTTGCCTATGTCAACAAAATGCAAACCGGTTGTCGGTTCATCCAAAATATACAAAGTCTTTCCAGTCGGGCGCTTGCCGAGCTCTCGTGATATTTTAAGCCTTTGAGCTTCGCCGCCTGAAAGCGTAGTAGCAGACTGACCGAGTTTCAGGTATCCAAGCCCGACCTCTTCAAGCACTGACAGGCGTTGCTTCAGAGGTGGAATTGCTGAAAAGAAATCAAGCGCTTCTGAAATAGTCATGTCCAAAATCTCAGCTATGTTCCTGTCTTTGTAACGGATGTCCAGAGTTTCTTTGTTATATCTAGCCCCCTTGCAAACATCACATGTTACATATACGTTCGGTAAAAAATGCATCTCGATTTTTTTCTGGCCGTCACCTTGGCAATTTTCACACCTTCCGCTTGAGACATTGAAGCTGAATCGGGAAGGCGAATAACCCCTTACACGTGATTCAGCTATTTGTGAGAAGAGGTTTCTGATAAATGTAAAGATACCAGTATATGTAGCAGGATTAGATCTTGGGGTCCTTCCGAGCGGCGACTGATCTATTGATATAGCTCTGTCTAATTTATCTATACCTTCGATTTTAGAGCATTTGCCCGGCACCATGGTCCCTTTGAATAAGCGACTCATCAAGTGTTTATATAGAATCTCAAATATTAAAGTGCTTTTGCCGGAGCCTGAAACTCCCGTAACGCAAAGAAAAACGCCTATAGGGATGGCAACATCAATATTTTTTAGATTGAATTCGGAGGCGCCCATTATTTTGATCCAATCACCGGGACGGCGGCGTATTTGCGGTATGGGGATATTAAGTTCACAGCCCAGAAATTTGCCGGTAATAGATGAATCCATGTTGATTATCTGTTTAGGACTGCCTGTGGCAATTATCCAACCACCGTTGCTTCCGGCGCCCGGGCCCATGTCAATTACGTGATCAGCCCATCGTATCGTCTCTTCATTGTGTTCAACTATCACTACAGTATTTCCGGCATCTCTGATTTCAGACAGGCTATCAAGCAGCTTCGAACAGTCACGTGGGTGGAGGCCTATACTTGGCTCATCAAGCACATACAAGACACCTGTTAGCGATGACCCAAGCTGTGTGGCAAGCCTGATTCGTTGCGCCTCTCCACCTGATAGCGTCAAGGAAGGACGATCCAGGGTAATATATGCAAGTCCGACTCTCTGAAGAAAGGTCAGCCGCTCAGCGACCTCTTTGATTACCCTGCGTGAAATTGCAAGATCCTTGTCTGATAATGTTGAAGAAATATCAGCTATATATGCTGAAGCCTCCTTAACAGACATACCTGAAAAATCACCTATGTTAATATCGCCAATCGTGATGTGTAAAGCCTCTTTTCTAAGCCTCCTGCCGCTGCAGGACTCACACGGAGTCATATGCGTCAGTTCCACATCTTCCAGTCCGGTCGTATACAGTTCTTGTTCGGCGGCATCCGCTAATTCAGCAGGTAGCATGTTCGAAAAGCCCAGCCCGCCGCATGCAGGGCAGGCGCCATATTTACTATTAAAGGAGAACAGGCGAGGCTCTATCTCCGGGTAACTGATACCGCACTTCGCACAAGCCAGTGTACGGCTGAAGGCTATATCCTTCTCTGCATCCATAATGTTAATGATTACTGTATCAGCATATTTTAATGATACGTCTATTGCATGCCTAAGCTGCTTTTCAATCGAATGTTTGATTATAAATCGGTCAATTACAATCTCGATCGTATGCCTCAAGGTCTTCCTGAGAGAGATGTCACGCGTCAGATCAACCATCTTGCCGTCTATCCTCGCCCTTATAAAACCTTCCATTCTCATCTGTCTGAGCTCTTTCTTGTATTCACCTTTTCTCTCCCTTACGATGGGGGCAAGTATCTGAATCTTAGTGCCTAGAGGTAGAGCCAATATCGATTTGATAATATTGTGAATGTCTTGTGTGGTAATAAGAGAGCCGCAGTTATAGCAATATGGAGTCCCGATTCTTGTGAAGAGGACTCTCATATAATCATATATCTCAGTTATCGTGCCGACTGTCGAACGTGGACTTCTGCTGACAGTCTTCTGGTTGATAGCTATAGATGGAGATAGACCTTCAATGGAGTCCACCTCCGGTTTCTGCATCTGTTCCAGAAACTGCCTGGCATAAGCTGATAGGCTTTCCACATATCTTCTTTGCCCTTCTGCATAGATGGTATCGATGGCGAGCGATGACTTGCCGGAGCCGGACGGTCCGGTAATGACTGTTATTTTATCGCGCGGGATGACGACATCTATATTCTTGAGGTTATGCTCTCTCGCGCCCTTTATTATAATGAAATCCTGCATCTGCACCGCCGGAGTGAAAGTATATCCCTATACTATAACTCAAACCTGAAGGGTTAGTCATTCAAGGGGAAAGGCCTTAAAATCCGATGGACAATCAGTCTGCTTTATGGTAATTATTAGTAAGGGAGTACGTATTTAGAAGACTGACGAACTTGGCCGCTGCAATTATGAACGTCTGATGAGTCCGGCGAGGCGCCCGCCGGACCTGAAGGGAGGAAATCATGGCCGGCACGGTAGAGTCACAGTTCGAAGCTTTGCGCAGCAAGTTACCAAGGGTAGGGCAGACAGTCAGAAACAGGAAATATCGGACATTATGGCGGATCATGGGCAAGAGCGAAGCATGGCAGCATGTAGGTGACGACACAGCAAACCCTCAGATGGTGCCTGCGATCCACCTTTCTTTCTGGCAAATTAAAAAAGGGGTTCTGCCCGGCGTAGGTAAGATGATGGGATATCTCTATACTCTACTTGACAATACTTTCGAGGCAAACTGGGAAGTAGTAGAGTAGTAATGGACTTTCAAAAAGAAAAGCTCACGGCATGCCGTGAGCTTTTCTTTTTTGTGTTTTATTCGGAAATTAGAACAGGCCTGAAACCTTTCCTGTTGCCGTGTCTACGTCGATTCTCCTGAAAGCCGGATTTGAACTCGTACCAGGCATAAGGCTGATTGCGCCTGCGCACGGGCAGAGGAACTTGGCGCCGGAGTAAATCAGGACGTCCCTGATCGGGAGGGTCCAGTTCTTTGGAACGCCTTTGACGACAGGGTCGTGGCTCAGGCTGAGATGGGTCTTGACCATCATGGTCGCGAAGTCCGCATATTTCGGATCTTCTTCGAGCATCTTAGCTTTGGCCTCGGCTTCGGGCAGCCAGGAAACACCGTCTGCACCGTAGACTTCTTTTGCGATTATGGCTACGCGGTCGCGCAGTTTCATTTCAAGTGGATAGAGGAATTTGAATTGGTTTTCTTCTTTGCAAGCGTCCATGACAGCATCGGCCAGTTCGAGAGCTCCTTCACCGCCCTTGAGCCAATGCTGTGATTCCGCGCAACGTGCGCCTGCGGCCTCGGCGGCCTTTCTTACAACTGCGACTTCAGCGTCGGTATCGGTATAAAACCTGTTGACACAGACGACAGGGTTTATACCGGACTTGCGGATAACGCCGATCATGTGGACCATGTTAGCGCAGCCCTTTTCGACCAGGCCAAGATTCTCTTTAGTGTACTCTTCGGGCAGAGGCTTGCCGGCGACAACCTTCGGTCCGCCGCCATGCATCTTGAGGGCGCGGATGGTTGTAGTCAGAACAGATACGTGCGGCTTCAGACCACTGAAGCGGCATTTGACGTTCCAGAATTTCTCAAATCCTATATCAGCCGCAAACCCCGACTCTGTGACGTGATAATCGAAAAGCTTAAGGCCTACGCGGTCTGCAATGATCGATGACTGACCGACAGCGATGTTCGCAAATGGTCCCGCATGGACAAAGCATGGATTATACTCGGCGGTGGTCATGAGCGTAGGATTGATAGTGTTTCGCATAAATGCTGTCATCGCATTGCCCACTTCCAGATCGCCAGTGGTGACCGGCTTGCCGCTTTTGTCAAAGGCTACAGTTATATTGTTGAGCCTCTGCTTCAGGTCGGCAAGATCCTTTGCAACAGCTAGGATCGCCATGCACTCCGAACCGACTGCGATGCCGAACCTGGACTGCATCATAAAGCCGTCTGTGCGGCCGCCAATACCCATGATTATATTGCGAAGGCCTTGAGCGCAGAAGTCCATAACCCATCCCATCTCGATGCGGGTCGGATCAATGTCGAGACGACGCATTTTAGTCAAACGGGCCAGTTGTTCATCGTTATAGTTACGCTCATGCTGCATACGGGCGTTCAGGGCTACCATTGCCAGGTTGTGGGCATTCATTATATCGTTAATGTCGCCGGTAAGGCCAAGCGAAAACTCCGTCATCGGGATCAATAGTGCATTCCCTCCGCCGGCTGCCGTGCCTTTTACATTCATGGTGGGTCCGCCTGAAGGCTGGCGCAGTGCACCGCCGACATTCACGCCTCTTTTGCCGAGACCTTCCATAAGGCCGACAGAAGTGGTGCTTTTCCCTTCACCCAGTGGAGTAGGGGTAATGGCAGTAACTTCGATATACTTGCCGTCAGGCTTATCTTTAAGTCGATTAATTATCTTGAGAAAATCTACCTTTGAAAGTCTGCCCATTGGCAGCATCTCGTCCTTTTTAAGGCCGAGTTGATCGCGCAATTGTTCGGGTGCGGGCATCTTCTTTTCAGCTTCTTCGGAAATCTGCCAGTCAGCTAACTTAGTCGCATCGTACGGCATACATGACCTCCTGATGAGCTATTTCGTGCAGATAAAAATATAGCCCCTTGACCAAAGATCCAGGAGCTTAATTATTGAAACTAACGAAAAATAAACGGTCCGACGTTTATGTCGGACCGAAGTATCATTTTTCAGAGACGCCCGGCAAACAGGCTGCCGGCTCACAGCGCGTGTCTTGCAGGAGGGATATTAGATTGCCCTCCAATTCTCTGAATATAGCGAGTAGATCTATGTGTTTCTCGCGCATTGGCGTAAATATAACATAACCCGAAGAGAAAATATTAATTAATAATTTTAATTGATTTATAATCATCTTTCCTTGCGAGAGTTGTTATTTCCGGACAAACAGGTGCCGCACATATGGCGCTTATTTCTATTTGACCGGGAAGACGTGATATAATTCTTTTTTCAGGAAAAATAAGGCGTTATAACCCGGAAAGGACCGCAGCTTGCTGCCCCGTTATGCAATGACCTTAGCTCTATCTTCAATACTTTGCGAGTCTGCCGCTGAGTTGATTGAAAAGAATGCAGACGGCATTTCATTAGCAGACAGCCTTACTGAAATCGTAGACAGAGTTCTTCTTTCGTCATATCTCTCTGTGTCACAAAACAAGAACTCTCGTGGTCTGCAGGATATGGCTTTTTTGGCCGTCGGCGGATTTGGACGTAGAGAGATAATGCCATTTTCTGATATAGACATAATGATCCTGTCGCGCAGCGATTCAAAGATGGCCAGAGATTCTGCCCAGGCGCTTTTATATAAATTGTGGGATGAAGGTTTGAATATAAGCCATTCGTTTCGAACTCTTAAAAGCGCAGTAGACGATTCGATGAACGACGTGCAGACGCGCACATCAATATTGGACTGCCGTCTGATTGCAGGGAGTGAAGAGGTTTATGAAGATTTTAAGCGTGATGTGTATCCCAAACTTTTATTTAAAGGTAAGAGAGGATTCACTGCGGAAATTATAAGAGGAATTGATAAGAGGCATAAAGCATCCGGAGACTCGCTGTATGTTCTTGAGCCCAATGTAAAGGAAGGGCGGGGGAGCTTGAGAGATATCCATGCAATGTCTTGGCTTGCGCGGTCGGAGCTTAAACTTAGTTCGATTGATGCGTACAGGCAATTGATGTCAGAGATAAGATTCAACGATTTCATTTCGGCATTTAAATTTATGCTGAAAATCCGCGCCTGCATTCATATCGAAGCAGCACGAAAAATAGATGTTTTATCGGCCGAAATACAGGACGAAGTTGCTTCTCGATTTGGCTTTAGAGATAATACCAGATTCTATGCGCCTGAAGTAATGATGCGTGTTTTCTATCATAAAGCCAAGGTTATCGCCGATGCCCTTGCAAATGTGATGAGGTTATGCGGCAGACGCTACTTCCATTTGCCGGCACCATTTATGGTGCGTAAGTTTAATGATGATTTTTCTATCTCGCGCAACGAGATTATTATCAAAACCCCTGAATTGCTGGAAGATCCTGGAAAAATAGTCGAGGCCTTTCGTATTTATGCGGTCACCGGAAAGGAGTTAAGCTACAACATAGAGGAGATTCTAAAAAACAGAGCCGTCTTCATTAATAAGGATGTGCGATCGTCCACATCTGCAGTTGCAAGCTTTCGGGATATATTGAGGTCTGAAAGGGTCTTTGAAACTCTCCGCAAAATGCATGATCTTGGAGTTCTGGGGAGGTTTATCCCGGAATTCGGCAGGCTCAAACATCTGGTGATTCTGGAAGCCTTTCATAGATACACTGTTGATGAGCACACGCTCTTTGCTGTTCGCAACGCTGAACTCCTCAAGCACACCAAGCAGGGCAAACTTCAATACCTGGCTGAGATAATGAAAAAGGTCAAACAACATGTTCTTTTCCTCGCAATTCTTCTTCACGATATCGGTAAAGGCGTGTCACGAAAACATGAAGAAGCCGGTTATATCATAATTAAGAGTATTCTCGAACGTTTACTTGTCGAGCCGCAGGATAGAATGCAGATTGAATTCCTCGTTCGCAATCATATATTTCTCGCCAAGCTTGCCTTGACCCGTGATGCTGACGCTCCTGAAACTATTATTCAGCTTGCTGAGGCTGCAGGCAATGAAGAAAACCTTGATGCACTTTATCTCATGACATATGCTGACATGAGTGCCGTAAACGAGGGCTTCTGGAATGAATGGAATGCTTCATTGCTTACTGGTTTGTATATCAAGACCCGAGACCATATCAAAGGAGTGGACCACCATAACTGTCTTCTTCTCGATAAGAAACTGCAGATCTTCGTAGGGGATATGACCGAAAGATATCTTTTGTCTAATACGTTAGACGCTATAAAGTCTGATCATGAATTAGTAATCTCAGCGAAAAAAAGTGGATTGGCTGTGTCGATCCTTGCTAATAGTGAAAGCGCAGCGGAAATTACCGTTGTAACATATAATAAGCCTCGCTTCTTTTCTCGTATTATCGGTGTTCTGAGCGCGCGTGGATTAAATATTGTTAGAGCGAGACTTTTTAGTGGAAATAAAGACATCACAATTCGGAGAATAGTGGTTTCCAACTGGAAGACGCTCTTCTGGGAGGGTATGGAGGATAGCATAGTTCAAGATTTAAAGGCAGTAGTCCTGCATGATCAGCCGGTCAATTTTAGTATGCGACCCACCAAAGAGAAGAGATTGAGGACTAAGAGGTCAGAGGTGTTTCTGGAGATCGACAATGAAGCATCGGAAATATACACATTGCTGGAAGTCATGTTCCCCGACAAGATAGGTCTTCTCTATGACATAACTACTCGTTTGCACAAGTATAATATTGATATACTATCAGCTGTGATAAATACCGATGATGGTACTGCGCATGATGTATTCTATCTCCAAAAAGACGGGGTCAAGCTCGGATATGAGGACTGTCTCGCAGTGCTCAATGGACTGCGACCTGTCGACATCGGCATCGATTAGGAGCCGTACCGGATGCAGATTAGGAAAAGAACAATTGTAATAGCAACGCTTGCATGTCTCTTTGCCATTCTCGCGATAGCTGCGCGCGGGCCTTATATATCCGATTACTTGAAGAAACTGATCTTGCCGGAGCTTGAGCTAATGACCGGCAAGAGAGTCATTGCCGATAAGATCCAGGTAAATCTTTTCCCGCTTTTCATCGAGATGAAAGACGCAAAAGTCTCTGATGAACATGGCAGAACCCTTTTATCTGTCGAGAGGACCAAAGGATATGTTTCGCTGAGCGGTATATTCAGGAAGGAACTGATTCTTAACCGCCTTGTTATAAGGGAGTCAGTCTTGAAGACTAATAGAAGCGAAATCGAGGAAATTGCAGAAAGCGTTAAAAAATACCTTGCAATTGAGAGGAAAGACGCACTGAAAGTAAAAATACGAGCTGTTGTCCTTGATAAACCATTTTTCGAAGTTGAAGATGGAGAAAAAAAGATTTTAGCCAAAGGAGGCTATTCTGAAGTTCTGCTGACAGACAGGCCTGATTTCCATATATCCCTGTCTGAGGTTAATGTCCACGTGCCTCGAATGCCGGAACTAAACGGAGGCATCGATGCATTTTTTACTTTAAATAAAGACTCGATCAGCGTAAAGACCCTGAAGGTTAACACATACGGCTCAGTAATCAAATCTGAGGGGGATATTTCTACCAAGCCAATTTCAGCCAATCTCAAAACTGATGTTGATCTGCTCGTTGAATCTGTTCGAAAGATTTTTGGATTGCACAATAGAGGCGATGGTTCTATCAAGGTCGCTGGAACGGTAAAAGCAAAGAGCTTTTCATCGTTGGGCGATATTTCAGTAGATGTTAAGGTTAGCGGTCGTCTTTTCCTTGAGACACTGATGGAGCTGTTAAAAGTAAAGGAAAAACTAACCGGACTTGTCAAAGTTGAAGGCATTGTGCGCGGAACTCTTACCGACTTGCAAGGCGACGCCAAGGCCGATATGGAAGACGGCAATCTATTCGGTGTGAAAATAGACAAGCTGACGTGCAATATCGACTACAGAGACAAGGTGATGAAGTTTAACGATGCTCATGGATCTCTGTACGGTGGGACTGCAGTTGCTGAAGCAAGAATAAATCTTCCGGTTGTTAATTACTACAGCTTTAAGGTATTTGCCAAGCAGGTAGGCAGTAAAGGTCTATTTGAACTGATCAATTGGGACCCTGGCATAGCTCCCGGCAAAGTTGACGGAGAGATATCTTCTGAGGGAAGTTATTTTAATCCGCACGGCTCGTTTTCTTATAAAAAGCAACCAGGAGGAAAAGACATACTCGAGCGTGTAAACAGCATTGAAGGCACTTTCACTATGACGGATAATATCGTAACATTACCGCAGATAACGATATCTACTGGGATATCGACAGTGTCCGGAACCGGCTCCGTAGATCTGCCAAAGAATAAACTGGCATTCAGGGCAAATGGTACTACTAAAGATGTGATTGACCTGACTGCTCCTTATTTCAATGCGCTGAGCGGGCCGGCAGTCTTTAGTGCGCTCCTTTCAGGCGAAATCAGCGATCCCGTTCTCGATCTGAAATTCACATCCAGCGACCAGAAATTCTATTCCGGAAAGATGGATATTCCTAACCTTATGAGGTCACACACTGTTGCCTTTAACTCAGTGGAAGGCGAAGTGGCATATAGGAAAAATCTGCTGGTAGTCAAGAATTTTGAAGCTGTTTCTTCAGGCATGAAACTGAAATCAAGCGGACAAATTGCCTTTGCGCAGGCTAAACATCTTTTTGATGTAATCTCACCAGTTTATAACTTGAGAATAGCTTTTGATCATGGAGACCTGACGGACCTTTCAGCAATCATACAGGGTTCACCGCCATTGACAGGTAACTTCAGTTGCGGTTTTACACTTGTCGGGCCCGGCGAGCGCTCCAGGGCTGAGGGGGAGTTACATGCATCAGAAGTAATCGTATCCGGCGACTATTCACTGAACATGGTTGATGCTGAGCTTGCATTTGAAAGGGGCGAGTTCAATTTCAAATCTCTTGCAATTAAAAAGGGACCGGTATTCTTGAATGCCAAGGGCATGGTTTCACTTGATAAAAGATATGATATGTCAGCCACGGTCAAGAGCCTTGACTTGTTTAATGTGATGCCTGCAGGGCTTCAGGATAAGTTTAGGGATTCTAATCTTAAGCTGATTTCCCTGTCGGATGTGGCCATTAACGGTCGAGGCACATTTGCAGAACCTTTCTTAAAGCTAACCGGCCTGCTCAGATACAATGATCCTGCGCGCGAGCAGGCTTCCGGATCTGGAATGATTACTGCTGAGCTCAAAGGAAAGAATGCGACATTGGATGGTCGATTCATGAACGGCAAGATCAAGGTTAACGGCTCTGCCACACTGAAAGATTCAATGCCTTGGCAGGTTAATCTGGAAATGCTCTCAGCCAGGTCAGATTTTCTAATAGCAGGATTTCTTAAAGATGTGCCTGAAGATTTACTTGTCAATCTTAAGGGAAATATACGACTTTGGGGCGACAGAAATAATGTGAATGGTGTACTTCTTCTTGACAAAGCGTACATATATGGATACGGATACGGCATGGCCAACAGCAGGCCCGTATCAGTAAAACTCAAGGATAAGATATTGACTATCGAGTCATTTTCCATGAAGAGCGAAACATCCGAGTTGCAACTTAAGGGCGGTATGCATATCGGCAATAGCTTTAGTTTATCGCTTAATGGAGCATCATCCTTGACGCCTCTGAGGTCGGCATCTAAGAACATAGATGTTCTCAAGGGAGATGCAACATTTTCATTGACTCTAAGCGGAGGATGGGAAAAGCCAAGGGTTAATGGCAAGATGAAGGTGCAGAACGGAGCTCTCGGATTCAAGAATCTACCCTATAGGGTGACAGGCGTTAGTGCGTCAATATATGCAGATGAAGACAGGATTGTTCTTGAAGACGCAAAAGGCAAGATATCAGGTGGAGATGTTTCAATGCGCGGAAATGTCTATCTTGACCGATTTTCTTTAAAAAGATTTATCTTTGAATCTAAGCTGTCGAACGTTACCGTTTCTGCTTCACGCAATTTTTGGGTTCACTTCGATGGTGATCTGACATATCAGGGCAATTCTCAGTTGCAGGATATCACAGGTGATATCTACATAAGCAAGGCTCGTTATACGGAACGCATCGAATGGAAAAGCTGGTTACTGCAGGCCAGAAAGAAGGAACGTCCCAAATTCGAATCAGGTAAGATTGACCGGACAAAACTGAATGTCAGGGTTAGAGGCAATAATATGTCAATAGATAACAACGTAGCACGTGCTGCTATGAAAATGGACTTGGTCGCGCGTGGTGATATCGGTCAGCCGGTCCTCTATGGCAGGATGGAAACTATAAATGGCATAGTATATTTCAGAAATAATGAGTTTACAGTGCTGAAAGGCGCCATAGACTTTGCAAGACCGGATGAGATTAATCCATATTTCGATATATTAGCCGAAACAAAAATAAAGAATTATACAGTGCGACTGGCACTGGATGGATATATTGATCAGTTTAATTTGTCGCTATCTTCTAGTCCAACACTTGAGGAAAATGATATTTTAAGCCTGCTGACAGTCGGAGATGTCGGAAAGAATCTGAAGGGGCTTGAAGGAGGCATAGGTGCCGCAGAAGCAACTTCATTTTTGACGGGAAAGCTTCAGGATGTTGCGGAAGACAGACTGAAAACCATAACCGGCGTTGACCGTCTTCAGATAGATCCATCGGTTTCTAGGACAACTGGAACTGTCGCACCGCGAGTGACTTTGTCGAAGAAGTTGATCGGCGACCGGCTTTATGCTACATATAGCGCATCGGCAGATGTTAAAGAGGGTCAGATAGTCAAGCTTGAGTATCTGCTGAACAAGAACGCTTCTCTGGTTGGCATTAGAGATGCTCAGGGAGGAATCGGTGCGGACATAAAGTTCCGTTTTGAGTTTAAATGAAAAAAACAGGAATAAATAATAGTTATTCACGAATAATGATAAATGCTATATTTTGGCTAATAGTAGTATGTTTGCTGTTGCTGTCTATTTCTGTTGTTTCCGCTGCCGAAACAGAGTTGTCTGCAGTTCCTGTCAGGGACATCGAAATCAGCGGACTTTATTCCATATCTCAAAAAGAGTTGCTTTATCTTCTTGATATCAAAAAGGGCGAACCGCTTGATGGTAATAAACTTAGGAGAGGGATAAAAAGGGCTTTCCTCAAGGGTATCTTCTCAGACATTGTCGTGCGGAGCACGGATGCAGGTTGGAACAGCATAACTATCAATGTAAAAGAAAAAATGAAAATCAGCGCTATCAGTGTGCATGGACAGCAACATTTCTCAGAGCGTTTTATTGTCAGGAACTTCAATGCCAAAAAAGGAGAAAGGCTGAACGAAAGGAAGATTGAAAACGCTGTTTCTGCCTTAGAAGAACTAATCAAAAGCAAAGGATTCCCAGGCTGTAAGATCTCTTTCTTAATGGGGGAAGCTGGAAAGGGTAAAGTTAAGATTGACCTCTCGGTTGAAGAAGGAGCGCCCCTTTTGATCAAAGAGATTGATATCTCCGGTGGCACCCGGGATGACCGAGATGTGTTGTCGCGACGATTGGGCCTTAAGCCGGGTGACAGCATGGATCGCACAATATTGCAGCAGGCCACAGAAAAAAGTCTGTCAGACTTTAAAAAGAAAAATTATGTAGGAACTGCAATTTCTGACACTTTTATGGATGGCATGCTGAGTTTAATTATTCAACCCGGATCAAAGCTCAACATTAAGTTTGAAGGCAACAGCTCCGTGAGTTCAAGTGCATTAAGAAAGGAACTTCCTTTCTTTGAGCTTGATGAATACAGCGACGACATTCTTGATGAAACAGTGCTCAGAATATTGGCCCTTTATCACCACGAAGGATTCCCGGAAGCTCAGGTTGCCCCAATCGTTAATAATACGGACAAAGGACTTAACATTAAATTCTATATCCACGAAGGAGAGCGTTATAAAGTCGGGAAAATATCTTTTGAGGGCTCAAGCATAAGCGCTGATAAATTAAAGGGCATAATTCAATTGCAAAAGGGTGATCTCTACGACCCGGACCTGGTAACTTCCGACAATGAAAATATTCAGGATTTTTATCATTCACTTGGATATCTGTATGTCAGCACGACAGAACCTGAAGTCGTTCTTAACGATGGAAAGGCTTCTATAGTATTTTCAATTAATGAAGGCATGCAGGTTAGAGTCAAATCGATAGATGTAAAAAATAATAACATTATCCATACGGACGAAATACTTAAGAACATTCCATTAAAGACAAATAATCCATATAATGACGTCGACATATTGGATTCCCGTATACGGATTCAGAATCTTTATAGAAATAAGGGATATCTTGATGCCGGCGTGACGATTGACCGGGAAATTTCCGGAGACAGCGCTACGGTTTTATTCACTGTGCATGAAGGTAGCGAGTATTATTTCGGCAAGAACATCGTTATAGGAAATGAAGACACCAAACGGGAAGTTATAACAAGAGCGCTCTTGCACAAAGAAGAAGATCCATTTAATTATTCTCTACTTTTAGGAGAGCGTCAGCGTCTTTATAGAACCGGACTTTTCAAAGATGTCGAGGCGGTTGCGTGGGGCACTGATGATCATGTCAGAGATGTTCTATATAGAGTAGAGGAAGAAAATGCGGGTGCTGTAGAGTTTGGCTTCGGATATGGGGAATTCGAAAAGTTTAGAGGCTTCCTAGATATCACTTACAAGAATCTATTCGGAATGAATAGACAGATTACATTCAGGACAGAGATGAGCACTCTTACCCGGCGCTTCATCCTACAATATTTTGAACCTTTGGTCTTTGGTCATGACCTTGCCTTCAAGGCCCAGTTCTTGAGGGAATACAAAAAAGAAATGAACTTCGATACCGGAGATATCAATTACAGGCTTAACAGGTATTCGGCGACTGCGGGTGTCGAGAAGAAATTAACCGACAAGATCAAAGGGGAATTGTATTTTGTACTTGACAATGTAAAGACTTACGATGTCAAGCCTGACATCATATTGACCAGAGAGGATACCGGCTCTCTCTTGATTAGCGGAGTTAAAACAGGCCTTATTTATGACAGCCGTGATAACCCCGTCAACCCTCGGAGCGGCACTCTGGCGGGCATCACCTATAAGATTGCTACGGCAATGCTATTGTCGGAGACCGATTTCAACAAGATTCAAATGTACGCCAATAAATATGTCGGCCTTGGAAAGCATGTTGTAGTTGCTGTATCACTAAGGGGAGGAGCAGCAAAGGGTTTTTCCGGGACCTCTGAGCTGCCTCTCGTTGAAAGGTTTTTTCTGGGTGGAAGGACTACAGTGCGCGGATATGCCCAAGACACGCTGGGTCCGAAGGGAACCGACAATAACCCCACAGGCGGTAACGCGTTTCTGATGGGGAATATGGAATTCCGATTTGACGTGTGGAAAGGCTTTGGTCTGGTTACTTTTCTGGATTGGGGCAATGTATGGCAAAAGACCGAGCAGGTAACGTTTAATGACATCAAATACACAACCGGTTTGGGTTTAAGATACAATACGCCTGTAGGTCCGCTAAGCGTAGACTATGGTTATAAATTAAATAGAAGAACAGGCGAGAGCAAAGGGGAGATTCATTTCAGTGTTGGACAGTCATTCTGATTGGAGAAGATATTTTGTCTATTGCAGATCTGTCATAGTCTCATTAATGACGTTGCTGCTTATCCTAGTTGAGTGCTTGTTTGCTGCAGATCTGATTGACAGGGTTGTGGCATTTGTAGATGACCATGCTATCACATATTCAGAGTTTAAGCAAAAATATGATCAGATGAAGCAGGCTGTACCAGGCATAACTGAACAAGAAGTTGCAAATGCCATGATAAACAACATCTTAATTATCCAACAGGCCCGTAAGATAAGAATAGAAGCCAAATCTGATGATGATCTTATAAAGGAATATATTGATGTCAGAATAAAATCGAGGATATATATTAAGGAAGAGCAGCTGGCTGCATATTATGCTGCCCATAAGGGAGAGTTCCATGGAAAGGACTATTTAGCAGTAAGAGATGAGATTGAAAAATATCTGACAGAACTCGAACTGAACAGACAACTTAAGGATCACATAGAAGAACTTAGAAGCAAGTCTAATATAGTAATCCAACTCAAAGATTGATTATTACAGCATTTTCATCGCATTCCGGAAACTTATGGCACTTCAGGCAGTCACCCCAAATCTTCTGTGGGAGTTTGGATTTGTCAGTGTCTGCAAAACCCAATTGCTTAAAGAAATCACGCTGATAGGTAAGAGCAAATACTCGCTTAGTCCCCAAGTCTCTGGCCTCTTTTAGACATTTTCTTACAAGCGCCTTCCCAATGCCCTTGCGCTGATACTCTTTCTGGACTGCCAGAGACCTGACTTCAGCAAGATCGTCCCATAAAATTCTCAGAGCGCACACTCCAAGAATCTTTCCATTATAATCATACACAAAGAAATCCCTGATGCTCTCGTATAGCTCATTAAGGGCGCGAGGCAGCATCTCTTCCCGCTTTGCGTAATCATTTACAAGTTTTTGAACCTGCTTGATATCTTTAATCACTGCTTTTCGAATCTTTGGCAAACAAGCATCCCTTCATAATTATTTCTTTGTTTATTGGTAATAAATTTTTTCGCCGGGCAGGAGTGACATCTGCGAGTGCATCATTAATTGCATCCATACTGATAAGTCCTGATATCGCCGAAAATGCACCTATAAGTACCATGTTAGCCAGATTTTTATACTTTGCAGCAGCAGCTATTTCGCTTGCGGGGACCGGAGATGAAATGATATCAGGCCTCGGTTTGTATGACTTGATCAAGGAGGAATCATATATGATCGTCCCGCCGCTCACCAGCCTTCCCTGATATTTTTCCAGAGATGCTTCATTCATTACGATGAGAAAATCAGTGTTACGTACAACAGGCGAGCCTATCATGTCATTTGAGACAATGACTGTGCATGTTGCGGTTCCCCCTCTGATTTCGGCTCCATACGAAGGGAACCATGTTACCTCTTTTCTATCCCAAAGCGCTGAATATGCTATGAGCTTTCCAAGAAAGAGAACGCCTTGTCCCCCAGAGCCGGCGATTATTGTCCGTCTTTCCATGTATCCTTCAATATGCCGAGAGGAAAAACCGGCATCATATTGTTCTTTATCCATTCCGCGGAGTCAATCGGCGATAGACCCCAATCCGTAGGGCAGGGCGATAGAATCTCTACAAGGCTAAAGCCCAGGCCTTTAATCTGGTGCATAAAGGCTTTCTTGATCATTCCTTTGGTTTTCATTATATTCTTAGGGGAATCAACCGAGGTTCTTGCTATAAGAGAAGCTCCTTCAATCGTTGAGAGCAGCTCTGAGACATGCAAAGGATAGCCAGTCAAGCTGACATCTCGACCTGTCGGCGTAGTTGTGGTTTTTTGAAGAGTAAGCGTGGTAGGCGCCATTTGACCACCTGTCATGCCATAGGTAGCATTATTAACAAAAAAAACACTTATATTGTCGCCTCTGTTAGCAGAATGTATGATTTCAGCAGTTCCAATTGCGGCAAGGTCACCGTCGCCCTGATAAGAAAATATGATAGCGTCTGGACGAGTCCGTTTCATTGCACAAGCTACAGCAGGAGGTCGTCCATGGGCAACCTCAATCATGTCAAAATCGAAATAATCATAGGCAAAGACAGCACATCCTACTGGAGCAACTCCGATCACCTTTTCCCGCAGCTCTAAATCGTCTATTACCTCTGCGATCAGACGATGTATGATACTATGGCCGCATCCCGGGCAAAATCGAAACGGAGCTTTCTTCAGACTGCCAGGTCGTTCATATATTTTTTTCATCGGTTTATTATACCATTACAAGCATCGAATGAATAATATCAGGCAGATTCAAATTGTTCATAAATCAATCCTTCAAGTAAGCCGAAATCGCTAACCGTAACTTCGCTTATATCAAGCGCATGCATCAACTCCAGAAGAATAGCGGTGCCCGGAATAATAATATCTGCACGACCGTCTTCCAGTCCGATCATCTTTAAGCGGTCAGCCAAGCTGTCCGATACCAATATCTTATAAATATTGTCTATTGCTGAGTGCGTCAGTCTAACACCATGAACCTTGCCTCCATCATAAGATGGCATTTTCAAAAATATTGCCGCAAGAGTAGTCGCTGTGCCACCTGTACAGATAAAATCGCAGAGTCCATGTTTCTTCTGAGAAATGAACTGCGAAGTATGCTCATTCAATATTGAAGCAATGCTATTGTGCAATAAGCTTAAATCATAATGAGATGGAGGGTCGGAATGAATAAATTGCTCGAACAATTTAACAGCTCCAATCGGCAAGCTCATGAGCGAATTTGAATTATCCGGCATGATCAATTCTGTGCTGCCACCACCGATATCAGCTATCACGCGATTGCCGGCAGAATGATGCGTTGAAAGCAGCCCCTTTATTGTTAGGGCAGCTTCTGTTTCGCCAGAAATAATATTAACTCCTATGCCGGTTTCTTTGATTGCCAATTCCAGAAAACGATGTGAATCTGTTGCCTCTCTTAGAGCACTCGTTCCAACGGCGACTATATCATTAACATCATATTTATCACAAATAACTTTAAATGTTTGTAGTGTAGCTATTGTAATTTCTGTGTTTGATTCATTGAGACGCCCCGAGATGGATAATCCCTTGCCGAGTCGTGTAACTGCTCTCTCTGATCTTATTCGATGCAGTGAGCCATTTCGAATTGTGCCGATAAGTAGTCTTATTGAATTGGTTCCTATGTCAATAGCGGCAATGATCGGAAAGCCCTGAATATTGCTATCTGATTTCGTAATATAATGCAAGTATCTCCTTGACAGCATCTTCAAGCGCTACTTTTCGTATCTCGCCGGTTCTGCGAACTTTAATCTCAATCTGATTATTTTTTAGACCTTTTTCACCGATTATGACTTGAATGGGTATTCCTATTAAGTCAGCATCCTTGAACTTTACGCCCGGACGAAGATCTCGATCGTCGATGAGAACGTCCATTGCCTCACCTGTTAAATGATTATATATCTCCATCAGCTTTGAATAAAGAGCTTCAGATTCAGCAACTGTTCTTGGATCGCTCATGTTTAGTGGAATAATCTGGAGATCAAATGGAGAAATATTACGAGGCCATATGATTCCGTCCTTGTCATTGTTCTGCTCGATTGCCGCTGCGGCAACCCTTGCAGGACCAATCCCGTAGCTACCCATTATCATTGGATTTTCCTGACCATTTCTATCTAGGAAGACAGCTTTAAGCGGTTCAGAATATTTTGTCCCTAGCTTAAAAATATTACCTATTTCAATGACTTTTTCACTTCTAAGGCTAGCACCGCATTTGATACAAAAATCGTCGGCACTAGCAGTCTGAATATCCTGCCATTCGACCGAAAATTGTAAGCCGGGTTTTATCCCTTTGGCATGAATCCCGGTTTTATTTGCACCGGATATATATACTCCATCTTTCAATGAGATATCTGCAACCTTCCTTATATCGTCATGACCATACGGCCCTATAAATCCGGGCTCAACATTAAGGATTGATCTAATTTCATCCTTGGTTGCATGGCGAAACTCACCAATTGTTCTGGTCATTTTCTTCTCATGAAGGTCATGATCACCACGAATCAAAGCGAGAACAGGACCTTTTTCAGCTATCAACAAGAGCGTTTTAATTAAATATTTAGCTTCAACTTTAAGAAAATTTGAAACTTCAGCAATAGTCCGCTTTTCAGGCGTCAATATCTCTTCAAGGTCCCAAGGCATTATCTCAATCGGATTAGTCTTGGAAATCGCTATTTCAACATTTGCAGTATATCCACATTTATCGCAACGTACGATCTCATCTTCACCAGCTGGAGTAGGGGCCATGAATTCATGTGCCGTGGCTCCTGCCCCTGCCATCATACCAGGATCTGACTCGACCTGATAAAACTTGAGTCCACATCTGTTAAATATTGAATGATAAGCTCTGGCATGGGAGTTATAGCTTTCGGCCAAGCCAGCTTCATCGGCATCAAAGCTATAGCTATCCTTCATTATGAATTCTCTGGTTCTCAGAACACCGCCTCTTGGTCGGGCCTCATCCCTGAGCTTTGTTTGAATTTGATACCAAATCTGAGGTAACTCCTTGTATGATTTAATTTCTCTAGAAGCAACCCAGGTCATTATCTCTTCATGTGTCATACCAAGGCACATGTCACGATCATTTCTGTCCTTCAGGCGAAACATTTCCTGGCCGATTGATTGCCAACGACCTGTCTGCTGCCATATTTCAGCAGGATGCAATACCGGCATTGAGATTTCCTGCGCACCGATCTTTTCCATCTCTTCTTTAAGTATTCTGTTAACTTTATTGAGTACGCGCCATCCCAATGGAAGAAAAATATATAAGCCAGCAGCAAGTTGTCGAACGTATCCGGCTCGTAACATTAATAGTTGACATATAGCAGTTACGTCAGCCGGCGCTTCGCGTATAGTCGGTATGAACAATTTTGTAAATCTCATTTAGACCTCCGTCCAAAATAGGGTGCTGGATTCAATGAATATAGCATTTGAAGGGAAATATTTCAAACTTCGGCAGCCATAGATATAAATCTCTATATAGAATAAGGATATTTTCAATATTATCGATTGCGGGTCTGCAATATTATTTAACATAATATATCTTATCAGACTATATTGACAAATATAAAATGTTAAAAAAATGTTACAAAGATCACTTGACTTTTTGCCGGAACTCATAAGCACAAAGGTTTCTTCAGGGCCTGTCTAAAAAGTAAGCACCTAAAAAAGCATTATTTGCAAGACGCTTGTGAGATATTAATAGGAAAACTGAGTACTGGTTGGACATGTTCAGCCGTAAGCCTAATTTTAATAAGGCTTCCCGGCTTAGCTCTCAAATCTGCACCAATCAATGCCTTGATATAGTTGGATGTCGTGCCTAGATATCCCTTAGGTGTCAAATTTTCGATCAGAATGTCATGTTCAAGCCCAATATTATTCTTAATAAAAATATCCTTTTTCATTCTCCCTAGCTCAGAGATCTCTTTACAGCGATCCTTTTTGGTATTATCCTGGATCTTTCCTTTGAAGGTTGAAGCTGGTGTGCCTCTCCTTTCAGAATACGGAAAAACGTGAAGATAAGTGAAAGGAAGATCTGAAATATAGGCTTTAATACTATTGAAATGTAGGGCGGATTCGGATGGAAAGCCTATAATGACATCTGTGCCTATTGAGATATTTTTAAACAGCGATGATATGGTATTAATTTTGTTTCCGAAGGAAGCAGTCGTATAAGGTCTATTCATGAGAGCTAAAATCGAATCATTGCCGCTCTGCAGAGGTATGTGCAAATGTCTGCATATTCGCTGATCATGAAATACATTAAGAAAATGATCAGTTAATTCGTTAATTTCTATTGAACTCAATCTGATCCTAATTTTATGAGTTGAGGAAAGTATTTCTTCAAGTAATTTGGCAAGAGTATATTCAATATTTAAATCATGACCGTATGAACCCAGATGAATTCCACATAACACGACTTCCTCAAAGCCTGAATTTTCCAATTCAATGATTTGATCAATAACAACATGTGGAGCGACACTGCGCGACCTACCCCTAGCTGTTGGTATGATGCAGTACGTGCATGAATTATTGCAACCATCCTGAACCTTGATAGTAGGACGATGTCGTAAATGATATCTGCTATTGCATAATGAACTTGAAGTAGTAATTGGCAAATCATTGAATATATGATATTTAAAGTTGTTTTCAACAATTCTTAAGGAATTACTTTTGCCGGCAATTAAATTCCCGTTCAATTCAGCATAGCATCCAGTTACGACAATCTTGCAGTTATTTTTGAGAGCACGTGATATTGCCTGCCTCGACTGATAATCAGCTTTGGCTGTAACGCTGCAGGTATTGATTACGCATATATCAGTATTGTCACTTAAGGGCACAATATCATGTCCTTTTTCTGCAGCTATTCTTGATAAATATGAGCTCTCTGCCTGATTAGTGCGACAGCCAAGCGTTAAGAATGAAATCTTCATACTATAAGCTCGCCATCCAGTGAATGACGGTTGGCTTT
>DATHDG010000007.1:0-7619 GCA_035319125.1 Dissulfurispiraceae bacterium | reverse complement strand
ATGACTTTTGTGAAGGATCGTCCCGGTCATGACCGTCGGTACGCCATCAATCCGTCGAAAATAATGAGTGAGCTGGGATGGAAGCCTCAAGAGACATTTGAAAGCGGAATCCGTAAGACTGTTCATTGGTATCTGAATAACAGCGATTGGATCAAAAGTGTCATGAGCGGAGAGTATAAGGGCTGGCTGCAAAAGAACTACATCCAGAGAGGCAGGCAGGAGCAATGAGAAAGGGAATCATTCTTGCGGGAGGTTCCGGGACCCGTCTTTATCCAATTACACAGGCAGTCTCGAAGCAGTTGCTGCCTATTTACGACAAGCCGATGATCTACTATCCTCTCACTACATTGATGTTGGCCGGTATGCGTAACATGCTTGTTATATCTACACCGCAAGACACACCACGGTTCGAGCAATTGCTTGGTGACGGTAGTCAGTGGGGCATTAATCTTACATATGCCATACAGTCTTCTCCTGATGGCCTGGCCCAGGCGTTTATCATAGGACGTGACTTTGTTGCTTCGGACAATAGCGCCCTGGTTCTCGGGGATAATATTTTCTATGGGCATAATTTCATTGATCAATTAATCAAAGCAGACTTGCGGGCAGACGGAGCCACCATATTTGCATATCATGTCAACGATCCGGAGCGCTACGGGGTCGCCGAGTTTGATAAAAATGGCAAGGTTATATCTCTTGAAGAGAAACCCAGGCAGCCGAAGTCTAATTATGCTGTAACAGGTCTTTATTTTTATGATAACAGGGTTCTTGATATCGCTGCTGACCTGAAACCATCAGGTCGTGGTGAACTGGAAATTACGGATGTGAACAGAAGATATATGGAACTCGGTCTTCTGAATGTTGAGCTTATGGGCAGGGGAATGGCCTGGCTTGACACAGGCACACACGACTCCTTGATGGATGCATCGCGCTTCATAGCAACAATAGAAAACCGGCAGGGGTTGAAGGTTGCCTGCCCGGAAGAAATTGCATTTCGCAAAGGATATATTGATGCAGAACAGGTGCAACGTCTGGCAGCTCCACTTGCGAAGAACAGCTACGGTCAGTATCTCATGCGGATGCTTTACGAGCAGATGATTTAGTTTATGAATGTAATCAAAACCAATATACCAGATATTTTAATATTTGAGCCGAAAGTATTTGGCGATGAGCGTGGATTCTTCTTTGAATCTTTCAATCAGATGCGCTTTGAAAATGCGACAGGGCTTCGAAGAACCTTCGTACAGGACAATTATTCACGTTCGCGAAAAGGGGTGCTGCGCGGCCTGCATTATCAAATCAAGCAGCCTCAGGGCAAGCTTGTCAGCGTGACACTCGGTGAGGTCTTTGACGTGGCAGTTGACATTCGCAGGTCCTCTTCAACGTTTGGCAAATGGATGGGTATTCATCTTTCCGCAGATAACAAGCGACAGATTTGGATACCCGAGGGGTTTGCCCATGGGTTTCTCGTACTATCCGAGTATGCCGAATTTCTCTACAAGACAACCGACTACTATGCGCCTCAATATGAACGCACTATTATCTGGAATGACGCGCAGCTTGCCATTGCCTGGCCGTGCGGGGAGCAGCCGATTCTTGCCGCCAAAGATGCCGCCGGGATTTCCTTCAAAGAAGCCGAGGTCTTTGAATGAAAATACTTATCCTTGGGAAAAATGGACAGGTTGGTTGGGAACTGAATCGTTCCATGCTTCCTCTGGGAGATATTATCGCGCTGGATTATCCTGATATAGATTATTCTCATCCCGATACTCTTCGGAATCTGATACGTGAAATCAAGCCGGGTATAATCGCAAATGCTGCCGCCTATACTGCTGTCGATAAGGCGGAGGATGAGGAACAGCTTGCATACGTTGTTAATGCTGACGCTCCTGCGGTTATAGCAGCGGAGGCGAAAAAACAAGATTCGATCCTCATTCATTATTCCACGGATTATGTCTTTGACGGCATGAAGAAGGAGCCATACACAGAAACTGACGAACCAAATCCATTGAATGCCTATGGTCGCACCAAGCTTGCTGGCGATCTGGCTATACAGGCAAGCGGCTGCAAGCACTTTATTTTTCGCACGAGCTGGGTCTACGGTGCACGTGGACAAAACTTTCTTTTGACTATGATGAGACTTGCCAAAGAACGCAAGGAACTGAAAATTGTCGATGATCAGGTTGGTTCGCCGACATGGAGCCGTTTAATAGCAGAGATTACATCCATAACCATTGCAAAGACTGTTTTATTGGAAAAGCAGAATGTTGAGCCGTATGGTTTGTATAATTTGACCGCATCTGGCTCAACGAGTTGGTGCGGTTTTGCAAAAGCCATATTTAATGAAGCAATGGCTCAGAAGCTTATGCCGGTCGAAACACTTCCGACTGTCACTCCAATACCGTCTGACGCTTATCTTACTAAAGCGATGAGGCCAAAATATTCACTTCTGGCGAATAGCAAAATTAATAAGTTGCTTGATGTGCATATCCCATCATGGGAACAATGCCTAAAGCTAGGCATGGCTGAAATTAAACGATCGTTTACTTAACCATATTGGGAATAATTTTCCATGAGCAATAGGCGATCCTGAACAATGAGAACGCGCTTACTTTCTTGATTCAGTACTTTTCTTAGTCTTGCCTGTATCCAACCTGTTTCAACGCAAATATTATTTGTGAATATATTTTTTCCCCCAAAGAATCTAACTTAATCTGGAGCAAGTATGCTTAAAGAACAGGAATGGCTGATTCATAAAACGGCGATTGCAATAGATGCAGTGATTGTCTGCATTTCATTTATTGTTGCGTATATGCTCAGAGACAATCTTGATCTTGATTTTCTGCAGGAGATGCCGCCTTTTTCAGAATATTCCGTAGTCATGGCTTTTATAATACCTCTATGGATCGTCATGTTGAGGGCCTTCGGTGTTTATCAGTCAATGAGGGAAAAGACTTTAAGCAGAATATTCTGGGCATTGTTTGAGGCATCCCTGGCTGCGACTCTGGTATTCTCGACTACGGCTTTTCTGCTGAAGCTTTATTTTCTATCACGCGCATTTATCTTGATACTTTTTGCCTCGACGGTTATTCTCCTGGGCATTGAAAAGTGGTCGGTAATACTTTTACTCAGGAGAATGCGGCGCAGGGGTTTTAACTTCAGGGAAATGCTCATAGTAGGATCTGGCAAGAGAGCGGGCAGGTTTGTCCGTTCTATTGAAACCAATCCCGATTGGGGTATAAAGATTCATGGCCTGATCGATGAAAAAGAAATGCTGGGGAAACATGTATGCAATAGCCGAGTGATCGGTACATTCGACGACCTGGCTCGCATACTTGATGAGGAAGTCGTGGATGAGGTAGTCTTTATGCTGCCGAGAAAGTGGCTGGACAGCCTTGAGGAATATATTAAAATTTGCGAGAAGGTTGGGGTAAGGGCGACGGTTGCAATTGATTTTTTTGAAACAGATATTGCCAAACCAATAGTGAGAGATATGCATGGCTGGCCTCTGTTAACTTTTGATTCAACGCCTTACAATCTGTCAGCCCGTTCGATGAAGCGCGGATTAGACATGATAGGGGCAGCATCAGGCCTTATCTTGCTGTCTCCGTTTTTTATTCTGATTGCATTGGCAATAAAAATAACATCGAGGGGTCCCGTTTTTTTCAAGCAGGTTCGCTGTGGCCTGAATGGGCGTCAATTCAACATACTGAAGTTCAGAACTATGGTTGTTGATGCCGAGAAGAGGATAGCTGAACTTAAACGGCTTAATGAGCTGGAGGGGCCGGTCTTCAAAATCAAAAACGATCCGCGCATCACATATGTTGGAAGATTGCTTCGGCGAACCAGCCTTGATGAACTTCCGCAGTTAATAAACATATTTAAGGGGGATATGTCGCTGGTTGGGCCCAGACCCCCGCTACCTTCCGAGGTTGAACGTTATGAGCGCTGGCAGAGACGGCGTCTGAGCATGAGGCCCGGGTTAACATGCATCCACGAGGTGAAAGCACGAAATGACAGCGATTTTTATCATTGGATGAAGCTGGATCTCGAATATATAGACAACTGGTCTTTTGGGCTTGATTTCAGAATCATGGCAAGAACATTTCTGGCTGTTATAAAAGGAACGGGGTGCTAAATATGAAAAGGAACGGTATTTTACTTCAACTTGGGATGGCTGTGGTTTGCCTCATCTTCGCTGTGGACTATGCCAAAGCAGATATTATCGGAGATACTATCAAGCCATTTGCCTCTCTTACCGGCATGTATGACAGCAATATTTTCAGGGTGAAAGACAAAGACCAGTTGAGAGCCATAACCGGAGACGACTCCAGGATGGGAGATTTCATTGCGATCCTGTCGGTGGGAACTGATGTGCATTATCTCATTAGCCAGCAGGAATTAAATCTTACCCTTAAGAAAGATTTCATGCGATATGAGCATTATAGCAGTCAGAATTCAAGCGCGGATCTCGCAAGCGGCAATATTCTTTTATCGCTGGTAGACAGGTTGAAGATCAACTTACTCGGCTCGTATGTCAAGAGACCGGAACTAAGAGAAGATTACCAAAACATAGGTCTGAATAAAACTACCGATGTCAGCGGCGGCATGATAATCAGCTATGAAATGCCTGCTGGGTTCGAGCTTGCGGGGTCATATCAAAAAGAGAAAGTTTCTTATTCGCTTCCTGTATATAGCGGCAATGAATACTCTGTCGATCGATATGCCGGGACGCTTACGTATAAGGTGTCAACGACCATGAAGGTATATTCGACAATACAGAGAGAATACACAAGATATAAAGAGGATATGCTGCTTGGCGCTGAGTCGATCAACAATAACAGCACTTCGGATTCTATCCGATTTGGAGTTAGCAAGACTTTCACACCCAAGACAACCATATCGGCTTACATAGGTTATCTGGAGCGCAAACACAGGGAAGCATCGCAAAGAGATTTTGACGGAATTATAGGAAATGCTGAAGTTGCTTACGGCATTACTGCCAAATTGGTACTGCTGATAAATGCTGAAAGATTGTTGTATGAGGAAATCGATCCCTTTAGAACATATAGTGTGACAAACTCGATAGGCGGAGGCCTAACCTACGATATAACAGAAAAGACGAAAGCGAACATCTCCGACAAGTACTACTGGAAAAGCTTCAAAAATATGCCCAATATAGATGTTTCAAAAAGAACCGACAGGATTAATGAACTAAGCACCGGCATTAAATGGCAGCCGACCAGGCCTGTTACCGTAGATGTCGGCTATCAATACGTCATAAGAAAGTCGGACATTGATTCTTTTAACTATAACGACAATATCGGCAAGGCTAGCGTGGCATATCATTTTTAGAGTCGGTCTTTATCCATCAATACTCTTTGCAAGATTAGGATAAAGATTTTCTCAGTACGAGCACCGAGTTCATTCCGCCAAAGCCAAAGGAATTGGCTATGGCGGTTTTTATTTCAGCATGCACGCTTGACTTGACTATATTTATGTTGCATTCAGGATCTATATCGACAGTATTGATAGTCGCAGGAATTAATCCCTCCTTTAAAGCCATCGCACTGCAGGAGATTTCGAATGCGCCTGAAGCAGCAAGCATGTGCCCTGTCATAGACTTTATCGAACTGACCGGCACCTGATGCCCTCCAAATACATCGCTGATTGCAGCAGCCTCTGCCGCGTCGCCCAGCTGCGTGGATGTTCCATGAGCACTGATGAAATCAACATCAGCCGCAGACATTCCAGCATCGGATAGAGCTTCTTTCATCGCTCTTATTTCACCACTGATAGACGGCTTGGTCTGATGTGACCCATCGCACGTACTGCTGTATCCGATTATCTCTCCGTAGACAACTGCCCCTCTTTTCAGAGCCGTTTGCATATTTTCCAGAACCAGCATAGTTGCACCCTCAGAAAGTACGAATCCATCTCTGTTCCTGTCGAAAGGGCGGCAAGCGCAGTCAGGCGCCGAGAATGACAGTGCACCTGCTGACGCATACCCTTGAAAACATAGCGAGCAAAGCGGTGCTTCAGTACCACCGGCAATAACTGTTGAAGCCAGTCCGGACCGTATCATCCTGAAGGCTTCTCCAATTGCTATCGTGCCTGAAGTACATGCATTGGAGATACCTATACAGTGACCATTGACTCCAAGCTTTGCAGCGATGTGAAATGACGCAGCGCTTACCGTAGTAGCAGGCATTAAATGCGGAGAGAGCCTGGACCTGGCTCTCTTTAGGCATGCCCTCTCCAAAGTAGTAATCCCGCCACGGCTTGATCCAACAACCACACCTGTTTTGACAAATTCATCTCTATGCATTTGGGCTAATCCTGAAGAGCTGAATGCCTCTGAAGCGGCTGCGACCGCATAAAGTGAAAAGGGGTCAATATGTTGCAATTCTTTAGCTGTAAAGTATCGATCTGCTATCAGATGGCCGATTTCTCCGGCAGGACAGGCTTTGCCATTATGAAAGGGGACTTTTTTGCAAGAGCGAATGCCTGAAATGCCTGCTTTGATAGAGTTCCAGGATTCAGTGAAGGAGTTGCCTAATGGTGTTACTGACCCGATGCCGGTTATGGCTACTTTGTTCATTGTCAACTATTATATCATGCCAGGTTTACAATAATGCGCCATTGAATATATATAAACATGCGGTCTGCTTCAATATCCTTTGATTTCAGCACGATTGTATGTTAAGTTATATTTATGTCGAAGCTTTTTAAGAAAAGAAGAGAAGAACTTGGTTGGAACATCGCAGATGTAGCTGCAGCTACTCGTATTAAAGAAAGCGCGCTCATAGCGATCGAAGAAGAAGATTATGATAAGCTGCCGATAGAAGTCTACGCGCGTGGATATATAAGGGAATATGCAAAGCATTTGGGGATTTCTGCCGATGAAGGGCTGATAGCGTATGTAAAATATATCGACAAAAAAGCCGCCAGCGCGGAAATGACAGATGCATCTCGCATTCAGCAAAAGCCTGTAAAGCCTGAGAGCAGTTCTATTAAGAAGGCCAAAGAAAAACCGGTTGCAAAACCGGATCATGTATATGAAAAGGCTGGCGTCAGTTCTGAGCTGCCAAAACAACGCGTAGAAGGTAAAAGTGGCATGTCTGGCTTAATTTGGAAGATGTCGCTATTGATTGTAGTGATTGCAGCCCTGGCATATCAATTTATATCTTCACGAAATGCCGAAAAGGAATCCCAGGTGAGTCCTTTAGCTCAACAGATGCAACAGCAGCCTCAGTCTATGGCTGAAAATACCGCTACCGTGCCTGGCCCTGCTGTCCTGCAGACTCCTCCAGTCAATGACGAAGCCAAGTCTGCGGAGCCTGGGCTTGAAAGAAAGCTTCACGAACTTGTTATTTCTGCTGCAGAAACTTCGTGGGTGCAGGTAATCTCCGATGGCTCTAACAAAAAAGAAGCACTGATGAAGCCGGGTGAAAGCCTGACCTTTTCAGCAACGAGAATTATGCATGTACTGCTTGGTAACGCCGGCGGTGTTTCACTTAGATATGACGGCAAAGAACTGCCGACCGGCAAAGAAGGTGAGGTTCTAAGGCTAAGACTGCCTGATCGGGCAACCGGCGAAACAGGCGAGGTGTCATCTG
>DATHDG010000006.1:0-73299 GCA_035319125.1 Dissulfurispiraceae bacterium | reverse complement strand
CTCTGGATCAGGTTGAACAGCTTGGTCGCCTCGGGCGTGTATCTCCTGATCTTGAGGTCGCAGTCCAGGAATATGGTCGCTATCTCGGTCCTGTTCAGCATGTTCTTCATGTCGTCGTTGGCCTGGGTCAGTTCGCCGATCTTCGCCTGAAGCTCGGTATTGACGGTCATGAGCTCTTCATTGAGGGACTGCATCTCTTCCTTTGAGCTCGACAGCTCTTCGTTTGTGGATTGCAGCTCTTCGTTTGTGGATTGCAGCTCTTCATTGGTGGACTTCAGCTCCTCCTGCGACAACTGCATCTCTTCGCTGGTAGATTGCAGGAGTTCCCTGGTGCGTCTTAGTTCCTTTTCGAGCTCGATATTGTTCGCCTTGAGCCTTGCGTACGAGGCCCCGCGCCCCTTTGTCGGCAGCTCTTCCTTGGGAGGCATTTCCAGCTCTTTGAAGACGATCATGAAAATCTGCTGCGACATTCCCTGCTGAGAAAGAGGTTTTACGGTGAGGTCTATATTCTGAAAGTCGCCATTGGTCTTCACCCTTACATCCTTGAGCGTTACAACCCTGTTTTGCGCCTTGGCCTCCCTTAGCGCGCTCGGTAGCTCGATCCGCAGCCCTTCGCGGGCCATCGCAAAGAGATTGACATTGGCCTTGCCTGCAGGCGGCTCAAGGTATTTGCCCGTCCTCCCATGGATGTACAAAACGTCCCCCTGGTCGTTGACGAAGACTGCCGAGGGCGTGAAGTTTTCGAGCAGAATGCGGTTGGCTATTTCCGGGATCGAGGTGAGTTCTGCCGGTTGAGGTTTCACCAATCTGCCCGTTTGTCCCGCATCACGGTAGAAAAGGGCGAAATCGCCAGCCTCTGCGGGTGACTGAACAGCCGTGCGGCGCTGGTATATCTTCCATCTGGCATCAATGGAAGCGAAGAAATCCGTAAACCTTCCGACCGATTCGGAGGTGCCCAGAAACAGCACCCCGTCGGGCTTGAGGCCGTAATGGAAAACCGCCAGCAGCTTTTTCTGCAATTCAGCCGTAAGGTAAATAAGCAGGTTCCTGCAACAGATCAGGTCCAGCTTGGTAAAGGGCGGGTCCATTATCACGTTGTGAGGCGCGAAGACAACCATCTCCCTTATGCTCTTGCTGATCTGGTAGCGATTGTCCTCCTTGAGGAAGAACCTTTCGAGCCTCTCGCGCGACATGTCGGCGGCTATGTTTGCCGGATATATACCCTGGCGGGCCTTGTCTATGGCCTCTTTATCGATATCGGTTGCAAATATTTGTACCTTGTAATCGACGGCCGGCTTGAGCTTTCTGATGCATTCCGAAAAGATGATTGCCGCCGAATAAGCCTCTTCGCCCGTCGAGCATCCCGGCACCCAGACCCTTATCATGCGATCTTTTTCCCTCTTGGCCAGTATATCGGGGATGACCTTTTCCTTCAGAGAATCGAAGGCGTCCGGGTCCCTGAAAAAACTCGTCACCCCGATAAGCAGCTCTTTGAAGAGCAGCTCCACTTCATGGGGGTTGGCCTGCAGGAATTCGACATACTCCCTTGTCGTGACTATCTGATGGACGTTCATTCGGCGCTCGATGCGGCGGAGTATGGTGCTTTTTTTGTAGAGCGAGAAGTCGTTGCCGGTCTGTCCGCGCAGGATGATGAATATCTTCTGGAGGTCGCTTATTATCCTCTCTTCTGCTATTACGGGCTCGGTGATGGGCTTTGCCGTCTGTTTCAGGTATCCCACAAGCTTTGCAGGCAGATTCTCCGAGGGCGTGACGTAGTCCGCCAGCCCCGTATCTATCGCGCTGCGCGGCATGCTGTCGAACTTTGCATTTTCGGGGTCCTGGACCATGACCATCCCCGAATTCTCCTTTATCGTCTTGATCCCAGCGGTGCCGTCAGTGCCCATGCCTGAAACGATTATGCCTACGGACCGTTCTTTCTGGTCTTGCCCAAGGTGCTTGAAAAAGAAATCTATGGGTAAGCGCAGGCCCCGCGTTGCAGTGGGTTCTAGCAGCTGAAGGGTGCCGTGCAGGATGCCCATGTCCTTGTTCGAGGGAATCACATAGACGCAGTTCGGATTTACCTTCATCCCGTCCTCGGCCTCGAAGACCTTCATCTTCGTATGGCGCTGGATCAGCTCGGGCATTACGCCTTTATGTGTAGGGTCGAGATGGGAAACAAGGACAAAGGCCGCACCGCTGGTATCGGGCATATTGCGGAAGAACTCCTCAAAGGCCTCCAAAGAGCCTGCGGACCCGCCCATTCCAACGACGTAAAAGCGGTCCTTCTGCGTCCCGGTGTCAACAGCCTTTCTCACCGCTTCCGGAGTGGGTTTCTTCTGGACCGTCTTGAGGGATGATGGAGGGACCGTTTTTTTCTTCGACTGAGGCGTGGCATTTGTTCCCTTGGCATCCTTTCTTTTGGCATTTTTCGGATTTTTTTTCATTTCGCCTCCGTTCCCATGCTGTTGGTAAAAATCATTATACCCGAAAATGTAGTCTTTGTCATTGTAAATCCGCGATTTTTCAACTCTTTTCAAAAGAAAATTCCACCATGCCGTCATTCCAGCGAAGGCGGGAATCCAGGTTTTAGAGTCACCAGAGTGAACCCCCGTCTTCGCAAGGGTGACGGTTTTTCAGGAATTATCAATTTCTAGAAACGCGTTCTATTTTCCGTCATTCCCGCGCAGGCGGGAATCAATGCTTTAAAGCAGTAAATTTTCATATAAGTCGTCCCAATTGGGATTCTATTCCTCAATTAATCTTAGCTTCCATGCGCGATTCCACTTCTTGAGCTGCTTTTCTCTTAGCAATGCAGCATCAGCATTATCCGCAATTTCATAATACACAAGTCGATGGACTCCATATTTCTTGGAGAACCCTTTCACTAAATTATTTTTGTGTTCATAAATCCTTTTAATCAAATCAGATGTAACCCCTATATACAAGGTTCCCTTTTGCCGGCTCGCGATAATGTAAACAAAGAAATTTTCTTTCATAATGAAATGGGAATAAATGCACAAAAATGGATTCCAGCCTTCGCGGGAATGACGGTTATATATTAGTATTTTATTCTCGAAAAAGCGCTCTTATTGTTTCGAAAGCATGCATGCCGAATTCAACAAATGATTACGAAACTGCTCTCTCGCGTCGATCACTACACTATTTCGGGGAAACTCACGATATGATAACAATTGACAACCGCATATGCATTATATACAATTTATACATTATATCAAGGAGGGAATTTATGTCGACTCAAATGATGATCAGAATGGACGATGAACTCAAAACCAGGCTCAATAAACTGGCGAGGATGGAAGGCAAAACCACAAGCGAGATGGTGCGCAGCCTAATCGAGGAATACGTCAAAGACCGCGATATAAGCGGCTACATTGACGACCTGTGGGACAGGACGGGCAGAAAACTCAAGTCGAAGGGAGTGACCCCTGAGGCTATAAACAAGGCCGTGTCCGAGTCTCGCAGGCAGCGGCGATGAAGGTCGTAATCGACACTAACGTCTTTGTCTCGTCCTTTTTCGGAGGAAAACCAAAAAAGATCATCGACATGTGGAAGATGGGAAAGATCGTCTTGTGCCTGTCCGGCCGCATTCTCGACGAATATGTGGATGTGTTGGGCAGATTGGGCTTGGAGAACCAGCCGGAGCTTGATGAACTGCTGGCCCTATTTTCGAAGGGCCGCAATATTTCATTCACTGCGCAGACTCCGAAGGTAAAGATTGTGGACGACCCCGACGACGACAAGTTCATCGAGTGCGCACTGGCGTTGAAGGCAGACGCCGTCATCTCAGGGGACAAGAAAGTACTGGCCGTAAAAGAGCATATGCGTATCAGGATCCTGTCCCCGGCGCAATTTCTGGATTTGCATTCCACATAAAGAAATCCCTCGTTCAATTACCATTCGGAAGTTTGTGCCGGTCCCGAAAAGATTCGCCGCTTTCCAGTATAATAATTTCATGGGTTTCTGGGACTTCGTCAAACGCGATTTTCAGGCTATTTTCAAGCTCGACCCGGCTGCTCGCGGTGCTTTCGAGGTGCTGCTCACCTATCCGGGGTTCCACGCGATCTTTGCATACCGTATCGCGCATCTGCTCTTGGATCACAAGGTGCCACTGGTTCCACGGCTGATCCAGCACATTGCGCGCTTCTTCACCGGTATCGAGATACATCCGGCTGCTTGCATTGGCGCAGGCTTTTTTATCGACCATGGCATGGGTGTCGTGATCGGTGAGACAACTGAAATAGGCGAATGCTGTCTCTTGTATCAGGGCGTGACCCTCGGCGGCACCGGCAAGCAGAAGGGCAAGCGCCATCCGACGCTCGGAAACCACGTGGTGGTGGGCGCAGGCGCGAAGATACTCGGCCCCATGAGAATTGGCAACTATGTTAAGATAGGCGCTAACTCGGTTGTCCTTATAGAAGCCCCGGACTATTCGATAATTGTCGGCGTGCCCGGCAGGATCATAAAGAAAAAGATAATGCGCCTCGAAGACGACGGCGTTGTGGAACTGATGGACCATGTCAGACTTTCCGATCCGGTCGATGAGCGGATCGACGAGCTAAGGGACCAGCTCGATCGTCTGACAGAGAGAATAGAGAGGCTGGAAGGAAGAGGAGGAAGAATGAAGATTTTCAACACCCTTACCGGAAACAAGGAAGATTTCGTTCCGCTTGCTCCGGGAAAGATAGGCATGTACGCCTGCGGCGTTACTGTTTACGACTACTGCCATATCGGGCATGCCCGCAGCGCCATAGTCTTCGACATCATGTCGAGATATTTCAGATACAAGGGCTTCGACATGAAGTTTGTGCGGAACTTTACGGACATCGACGACAAGATTATCAGGCGGGCCAACGAGGAAGGCTCGACCTGGGATGCTGTCGCAAAAAAATATATATCCGAGTATTATGCCGACATGGACGCGCTTGGGGTCGCGCGCGCAGATGTTGAGCCGAAGGCGACCGATCATATTCATGAGATGATAAGTGTAGTGCAAGGCCTGCTCGATAAAGGCTTTGCTTACGAAGTGCAAGAAGGTGAAAACAGAAGTGTCTATTTTTCAGTCGATAAGTTTACCAGCTACGGTAAACTCTCAAAAAAAGATCTGGAAGACCTTGTTTCCGGAGCCCGTGTTGACGTCAATGAGCGCAAGCAGAGTCCGGCCGATTTCGCCCTCTGGAAAGCCTCAAAGGAAGGCGAGCCCTGGTGGGAAAGTCCCTGGGGCAAAGGCAGGCCGGGATGGCATATCGAGTGTACGGCTATGGTTATAAAGCATCTTGGTGAGTCAATAGATATACACGGCGGGGGCGCTGATTTGATTTTCCCGCATCATGAAAACGAGATTGCACAATCAGAGGCATACACCGGCAAGCCCTTTGCACGCTATTGGGTGCACAACGGCTTTATAACCATTGACAAAGAAAAGATGTCAAAGTCTCTCGGCAATTTCTTCACAATCCGGGATATACTGGCAAAATATGATGCCGAGATAATCAGGCTATTTCTGTTATCCAGTCATTACCGCAGCCCGATAGAATTTTCTCATGAGCAGCTGAGAGATGCCGAATCCTCGCTCGACCGTCTTTACAGCACTGTTTCTCGTATGGATGATTTCATCTCAAAGCCCGCTGACACAGCCAGTAAGAGCATATCTCAGGGGTGTGCACTTGAAACTCTGCTTGCCGAATTTAAAGACCGCTTTGAAGAGGCGATGGATGATGATTTCAATACTGCGCTGGCTCTTGGGTTGATTTTTGAGCTTGTCAGAGAGATTAATCGATGCCTCGATCTGAAACCATCAGGAACCGAGGCCGTGAAACTCTTTTCAAGGGCAAAAGAGGTCTTGAAGAATGCAGGCAATGTCCTGAACCTGTTCGGGCGTTCACCTCATGCATGGAATCTAAGCCTTTTAAAGGCCAAGAAGATCCCACTGACAGAAGCCGACATTGAAAACAGGATCGGCCAAAGAAAGACTGCACGCTCAAATAAAGACTGGACAAAGGCTGACAGTGTCAGGAAGCAACTGGAAGAGCTTGGCGTGCTCCTTGAGGATAAGAAAGATGGCACGACATGGAAAATCAAGATCCAGTAGCTTTGATAGGCCGCGTTCAGGATCATCGGCTAATGAAGATTTTTATATTTATGGTGTAAACCCCGTTTCGGAAGCTCTGAAGTCGGGCGCTAAGATAAAGGCTCTGTTTATCAATAAGCAATCCTCAGGCAATATGCGTAATTTAATAGAGCTTGCCGGGTCCGGGCGTATCCCGGTCACGCTTGTCGAAAAGGATTTCTTCGATTCGCGGTTCGACAAGGGACACCAGGGGATTGCCGCATCAGTTAGCCAAAAGAAAATTGACAATATAGAGAATATTATTGATCGCGCCTTCTCAAAAAAATCCGCGCCTTTGTTCATAATCCTGGACTGCATTGAGGACCCGCACAATTTCGGCGCAATATTGCGCGTCGCAGATGCTGCCGGTGTAGACGGTGTAGTATTCCAGACGCGGAGATCTGCAAGCTTGACACCAACCGTCTATAAGGCATCTGCAGGAGCCATTCACCATATAGACCTGGCTGAAGTCGTAAATATCAAACATGCTATAGCCTTGATGAAAGACAGGGATGTCACTATTGTCGGAGCGGAGGCTGATGCACCTTTAAATGTATGGGATGTTGACCTAAAGACACCTATGGCTTTAATTGTCGGATCAGAAGGAGAAGGCATGCGCCGCACAGTAAAGGACATGTGCGACATAATCGTAAGACTGCCGATGAAGGGAGTTGTAAATTCATTGAATGTGTCCGTTGCAACAGGAATAATAGCCTACGAGGCAATGCGGCAGCGGACTCAATTGTAAGGGCGCGTATTACCGCGCCCTAAATAAAGTTACTGTTCTTTAATCCAGGCCGGTTTCTGAGCCTTCTTCATGCTCTCGACTTTGTCCCCTACCATCTGGGTTTGGAACATGATCCGCAAGTCGTTAGGATTGTATGAAGCAGCCAGGGCGTCATCCTTTGTCAGCATCTCCTCCTGCACAAGCTTGAACAAGTGCTGGTTGAAAGTCTGCATCTTGTAAAGCTTGGCGGATTCCTCGATTGTCTTGTCGATCTGGTCAAGCTTCTCATCGGTTATTAGCTTCTTTATAGTTGGGGTATTAATCATAATCTCCATAACAGCCATTCTGCCGGAGCCATCCGATTTTTTTATCAGCTTTTGTGCAACTGTAGCTATGAGGGCCATTGCAGTTCTGATCCTTATATGGTTCTGCTGCGCCGGCTCAAATGCGTCAATGATTCTGCTTATGGATTGCTTAGCATACGTTGTATGAAGCGTGCTGACAACAACATGGCCTGTTTCAGATGCTGTAAGCGCCGTATGGATCGTTTCCGGATCGCGCATTTCTCCGACGAGAATTACATCGGGGTCCTGCCGGAGAGCATGTTTCAGTGCTTCTGAAAAAGAGCGTGTGTCGTTGCCGACTTCGCGTTGATTTATGGCGCATTTTTTATCAGTATGCAGGAATTCGATCGGGTCCTCTATAGTGACGATGTGCTTATCCACCCGCTCGTTCAGGTAATCAACCATTGCCGCCAAAGTGGTTGATTTTCCGCTGCCGGTTGGCCCTGTCACAAGTATCAACCCCTGTTCACGCGCAATGATCTCTCGAAGCACCTCGGGCAATCCAAGATCATCCAGCGTCGCGATCTTGATGGGGATAACCCTGAACACTCCTCCCAGCTTGTCCATTTGATAAAAATAATTGCCCCTGAAACGTGCAAGCTCTTCGATAAGATATGAGAAATCGAGCTCTCGCTCACGTTCCAGCCTGTCGCGCTGCACCCCGTTAAGGATGGGCAGCAGGAGATCTTCCATGTCCTTTCTTCCAATGATTGGGAATTCAGTAGGAAGGAGGTCTCCCCTTATCCTAAAAAGGGGCGGTCTCCCGACCTTGAGATGGAGGTCAGAGCCACCACGTTTGATCAACTCTCTCAGATAAAAGTTAAGGTTTGGCTCGATCCCTGATACTTCGACCTTGCCCATAGATGTCTTGCCGGCCGGCAGACTTTCAGGTGCAAGCTTCACGACTGCGCCAAGCATGCCCTCCTGCACAAACAGGCTGCACCTGAACTTTACTGTGCCTTGATATTCATAGGTGAAATCCACAGCCCTGCGCTTCTGGAGTATCTGCTTCTGATTTTCTGTCAACATAGGAACTACGATAGCTTCGAGCATCTTTTGCGTAAGCGGAGGTAATTCCAGTTGTAACGGGTTGCCTTTGATTCTGACAATTGGCGGACGCCCGATGCGAAGATGGAGGTCGCTGCCTCCTTTGTCCAGCAACTCCTTCAGACAATCATCAATGGTCATGCGATAACTCCTGTTTATTGGGTCTTTATGCCCATAGCAGCAAGCTTGAGCCTCAGAGTGTCGGGGTTGTTAGCCTTGGAAAAAGCGTCATCGATCGTTATGAGTCTATCCCTAACCAGTTCTGCAAGAGATGCCTCAAGGGTTGTCATGCCCTGCTTGGCACCGGTCTCGATCGCTGAATAGATCTGATGAGTCTTACCTTCTCTTATAAGATTTGATACGGCGTGGGTTACTATCATCAGTTCACGCGCCGCCACGCGACCCCTGCCGTCAGCCTTCGGAAGCAGCTGCTGACATATAACCGCCTTAAGCGTTGATGCCAGCTGAACCCTCATCTGCTGCTGCTGATGCGGGGGGAATACGTCTATGACACGGTCTACCGTCTGTGGAGCATCCTGGGTATGCAAAGTTGCAAAAACCAGGTGACCGGTTTCAGCTGAGGTAACCGCCAGTTGTATGGTTTCAAGGTCACGCATTTCACCAACCAATATTACATCCGGGTCCTGTCTAAGGCAATGCTTAAGAGCATCGGAAAATGAATGCGTGTTCATGCCGACCTCCCTCTGCCTCACAATACAGTGTTTATGGTCAAAAACGAATTCTATGGGGTCTTCTATGGTAATAATATGTTCACGCCTCTCAGTGTTAATGATATCGATCATACTTGCCAGAGTTGTGGACTTCCCAGAGCCGGTCGGGCCGGTCACAAGTATTAGACCCCTGGGCAGCTTGGTCAGGGCTATGGCTGCGTCAGAGAGGCGGATTTCCTTGGATGAAGGGATTTTGCTGGGTATCAGTCTCAGAACAGCCTCTATGCCGTTCTTCTGGGACAGGACATTCACTCTAAATCTGCTCAAACCGGGCACGTTATATGAAAAGTCGAGCTCCAGCTTCTCTTCAAATCTTCCAATCTGATCTTGGTAAAGCATGCTGTATATAAGGCCTTTTGACGCTTCTTCAGTTAGAACCGGGAATTGTTTAAGAGGATGCATACTTCCATTTATCCGGACCATAGGTGGCTTGCCGACAACAATGTGGATATCCGAGGCCTTATTCTGGGCCCCTGCCACCAGAATATCTATCATCTCCATAAAGACCAACCCCCTCTGCCGGACAGGCCGGCTTCAACAGTATTAATTTGGGAAACGTCTACTCGGATTATACCACAATTACGCGCCAAGAGAGCTTGCATAAATCACAATTTTATTTTTAGTATAAGGATTATGGTGGATATCCTGAAAAAAATATTCGGCACTAAAAATGAACGCGAATTAAAAAGACTTTTCAAGGCTGTTGATGAAATCAACGCCATCGAAAACATCGTCTCATCGTTGAGCAACGAGCAGTTGTCTGCCAAGACTGTTGAATTTAGAGAGCTTATCAGCCAGGGCAAATCTCTCGACGATATAAGAAACGAAGCATTTGCAGTGGTAAGAGAAGCTTCGAAGCGACAGCTGAACATGCGCCACTTCGATGTGCAGCTGATAGGCGGCATTGCCCTTCACGAAGGAAAGATAGCGGAAATGAAGACAGGTGAAGGAAAGACACTTGTCGCGACTCTTTCAGTATACTTAAATGCCATTGAAGGCAAAGGCGTCCATGTTGTGACCGTAAATGATTATCTTGCTAAAAGAGACGCTCAGTGGATGGGGCAGATATATGACTTCCTTGGCCTTTCAATCGGTGTAATTCAGCACGACTATTCATTTCTCTTTGATCGCTCATTCAGGTCCAGTGACAAGAGGTTCGACTATCTGCGGCCTTGCACGAGAAGGGAAGCATATCTTGCCGACATAACTTACGGTACAAACAACGAATTCGGATTTGATTATCTTAGGGACAATATGAAGTACGATCTTTCGGACTTCAGCCAGCGGGAATTGAACTATGCCATTGTAGACGAAGTGGACAGCATACTTATCGACGAAGCCAGAACACCGCTCATTATATCCGGCCCGTCGGAGGAATCGACTGATAAATATTACAAGATCAACAGGATCATCCCGAACCTGAAGCCCGTTGCGCTGGATGAAAACGGCAATATCCTCTCAGGTGACTTTAAGGTCGATGAAAAACTCAAGACAGTCACATTGAGCGATTCGGGGAGCGCTAAAGTCGAACGCCTCTTGGGTGTATCTAATCTTTATGACCCATCAAATATAGAGCTGGTGCACCACGTTCTGCAGGCCCTTAGGGCATACCATCTTTATAAGCTGGATGTCGAATATGTGGTTAAGGACGGGGAAGTAATCATCGTCGACGAGTTTACCGGACGATTGATGCCCGGAAGACGCTGGAGCGACGGACTGCATCAGGCAATAGAGGCAAAAGAAGGAGTTAAGATAGCCAGCGAGAACCAGACGCTCGCCACTATCACCTTCCAGAACTTGTTCAGGATGTACGGCAAGCTCGCCGGAATGACCGGCACCGCAGATACCGAAGCTGCAGAATTTGCGCAGATATACAATCTTGAAGTGCTGGTCATTCCAACTAACAAGCCTATGAAAAGGGCTGACAGCGCGGACGTGGTATACAAGAACCAGAACGGCAAATTCAACGCAGTTATCGGGGAAATAGAGGAATGCAACAAGAAAGGACAGCCTGTTTTGGTCGGCACAACATCGATAGAAAAATCTGAGCTGCTGAGCAACCTGCTCAAGAGAAAACAAATCAAGCATGCCGTCCTTAATGCTAAATTTCATGAGAAAGAGGCAGAAATCGTAGCACAGGCCGGCAGATATGGAGCTGTGACAATAGCGACAAACATGGCCGGGCGAGGCACGGATATTGTCCTGGGCGGCAATCCCAACGGTCTGGCGGCAGAACTCCTGAAAGACAGCGAATCCTACACGGACGATGCGTTCAATGCAGCTCTCGAGAAGGCGCGCGAAATCTGCAACAAAGAGAAAGCTTTGGTTCTTGAGGCAGGAGGCTTGAATATAATCGGTACCGAACGGCATGAGGCGCGCAGAATAGACAATCAGCTTCGTGGCAGATCTGGCCGACAAGGGGATCCGGGCGCTTCACGGTTTTATCTCTCTCTCGAAGACGACCTTATGCGTATATTCGGTTCCGACAAAATAAACAGTTTGATGAACCTGCTGAAGATGGATGAAGACATCCCGATCGAAAACAAGATGGTAACAAAAGCGATAGAAAACGCACAGAAAAAAGTTGAAGCGCATAATTTTGATATCAGGAAGCATCTTCTGGAATATGACGATGTCATGAACAAGCAGCGGACCGAGATTTATTCATTCAGAAAAGAGATACTCCTCGGCGAATCATTAAAGCCCAAGGTCTTGGACATGATCGAAGACATCGTTGACGACTTTATCTTCGTATACTGCCCCGAAGATCGATATGACGAGTGGGATCTACCCGGCTTGTCGGCAGCTCTTGAAGGCTCCTATGGAATAAAACCGCCTCTTGACGGATTCAAGGGGGCTGCTGACCTGCGAGAGCTTCTAATTTCCTCTTTAACGGATGCATATGAGAAGAAAGAGGCGGATTCCGGCAACGATATTATGCGCTATCTAGAAAAAATGGTACTGCTGCAGATTATAGATACCCAATGGAAGGACCATCTTCTCAATATTGACCACCTGAAAGAAGGCATCGGGCTTAGAGGATACGCCCAGAAAGATCCTTTGGTAGAATATAAGAAAGAAGCTTTTGAATTGTTTGCCGATATGTCTGATCGTATAAAATCTGAGGCTCTGACCAGGCTCTTCAAGATTCAAGTTGTGCATGAGGATGCTGAGGTTAAGCTGCAGAAAGAACAGCAACGCCTTGTTTACAACAGATCGGATGGTGACGGTGGCGCGCGGCAACCTGTACATAAGGATCACAAGGTCGGAAGAAATGAGCCTTGTCCCTGCGGCAGCGGCAAGAAATACAAGAAGTGCTGCGCAAATAAATAATTCTCTTTGCCTGTTCAACAAAAGAGGGTGACTAATGGGGACTGAAGAGAGAAGAAAATATGAGAGGGTAAGCACAACCGTAAAGATGAAGTTGCCCGGGGATACAGAGTGGACTGATTGCACTTCTTCAAATATAAGCGCCGGCGGTCTTTTTTTTGAATCAAACCGCCGTCTGGAAATCGGCGATAATGTTACAATGCAGTTCATGCTGCATTCTAAAACCGGCACTGCAGGTAATGTGCACTTCATTGTTTCAGCAAGAGTTATCAGAATTATTCCCTATTGCGGGATTTTCCAGATCGCCGTCGAGTTTGTTATAGAGGAAGATGTCAGAAAAGAGATACTGAAGCTGGTCGAGCTCATCAAAAGTCAAAACCTCAAAATCGAGCGTCCTACAACCTTAGACGCCGTATTGCATAAGAAAAAAGAGGAAAATAAAGAACAACAATAACGCTGCTGCCCACAGTGTTCTGCAAATTACGCCGCACCAATTCTAATTGCTCGTAATATTGTACATAAAGACCACTTTTATTAGTGACGATTGCAAATTGCATTAGTGATTGGCTGTAAACTACCCGCCGACTTATCTCGAAATTGATATCAGGCGAGCGAGAAAATGCTCATCATACAGTTAATAACATAAAATTGAAAGGGGGCCAAAGCCCCCTTAGGAGAGATAAGCTATTTCTCAGTCTTTTTGTGATAATGATGTGAACGTTTTGGATGACAGGCCTTCAAATCGTCAGGGGTTTGTGCCTTTTCAATACATTCTCTGATCTCTTTGAGCTTGGCTATTGCCTTGTCGTTTCGTTCAAGCTTGTTAGCCTTCATCTCTTCAAATGAGAGCTTCGGTTTAGCATTAGCCTTCGGGGCTGGGGCTGTAGGCGCAGACTGAATCTGGTCCTCCGCCGCAAATACGAAAGAGGATGTGATCAGAAATGCTAATAAAACTGTCAGTGCTATAATACCCTTCATCTTTGTTTCACCTCCTTTCCTGGTTGAAAAGACAATATCAGCATGAACTATGCAGCGAGCGGATCTTGTTTTTATCAACATATTTATATTATTAATCAGGATACTCTTTAATCTTTCGAGTGTCAATCAAATCTAATATGCTTATGCAGGATAATTGGCATGAACGCTTATTATCGCATGGAATGCGCAATTTGCATTTTCATCTCCATCAGCAGTATGGCTATTTGGAAAATCGAAAGATTAGAAATATACTAAGAACTGTTGATAGACATTGAGCAATCATTTGAAACAAAAAATATAAAGGGAGACAACTGATGAAGAAACTATTTTGGATGATGTTACTATTGATCGCGTTAATTATTGTCCCGATACCAGTATTGGCGCAGGTAAATATTAATATAGGAATACCTCTGCCACCACCAATTGTATTTTCTGCATCTCCGGATCTGATAGTACTACCTGAGACGAGCGGTGTGTATGTTGATCCTGATATAGATGTAGATCTGTATTTCTGGAATGGGTTTTGGTGGCGTCTGTGGGAGGGCCGTTGGTATCGCTCATCCTATTATGACAGAGACTGGGTCTACTATAACAATGTCCCAAGCTTCTATTTCGATTTGGACAGGCATTGGAGAGATTATTACAGAAATCATAACTGGTACGGGCATAGATGGGATTACCGGCGGATTCCATATCAGCAGATCCAGCGGAACTGGAAACAGTGGCAAGTTGACAAATCTTGGGGAGGACAAAAAACCTGGGGCGTCAAGGATTATCCACCACGGACCGAAGGACATACCCAGATATTGAGAAAACAGAGACAAGAGGAATACCGGCAAAGACCTGAAGTTCAGAAACATCAGCAATATATGCAGCAACAAAGACAGCAGCAAGGGTTTGAGGAACGGCGCGGCAGAGGGGAGGATGAACGGAGAGCGGGAGAGGATCACAGAAGGTAACGGATATTAATAAGTACTGTCCGGACCTCTTTATTTTGCAACAATTATTGTTCTACACTTTATCAATGATGGAACAAGAGGAGAATGCACAGGTATCCTCCTCTTGTTCTAAAGTAACTTTCGCTAAAGGAATAATCATATATACCACCTAACAACTGTAGATGTATAATTTTCAGACTCGGCTGATGGCAGCATTCTATTGCGTGGAATCCTTTTTGCCACTCAAACAACATTTCTTATGCTACCAGCTCATCTTTATAGCAAGGATGTACGCCTGGCAATTCTATAAGCAATCTACAACACTATTCAACAGAGGGTAGTGTCTCAAAAATTGTATAGCGATGTCATATTGCAAAATGCCATAAGATTGCAATTTGCAATACCAATTATGATGTATATGCTATTTTTCCACCTGTATTTCAATATGATATATAACGGCATGCAATTTGCTAATTATTTATATCTTCGTGCTGAGTATGGCTTGAAACCTTGCTCAATACGGTAACTTAGGGGGTTAAATATGAGGCTAACAAGATTAATGGACATCAAAATATCGATAAAGATCATAGGACTTTCTGTTTTTGGCATTATCATGATGCTCATAGGCCTCTTCTCATTTTACCTTCCGCTTATGCAGTCTCGCCTGATAGAACAGAAAAGAGAGACAACCAGAAACACTGTAGATGTTGCGTTTTCATTAGTAGCCGATTATGACCGCAGGGTTCAAAAAGGTGAATTGACTCTCCAAGATGCGCAGAGCAGAGCTATTTCGCGCATCAAAGATCTCAGATATGACAACATTGAATACTTCTGGATTAACGATATGCATCCGACAATGATTATGCATCCAATAAAATCCGAGTTGAACGGCAAAGATTTGAGTGATGTTAAGGATCCAAACGGCAAAAAGCTGTTTATTGAAATGGTTAAGGAATGCAAGGACAAGGGTGCCGGATATGTCGATTATATGTGGCCAAAGCCGGGACAAGAAAAACCGGTACCTAAAGTAAGTTACGTCAAACTCTATGCTCCTTGGGGATGGATTTTGGGAAGCGGCCTTTATGTCGACGATGTTATGACAGAAATTGCCAAAATAAGAAACAAGATCCTAGTGGGTTCAGCGATAATAAGTATTGCCATTATGCTGGCCTCCGTTTTTCTCTCAAGCATTTTAACCAAACCCCTTAAATTGGGAGTTGCATTCGCTAATAAGATGGCGCAGGGTGACTTCACAATTCCAGATTTAAAGGTAAGATTTAACGATGAAGTCGGAAAAATGGCTGTCGCCCTGAACAAAACAAAGAACGATTTAGGAAACATCTTAAATACGGCCATGTCAAGCGTTTCCAGCAGTTCGTCCCAGGTCGCCTCGGCTTCAGAGGAACTGTCTGCTACTGTAAAAGAAATAGGTCAAAGAATAGATGAGCAGGCCAGCAGGTCAGAGCGAGTGGCGACTGCTACTGCCCAAATGTCTCAGACTGTAATAGATGTTGCAAAGAATGCCTCCGGCATAGCAACATCGGCGGACAGTACTTTACGAACCGTCAAAGACGGAGAAGATGTTGTAGGAAAGTCCATTGAAGAAGTGAAGCGCATTTCCTCGAATGTCGTCCAAACTTCCGGAATTATAGCTGCTCTGGGCGAACGTTCACAGCAAATCGTTACAATAGTTGGCGTAATTGAAGATATTGCCGATCAAACAAATCTCTTGGCACTCAATGCGGCAATTGAAGCAGCCCGCGCAGGCGAACAAGGAAGGGGATTTGCTGTTGTAGCTGATGAAGTAAGAAAACTCGCAGAGAAAACTTCCAAGGCAACGTCTGAGGTCGCTTCGATGATAGGCGCTATTCGAGATGAAACAGCTAAAGCAGTTACTGCAATGGCCGAGAGTCAGGTTAGCGTTCAAAATGGGGTTTCACTTTCATCTGAGGCTGGAGCAGCGCTACGTGCGATTTTGGACAGCATGCAGCAGCTTCAATCCATGGTGCAGCAGATTGCGTCTGCCACTGAAGAAATGTCAACAGTTGCTGAACACATATCGGCAGATATCGAGGTTGTCGCTTCGGTTTCAAAAGAAACGAGTACCAGTACTCATGAAATTGAAACTGCGTCTATGAACCTTGCCAGACTATCAGCAGATCTTCAAAATGTAACAAGCAAGTTTAAAGTCAACGGCAATGGCAGCTATAACTAGTTTTGGGCGGCCACTGTGGCTTGTGCATTTTAGCGTGATAGTGATCGGGGGTTAGATGTCGACCAGAAGCAGAAATATAGGGTCGGCACTTTCTGAGCTAAATATTCCATGCAACAACCAGGTTGCGCGTCGATTTTTAAAAGGAACATGTAGCGCACAGGAATTTGCGCCGCCGGGAGCAAGGGAAAGATCAATTTTTAGCTTTTATCAATCTCGGTTTGTCTCTTCTGGCATTAACGATGCAAAAGAATCCGAACGGCTCGTTATACGGATTATACAGCTGGTGTACTGTATTGGGCGCGACATAGACCGTATCAAGGTATTTGATGAGTCGAGACTTGCTTCCCAGCCTAACTTTGCCCTTGCCTCTGATGCAGATAACAACATGTTCATGCCTGTGACTTTCCAGACTGCTATAACCTCCACTGGCCAGCTCAAAATACCTCAGATGGAATTTAGTGCTTTCTCCGCTTTTGCCTATCAGGATATTGCGGGTAATATCCGACCATCCGCCATCTTTCTGCTTGTACCGTTCCGCGATTACGCCGGTCCACCTGCACCCACCCCTGTGACGCCATATCCTGTCATAGTTGGATGTTGCTTTCTTGCCGGCAATGGGCAGATGCCAATCGCAGGCAGAACCCTCGCTTTTGTCTTTCTTTTGTTTCTTCGGCATGTTTTATTATATGCAAATCCTAACGTCACCACACAAGAAATTTTACCAGTTCTTAATTTACCGAGAATATGCTACTCTATTAATAGTAGTATCAGTATTTTCTTAAGGGGGGGAATATGGCCCAAAATCAAGGTGCATTGCCCGAAATATTGAAGGTCGGGGCTAACGAACTCGAGCTTGTAATATTCAAAATGTACGACAAAATGACTGACGGCAACATTGAGGTTTATTCTTATGGTATAAATGTTGCGAAAGTCCGCGAGATCATTCCGATGCCCCCGCTTACAAAAGTGCCTGATATGCCTGATTATGCTGAGGCCCTGGCTGAAGTTCGTGGAGAGGTAATACCTATAGTAAATCTCGGCAGATGGCTTAAATTCAATCCGGTCGATGATATGGACATAAAACGAAAAGTTGTAATACTGGAAATGCTGGGCACTACAGTCGGCATTATAGTGCACGAAGTTGAGCGTATCAGAAGGATAAAATGGGACCAGATAAAAGTGCCGCCCGCCCTGCTCCAGGCAAAGCACAGCGGGCGCATAACGGGAGTGACCAAGCTTGAAGATTCCGCCGACTCATTGCTGCTCATACTGGATCTGGAGAACGTTATATCAGAAATAGGTGCTCTCGCCTACAAGAAAGAAATTGTTCTGGAAGAAATGGAGCAGATTGCAAAAAAGAAGCTCAAAGGCAATGTCCTCATAGCTGATGATTCAGGTGTTGCCCGCAGGATACTCAAGGAACATCTTGAAAAGATAGGGCTCCACGTTATTGACAGTAACGATGGCAAGGCTGCCAAGGGCATTCTGAACGATTTTCTGGAAAGGATAGGCGACAAGCCAATCACAGACTATGTGCAGCTGGTAATCACTGATGTAGAGATGCCTGAGATGGACGGGCTCACACTCACAAAGATCATAAAAACTGACCCGAAGCTACAGGCTCTTCCCGTCATAGTCAATACGTCATTAAGCGGTTCTGAGAATAAGGACAAGGCTCAGTCGGTAGGGGCGGACGGCTATCTGGTTAAATTCGACCCGGCTTTGCTCTTCAAAGAGGTCTCTCGTTTTCTGTCTTCCTAAAACACGACCAGGCTTTTAAGAGACTCTTTTGCATTTGCCGTCAGGTTGTAAGCTCTGGCCGTTTCGTCAATGCGGAAACGATGAGTCACCAGTTTATCAGCTGTTATAACACCTTCTCTGATCAGCCTCATAGCCTCTTTTGTGTCATCCGGCCCGCATGAATAACTGGTAATAATCCTGATATCTTTGAAATAAATGTCATTAGGGTCAACAGCAAGGATGTCACCAGGCTTGGCCGGGGTAAAGAAAACGACCGTTCCCCCGCGTGCAACTGCCTTTATCCCTTGCTGCATGGCCTCTATACTGTTGGGGCCAGCAATTACTATTTGCGCCATAACACCGCCCGTTAACTCCCGAACAGCTGATAGTAAATCATCCTTGGAGACGTCGATAGCATGATTGGCGCCAAACTCTATTGCCTTTGATAGCCTAAAATCTACCATATCGGCGCCAATTACCCTAGAGGCTCCAAACTTATGCGCCATGAGCACATGCATCTGACCCATTACACCAAGCCCGATCACAAGCACTGTGTCACCCTGCTTAATGGATGACCGCTTGAAAGATTTAACTACACATGCTGCCGGTTCGACAAGAGTTGCATCCTCAGGTCCCATACCGGCAGGAACTTTCAAGGTATCATTCTTCAGGTTGATTTCGGGTACCGCAATAAATTCAGAAACACCACCGGGAATGATCCCGGTTTTTCTCCAGGTCTCACATTGCACATGATCGCCCCGCCTGCAATAGTCGCAAAGCATGCAAGGCGCGTGATGGTGTATGGCGACCCTGTCGCCTTTCTTGAGGGGACCGATATAATCATTACCTATATCCTCGATAATACCCGCTGGTTCATGCCCAATAACAAGTGGCGCTTTTTTTTCGATGTACCAAGGCATAACATCGCCGGAGCAAATACCGCACGCTTCTGTTCGCACCAGAGCGTCCGCATGACCTATTGCAGGTATGGGTTGTTCCTCTATACGTATATCATTAAAACTGTATAGTTTGGCAACTTTCATGTTATTTATTTTTTCAGGACGGTTTCAGAACAAGGCAGGACAACGGAGGCAAGACAAGTGATAATGAATGTTTCCTTCCGTGAGCCTCAATGCGTTCAGCCGTAACTCCACCAGAATTGCCCATATTGCTCCCCCAGTAGATGTCGGCATCGCTGTTTATCAGTTCTCGATAAAAACCGCTGCGCGGCACGCCAAGTCGATAACTCAATCTCGGCACAGGAGTTAAATTTAAGACAAACAGAAGGAAGTCGCCGCCCTTTCCCGCTTTTCTGATAAAAGAGAAAACACTGTTGTCCGAGTCGCTGAAATCTACCCATTCAAACCCTTGCCAATCATAGTCCACCTCATAAAGCGCCGGCTCCTCAATATACATCCTGTTTAGATCTGAGAAATATTTCCTCATAGCAATATGTGACTGGTGCTGCATTAGATACCAGTCGAGGCCCTTATTGAAATCCCATTCATTCCACTGCCCAAATTCGGCACCCATAAAAAGCAGCTTCTTGCCAGGATGGCCGAACATATATCCATAAAGAGCTCTCAGATTTGCAAACTTCTGCCACATATCCCCCGGCATCCGGTTGAGCAGGGAGCGTTTGCCGTAGACCACCTCATCATGCGAAAAAGGTAGAACAAAATTTTCCGTGAATGCATATAACATGCTGAACGTAAGATAGTTGTGATGAAATTTTCTATGGACAGGATCCTTCGAAAAATATTCCAGAGTGTCATGCATCCATCCCATATTCCATTTCATGTCAAAGCCGAGTCCGCCCAGATATGTTGGCTTCGAAACCCCAGTCCATGCTGTGGATTCCTCTGCCATAGTAAGAACCCCAGGGTGATAGAGATGTACGACCTCATTGAATTTTTTTAGAAAGCCAATCGCTTCTAAATTTTCGTTGCCACCGTATTGGTTCGGGATCCACTGCCCTGGCTCGCGTGAATAATCAAGATAGAGCATCGATGCAACAGCATCCACTCTCAATCCATCTACATGGTATCTATCCAGCCAGAAAAGCGCATTGGATATGAGATAGTTACGCACCTCGTTTCTTGCATAATTAAATATCAGGGTTCCCCAGTCCTTGTGTTCGCCCTGCCTGGGGTCCGCATGTTCGTAAAGGCATGTCCCATCAAAGAACCCAAGGCCGTGTGCATCCTTCGGGAAATGCGCCGGAACCCAATCCATGATTACACCGATTCCGGCCTGATGGCATGCATCTACGAACTTCATGAAAGCATCCGGCCTGCCAAACCGACTGGTTGGGGCAAAATAACCCAGGGTCTGATACCCCCATGAGGCGTCGAACGGGTGCTCGGTCATAGGCAGCAATTCAATGTGGGTGAAGCCAAGCTCCTTGACATATGGAATCAGCTTCTCTCGAAGTTCATCATACGTCAGAAAACCTCCAGCCTCATTCTTCTGCCACGATCCCGGATGGAGTTCATAAATTGAAATGGGAGATTGAAACCAGTTTCTTCTCTGCCGCGCAGACATCCATTCGCCATCTTTCCATTCATGCCTGTTTTCGATATCATAGACTATTGTTGCACTCTTGGGCCGCACTTCGAAAAAGAAACTGAACGGATCGGACTTTAACTCACGATATCTGTTGTGTTTAGATCTAACAGAATATTTATACACTGTCCCCTCATCCAGCCCGGGAATGAAGATCTCCCAGATGCCTGATGATCCAAGCGTCCTCATAGGATGACGTCGCTCATCCCAGCCGTTGAAATCGCCCGCAACCGAAACGCTTCGGGCGTTGGGTGCCCAAACACCAAAATGCACGCCCTTTATCCCATTAACAGTTCTTACATGGGAGCCGAGTTTTTCATAATTTTTATAATGAGTACCCTCTCCAATAAGGTGCAGGTCATAATCTGTCAGAAGTGGGTCAAAGCAATATGGATCATAAAATTCTCTCTCCGCACCCTCTCGACTAAGAATTCTGATCCTATATGATTTGAATTTCGGGTAATCTATATCTACTTCGTAGATGCCATTTTTATGTATCTTCTGCATTGAAAACACTTCTTCATGCAGCGCCAGTTCAGTATCCTGACTTGCCACACGACCCTTTCGCTGGCAGATGACCCAGGCTTCCGCAGCCTCAGGCAGAAAAGCTCTTACCACTGTCCTGCCATCTTCTTCATGCCGTCCCAGGAAATCAAAGGGTCTGCCGCATTCAGCCCTGAGGATGTTCCTTACATACCTGGAATTTTCCATGACTTCTAGTATATCCGATATGGCAATTATACGCGATACCATTATTGCGACAATAAAATCATTGACGGGGCAGCAGAAGACGTTTTATTCTAAAAAATGCTCTTAAAGCTCAGATTTTTGACAGCCGGGGAATCTCATGGGAGAGGCCTGATCTCGCTGCTGGAAGGCATTCCGTCAGGTCTTGCGCTTAACGCCTCTGATATAGACGCCGATTTGAAGCGCAGGCAACAGGGATATGGACGCGGAGGAAGGATGAAGATTGAGCAGGACAGGGCAATCATACTTACCGGCGTCAGATGGGGCAAGACCATTGGATCACCCATATCTTTGCTGATCGAAAACCGTGACTGGGAAAATTGGTGCAACGGCATGTCGCCTGATGCTGCGTGTGATGGTTCTATACCTCCTGTCACCAGGCCAAGACCGGGACATGCAGACCTGGCTGGAGCTGTGAAGTATGGCCATAAAGATGTACGGAACATACTGGAACGTTCAAGCGCTAGAGAAACAGCAGCCAGAGTAGCTGCAGGTGCAGTCGCTCGAAAATTTCTTGCGGAGTTCGGCATTACAATTGGCAGTTATGTTATTCGCATTGGAAGTGTCGCATTGCCGGTAGATTCAGAGGAAGATTCGGTGGAAATCATCAGCAAGGCGGAATCTTCCGAAGTCAGATGTCCGGACAATGAAACCTCATCACGAATGATAGTCCTGATCGATGAGGCCAGGCAGAAAGGCGACACACTAGGCGGAATCTTCAAGGTAATAATTAACGGAATCCCCGCCGGCCTTGGGAGCCATATACAATGGGATAAGAGACTCAACTCACGCCTTATGGCTGCAATTTCCAGCATACAGGCTGTCAAGGGCGTAGAGATCGGGCTGGGATTCCGTGCAGCAGAGAGATTCGGCTCAGATGTAATGGACGTAATTTCATATTCCAAAGATTCTGGCTTTGGCAGGCATACCAATAATGCCGGCGGAATTGAGGGCGGTATTTCCAACGGCATGCCGATTGTTATCAGAGCGGCAATGAAGCCAATCCCGACGCTGAGAACGCCCCTTCGCTCCACTGACCTGGTAACCAAGGAAGCTATCGAGGCGGCTTATGAACGCTCGGATACATGTGCGGTGCCTGCCGCGTCAGTCATTGCAGAAGCCATGGCGTCTATATGCATTGCCGATGCCATGCTGGAAAAATTTGGCGGCGACACCATAGATGAAACAAAGAGGAATTTCTTTGCTTATAAAGAATATATCAGGCAGTTTTAAACGCTTTATGACGATAATTCATCGCATCGTTCTTTCACTTTTATTCATTACTGCCTTAGCCACATTCGAACAGATACTTGCTTCCAGCGAAGAAGTAAAGTCTGCCGCACTCTGTTCACCTGCCTGCATGCTGAAAGGCAAGAACAGCATGGAGATGGGTGATTACGAAAAGGCATTGCTCTTTCTTACAGCAGCTCATTCAGAGATGCCTTACCTGGACGACTACATACTCTTCTGGCGGGCTAAAGCATTTGAGGGAAAATCAGAGTTCGAAAAAGCACTGGCCGACGTAAGGACAGTTAAAGCTTCGTTCCCCGATTCACCCATTATCAAGAATGTTCGCATGCGTGAGATAGAACTGGCGGAAAAGACCGGCGATCCAGACATCGAGGGACTTTTTAGGAAATTTCTGTCCGATTACCCTGCGGATTCAAAGGCTAAATTTGCATACGCCTCTTTTCTGAAAAAAAACGGAAGCGAAGACAAGGCAAAAGCGCTTTTCAAGGAAATTTATATTACGGCATCACCGTTTTCCAAAAGTGCCGGAGAAGAACTCTCGCCGTCTGATATCTCTGCAGCTGACCTACTAAAAAAAGCCCTGAACCTGAACAGCGCATGGCTTTTCCATGAAGCTGAGAGGCAATTCAGGGAAGCTTTAAAGCGGCATGATGTCAAACCTTTGAAACGGGAACTGACCGAAGGGCTCGCGTATTCTCTATTCAGACAAAAGAAATATAAAGAGGCCGCTACATATTATGCTGAGTGTGACGACCGATTCTGGAAAGCCAAGTCTCTTTTCCGCGCCGGAGACACAGAGCGTTTTGAGGCTGAATTGAAAAATCTTGCGAAGCAAAATGATAAGCGGGTGGCTGCGCTGCTGATTGCCTATGGATCTAAAAAAAGACGCAGCGGAGATATTGACGGGGCAATTTCAGTATACAGGAACGTATCATCCCGGATTCAGTCTGCAAAAGAAGATGCCTTATGGTACGAAGGCTGGGCATACTATCGTAATGGCAACTACAGCAAAGCAATGGAAATATTTTCATCGATGCATAAGGCCTATGGTGATTCACGTTATCTATACTGGAAGAACCGCTGCATTGAACGTATCGGCTCTGCCGAGCCCGTTCAGGTATTAACCTTGATGCCGAATGACAGGAACAACAATTTTTACGTGTTTATGTCATTGTCGCGGAAAGGTTCATCCGTTCCGCCTTTTGAAAAATCGTTTAACATTCGGTGTTCAAATTATCATCTGCCGAAGCGGGTTGAAGCACTGGAAAGCCTTGGACTCAGGTCCGAAGCGCGTGCCGAAATTACATCTATCACCAACAAGAACCTGCCCGAACAGGAGCTTGCCTGTCTCAGCGCTCATCTCGGAAGCATAAATGATTTTAAAACCTCGATATCGATTATCACCAAATTATCCTATCGCGAATACTACCATGAGCTGTATTATCCTCCTGCGTATTTTGACATAGTTGAGGAAGCTTCCAAGACTAACGAAATAGATCCTCTCCTCGTTCTTTCTATAATGCGAGAAGAATCGCGTTTCGCAACAGATGCCCGCTCAGTTGCCGGTGCGCTCGGACTTATGCAGCTTATGCCCCAGACTGCGACCAAGATTGGCAGGCATGCAAAGATTTCAATGGGCCATCCGGATGATCTCTATGATGCACGCATAAATATCCTGATAGGCACATACTATCTTAAATCGCTCATTACCCATTTCAATTCGGTGCCGCTCGCAGTAGCCGCATATAATGCCGGTGAGGAGGCTGTAAAAGGGTGGGTGGCAGCCGGAGAATACTCATCACAGGATGAATTCATAGAGGATATCCCGTACGACGAAACGAGAAATTATGTTAAAAAAGTATTGACAAGTTATTTCGAATATATGAGACAGTCGGGGATGCGCGAGGCGCCTAAGATTTTTTAATTATTTTCAAGGAGGATTTCATGCAGACGGTGGAAGAGAAAATTTCTCAGGTCATTGACAAAGTGCGGAGCCTAAAGGAAGAAAAGAGCGCGTTAGAAAAAAGAAACAAAGAACTGGAAGAGTCATTGAGGTCAAAGGAGCAGGAAATAGAAAACCTCTCCGCCGAAAAGTCGTCTGTCAAGAGCCAGATAGAGGATCTGTTGAAAGAGCTCGACGGCTTTGAACTAAAGTAGAGCCTGATGGAAAGCATCGAAGTCACGATTCTTGGTCAGAACTACCTTTTAAAAGGTGACGTTTCCAGAGAGTACATGAAGCAGCTGTCAGAATTTGTAGATTACAAGATAAGGGAGGTTTTTCGCCGCTCGCCGGGCACCACGCCACTGAAGGCTTCTATACTGACCGCCCTTATGTTGGCAGACGAACTGCATAGAATCAAGAAGGACCACGCTTCGGTAAAGCAGAGCATAGAAAAGATTGAGAGCGGAGCGGAATCTTTATTGAACCTGATAGACTGACCCGAGGTATTACTTTCTGCGTCGGTCCATCATGTAACAACTGCCTGTGACGGCTTTACTGGCATGTTTGAGCTCTGATGCAATCTGGCCTATCTCGCTGTAGTGGGAAAAGTTGCGGAACTTTGTATGGCCTATCCCGATGGAAAGAGTCATTATTGGAAACATCTTTTTATTGCCTTCGCGATCTATTGAGGCAATGAAGCCGCTTTCCCTGTCTGCGGCATCGTAAAAAGTCGGAACCAGCTTATCGAAATATTCCGTTATCCTGCCCGATGTCGCCTCTATCAAGTCGAAGCCCATGATGAAGATGAAGTCGTCGCCGCCGACATGTCCGACAAAGCTGCCGGCCGGCTGCTTCTCTTTGACGATATTCCTGATGAGCCTGCCGACCATCTTAATCACCTCATCCCCTCTGGAAAAACCATATTTATCGTTGAAGGGCTTGAAAAAATCTATGTCCGCATAACCTACTGCAAATATCTCTCCCTTATCCAGCCTTTCCTGTATTTGCTTGGTGATCGTAATATTACCGGGAAGCCTTGTAAGCGGGTTTATTTCTACAAGACGTTCCGATCGAAAAAAACAGAGCTCGACCCTCTGGCCAAGCTCGGCTTCCAAAGACGATCTCCTCAAATAGTCATCTGAGAGGAGAAACTCCCAGGAAGGAATCGAAAAATTATCTGTAAAAATAGTGACAGCAGGTATCTGGCCAAAAATGGGATCGCTCTTTAGGTCGTTCAGAATGTTCACGTTGGTAGTCAAATTCTCTGACAGGTCAAGAATAAGCAAATCCGGCTGTGAATTGTATATGAAGTCAAGGGAAGCCCTAAAGTCTCCAAAAAAAAGCAGATTGCACGTCTCATGCAAAATCTTATCTATTATGCTCGTCAGTAAAACGTCGTGGGAAATGATGAGAACAGTCTTACGCTGACTCATCGGAGATTAGGAATGCGTCTGCCTCGGCAAGTGTGTTATCCATCTCGTCCAGAATCTCCCTTAAATCCTTATCGGAAAAACCCAACAGATCCCACGCCGCAGGGTTTACAGCTGGCACAAAGTTATCGCCTGCAAACCCGAAGCCTATGGCCCTGGCAAGAATGTCCGCCATGTGCACTATAGAAGAATTTATGGGAGCAGACTTTGCCAAATTTGGTTTGTGGTGATATTCAATCACCTCCACAAGCGATAGCGGAAAGTTCCACTTCTTTGCAATCCAGGCGCCGCTGTCCGCATGAGTAATTCCAAAAACCTTTCTCTCTGCGTCCATTATAAACAGTTCACCATCCTCAGCTTCTTTAATCACCTTGTCATATTCGTCCTTGAACCTGAGGATCATGACAACCTTTCCGATATCATGCAGAAGAGCGGACACCGATACTTCTTCAGGTTCCGGCACATTTTTCTTCTTAGCAATGATCCTTGCCGCAACAGCGCAGCCAAGCGAATGCTCCCAAAGGCCCACCATAGATTTTTGCATCACTTCAAAGACCGAAACCCCTAATAGCAGACCTCGGACAACATTCAGCCCCAGAAGTATCAGTGCCTGCTGTACAGAGGATATCCTTCCAGGAAAACCGTAAATAGGCGAATTTACCATCTTGAGCACCCGTGATGTAAGCACAGGATCGTTCGATATGAAGTTACCGATATCGGTCAGCGAAATCTTTGGGTTTTCGATAACAGCAAGGAGTTTTCTCAGAATGCCCGGAATAGTCGGAAGCGTGTCTATCTTCTCAATCTGAGAACGCAGCAGTTGAGGATCCATATTTGCTATTTATAGACCTCCTCAATCCTCGCCTTTATGGCTCCTTTGATGACTTTCATATGTGGTTCGTTCTCAGTTTTTCTGAACCTGCTATCAAGCTCAGCAAGCATTTCTTCGCGCGATTTTGCTGTTTCAGAGGCCCCTTCAATCCAGATAGACTGCAGATCCATCCTGTTAAGTCTTGCAATCAGCCCATCGGTCAGTGCAGTGCCTTCACTCAAAAGGACCATACCTGAATCATTGGTAATTGCCTTCGCAACAACCATTCCAGTTTTAAGCCCACTTATCGGCATTCTCTGCACAGTCCCGTCCTCCGGCTACTATTATATCATAGCATTTTAGCCAAATAGCCACATCCCTGGAATATCAAAACTGCTCTTTGCATAAAGCCACCTAATCAAGTATTATCAAATGCGAAGTTCCTCAAACAATAATTCAGAGGGAGATAATAATGAAGGTCAAATTTCTTGGCGCAGCCCGGACAGTAACAGGCTCATGTTTCCACCTGCTGCTCAATGGCAGACAGTTCCTTGTGGATTGCGGCATGCATCAAGGCAAAGATAGCTATGAGGCCAACAGAGTTCCTTTCGCTTTCAATCCCGGTGATATTGAGGCTATGTTCCTCACGCACGCTCATATAGACCATTCCGGACTTATCCCTAGGCTTGTAAAAGAGGGTTTTGCGGGCAGCATCATTACGACTGCAGCCACGGCCGATCTGGCTTCAGTCATGCTGCTCGATTCCGCACATATTCAAGAGAAAGACGCAGAGTGGCTTACCAGAAAATCCTTTCGAACTGGTGATGATGTTATGCATAAGCCTCTGTATACCGCTGAGGATGCAAGGGCTGCACTGGGGCTTTTCGACAAAAAGGAATACGGCAATAAAAAGAATTTAGGTAAGGACCTTAAATATAGATTTAATGACGCAGGCCATATTCTTGGTTCCGGGACGCTTGAACTATGGTATCAGGACAGCCCTGTCGAAAAAAAATTCGTCTTTTCAGGCGATATCGGAAAAAAAGGCAATCCCATCATTAACGACCCGGAAAAGATTGAAGCTGCAGATTACGTGGTGATGGAATCGACATATGGCAACCGCCTGCATAAAGGTATGAACGAAAGCATATCAGAGCTGGCCGAAGCCATAAGCAAGACAATCAGCCATGGAGGCAATGTCGTAATACCTTCCTTTGCTGTCGGCAGAACTCAAGACATATTATACATATTGAACAAGTTGGTTCAGGAGAAACGAATAGGCGCCCTCAACGTATACATCGACAGTCCGCTGGCTGAAGAAGCCACGAAGGTGTATTTGTCTCATCCTGAAGTCTATGACGATGAAGCAAGACGCATAATGAAAGAGAAGACATCAAACGGACTTCATCTTCACTTTACTGAATCTGTAGCGGAGTCTCAGCGCATAAATTCGGTAAAATCGGGAGCTGTCATAATTGCGGGGAGTGGCATGTGCGAAGGCGGCCGGGTGCAACATCATCTAAAACACAACCTGTGGCGACGGGAATGCAGCGTTGTGTTCGTGGGCTTTCAGGCAGAAGGTACACTCGGCAGGGAGATCGTTGCAGGCTCTTCCAAAGTGGTTGTGCTGGGCGAGCCAATCGCAGTGCACGCTCAAATATATACCATAAATGGTTTCTCAGCACATGCCGACAGGAATGAGCTCTTGGAATGGCTCGGCGGCTTCGGCAATAAGCCTGAAGTCTTCATTGTGCACGGCGAAGAATCTGTATCTCTTGATTTTGCCTCGGCAGTCGAAGAGAAATACAGATTTGTAACACATGTGCCCAACCCTGGGGAAGAATTCGATGTCTGATAACTTTATGCTCAACTTAAGAGCATCGCGCTGAATCAGACGATATAATGAAGCTTGCCTTCCATTGTTTCCAGATTGACCACAGCAACCGATGGCTTTCCATAAAGCCAGCCTGAAACTTCTCCCGGATTCACTAGAAGCGTCTTGCCAACCTGCTTTAACACCGGTTCGTGAGTATGGCCGTAGACAACAAGGTCGTAATGTCCGCTGTCAGCAAGCGCCTCTGCCACACCAGGCTCGTGCATGATAACAATTCTTCTGCCGTGCAGGCTGAACGTATGAGGCTGGGGATATATGCGGTCTTGATACACCTTGTTAAGAGCGACCCTGTCACCGTCATTGTTGCCGAAAATACCTGTAAATCCACCGGCAAAATCTTTCAAGACCCGAAAATACGTGAACGGTGATGTATAGTCACCGCCATGAATGATATGATCGACCTTCATTTCTTGAAATAGGATGAGGGCTTTCCTCAAGTTGTCAAGATTATCGTGCGTGTCAGACATAATGCCTACAATCATGATTACCTCCATGGCAGCATGCAACAACGCGGCAAGGCCGCACAATATAGTTCCTACGAGGTTCCCAGAGGCAGATAAGCTTTAGGGTTAAGGTCGACGCCAGCCCTTTCTCCAGCCATAAAATGATGGAAACCGGCAGCTGCTATCATAGCCGCATTATCCGTACATAAACTGCGGGAAGGCAGGTACAGCTCGATCTCTCTTTCAGCAGCCATCTTTTCCATTCTGGCTCTCAGAGCGTTATTGGCAGCAACGCCGCCGGACATTGTCACTCTTCTGATGCCTTTCTTGATTATAGCCCATTCCACCTTTCTTACCAGCACATCGACCACAGCAGCCTGAAATGAAGCAGCAATATCTCTGATAAGCTCAGATTCAAGACTCACACTACCTTCAGCAGAAACATAGTTTCTAACCGCTGTCTTGAGACCGCTGAAACTAAAATCAAATGACTCCGGAACATATGCCCTCGGAAAGTTAATGGCCTTCGGGTCTCCTTCAGCGGCAAGCCTATCAATGACAGGTCCGCCTGGATAACCGAGACCAAGCAATTTAGACACTTTATCATAAGCTTCTCCGGCTGCATCGTCTCTGGTACGTCCGAGTTCCGTATATCTTCCAAAAGCCTCTATCAGATAAAGGCTCGTATGACCTCCTGACACAACCAAGGATAGAAATGGAAACTCCGGTTTCTTCTTTTCCAGAAAAACTGAGAATATATGGCCTTCAAGATGGTTGACCGCAACCAGAGGCAGTTTATGCGCATAAGCGACTGCCTTTGAAAAACCGCAGCCGACAAGCAGCGATCCTATTAGCCCTGGTCCGTAACATGCAGCCAGTCCATCCAGCTGCTCCGGTGAAATATCTGCTCCATGAAGCGCTTCATGTACAACCGGCCATATCATTTCAATATGCCTTCTGGATGCCAGCTCCGGGACAATGCCACCGTATTTCTTATGGATTTCTATCTGAGATGAAACAACATTAGAAATAATATTGCAGCCATCACTGACAACAGCGGCTGATGTGTCGTCACAAGAGGTGTCAATACCCAGCAGGAGCATATAATTCTACGGAATCAGACGCCAACAGCAAACATTAACAAAGAAGTTAGCGCGATTCTTACCCACCCTGTCTCCTGGCCCTCACTGTTCCCGCGCCTTACTGCATGCTGCCATATGAATGAAGTCCGCTAAGCAACAGGTTGACACCAAGATAAGTGAATATGGTAGATGCAAAGCCTATTACCGCCAGCACCGCTATTTTGCTGCCTCTCCAGCCCCTGATGTGCCTTGCATGAAGATAGAATGCATATACGAACCATGTTATGAGTGACCAGGTCTCCTTTGGATCCCAGCTCCAGTATTTACCCCACGCCTGGTCAGCCCATATGGCCCCAAAAATAAGCCCCCCAAGAGTGAAAACCGGAAAGCCCACCGCAATCGCTTTGTAAGTAAGGTCATCCAGCATATCAGGCGTCAGCGAAAACGTAGTTATTATCTTTCTGAGGTGAAACCCATACCTCCACGCAACAAAGGCAATAGCCATAAAAGCAATTGAACTTGCCCCTACGATAAAGCCGGATCCGCTGCGGAAGGTAGCCTTAAAGAGATAATTCTGAATGAATGCCTGAGGTGACTTCGCAGATACCTTTAAAGTTACGAAATCAAAGCCCATTGCTATGAAAGATGCAATGAAAATGGCAAGCGTCACAGTCCAGAATATATATGGGAACCCATTTCTTTTATCAGCAGTCACAGCCAGATACATCAGTGCGGTGGCGCATGAGATTGCGAATGCTGCATATGAAATAAAGCTCATAGTGACATGTGCAAGAAGCCAGTTGCTCTGAAGCGCCGGAACAAGAGGCTGTATTTCTGTAGATACACCGGCTATGCTGATGAACGCAAGGGTGATGCCTGCAATGGGCGTGATAAATGCGCCAAACGATCTGGTTCTATACTTCCATTCGATGACAAGATAGCCGAGTATCAGGCACCAGACGAAAAATACCAGCGACTCATAGAGATTTGTTAGTGGGATCGCCCGCAATATTCCCATGCGCCCGATTTCATAAAATTCCTTCCACCGCATGCCGAATGCAATGGTCTGAGAAACAAACCCGACTACTGTGGCAGTTGTAGCGATAACCCCTATCGCTGAATTTTTAAAAGCAAGATACGATATATATGCGACCATCGCCAGAATATAAACTATCGTGGCAACGCCGAAAAAGAATGAACTGTCCATTTAGCCCTCCGTAAGACTCTGTATAAATCTACGACTTGCCCTGCAGTTCCTTAACCAGCCTGTCAAGCGTCCTGCTGAAGGCTATTCTATTCTTATTGATTGATGACGCAATCGTCATCTTCGTCGAGTTTTTCTCTTCCCTGATGCTTATCCATATCCTGGCATGGCTCATGAAAAAAGCTGTGTAAAGCCCACATGCCATTACTATACAACCCAAATATACTATCCAAACCCCAGGATCCTTGCGGACCTGCAAACCGGTATACTGTACTCCCCACAGGTCTTTGAACTCGACAGTGCCCATCTGGGTTTTCCATGTCTCTGGATATCTCTTTAAAAACCACTGCTTGAATTTAGGCTTTCCAGCTTCATAGAACTGAACAAATACTGCCGGGTTATTCATAGATTCAGCGTATGTGAAGAGATTGCCGGATGGATCAACCCCAAGTGCGGGGCTGAAATCAGAAACCTCGCCTGTAATATTCGTACCCTGAACAGCAAATGACTCGCCGAATTTAACGGCAATATCCTGGGCTTTTCCACCTGCCGGGGTAATAGCAAACTTGAAGATTGCATTCCTGTTCGGCTCAAAACCGAAGCTGGACTGATAGAAAGTTATTCCCTTATATGTAAGAGGTGAATTCACCTCAATTTCCTTCTTGAGCACTTCCCTGCCGCCTTCGATTACAGTAAGCCAACTCTTATACTCCTTTGGCCTGTCTGAGTCAGGATAAAAGCCAACATCGAAATCGTCACACCTTATTTCAAATCCCAGGGGGATCTTTTGCCCATTGCCTTTATACGCAACAGCTGATGTCGTACCCTCCATGAGATTCAGGCTGCCATTGAATCCAAACTTCATTCCGATTACAGCGCCAAGTAAAATAAGCAATATACTGAGATGCGTAACATAGACTCCAAGCCTGCTGTAACGGCCTTTCTCAGCGCAGATCTGGGTTGTGCCGCCCTCTTTCCTTATCTCTCCCTGATACCCGATCTTCTTAAGGGCCTCTATAACCCTGGGCTCCGTCTTTTCGGCATTGCCCTTGAGCACCACTTCCTGCCTTGATGTGATGGCCTTGAACTGGTCCTCGCCAAGCGTAGAAATGGGGGTCTTGACGATCTTCCATATCTTCGGCAGCCTGTCTATCGAACATATGATCAGGTTTGCGGCGAAAATGAACAGAAGTCCCATGAACCACCACGAACTAAACATATCGGTAAACCCGGTCAGATCGAGAAGGCGATATATGCCGGGCGCAGCCGCATCGCCGAATAATTTGGCCAGCAACTTGATATTGCGCTCCGGCTCGACCTGCTGCTCAATTATTGTTCCAACAATGGATGTAAGAGAAATTATTGTAAAGACAACCACAGCAAGCGTGACAGACGAGAATACATTCCAGACATTATCAACAGGACCCTGTGCTTCTTTATTCTTATTCAAAACGCACTCCTTTTCTCTGCTACTGTCTATCACCCTGTAATCATAGACTGTCCAGGCTTAATAGCGGATTGATGCGGATTAAAGCTCAGAGTTAATGTTAACAAAAATGGTGCTATTCTTCAAACTTAAAGGGAATAACTATGATTTGTCAGGCTAACTAACAGCAGAGGGTTCTGAAACAGCCTGAACAGGGTTGCTCAACGGTATTGCAATTGTAATAAGCGAACCTTTACCGGTAATACTCTCAACAGTCATCTTTCCGTCAAGCATCTCAACGGCCGCACGCGCAACACAAAGTTCCAGGTGGGATGCCACAAAAACGTCCTTCTTCATAATCCTGTCGATGAGCGGCTGCTCTATCCCATGTCCGGTATCAGAAACAGCCAAAGAAAGAAATTCAATACCCCCTTCTGACATCCTTAAAGGCAACAGAGTCACCGTTCCGACATCAGTATGCAGTAATGACTCGCGCAATAGAGCCGAGCTCATTATATTAAACAGTTGCTTATCCACCGACAATGAAATCATGGATGCATCGTCAGAACAGTCAATTATTAATGCGACCTCCTTGCCTCCGATCAGGGAACGGCAAGGTTCTTCGATTTCGGCAAGCAAATCACACAATTTAAACTCCTTTTTGGAAAATCGCACTTCATTACCTTTAACGCGGATGAGATAATTCAGATCGGCGATAGTGGCCGAGAGAGTTCTGATCTGTCCAGCAGGATTGCTAACCTGCTCTTCACCGATAGTTCTGCCCGCCTCAAGATCACCGGCGATCATTTCCAGGCGGGTTTTGATTTCAGCCGATACGCCATCAATGAAGGATGCCCTCGAGCGAGCAACTTCGGCTTCTGCCAGCTCCCTGTCAGCCATCCTTTTCCGTCTCAACCCCATGACCATCTCAGAAAAACCCTCAGCAAGTAATCGAAGCTCTCCTATATACCCCTTGCGCAAATTTACTCGCATGTCTTCTTCCGCAACAGATTGAGTTGCCTTGACAAGCCTGGCAAGCGGTTTTTCCACAACCTTCGGGGCAATAATTAATATCTGCAGAAGAATCACGAAAACAATCAAAGCTGCAAATGCAAGATAAACTGTTCCCAGCGATTTAAGCGGCTTAGCAGCCTCTATCGCATCAAGAGTCGCTATAAGCCTGAGTTGACTGGATTTTAATGGCATCGCCGTGTAATAAAAGCCTTCGCGATAACCCACTTCTTCATTATCTTGGTGATTGATATTGTATTTAATCTTGCCCACGTCAGTCATGTCTTTTGCCGCAACAACATTTCCGTTGCCGTCTATAATGGAAACTTTTCCGGTTTCATAAAAACCCTTTTCAACTTTGAGTGATGCGGCAAGGTCAGCAGCATTCGGCACTGCTATTATTACCGCATCGCTATTCTGGCCTTCTCCCGCAACCGATGCAATAAACATAAGCATCTCAGGGCCATTCCATAAACCTGGTTTGGTCGACACAACTTCGGTCCGTCCTGATGATGCCGCTTTGAGAATTTCTTTGTTATTCCACTCGTGCCCTATTGCTTCACTGTTGGTATCCCAGATAACTTTTCCATCTTTGGAAATAATAGACACTTCCTTAAACTGGCTGAAACCATCCATAACTCTCGACAATTTCTGACGGGCATCAGCCGCCGCGTCAATCTGCCTCTTGTCTTGGGATGCTACCGGCATCTCCTCTTTTGGAGTTGATTCGGCTTTAATAATGTCCTGAACCCCGCCTGCAACAACACTGCTTTTTGCTATATCGTCAACGGCCTTTTTTCTGACATCAATCCACAGATCCATCACATTTCGCTTGTCAGAGAGCATCGTTGCCAGTTGCGCCGAATGGAAGTCCCTGAGTACAAATGTGGCACCTGAAAAATAGAACCATGCGCCAATACCCAAGTAAAGTATTAAAATCAAAAGTGCAGGTATTACAAATAGCCAAGTATTAACTCTAGTCAGGAAATTAACTTTCATTGACGCTCATGCTCCCTTTTTCAGTAGAAGAAACCACTCTATTTCGTCCAGCCCCCTTTGCCTCATAAAGAGCATGATCAGCCTTTATGATCATGCTGTCCGGATTTAAATCAAACCCGCTATCGCTTGATGTTACACCAATGCTAATGGTAACCGGTAGTGTTATACTGTTTTCCGCACAATGGAAATCGCTCTCCTGCACTGTTATTCTCAATTTCTCAGCAACCGTAAGGCATTCGTCTACATTTGTGTTTGATAGCAGAACAACAAATTCTTCGCCGCCGTAACGTGCGACAATATCATGGGCTCGCAGCGTCGACGTGAGGATTTTTGACAGCTGCCTCAATACTTCATCGCCGCAGCTGTGGCCGTAAGTATCATTGATTTTCTTGAAATGGTCTATGTCAAGGATAATAAAAGACAAGGGTTCCTGGTATCTTGCCGCCCATGCCAATTCCTCCACAAATCGTTCCATGAAGAACTTGCGATTGTATATTCCGGTAAGATAGTCCCTGACGAGAAGCTTTTCGAACTCCTTCATTTTTTCGCATACATATCCCACATTTCTGATTCTTGCAACAATTTCCTCTTTGAAGAATGGTTTCGAAATATAGTCGTGCGCTCCAAGCTCATAGCATTTAGCTATTTTGGAGGCAGACTTCATCGAAGCGATAATCAATACAGGAATATCCCATGTCGATGGCGCGGATTTCAGCTTTGAAAGGATTTCTGCTGCAGACGGCTTGGTTAATGCTATATCCAGCATTACCATCTCAGGCAACTCATGGTAAATAGTGTTAATTGCCTGATCGCTTTTGCTCAGGATAAGGCATTCGTAACCCTCGGCTTCAAGAATGAGGCATAGCCCCTTCGCCGAATTTTGAGCACTGGTAACGACCAGGACTTTCATTACTGTATAATATACAACAATTCATTTATAAATTAAACAGGCTGTATCACAAATTCACCGAGTGTTTTGAGCAAGGCCTCAGCTTTCTTAAGAGTTTCAAAATATTCCCTCTCGGGGTCAGAATCGGCTACGATGCCCGCTCCTACCTGTATATAGACACAACCGCCTTTTATAACAAAGGTGCGTATTATGATATTGAAGTCCATATTGCCTGAGAATCCGAAGTAGCCGAGAGAGCCTGTGTAGGGCCCTCTTCTTACAGGCTCCAGCTCATCGATTATCTCCATGCAGCGGACCTTGGGGACACCGGTGATCGTGCCGCCCGGGAATACAGCCTTGATCACATCTAGGCACGAGACCCCCTGCCTTGCAATGCCCAGCACATTCGACACGATATGGATTACATGAGAGTAATCCTCTGTAATCATAAACTCATCGACCTTGACGCTGCCGTACTGCGACACCCGGCCCAAGTCATTCCGTTCCAGATCGATAAGCATTATGTGCTCCGCCCTTTCCTTCTCATTCAGGAGCAGTTCGGACCTCATCATGGAATCCTCAAAGCCATCTCTTCCGCGCGGGCGAGTACCCGCAATCGGCCTTGTCTCTATTACGCTGTTCCTCATTTCAATGAGCCTTTCAGGCGAAGAACTGGCAATCTGATACTCGCCGAAATCTGCGTAAGCCGCAAATGGCGAAGGGTTCACCTTACGCAGCACCTCATAAATTATCAAAGGATCTGCATCCCCAATGACCGCTGAAATACGCTGTGACAGGTTTGCCTGGAAAATATCCCCTGCAGCAATATATTCCTTAGCCCTTGATACAATCTCCATATAATTATCTTTCGACATTTCATGGCTGACCGAAGATATTTTTATATGCGCACCCCTGTTTAAATCTCCCATGGATGCCTGTGTTTCAATTTCAGAAAATCCGCATGATCGAGCCAGCTCCGACTCTGCTTCGTCGTACGCAGCCCCCCAGTCAATATCCTGAATGTCCACGTATCCAAGCCCTGTTGATCGCGCACCGGGCGCGAATATAATCCATGCTTTTTTCAAAACATGATCAAATGCCATCAGGCGATCAAAAAAAAGGAAGTGTGCATCCGGTATCTGGAGATCATCCACTGATTTCGCAGGAATTTTTTCAATATAGCGCACAAAATCGTAGCTGAGCAACCCCACTGCACCTCCCTGAAAAGGCGGCAATCCATCTTCCGGCATTTGCGGATATGACATCAAGAGTTCACTCAGGCGTTCTGTTGGTGTTCTGGAAGACACCGTTCTCCGCCCGCTGCAACACTCATCCAGCTCGATTTCACCATCCTTGATCCTGAAAATTAGGTATGGATCTGCTGCGATGAATGAATAACGGGCTATTTTAGGTGTCCCTTTTGCACTGTCCAGAAAGATGGTATGTTTGCGTTTGACGAGCGATCGGTAGACAATGAACGGATCTGCATAGTCCACCTCTCTGTAAAGAGTTGGAATCAACCCTTTTCTGACTTTATCAAGGAAAGTCCTTTTGGTTAGGTTGATCATGAATATCTTGAACTATACTTTTTTTTCCGCGGCACATTACTATATTACATTATGAGCGTTTATTGCACCATAATTGCCCTGATCACGCGAATGAATCTGATAAGAAGCAGCACAATCGCATTGATTACAGTCAGTTTTATGACTCTAAACGGCTGCGCCGGACTTAATGAACGAAAGTTTGCATCGCCTGCCCACAACGATATCGTCACAGCCGTCGCATTTTCTCCAGACGGGAGCATGTTTGCCTCCGGCGGATGGGACATGGCTACAAAACTCTGGTCAGTTCCTTCATGCCAAGAGATCGCATCGCTTGAAGGTCATACAGATCATGTCACATGCGTCGCTTTTTCTCGGAACAGCCAGTCTGTTTTGTCAGGGGGCATAGACAAAATAATACTTATGTGGAATGTCGGCGATGGCAGGCTGACCGGCACATTCAAGGGCCATACAGCGGCGGTCAATGCAATAGCAATATCACCAGACGGAAGACAAATGGTTTCTGGCAGCTCTGACAAGACAGCCATATTATGGGATATTGAGACCGGCAAAGTGATGCGCCTTTTTAAAGGCCATGATGATGTTGTAACTTCTGTAGCTTTCTCGCCGGACGGCAGATTCATCCTTACCGGCAGTTCTGATACGACGACAATCTTATGGGATATCGCTACAGGAGCAAAATTGAAGCAATTCGATGCTCATGGAAGCGTAGTGAGCGCCGTGCTTTTTTCACAAGACGGCAGTTTAGCTATTTCTGGCAGCTGGGATCACACCATAGCCATATGGGACATTGCCTCGGGGAAATTGCTTAAGAGGCTGATGGGTCATGAATATTGGATCACTGCACTTTCACTGTCGGCAGACGGGAATTACCTGCTTTCTGCCGGCGGCAAGGATCTAACTATGAAGCTGTGGTACATGCCAACCGGCGAAGACATGCTGACCTTCAATGGACATGAAAATTATATTTCATCTGCCGCGCTCTCTGCTGATGGCAGATATGCCGTCTCAGGCAGTTGGGACAGCACTGTCAGGCTTTGGAATGTAAAAAACGGATCTGAGATATCCGGAACAGGACAGACTGGCCAATAGGCAGCATTAAAGTCATCCTCAAGAAAATAGCCTGATCTGATCTCTCCGTAATTGCTCGATATACTCTGATGGAAAACGGAAGCTGCCCTTAAATACCCTGTTCATTACCGAAATCAGCTGACGAAACTTATACGCATCATGATGGGAGTCGCCTTGCTGTTCTGAGTCATGCCAGCTTTGCTCATCGGATATACGCAGCTCTATGCTGAGCGTATGCTGTTCTGTCATTATTCCGATCGAATCCCTATTTTCATATGCTGATGTGCCGGGTACGACAATCTGGTTTGTGTCGGCTGTTCGATGAATAGGCAATGAAAAAGTAATCTTGCACTGAAATTTTTTGTGACCGGCTGATGAATGCAGGTTCTTGGCTGCATTGACACTCAATGCCTCAAAAAACCTTCCTGCATTTTCTCGCAAGTCAGCGCTATCAGGTTGTTCCGTTCGGCCTTCGCTCTGAGAAAGGCTAACCATAAGCCGGCGTGTCGCTTCTACCATATCATCAGGACTGTCAAAAAGCGTCTGAGTTATGGAATGAGAAACCGTATTTTCCTGTAATATTACCCCCCGCTTCTGCAGAGCGTGAAAAAGCTTAAGGGTGTCTTCCTTGCTTTTCAAAATGAATGTTATCGCAAGGATATCTCTTATATCGTATGCCTCCTCCTCCACGCTTTTGCCCAGCTTGGTAAACATGCTTTCAGGGCTCTTCAGTCTCGCCTTTATCTCGGCAATGTCGACATCTACTCCATCGCCGCTATTGAAAACGAGACACCCCTTCTTAGTATCAAAGATCAAGGACTCCCGAATCTTATGGAAAAAAGTCGAGATCTTCACAAACGCTCTGTGTGCAGCTTCGCTTGATGGAAGTCTGACCGGATTTTCCCAGTTGTATCTATAAAGATCCTGAAGGCTCAATCCTTCAGTTTCAAGAAACATTCCAAGCTGCGCGTAATCATTTATATCCTGACTATCTTCTTCTACGGATTTGGCCAAGTGGGCCATTTTTAGAATAGCACAGGCCATATGTTGCCATTCCTCAGGCACTTGCAAGTTTCCATTTTGATATCCCTGGAATACATGAGGATATTTTTTTGATGAAGCAAGCAGAAAAAGATGCCGCGGATCATCGTTTACTATATGCCTGAACAAGGGGTCAGCAAGAATCTGTCGAAGCTTATTCAATGACCTCACGCATTCTTCATACAACTCTATGTTCTCTGATTTCAAGGACAGAAGACTTTCAAGCTGTGCAAGACAGAACGGAAACATCCACTCAGAAAAATATTTGCATGCCTGTTCAACGTATCTCAAAGCCCGGCTTTTCTCGCTGGGCCTAAGCTCGCTGCTGCCACGCGTATCGAAACCACGGTTTCCCATCATCTTAGTCGCCTGCCTCAGGGCAGCCCTGTAGCCGCCGGCACGCAGCAGAAGATAGGGGCTCATTTCAGTCCTGTCAAGGATAGAACCGAAAATTTCGTGGTAGAGTTCCTGGCTTGACGACAGTGATCTTTCCATTAACGATATCCGTAGAATTCAATTATATCATGAGTAAATATAATCATTATGCAGTTATTTGAGGATTGTAGCGCAATCTGAGTGCTTTTTTGACATTGGTACAATGACTTTCAGGTTAATGATGATATACTTTTATTAAAGTCGGATAATCATTTGATATCTGATCAGGAGAAACCAGCATCAACATGGTAAGGCCGGCATGGTCAACGATCCTAGAAACATAAGCACCAAAGGCTTCTGGTGGAAACGTTTTTTTTATACGGTCACAGGAGCGACCAATGACTATGAACTCGGTCCGAACTGGTTTGCATCGGTTATGGGCACCGGGATCATTGCCAATGCAGCTGCATCATTACCCATATTTTCACAAAATCTTCGCGGCTTTGCTGTAGTCATATGGTGCATAGCTTCCCTTATGTTTATAGGTCTTGTTATTGCCACATGCGCCCACTTATTCCATCAGCATAATGCCTGGAAAAGACATTTTCAGGACCCGATGATGGCTCAGTTCTATGGGGCCCCGCCCATGGCCACTCTCACCATTGCAGGCGGGACTCTTTTGTTGGGCAACAGCATTTTAGATCAGGAAATTGCTCTTAGAATTACGTGGATACTATGGTTTCTTGGCACCATTGCAGGGATTGGATCAGCCATAACAATTCCTTATCGTTTATTCACGGTATTCAAAGTTCGTTCGGACTCTGCTTTTGGAGGATGGTTGATGCCTGTTGTTCCTCCGATGGTATCAGCTGCAATCGGCGCAATGCTCATACCTCATGCCCCAGGGGGGGTATTGAGGCAAACTATGTTTTACCTCTGTTTTTCCATGTTCGGGTTAAGCCTCGTGGCAGCCCTGATTATCATATCCATGATATGGAGTCGGTTGGCGCATCACGGCACATCCGGCACTTCCAGGGTACCTACGCTATGGATTGTCTTAGGTCCTTTAGGTCAATCTATGACTGTTGCGGGCATACTTGGTACTGTCGCAATTGATGCTGTTCCTGTACAGATCGCTTATGGCTTTAAGTTGTTTGCCGTGTTATATAGTGTGCCTATTTTTGGATTTGTTATCCTGTGGACCTGCTTTGCGATTCTTCTGACTCTTCGAGCTCGTAGCCGACAAATGAGATTTGCACTGACCTATTGGGCTTTTACCTTCCCGGTCGGCACCTGCGTAACCGGTATCGCACAATTAGCATATCACACCGGCCTTCCTCTGTTTCAATGGGTTAGCATATTCTATTATATAGGCCTGATAACCGCATGGGCTGTGGCCGCCTTTGGTACTACAAAGGGTATGATAACGGGACATTTGTTTCGGCCACCATCATCATCCGGAAAACCAATTGTATCAGTCAAAGAGCCATACAACCCCGACGAATAGATACGCGTAGTCTTTAACAGTCTGGGAAGATAAAAATATATAGCAAAACGGATAGAGATTTCGTTACACCCACAGCCGCAAACACTTTTGTAAGCAGTGGTTATACAGCCAAGTCGCAACTTTTTACGATCTCTACCACTCCAGCTGCACTCCCAGTTCTAATATCTTATCAGGAGGTATATTGTAATAAACCACAGGGCTTACTGAGTTGCGATGCATGAATAAAAATAAAAATCTGCGTATTGGGTCCATAGCTCTTTCTTTGGCGGGCACAAGCGACATCCTGCCAAGATAATAGACCGTACTTTCTAAGTTCAGATCAGAGATTTTATATCTTGCAAGGTTAAGGAGGCCCGGTACGTCGGGAGTTTCCATAAATCCCATCTGAGCTGTAACACGATAAATTCCCTGCCCCAGATTTCGGACATCAAGCTTATTATTATCCGGCACTTCCGGAACATCTGTAGTTAGAATTGACAATATAAGTATTTTCTCATGCAAGGCCCCAATATGATTCAGGTGATACTGAAGCATTGGGGGCACTTCCGTCTGAAACGTGGATAGAAATACAGCAGTGCCGCGGAGACGTATAGGCTTGTCTGCAGCGATACGCTTTACGAAGTTGTCTATTCGCATCTGCATCTCAAAAATCTTGTCAGCAAGTATGTCCCACCCCTGCCGCCAAGTTATCATAAGCAATAGAATGAAGAGTGCCGTTGCGATCGGAAACCAGCCGCCTGAGAAAAACTTCAGGAGACAGGAACTTAAGAATGATCCGTCGATAATCCAGAAAGTTGCTACGAGCGGCAAGGACTTCCATGGACTCCAGCGCCAAATCTTCCAGCAAATCACGAAGAACATAGTTGAGGTAATGAACATGTCACCAGTAACCGCAATACCATAGGCATCAGCGAGATTTTCAGACTGCTTGAAACCAAGTGCCAAAGCGACAGCGGCAATAAGCATCATGACGTTTACTACTGGAATGTAGACCTGCCCTTCAGCCATTTCAGACGTATGAATGACCCTCATGCGCGGGATATACCCCAATTGCATCGCCTGCCTGGTCATAGAGAAAACACCTGAGATGATTGCCTGAGAAGCTATGATGGTAGCCAATGTGGCAAGGCCAACCATTGGATAGAGCCATTGTTGAGGTACAAGTCCGTAAAATGGGTCCTGAGCATACTTCGAATTCGATAAAACCAATGCAGCTTGTCCGAAATAATTGCAAAGTAGGGCTGGAAGTGCGAGTCCATACCATGAAACACGGATTGCCTTACGTCCGAAATGCCCCATGTCAAGATACAATGCTTCGCAACCGGTGATACACAAGACAACTGCTCCCAACACAATGTATCCCTTCCATCCGTTGTTAATAAAAAAATTTATAGCATATTCCGGGTTAACAGCATAAATGATCTCCTGGTGACGCAGTATCGCATTTACTCCAAGTGCGCCGATGGAGAGGAACCAAATAAGAATGACAGGACCAAAGAATTTTCCTATCTTCCCTGTACCATGACTTTGCAAGAGAAAAAGGGAAACCAGAACCACGCACGTCAGCGGCAGCACAAAGGGCTTTGCTTGAGACGTTGCCGCCTCTAGTCCTTCTACGGCAGATAATACCGATATGACAGGGGTTATTAGTCCGTCACCATAAAGCAGTGCAGAACCAAAACACATTACCATAATGATATTGCGGCTAAGCTTGGCCCCCATATTTTTATGGAGCAGCGCCAGCATTGCAAAGATACCGCCCTCGCCCTCGTCATCGGCACGTAAGATGAATAATGCATATTTGGTACTCACAACAAAAGTCAGTGCCCAAAAAATTAGTGAGGCGAGTCCTAATATATTTTCTGCTGTTGGCTGAATTGCGAAGAAACTTGAAAAACAGACCCTAAGAGTGTACAGAGGACTCGTACCGAGATCTCCAAATACAACTCCCAGAGAACCGATGACTAGAATACCAAGCTTATCTTTGTGTTTGCTGATCATATATGCAATGCAAGCATACCGAAGCTGCCGCTATTATGATAGAGTAACTCCGCGCTTTGAGCAAGTCATAACCGGCATTTCTACAAAATCTTTACCATGAAGGTAAAGATATACTCTTGTTACTGTCAATATTATTTAATACGGAAATAAAGTGTTTAATCGGACTCAAATAATTTATCCGAACAGGCATGTTTATATGACTTTTGCCTAACATTAATACCAAGGGTAGATAATTGCTTATAATTATCCAATATAATACAGATATTGCATGAGAAGGAGATTTTTATGAAAATTCTTGTGTTACTGGCGGCATTAGCTATGGCCACACAAGTGGCTGCAGGAGAAAAATCGGCATACAGGGAATTGAACCCCAATTCAACTGGAACATTTCATATGGATAGCAGCGGCCTCAACAAGAAAGAGCCGCAAAATATTGAACCGCTTTTTAGCAGAGCCCATGAAATCATTAATGGCAATGATTTTAGCGCAGAGCGATGCGCTGAATTGAAAGAGATCACCTTAAAGCTGCTGAACTTCTGGATTAACACTGACTACGAAGTTCGGCGAAGCATTAATGAGGTCAGAAGCACCGCTGAAAAAAAGTGCGGCAAAATCTGACCGCCTGAAATTAAATATCTATTATGAAGATCGTACTGCAGCGGGTAACCAAGGCCAGAGTGACTATTGACGACAATGAAGTCAGCAGCATCGGCAAAGGACTGCTCCTGTTGGTCGGAATCCATAAAGACGACACTACTGAAAATATCGACTTCCTGGCCTCAAAATGCGTTGATTTGCGAGTATTCCCTGATGATCTGGGCAAAATGAATCTATCAGTACGTGATATTCGCGGCGAAGTTCTTGCGGTTTCGCAGTTTACTTTACTGGGAGATTGCCGTAAAGGCAGACGGCCAAACTTTGCAAACTCTGCCGCATCTGAAAAAGGCAGCCATCTTTATGAGCGATTTATAACACAGCTCGGTGCATTCGGATTAACTGTGAAAACCGGCATATTTGGTGCCATGATGCATGTGGAGCTTGTGAACGATGGTCCGGTGACTTTAATCCTGGAGAAATAAACGCGTTCCCCCTGGTTACGCCTTCTTTCCAGCATCGGCTCTTTGCGCATCAGTCTATTTGTTGCCTTCATCTGCTAGACTATTTTGATAAGGAGGAATCGTACTGTGTTTCATTGGTTGCGTGAGCACCGGCGTGCCGAGCTTCGAAAACGTCAGTTTCCTCCAGAGTGGGACTCCTATCTGCGAGCAAACCTGGCTCACTATTGCATGTTGTCTGATGCCGAACGTTCAGAGCTTCAAGCCATGATTCATGTATTCCTGAAAGAGAAGAACTGGGAAGGTTGCGGCAGCCTGGATCTCACCGATGAAATCTGCGTTACCATCGCAGCTCAAGCATGTCTTCTGCAACTGGGGCTACCGCATGATTATTATCGTAATGTTCAGTCAATACTTGTATATCCTTCTACTGTAGTGACTCCGGAATATCATCCCGGCATCTTTGATCATACATATGATCCCATAGAAAACTCCATTCCCATTCTAGGCCAGTCGATTCCTCATGGCCCTGTAATTCTTGTCTGGGACGCCGTACTTCGTAACGCCAAACATCCCGAACAAGGTCATAACGTCGTTTACCATGAGTTTGCGCACAAACTTGATATGCTGGATGGAGCTGCCGATGGCACCCCGATTCTTGATCGAGACCAGCTGATAGAATGGGTTGCAGTATGTTCGCATGAATTCCAGCGTTTGAGACATCTGGCTGACCTTGGTCAAAAGACCTTTATGGACTCATATGGAGCAAAAGATGAAGCGGAGTTCTTCGCCGTTGCAACTGAGGAGTTCTTTGATCGTCCTGTTGCTCTTAAAAAAAATGCTCCAGACCTCTATCGAGTTCTCAGCGAGTATTATCACCAGGATCCATTCAGCAGGGCAAATCATCATTGCCCCGAATAACAGATCCTCCAGCACCAGACTGTCCCATTTGGCACAGCACGATCATGCGATTGTCCTGTTCGGAACAGGTCCATTCAGCTCCTACAATGGAATTTACTGATATTTCATTCTCTTATAATCAACCAACTTATCATCAATTCCGGCATCATTATTGCAATCTTTTGACGATTTGATCAAATAAAAAGGGGGAATTTGTATGAAGCGTTTTTGGGCATCATTGCTGATTGCGCTCAGCGCGACAATATTTATGATGTGGCAGGGCGGCGCATTCGCTGAAAAAGCTGCGGACCAGGTTCCGGCAGATGTAAACAAGGACCAGAAAACGGATACGGCAACGCCGGCAATGATGCCGACCATCGCCATCGATAAGACAACTCTGGACAATGGCGGCACAATAACTGTGACCGGTACGGCACCGGCCGGCAAACCCGTCTATCTGGAGGTGTGGTCAGCCGATGTAGTGCGTGCTTCGCGTTTTGATGCAGATGTCGACAAAGAAACAGGCAAAAGGCCCTACATCCTGTATATGACCGAAAACATGCCGGCATACTACAAGATATTCGCGCCTAAGGATAAAAAGGAAATTCTTGAGGGAATCAAAAAAGAAGGAAAGAACTGGAGCTATTCCAAGGCGCTTAAAGACATAGGTGCAGACATCTCATACTCTGTGCCCGCCAAGGCCAAAATCGACAGGTACCAGGCCACATTGATAGGCAGCATTATCGGATCTCGCGGCGATCTTCTCCCACAGATGGACGATAAAGAGAACAAGAAAAGATCGATGCAACTGGTGAAAGCCCGCTTCCGATCTGTCGACAAGGTAATAGGTGCAGATGTTGACGTCAATCCTGATGGAACATACAAGGCTTCAGTAAAGATCAGGGAAGGCCTCGCTCCGGGCAAATATTCAATAGTCGCAGTAGTGGACAAAGGTGTCAAAAGCCAGCCGGTGACTTTTGAGAATAATATACACTTCCCGAACATCTACCTCAGCAATGCAGGCACCAGCCTGAATCTGGTATGGCCATTTCTCCTCACTCTCGCCATTTCAATCTTCGGCGTGTTGATGGGCGCCGGAGGAGGTTTTATCCTTAATCCACTGCTTGTCTCATGGTGGCCATTGCCGCACACTGTTGTAGCCGGCACTGTCATGCCGACGGTGCTCTTTTCCCAGGGCAGCGGAATATACAACTACTCCAAAATCAAATTTATCAACTGGAAGCTGGGAATCACCATAGGCATGGGCATGGTTGTCGGAGGTTTTATCGGCCCGAAGTTGACCGAACTTATCACTCTTGATCAGTACAAGTTCGTTTTCGGCTGGATACTAATTATCCTTGCGGCGCTCATGTTCTGGCAGACTACACCAGCTTATCTGTCAAAGAACAAAAAGGAACAGGCCATTCTTAAGGAATTCAGGAAAAAAGCCGAAGAATCAGCAAAGGCAAAAGGCTAATAGGAGGGTGAGATGATAGTAGAATTCTGGGGTCACGAATTCAAGGTTAATACAGTCTTCGGCGTAATAGGCGGATTTCTGATTGCAGTTGTATCGTCTATGTTCGGGTTCGGCGGCGGGCCGTTTATGACTCCGCTAATGGCAGTTGGTCTGGGTCTCCCAATGTATATAGTTGTCGGCAGTTCGTTGCTCGCGATTTTCTTCAATACCCTTATGGGCACGATGCGCCATTACCAGTTTGGGAATTTCGATCTGACATTTTTCCTGATCATGTTCCCTGCGGCTATCCTTGGAGGTTTTATTGCCCCTCAGATAGCCAAGCGCATAAGCCCCATTACAGTAAAGCGCGTCGCTGTTGTGGGACTCCTGATACTTGCCCTGAACCTGCTGGGCCTGTATTAATTAAATGAGAGGGACAGGCAGCTTGTAACCTGTTCCCTCTTTATCGCAAGTTTAAAAAAGCATCACATCTAGAAAAGTGATCAGGGGAAGGGTATGACTGAGACAAGATCGGTATTCAGCATGTGCGGGATGTGCGCAGTGCGCTGCCCGATAAGAGTAGAGACGGAAAAAGGCATAGTAAGCTGGATCGAGGGCAACCCTTATGTGCCGGGCATCGAAGGCGCCCTTTGTGCCAAGGGATCGGCAGGTCTTTCTTTTGAGTATGACACTGAACGGCCTCAACATCCTATGATACGTGAAGGGGCCCGTGGATCAGGGCTGTGGCGAAAAGCCTCGTGGGATGAAGCTCTGGACTATATAGCTGAAAAATTGAAGATTGTAAAAGAGCGTTATGGCGCCAAATCTATAGCCCTGGCTGATCGGGGCGGCCCTTTTACAGACCTGACAAAGAGTTTTCTGAAAGCTATAGGCTCTCCCAACTACTTTGATCATGACGATTCCTGCGCAAAAAATGTAAATATGGCATGCCAGTCCCTTTTCGGATATGGACGTGGTGACATTGGTTACGATTTTGCAAATGCAAAATATATAGTGCTTTTTGGACGTAACATATTCGAGTCTCTCCAGGTCAAGGAAGTAAATAATGTCCTAAATGGTATGGAGAAAGGCGGGAAGCTCGTTTACGTTGACATCAGGGCTACGGTAACCGCATCAAAGGCTGACCGGTTTCTGACCATAAGGCCGGGAACGGACTATGCAATGCTTCTGGCGCTGGCAAACGTTATAATCAAGGAGCGCCTCTTAGACACTGAATATGTCGGCCGTTATCTTTCAGGGTTGGCCGAACTGGAGGCATTCGTATCTCCTTACACTCCGGAATGGGCTGAAAAGGAAACTGGAATAGCAGCGCATGAGATTTATTCAGTCGCACGCGAAGCGGCTGCAGCAAAGCCCAATGCAATATTTCACGGCGGCTGGATGCTGTCGCGATACATCGATTCTTTTTATGCCAGCCGCATGCTATATATCCTGAATGCTCTCTTGGGAAGTGTCGAAACGAAAGGCGGCCTCATTATTGCAAAGGGGCCAAAAGATGCCGGGCGAAAAGGCCTGAAATCGCTGGGTGCCGATATCCCTGACGTTGAAGCAAGGATCGTAGACTCGCTGATGAAGAATAAATCACTCGGAACCGGGCACATGGTTAATCTATACAAAGCCATCAGGACAGGAGAACCCTATCCTGTCAAGGCTTTCATAGCCTATCGCTTTGATCCTGTGGCAGCCTTACCGGACCCCGACGAACAAAGAAGAGTGCTCGACAATCTCGATCTCTTCGTTGCGATCGACGTGAACTACAGCGAGTCGGCATGGTACGCCGATGTCATACTTCCGGAGGCGACATACCTTGAACGTTCAAACATAATCGCAACCCAGAAGGGACCAAAGCCTGGGTTCATCATGCGCAGGCAGTCAATCGAACCGCGCTATGACAGCAAGCCGGCATGGGAGATATTCGCTGTTCTTGCTGAACGGATGGGCGCGGGGCGTTATTTCCCATTCAGGCGCATAGAAGAAATATGGAATTATCAGCTCGGCCCCACAGGCGTGAAAATTGAAGATTTCGAGGCAAAAGGCTTTGTCAGCCTTGCAAAAGACCCCATCATGATGCCCAGGGATGCGGTGAAGTTTACAACCGAATCCGGCAAGATAGAATTGATCTCGCCAAAGCTCGAAAAGGCTGGATTTGCTTCTTTCGTCCCATACCTGTCGCCACAAAAACCGGGCGATGGGTACTTCCGGCTTACCTTTGGAAGGACAGCTGTCCATGCGCACGCCCAGTCCCAAAACAATCCCTACCTCAATGAGATCATCTCCGAAAATACCCTCTGGCTTAACTCAGGAGAGGCTGATAAAATCGGGATCCGGGATGGCGACAAGGTGGAGGTGAGTACTGATGGATACAACGGAGTTATCAAAGCGCATGTCACGCCATTCATTCATCCGGAGGCTGTCTTCATGCTCCATGGATTCGGCAGCGAAATACCGCTGAAAACTCGCTCTTTCAAAAAAGGGTTGCGGGACACCAGATTCCAGAAAGGCTTGCTCGAAACCGTAGATCCTGTTGGCGGCGGAGTCGCATACCTCGAGTGCATGGTGAGGGTAAAGAAGGCTTAAGGAGACAACAATGAGCATTTATTACATATATCAGGATCAAAAAAGGTGCATTGGCTGTTACGCCTGTGAGGTGCATTGCAAGACAAAAAATTGCCTGGCAATCGGGCCTCGTTTCTGCAGAATAATCCAGGTAGGACCAAAACATGTGAGGGGGATTCCCCGGCTCAATTTTGTCTTTATGCCCTGTTTCCATTGCGAGAAACCCTGGTGTGTATCTGCTTGTCCTACGGGTGCAATGCAGAAAAGGGCAAAAGACGGGATAGTATTTATAGACAGTTCACTATGTGTCGGCTGCAAATCATGCATTACGGCCTGTCCATGGGGTGTCCCGCAGTGGGATAGAAACAGCGGCAAGGCAGTAAAGTGTGATTACTGCAAAGACAGAATCGACAAAGGCCTTAAGCCCGCTTGTGTCACCAAGTGCACAGCCCACGCGCTGAGATGGATGTCCGCAGAAGAGGCTTCTGAACTGAAAAGACAACAATATGCACAGGAACTGGCGAAAGAGCCTGCATAAAACGTATGGTATCTCTTAAGATAGATGGCAAAGACGTGCGGGCGGCAGAAGGAGCGACCGTCCTTGAAGCAGCCCTTCAAGAAGGGATTCACATTCCAACCCTTTGCTACCATAAGGCGCCGGGCCCGCAGGGATTATGCAGGCTTTGTATAGTTGAGGCTGAGGGTCCGGGTCTGAGGCGAACTATACTGCCGTCATGCAATCTAACCGCCCTGGAAGGACTAAAGATTGATACAGCATCCCCGTTGATCCAATCAATAAGAAAAACAATAGTTGAGCTGCTCATGGCTAATACGCCTGCATCTGAGTCGCTACTAAGCATTGCCAAATCCTTGGGGGTAGAATCTTCCAGATTCACTTCAGTTCAGAAGGATCCTTGCATATTGTGCGGACTCTGCGTAAAGGTCTGCCGCAACTCCATTGGCGCTGCAGCGCTTTCACTTGCAGATGGCGGATCAGGGTCGCGAGTGGTTGCGAGTCGCGTAGTAATCGACGCAGAAGCCTGCATCGGCTGTGGGACATGCGCGAACATATGTCCGGTACAGGCGATTAGAATCGAGGACAGTCAAACGGACAGAAATATTATTCTCTACGGGCAAGTCGTCAATAAGATGGAGCTGGTAAAATGCGAGCAGTGCGGCCAAGCCCATGCAACCCAAAAGTTCATAAGCTCTGTGCTTTCCCGTCTCACCCCTGAACAGAAAACAGCATTTAGAAACCTTTGTCCGGAATGCTCCCGCGTAATACACGCCGAGTCGCTGACCGGCCAAATCCCTCCTGATAGCCATTGTGGAAATTATGGATAAAACGATTGGAATCTGGAATGGCAGGCCAGTAGACAATTCTCGACCGCTCGAGTACGGGGGTCAGCGTGTTGCTGCTGTGATCGGATGGTCCGGCATTCAGGTCATGGATCCTGGACTAGACATAGTAGAGCTTTGCAGCGAATATGCCAAAGCTGTCAAACAATATTCATGCGGACAATGCAATCCTTGCAGAACGGGGACCAGGGCGCTTGCCGACCTCTTTGCAAAAATCAGTGAAGGCCGCGGGAATGAGGAGAATCTAACAGAGATAGAAGAGCTCTCCAGGATGATCTCGGTAGCCTCCATGTGCGAAATGGGCCAAAGCTTTCCCCGGGTTTTCATTTACCTTCTGGAAAACTTCAGGTCTGAATTCATTAATGCTCTCAACAGAAACGGTAAAAGTGATAAAACATGCGTTACAAAATTCGCATATAATTCGATGCTGACGGCGCCATGTATGCAGGCGTGCCCCATCCACCTGGACATACCGAAATATATCGAAGAGATAAAGGCTGGCAGATTCAGCGAATCTCTGCAATGCATAAAAAGCCGCCTGCCGCTGCCGGGCATCGTGGGCAGGGTATGTGTCAGGCCATGCGAATCCAACTGCAGAAGAGGACTGATAGACGCACCCTTGCAGATACGCCATCTCAAAAGGTTCGTTGCTGATTTCGAGCGCGAGTCTTTAAGTAAAGCGGCAGGCACGGCGGACAGCTTTAAGGACAGGACAGAACCCAAGCTATCCAAGGTTGCTATCGTCGGCGCCGGACCCTCAGGCCTCACTTGCGCATCCTTCCTGGCAAAGAAAGGCTACGAGGTTACTATATTTGAAATGCTGCCGGAATCGGGCGGCATGGCTGCTGTGGGCATACCGGACTATAGGCTCCCGCGGGATATTGTCCGTGATGAAGTGGCAGAAGTGGAAAGGCTTGGGGTCAGAATCGTTTACGGCAAGGCCCTCGGCCCTCATTTTACTTTGGATGACCTGGAAAATGAAGGGTTTCGAGCTGTCTTTATAGGCATGGGGTGTCACTGCCATAAAAGCTTGGGCATTGAAGGAGAAGATCAGAGCATTTACGGTTATGTACCCGGTGTCTACTTTCTGAGAAATATAAATCTGGGCCTTCTCGATGAAGTGCCGAAAGGCAAGAAAATGGTTGTAGTAGGCGGCGGAAATGTAGCTATTGACTGCGTCAGAACAGCCTTCAGGGTTGGCTTTGATGAGTCTCATATAGTCTATCGCAGGTCTCGAAAAGAGATGCCTGCTGACCCTGTAGAGATAGATGATGCAGAGGCTGAAGGCGTGCATTACCATTTTTTGACTGCTCCTAAACGCATCATTGGCCAGGAAGGCAAGGTTGCAGGTCTTGAGTGTCTGCGCATGGAACTAGGAGAACCGGATGCATCCGGCAGGAGAAGGCCAGTTGAGGTGCCTGGGTCGGAATTCGTACTCGATGCTGATGTGATTGTAGCTGCAATCGGTCAGGAAGGGGATTTCAACTGTATGTGCAATCTTCCCGGCGTAGATGTTACAAAGAAAGGCGCCATCATAGTTGATGAGAATCTGATGACTTCCAGAAAGGGCGTCTTTGCGGGCGGTGATTGCGTAACGGGTCCTGATGTGCTGATCAAGGCCTGTGCGCACGGAAGACGCGTGAGCCTGGCAATTGATCGCTATCTGGCGCATGGATCAACAGAAACGCTCGCTGAGATTTTTGACGACAAGTTCATTAATAATTTGGGCGTCTATGATCCAAATGAATCAATTGCACTGCCCAAGGGCGCGGGCCGGGTTGTCGTGAGACATGAGCTGCCTCTGGAAAGAAAGCATGATTTTCGTGAAGTGGACAAGGGCTACACGTCTGAAGAAGCTGTGCTTGAGGCATCCAGATGCCTAAGGTGTTACCGAGTTGTAATGTATGCCTGCGTTGAAAACGGCAAAACGATCTCATCTTAAGAAAATTTATGCCTGAAAAAGAACAAGAAAGACTCAGGGCGGCAAAAGCTGCGGGATTGAAAACCATATTATTTGTATGTTCAGGCAATGCTATTCGCTCCCAGATTGCGGAAGGGATAGTCAACCACATGTTCGGCAGGAAATGGGCTGCTTTTTCAGCAGGCACCATGCCGATGAAAGTTCCTAAAGACCTCGTGAAGGTAATGCGTGAAATCGGTGTAGATATTAGCTCACAACGCTCCAAACACATCGACATATTCAAGAGCTTGAATTTCGATAAAGTCGTTGTCTTATGTTCAGACGTAGAGCGCATGTGTCCAGTTCTGCCCGACTGCACTACGCAGGATCACATCTTCTTTCACGATCCACTCTCTTCAGCTGCAGCGTCTGAAGGTATTCTATTTGGATTTGCCTCCACGTACCGGCAGCTGAGGGATGAAATGAAAAAGGTTATAGCCGAATATATGAAGGATTCCTGATATGAAAAAGCTTCGAGACATGCTGTTCAAAGGCGGAAAATGTATTCAGTTAAAATCCACGCAAAGTGCTGCCGCAAAAAAATACGTCTCATTCAAAACACTCTTAAAGCACAATAATGCAGCATTAAATGCGATAGCTGAAATGGAGAAGCTTTACTACTCGGGTAATCCTTTCACGCTCACATCAGTCAGAATAAAGTATGAGGAACTAATCGAGGCTGTTACCGGCATCATCTATGCGCTGGAGTTATTGACAGGTAGAGATTATTCTTCGTTGTCTGCTTCTACTGCAGCCATAGACAGCGAACTATTCCGAGAATTCAATCCCAGATGCTCGTTGCCTACCGGGAGACTGGTGATGCAGCTCGAAAATGTTACGGCAGATCTGTATCGAATGGTCGGATCAAAAGCTGCCAATCTGGCAAGCATAAGAAATATATTGGGTCTTCCGGCACCACCTGGATTTGTAATTACTGCTCTTGCTTTTGAGCGATTCCTGCAGACCAATAAGCTATTGAGGCATGTTAAGGAGGAGCTATCTCATGTAACATCAGAATCTATATATGCAATAGAATCTGCTGGTCAGCGACTGCGTGCAATGATACTGGAATCACCAGTCCCCAATGACATCATGGATGAAATTCGCCAGGCATATTCTAAACTTGAGCAATCTTCAGGATCGAATATAAAAATTGCAATGAGAAGCAGTGCTGTCGGCGAAGATACAGAGGCTACATTCGCAGGGCAATACGATACTGTTCTGAACGTATCATCCGAAAATATATCAGAAGCCTATAAAACAGTGTTGGCAAGCAAATACTCCGCCAGAGCGATAGCGTATAGGCTGCATTACGGGTTGGACGAACGCGAGACCCCTATGTGTGTCCTTGGTATTGCAATGGTTGATTCAAAGGCCAGCGGAGTGGTCTATTCTGTCGATCCGACCCTTTCCGATTCCCGCCCGGTTAGGATCACCTCAATTTGGGGAATTGGTGAGCATCTGGTGGCGGGAAACGCATCGCCGGACATATTTATTGTCGACAGATTCGAAGATCGGATAATCAACAAAGAGGTGACGGCAAAAGCGTCGAGACTTGTTAACCTGCAAAACGGGGGCACAGATATTCAGTCCGTTCCTGTTGAAGAACGAATGTTGCCTTCTTTAAATGATCAGACAATTATCCAGCTTGCAAAATATGGGCTTATTCTTGAGAATTACTTCGCAGGTCCGCAAGATATCGAATGGGCCATTGATGAACGTGACAGCATTTTCATTCTCCAGTCGAGGCCGCTTCACCTTCCAGATATCGATATTGCGCGGCAACGCAGCGTGAGTACACCGGAAAACCCGCTTTTGCTTAAAAGCGGCAAGACTGCTTCAGGCGGAATATCGACAGGGACAGTCTGCATACTTGGAAATGAGCAAGATCTGCTGCACCTTCCTGATGATGCAATAGTAGTAGCTAAAATTGCTTCACCGGATTATGCCAAGGTTATCGGCAGGATCAAAGGCATAATCACTGACATCGGAAGCGTGACAAGCCATATGTCGTCTGTGGCAAGAGAATTTGCAATACCCTGCATAGTTGATGCGGGCAATGCTACGGATATTTTGACGCAGGGTGAAGTTATCACGTTGTGGGCTGATGCCACATCAGTATATCGCGGTATAGTTGAAGACCTCGCCAAAGAAATTAAACCTGCCAAAAAGGTTATATTCGACAGCCCAATACACCGGAGGATGAGGGGTATTCTGGACCATGTGTCTCCACTTAATCTCATCGATGCCGATGCAAATTCATTTTCCCCGGCAGGTTGCCGGACATTTCATGATATAGTTCGGTTCACGCATGAAACGGCAATCCGTGAGATGTTTGGCTTGTCAGAAACATCTATTAAGTCAAAATCATCCGTTAAGCTCTCATCCCGCTTGCCAATGGATCTGTGGATAATTGATCTTGGCAATGGCCTGCAGGCAGGCTTGACAACTTGTGACAAAATAACGCCGGACAAATTTAATTCTGTCCCGATGAAGGCCGTCTGGCGAGGTTTCGCTCATCCAGGCGTCAGCTGGGAAGGGACAATGAGTACCGGCGGCAATAAAGTTGCCTCATCACTTGCTGCGGCTGCTTTATCAGAATTTGGAGAGATCTCAGGTGGAGACAGTTACGCGCTACTGTCGGAAGACTACCTGAATCTTAGCGTCCGTTTTGCATATCACTTTGCGACTATGGACACTTTATGCGGTGACAACGAATCGCAGAATTACATATCGCTTCAATTCTCCGGAGGAGCCGGAAATTATTATGGACGTTCACTAAGAATCCAGCTTATGGGCAGCATACTTGAGCGGCTTGGTTTCAGGGTTGCCATAAAAGGTGATCTGCTGTCGGCAGCTATTGCAAGATACGACAAGAAATCAATTGAAGAGAAGCTGGACATGGTCGCCAGACTGCTTGCATCCACGCGTCTTCTCGACATGACCTTGACAAACCAGGATGAGCTTGATAAATTGACAGAGGCTTTTTTCAGCGGCACTTACGATTTTCTTGCAGTGACTAAAAACAGTGACCTTCCTCAACTTTATATTCGCAGGGGGCACTGGGGCATAACAGTTGAAGATGGCCGGTCATGTTGTCTACAGGATGGATCGAGATGGGGAAAGCGTCTCTCGTCCGGCATCTCAAGGATTGTTGGAAAAATCGTGGGCGACTCTTATCATGAGTTTCTTGATACGATCGAAGCATACCACTATTGTCCACTGGCAATCGTCAGGGATGGAGAATACTCTGAAGGCTGCATAGAAGTGAATATCAAGCCGATATCAGGAAAAGTTGACAGGGCTGGCGGCATAGCCTTTGGAATTACTGACATCGACAATTATTTTGTAATGACGTCGAATTCCCTTGAAGGAAATATGGCTCTCTATCAGTACGTAAATAGGCGCAAAATAGAACGACTCGCAATCAGAAAGACAATCGAAACCGGGAAATGGCACACCATCTCTGTTGAGGTCAGGGGCCGGCACATCAAAGGTTATTTAAATAGCGAGCTTGCAATAAAATATGAAACTGACAGAACTCTGAAAGGTTATATAGGGCTTTGGACCAAAGCGGACTCAGTTATCTGCTTCGACAATCTCGCAATCGAAAGCAACGGACAGAGGCGAGTTATAGGTTTTTAATTTTGTCGTAATATGCTGTGTCTGCTATTGCTTTGCCTCGGCCTGCTAAGGCTAACACCGACATATTGGCCTAAAGAGTTCGCACATTTTGATGAGTTCTTCCAGCTGATGGAATCAAACATAGTTGACGCGGGTCTCCTTACAGTGCACCCTTTCAAGCTGATCAGCTATGCGGCGCACGATATTTCGCCTAAGATCCATTTCCACCGGCATATTGGGAGCCTGATGAGCTTCGTTAACGCGCGTTCCGACCACAAAATATACTACGTCGCTATCAAGAAGCATTTCCAGCAGTTTAGATGCCGGATCCCTGCTGTATTGAGAGGGCGGCTCACTTTCTATCATGGCAGCGACTCGCCCCAAAGTGAGCGTCCCTTCCGTAATAAGGTCAACCCCTTGCATTCGGGCGGAAGGCGGAACTCCGGGTATATTTGATCTGATGTCTGTTTCAATGTCACGGTCAAGCTCCCTGGCAACGATATCAGCTGTTGTACCGCCGCATATGATAGATCTGCCGGGAAAAGTGTCAACGAGCTTTGCCAGCATCTGATCCGTTGCATTCGAAAAAGGAGGACCTGTCACAACAAGCAGTTGTCTAGGTCTTCTGAGATAAACCAAACCGCAGGTAATATCATCCAGGGCACCCTTGCCATCCATCTGCATGGCTCTTTTAACTATATTACGCGCCATTGCTCCGGCGGACATTTCTCTGTTGACCCTGAGACATTGTTCGATGTGAGCAGTAACACCGCTACCCCATCCGATCGGCGTCTCTCTGCTGCCCATGCCCGCCTGTGATACTCCATCAGAGAAGAATACAATGCGATCACCCAACTGCATGTTAACTTCGGAAAAATGTATATGCCGGTCACTCCATTTGCGGAGCTCGATCACTTGTTTCTCAACTGCGACTTCCTTTCCATTGCGCATAAAAATATACGGAGGATTGCCATGCTCTATTATGCGTGTTCTGCCATTGCGGTCGATATCAACGATGGTGAATGTCGAATAGCTTATCTTCCGCACACTGCATATAGGCAAAGTGTCCATAATAATTTCTGCGGACGAACGGATATCAATAGAGCTGGAAGTATACTTCAGTGCCATTGTAGCAGTAAGTGTCGCCAGAACGCTGGCCTTAATACCGCTCCCGAGCCCATCAGAAAGCACAGATATGACCCTGTCTTCTTCCTTGATTTTACGGGATAGGAATATATCACCCGACGCAACCTGACCGCTCTTAGGCATATGGTGATGGTCAACCTCCAGAAAGTTATGCTCGCGCAGGTCAATCATTATTGTCGTCCATTCCTTTCGCCGAGAATGATTCGACAATTGAGTTAAGTATGATTTCGGACTCTGCTGCATTTTCTCCCATGAGATATGCGATCTTTTGAACGGTCATAAGATTCTGCTCAATGACGTGCCGCGCACGTTTGATGATTTGTTCACGCTGCATCGCCGGCATTGTGATATCCCCGAAGAGGGCACCAACCAGAGAATGCTTTTCAATGCTGAAAATAATTCCATGAAGTATCCGGCCCTGAAAACGCAGATCCGTCTCAACAACTTCTTCGCCGCTGAGCAGGACGCCCTGAAAAAGCTCGTGAAAAGGCAACAAATCCCTCAGGTTGGCACCTTCCAGACGTGTACCGCCTTCAGTATCGTCAACATCCTGTCCGAAAAGGCCGACAAAGTTTGGATTATACTCAACGATATTTAACTGATCATCCACGATCACCGCAGCAGACGGCATCTTCTGGATCAGTATATTTGCCTTCTTCTGTGCCAGACTGCGCATATAGGCCACACACATCGCCTTTTCCGCCTTGTCACCAATCAAGGCACAGACAAAATCACGACATGAATCATAACCGCATCCACCGCAGTTAAGTTCGTCCTTTTCTTCAAATTTCCCTACCTGATGCAAAGCTTCCTTTATTTGATCTTCGGAATAAACTGCCTGCGGCACAACCTCAGGTGGGTAGTCCTCATGAATATCAATTTCCTCTGCCATCTTCGGGGAAGCCGGCCGTGCATACTGTGTGATCTTGTATCGCTTACAAACCGTTGCCGAGCGACTCATGCTTCTGGGCCCATTCACGCAGCCTCCGAAGCAGGCAGTAAGTTCAAGGAATAGATTGCCTTCCGGCTCCAGTTCATCAAATCCTTTCAGAGCGTTTTTCAGGCGTCTAATGCCCGAAAATGAGATAAATTGGGCCTGCAATCCTTTCTTCCTGCGCCCGCGTATACTTTCTATCATCCCCCCAACCACAGGGTAAAGTGCACCGTCATTGGCGCGACGGGGTATAAAGACGTCTTTTGATGACTTCTTAATAGACTTCAGATCGATATTCTCCTCTTTCAGCCAATGTCTTAAATCCTCAAATGTAAGTGCCACATCAATAAGCTCGGGATGAACGTCCGATTCCCATTTTTTTGCTATGCACGGTCCAATGTGAATGATATCTATTTCGGGCCCATAAGTTTCTCGAAGCAGGCGGGCATGTGCGAGACTCGGTGAAAGCAGACTGGTGATATGCCCGGCATATTCCGGCCTGTATCTTCGCAAGTATTGAACTATAGTGGGGCAAGCAGATGAAATAAAAATGGATTTGTTTGACTGTTCAAGAAGCCTGTCTGCGTGCATGCTTACAAGTTCAGCCCCGAGAGACGACTCAGACACACCATAAAACCCCAGAGCCTTGAGTCCGGCAATAAGCTGAGTCGGTTCCACTCCGGAGAATTCTGTGACAAAAGACGGGTCGATAGAAGCTATCACCTTGCCGCAATCAGACAAGAGCTTCTTTGCCTCCTGCAGATCGTCCCGAACTTTTTTCGCTCCTTTCGGACAGATATTGATGCATTTGCCGCAAAGTATGCAAAGATCCGACATTATGGAAGCGCTGCCGGACTCGACTTTGATCGCCTGTACGGGGCATTCTCGGATGCATTTATAGCAATCCTGGCACTCTGTTTTTTCCGTATAAATCGGCGGGTCAGCACGCATATTTGTCTCCTTCAGAAACTTATTTCAGTTTGTCGAGTTTACAGGCCTAATGCTACAAAGTCAAGACGCCCGGCGCTAACATACAGTATCGCTATTGGCATATCTACAGCTCCTGGCGGCTTTTATGACTTTTTCTGCTGAATCGATTCCAAACTTCATCATTGCCAGCATCTGCATTTGAAAAATCTGGGCGGCAAAGAAGGCATCCGCGGCTGCATTGTGCCGATAATGCCTTTTCAGGCCATAGGCCTCAATCATGTCGTCGAGGGTAAGACCCCTGCCTTCTGCGTTGCATCTTTGCGTCAGCCATTTTTCAACCATTGCTATATCGATAAGGTCCTTTTTGAACTTTAAGCCGGAAGCCTTGAAGCTCTTTTTCAAGAAATTGAAATCGAACTCCACCGTGTGCCCGACAAGGATGCCGTCCAGCATTTTCAGCAGGTGGTCCGAGACATCTTCAAAGGTTGGCGCAGCCTGCAGATCGGTCCGGCTTATCCCGTGGTATTTCATCGCCTTGTAGTTGTACCTTGCGGGCTTAATAAGAGTGTAGTAATTTTCACGCACGATTATCTTTAAATTGACAATGGGCACACAGGCAAACGATATGATCTCGTCTTTTGCCTGATCCAATCCCGTGGTCTCAACATCAATAGCATAAAATCTTGCAGTCAGCAGGTCCATGCTCGTACAGGCTCACAGTTGGCTATAAACTATATTCCGGCTGACGCCGTATCTCTTCATCATGAACTTCTGGAATTCCGCGACAACCTTAAGTGATTCCTTCAATATGAGCAGATCAATATGGGACAGCTCTTTTGCAGCCACAAGGTTATTCAGGGCAGACTGATTCAATACGGCCCGCGCATGATGCCTCAGCCTCAGATCCTGAATGAAACCGTATGATTCGATCAGGTCATGGCACATGCCGTTGCTTATCGTCGAATCCGCGTGCAGCGCCTCCAGCCTCTCCCTGGTATTGGTGATCCTGAAAAAACCCCTGTCGACCGCCAGGACCCTGGCTCCGTTGACGATAGGATAAATGCCGTGCGTTTTTAGGTCCACGCCGTGGTGCAGGCCCTGTATGCCGAAAATCCCGAGCGGGGGCCTTATATCAATCGCGTCTTCCGCCATCAGTTTGACGGCCTCGGCTTTGACTGCAGGCCTTATAGATTCCAGCAAGTCGTCGAACAGTGTCATATCTCCATATATAGGCCGCATGTCCAGAAACACCGACAGATATCTCAGATGATACGGAACCGGGTCCGAGAACCAGCGGTAAAAATACTCCTTCCATGCCGACAGGGGCTGGATCCACATATCATTGGATGCCATATAGTTTCCAAGGCACTTAGGAATGCCGATCACAGCCAGGGATTCGTTGATATCTGCAGCCAACGCCGCCGGCCTATCTCCTGTGTACACAAGGGCATTGTCCTGGTCGGTGGCGATTATCTCTTCCTTTCTGCCCGAACTGCCCATATGCAGCCACAAGAAAGCTGCTGGCCCATGTTTAGCGGCAACGAGTTCTATAGTCTTGAAAACCATGGCATCATGGACAGAGCATAACATTCTGGTCAGGTCGAAGAAATTCGCGCCTGCAAGCACCAACTTCGATACCGACAACCTTAGGCTGTCAAATACGGCCTTAAGCTCATCGATAGAGTCTGCGCGATTTACCTTTCTGTACAATTTCATAATGGAAAAAGAAGGCTCCAAGTGGACCTGTATGTCCTTACGCGTAATCACTCCAAAGACCTTGTCTTCCTTGGTTACGACCATGTGGTCGATGCCGGCATCGACCATCCTAGTAAAGGCATCGAAGATCGTGGCACGGGCATCAATAGTTTTAACCGGAGACGACATGAACCTGGTCACGCAATCCAGCCTGTCGCCGAGGATCAACACCTTTCTCAAATCCTTATGAGTCAGGATGCCGACAGGTTTCTCGCGTTCGTCTATAATTACGACCGAACTGACAGCGTGCATGTCCATCTCGGATGCTGCACCTGCTATCGTCTGCGCCGAGTTGCATACAACCGGTTTCTTGTAAATTATCCTATCTACCTCCAGGACAAACGAGGCCTCCTCAACAATCTTTTTGTCGGAAGCTGCCGCCTTAAACAACCGGAACCTTCTATTGATTAGATCGGAATAATAAGATGCGAATCTCTCATTTGCATCAAATACAGCCTTGAATTTCTGATAGGACACGGCATAACAAATTGCATCCTCTACCGCCTTTGCAGTCGAATTCAACGGATGCCCATAGAGTGACACAATACCGAAAGTTTCCCCCCTAGAAAGGGAATCAACCACGGCGTCGTCATCATAGAGGCCTATCAATCCGGAGAATACAAGATAGACGCTTTCAGGTAGCTGACCCTTTTTATATATAGTTTTCCCTTTTTCGAACAGCTCGACTTCCAGTCCGGAAATGATGGTGTCGAGTTCACCTTCCGACAAGAAAGAAAACGGATGGATCCTGCGTATAAACTCTTTAGGTGGAATCATATGTCATCATACCACATAAAAGACACTCTTGCGATTGCAGAAACGCAACGCCACTGTTTAAATTATAGAGACGTCTGAATTCTATCCGGAAGGCAGCTTCTATGGAATATAGGGTTTCTTGAAAAGGGCCTGTTCCAGCCTTTTATCCCTTCCGTATATGTCATTTCTGAACTGAACGGAGCCCTCATTATCAACCCATGCCGTCAGATAAAGCAGGTGAACATTTAATGGCTTAGGAATTGTTACAACCTGTTCTGTACCTTTATCAATAGCAGCAATCAACGCATCGCGCGTCCAACGCGGATCTTCCCGCAGCAAATATTCAGCCAATTCAACAGGCTTTTCAATGCGAATACACCCGTGGCTGAATGTGCGGATGTTCTCTGAGAAAAGGCTCTTCGCAGGGGTGTCGTGGAGGTAGACATCAAAACTGTTTGGGAACATGAATTTCAACTGTCCTAAAGCATTTTTGGGCCCAGGCTGCTGACGAAATCTGTACTGCGATATGTTGCTATTTATTCGAGACCAGTTCGCATTCCGCAGATCTATTTTCTTTTCATGAGTCCCTTCGTTTTGCAGAACGTCTATGTTTTGCTCTGCAAGATAACGAGGATTTCTTTGCACTTTAGGCAGGATTTCCTTTAGAGCTATGCTTTTAGGAATATTCCATGATGGGTTGATTACTATGTAAGTCATCTTCGATGTAAAAATAGGAGTGCTGAGGTAAGGTTTTCCAACTACGACTTTCATTGAAAGCACCGGCAAATCTCCTTCAATTACGTACAATCGGAAATCTGCGATATTGACAATGATAAATCGATCTTCTATGTTACCCAAAATCCATCTTAACCTTTCAAGATTCAGTTCAATTTGACGTATGCGCTGCTTCAGAGGCACGTTAAGCGCTTTACGTGTGGTACGGCCAACAGTGCCGTCCGCGCTGATGCCATGGCGTAGCTGGAAAGCAATGACTGATTGTTCAAGGCTGTCATCAAACCGATTGTTCGGCATCGTCTCTTTCAGTTTCAAATCACCCGAAGCAACGAGTCTTTTTTTCAGTTCACCGACACGTTCAGACGTCATTCCCTTTTTCAACGCCGGCCCTGCTGACATCTGCGGCCATTCCCCCTTAAGTGCAAATTCTCTATATTCGGCTAAGGCATGTCTCAATCGAATATAAATATCCTTTTCCGGCCGCAGCTGCATCAGCGTCTCACGGATTCTCTTCTTCCTGAGTGCCTGCTCCAGGAGTGAAGTAACATCGACCTTGCCGCCTTTTGCGAACCATTCAGATGCAGCAGTCAACGGGTTCGCGCATCCGGCGGAAAGATGACATCCAAGTGTTAGAAATGCATCCGTTAAAAGAATATCGAGATCAGCAAGAAGGCTTGGATCTCTCGATAGTCCTTTCTTAATATTCTCTGCCAGCGAGTTTATAGGAGCCAGGTGATAGTATGCCGGAGACAGACCTTCGCCATAAGATTCATCTATTGCTTTAATGAGAATATCAACCTGCTGCAATGTGCCATTGTAGCTCCACGCAGAAGCATAATCTCTCCCCTTGTAAAATCTGGTTACCAGATAGGCAGAGTATATTTCCTCATTACGAACAGATCTTTGGGAATGCGATGCTAACTTATCGACCCGTTGCTTTATTAACGGCGTCAGTGCTGATTCAGTAAATGAAGGCTTAGAGTTATTGTCAGCAGATATGCTTTCAGCACATAAGAATAAAGGTATTATTATGAGTACAATGATTACTCTGTCTATTGCATGAATCACCAGGTTCTAATTCTGCCGCAATCAACGTGAACAAAATTAGATTCCTTATAATAACCGACCCCGCCTAATTTTAATTTACGCGCTTCGTCTCTAAGCCTGCATAGGTCTACCCCGGGAATCCTGATGTCCATAGCCTTTCCTTGCAGATGCATGCTGTTCTTAACAACATGCCTGCCTTCGCTGATCAGCATTCTATTGTACTCAGGCGATCTGTATCCCGAGATAATGCAGATTTCATTGTTTCCGCCAAGACGTTTATCTATCAGATTTACAATTTCTATTACGTTAGTATCAATATCGTGTATCTCTCCGGTATAATGGCACCTGAGAACCCAGTTGAGTTCCTTTAATGCCTCAGCATCATATCCACTTGATTCATGCCTGTACCTGACCGAAACTTTGTCATTAGTATGAATGTTCAGCAGGGTAAGTTTCCCCTCCGGCAATGTTTGCCGTGCATCTGAAAAAGCTGAATTGGTAATTAGAGCTGAAACAGCAATAAAAGATGCTTTCAGGAAAGAGCGTCTGTCGCACAGGCAACCTGACAAGGATTTATTATATATATGCATATTTACACTCCATCGTCTGCGTATCAGATAACATCTACATAATCATATATTATTACATAAAATCACATTAAACATAAGCTGTATGTAACGATATATTGCCTCAAAAGCCGGAGCCTGTTTCTTGAACCGCGCTATGACATCCGGATCAAAATGTTTTGGCATGGAGATGTGGCCTTCACTTTTAGTTATAAGATCGACAGCCTCTATGAATATTATTTTTGGGACAGAACACCAAGTCGATCCGTGGGGCGCCGCCCGATAGTACTTGATAAACATATTCAGGATAACGCTCAGCGACCAGCAAAATAAAGAACTATGGGAATGCTGATAAGGGTATTACACAGATGAAATCTTCAATCATGGAACTGAACTGTAAATTTGAGCCTGAGATAGGCACCGAAGCACATCTCGACCATTTCGGTGCCTTAGCAGTGGAATTCAGTTATACCTTGAGCCGAATTTGGAAGATTTTGCTCTTTTCTTTCGCGCCTCTGCTTGTTTCCTCTTCTTCTTGACGGATGGCTTTTCGAAGTAACTTCGCTTTTTGATTTCTCTAAAAAGGCCATCTTTCTGAAGTTTGGTCTTCAACATTTTTAAGGCTCTCTCAACATCATTTCCCTGTACCTTTATCTCCAAGTGATATTATCTCCTTCCGCGATCTGACTTTCTACCGCCGCCAAATCCTCCGCTGCCTCTTCTCTGTCCCCCAAAGCCACCGCTCTTTTTACCCATCCCCCTATCCCTTGGCTGCTGCGGCTTAGCTTCAGAAACGGTGAGTATCCTTTCCATAAAAGACTTGCCATTCAATCCCTCTATAGCTTTACGCGCATCGTCAGCAGACGCCATCTCGACAAAGCCAAACCCTCTAGCCCTTCCCGTCTGGGGGTCTGTTATCATTTTCACTGATTCAACTTGGCCGTGGGCTGAAAATAATACTCTAATGTCATCCTCTGCTGCATTAAAAGCTATGTTCCCAACGTAGATCTTTGTGCTCATCTTTTACCTCCATAGAATGTTTGCCATACTCTAACGAGTCTCTATTGCTGCCGAGCGCTAAAAAGCCTGCATTATATAGTATATGAAGTCACGTCCGAAGCAGGCCGGTCCCCAATTGCAATAATCACTAATAATTATTTTAGGTAGTCTATTGCAATCTCATAAGTAACAGCCGAGTGGCCTGAAACAGGTCCGCCTCCGCAAGTGATTTCTCCACTTGATGCACTTACACCAGTTCTTACCATAGCGTTTAATATGTGTGTAAAATCGAAGCCGCCCATTACACACTCCTTGCTCAAACAATCCACCTCGAAAAAAGCATAACTGCTGGGGAAATAATTAACAGTTCGAAGTAATGACTGACTTAACCCTGCTTGCTTGTATATCATCTTGATGATAATACTGGAAATATTCGGGAAATATGACGACACAAATCCAGCTTCAATTTTCTGCTGCTTTCTTTCCGCCCTTGCTGCCTGTTTCTCTCTGTTGTTCATCCGCCTCCGGTCCAGCAAGGCTCCACTGTGAAGGAAGAGCCCTTCCCAATCGACTTTAACTAAAGTTTGACAACGTTGATAGCTTTTGGACCTTTAGGTCCTTTTTCAGTATCAAAGCTGACTTTGTCTCCTTCGGCGAGGCTCTTGAACCCATTACCTTGGATGGAAGTATGATGTACAAAAACATCGCCTCCATCTTCACTTGTGATAAAACCGAAACCCTTGCTGTCGTTGAACCATTTCACTGTTCCATTTGCCATTTTCTGTTCCTCCTAATCTTAAAATATCTGATATCTAAACCATAAGGTATTCCAATAAAAAAGACCACAAAGTTAAAAGTGTTTGTGGCCTCATTCCAACGCAAATACCTTTAAAGTTGCCTTTAACGATAACACATTCGTTGTCTACCGTCAAGACAGCATGTTGTTTAGACCCTTCAGCCTTGTCATCCAAGCACCAGCGAACGAACAGACGATGCCATGTGCCGATCTGCAGTACCGACCGGTTCAGCAAACTACTTGGTGAAGATGTCGAGACAATATAAGTGGTGAGACGAGACTCAGCAGCTTCCTGAAACTCTCACGGATCAGGCAACCCATGATTGAGCTGATTATGCCTGTCAACATACATATTATCGAATCGAGCAAATGGTGCATATTGATCGTCATCAATCGACTTTAAGGATTATTTTCAGAATTGATCATTCCGGCTTATCTTGAGCCAATGCATGGAAAAATTGAGGAGCCTGTACCTATCTGCCCTGCTTCTTATACATGTAAATGAGGTCCTGCATCTCTTTGGACTGCGCCTTGAGCGTTCCGACCTTGTTGTCCCGAGTGTATTCTCCTTCGAAGACATCGAAATCCCCGTGCTGATTGGCAACGTATTTCTTTCCTTCAAATTCGTAGCACGTCACAAGCATCTTGCTGTACAAAGACCTCACATGAGACATTTTAACCATCTTAATCCCCCGTTCCGATCTATCGATAGTTCGCAAATTGAAGGTGTATTCCGAAATCTTTTTCCTTTAGCATTGACATGATAGCCTGCAGGTCATCTATTTTCTTTCCCCGAACCCGAACCTGATCTTTCTGTATTTCCGACGAGACCTTCATCTTCGTGTCCTTGATAAGCCTGACGATTTCCTTGGCCTTATCTTGAGGTATGCCCTGCTGCAAAGTTACCATTTGACGCACCGTGCCGCCAGCAGCCTGCTCTATCTTGCCATAGCTCAAGGCTTTAAGAGCAATGCCGCGCTTGACCAGCTTGGACTGCAAAATGTCAACCACGCTCTTAAGTTTAAACTCGTCGTCGGACACGAGGGTAATAACAGCCTTGCCCTTGTCCAAATCAATGCTGCTCTTGCTGCCCTTAAAATCGAACCGCTGCCCGATTTCCTTCACAGCCTGGGTCACCGCGTTGGAAACCTCCTGCATGTCCAATTCACAAGCTATGTCAAATGAATGCTCGTCAGCCATCGGAAACCTCCAGAAAATGCGCAGGACTATTCGCGTTTATTCATTATATCATAATCCAGTCTGGATACAGTTGCGGAAAGAAGGTTTTCCTCTTTAATATTAATCATGTCCGGAAGATTTCATTTGCCCAGATTCGCTCTGAGCTTCAAATTCATAATCGGTTGCAGCCTTACCTTGATCATTGCTCTCGGCATATCCTTTCATTTTCTCGCACAAAGGCAGGAGAAGCTCATTATGGGGCAGGTTGAAACAGAAGTGAGGATATTGTTTAAACAGATCGTCATCACCCGCAAATGGGTCGCTGATCATGGCGGTATATTCATCGAGAGGCTTCCTTCAATGAAGCCCAGCCCATATACTACTGATGCTGATATTACGGATGCCAAAGGAAAGCGCTATATTATCAAAACTCCGGCCATGGTTACAAAAGACCTGTCTGAATATGCAAAAGAACAAGGGTTATACTGGTTCCATATTACGAGTAGTAATCTGATTAACCCTGAAAACGCCCCTGATGATTTCGAGAGGGATGCAATGAGTCGATTCGAAACAAAAGAGCTATATGAATTGCTCTCTGTTCAGGAAATCGGCAAATCAAAATTCCTCCGGTACATATCTCCGTTGTATGTTGAAGAATCATGCCTGCGCTGTCATGCCAAACAGGGGTATAAGGTTGGAGACATGCGGGGTGCCATAAGTATCACAGTACCGATAGATAAGACGCTGGCTGAAATTGCTAAGAACAAGGAAGAGATGGTCATTGCTAATATTCTCACAGTCCTCTCCCTTGTCATAGCGATGTTCCTTATGATGAATAAGCTGGTGCTTAGCCCCACTAGAAAACTGAAATCCTCAATGAAAGATTTCTCAGAGGGAAGGATCCCTCCCTCTGAAGTATTGACTACCGGCGATGAGCTGGAGGATCTTTCGCGCACATTTGCAGAGATGGCGAAAGCCCTTTCCGAATACCACCAGGGCCTTAATGACAAGATAAAGGCAGCAACAAAAGATATCGAAGATAGCAACTCGAAGCTTATGCAGGCGAACGCCCTCCTCCGTGAAATCAACACCAGAAAATCTGACTTCATCTCGGGAGCATCACATGAACTGAGAACACCGCTGACGTCGATCAAAGGTGCAATGGATTATATTTCGGTTCGACTTGCTTCAGCCATATCTGCCAAATCAGATCAGAACTCGATAGATGAGCTCTATATATTCTTTGAAGTAATTAGAAAGAATGCAGAACGCTTGATCCGAATGGTTAACGATATGCTCGATTTGGAGAGAATCGAAACAGGCTCGGCTGAGTTAAATTTAAAGATTTTGGATCTTTCATCCATTGCTGCTGAAACTATAATATACTTCCAGGTAGAAGCGGATAAGAGAAATGTCCGCATAAACAGGGATCTCGATGATGGGCTTACTGTTTTGGCTGATGAAGACCGGTTAAGACAAGTCATGATAAACCTGCTCTCAAACGCACTTAAATTCAGCCCCGAAGGCTCAGATATAAAAGTGAGAACATTCACAGACGGCACTTACGTGATAGCCGAAGTCTGCGACCAAGGTCCCGGAATTACTCCGGACAGACAGGGTGTGGTATTCGATAAGTTCTACAAATCCGGGAGCAAAGAGGGATCAGGCCTGGGTCTTGCAATTTGTCGCAGCATCATCGACGCCCATGGCGGTTTTATCGGGATTAATAGCGATGGTGTTAACGGAAGTTGCTTTTATTTTAGGTTGCTCCGGGCATAAATCGAAAAGGAATCCGCTATAATAGATTGAAAAATGTCTGACAAACTGCTTCTGATTGATGACGACCCTGACATCCTGCGTGTGCTGAAAGCAAACTTGGAGCTTAACGGCTTCACAGTATCCACAGCAGAAACGTGGGAAGACGGGCGAGACATTCTTGAGTCGTCCGACCCGGACCTGCTACTGCTGGATGTCATGCTGCCGGACGGCAACGGATTCGAGATATGCCGGACTATCAGAGAAAGCCGGCAATCTTTGCCGATAATCCTGCTTACAGCTAAGGATAAGGTGTCCGATAAAATTATAGGACTCGAAGGAGGTGCAGACGACTATGTGGTTAAACCATTTGAAACTCTCGAGCTTATGGCCAGAATAAAAGCTTTACTAAGAAGATCAAAGCCTGCAATTGAGGAAATAACGTTCATACATGACCTTTCGATAGATTATAAGCGCCGCCTGGTCAGGATCCGAGAGCATGAAATTACTCTGACACCGAAAGAATATGAACTGCTCTGTTTTCTGGTTGCCCATCGCGGAGAAGTTGTCCGGAGGGAGGTCATAAAAAAGCTGCTGTGGAAAGATAATAAGATCTATTCCTGGAGCAGGGTAATTGATGTGCATATTCAGCATCTTCGCCAAAAAATAGAGTCCGACCCCTCACGGCCTTTTCTTATCAGCACAATCCCAGGTATCGGGTACCGCTTCAAAGAATAGAACAGCTGTATCGAATCGCTCATCATAATACCTGCGTTGCCTGTTGCATCATTTCCTAATATACTGACCATATAACAATCAGAGGAAAGAAGGTGCGTTATGGGCAAAATAGTAGTTGTAGCAGATTTAGGTCATTTCAATGCGTACAAGTTTTCAAAGACGCCTATGGGCACAGGCAAGCTCGACCTCATTGAACAGTTCGATTCGCTGGAAGCCCACGGTAAATACTCGGAGAAATTCTCGGACCAGGCCGGAAACTTCGGAGAGTCGGTCGGAAAGAGTTCCTTTGCCAAGGGATCGGGCGAGGCTCACAATATCCAAATCGAAAATGAAAAAAGACTCATCCGAAATATAGCCAGAACAATCAATAGAATAATCGCAGAAGAGAAATGCGATGGCTGGCATTTGGCTGCAGAAAAAGCTATCAACGGTCAAATAGTAGAATCTCTGGACCAGGTTGTGAAATCGAAGCTGGAGAAGAATATCGCGGCCAACCTGACGAAAGCGGATAAAAGCGAGATCATAGGCAGGTTTTTATAGATCAAACGCAATACAGAGGGTGCCTGGAAAACCGCTGGTCGTTTGCACTTGATGGCCATGACGTCTATCCTGCTTAAGCAGGCCTTTCAAAAATCTAGCGGACTCCTTGCTTCCTTAGCGGTTTTACTCGGCACGCAATGGGTGTAGATCATCGTTGTCCTCACATCGCTGTGGCCTAGCAGCGTCTGGATTGTGCGGATATCATAATTGGCCTGCAAAAGATGTGTGGCAAAGCTATGGCGAAAGGTGTGCGCAGTAACGCGCTTTGTGAGTCTGGCCCGTCTTACCGCTTCATAGAGCGCTTCCTGAACGTACCTTTCATGTATATGATAGCGCCTCTTCTCCTTATTTTCGGCCACATACGTCAGAGAGTGCTGCGGAAAAAACCACTGCCAGATAAATTCTTTGGCAGCCCTCGGATATTTTTTTTCGAGCTGATGATCGAGAAACACGCCGGAGTAGCCGGACTCGAGGTCATCGTCATGAAGTTTCCTTACAACCTCAATTTGATGCAAAAGTTCAGGGGTTATAGACTGAGGCAGCGGAACAGTCCGCGACTTTTTCCCTTTGCCGTCCTGGATGCTCAGAATGCCTTCATCGAAGTTGAAGTTCTGGATACGCAGTTTGACACATTCGAATAACCGAAGCCCACAGCCGTAGAGCAACTTGACCACTAAATTGAAAGGATACTCAAGATGCTTCAACACTGCGTCTACTTCCCGTTTTGAAAGAACAACAGGTATATATTTCGACTTCTTGGCGCGTGGAATGTCTTTATGCTCGCCGAAATCTTTCTTTAAAATATGCCTATACAGAAACAAAAGCGCATTAAACGCCTGGTTCTGAGTTGAAGCAGCAACCTTGCACTTTACCGCCAGATGCGTGAGATAATCTTTTACATCCGCCTGCGACAAGTCCTCAGGGGGCTTGTTTTTTAGATAGTCCTGAAAATTTCGGCTCCAATCTGCGTATGCTTTGAGCGTTTTCCTGGAGTAGTGGCGGGTCTTTATCTCGTCCGCAAGTTTGTCGATAAGCGCGTCCCATTCGGGCGAGGCGGATTTCTTTAGACAGCGCCAGTCATTAAAATGGCTGCGCGTCAACGAAGGACCAAAGGATCGCGCATATGATTGAGCAGGCGATTCATTCATTTTCGTTTCCTGCAGCGGCACGACCACAGCGGATGCATGGTATCCGGGCTGTGCGGAAGACAAAGCGGGCTTTCTCTGCATTTCATGATCGAGAATAACGGCATGCTCGGCCTGTCTCTGATATGCCGGTGACTGTTTTTTTGATCGGAGTTTTTCTATAAAAGGCGCGAGGCTTTGCGGAGTGGTTGCATCGTGACCATATTTATGACAGAAGTCTAAAAAGTATCGCAGCCACTTCTTGTAGAAATCGCTTAAGGCCACCGGGACTTCAGCCGTCGAGAGCGTTTTCTCATAAAGCTCGGCAATATCCGCCGGAATTGTTTGCATCAGCACCTCCCCGTGTGACTAATATTCGTATTAGCATATTAGTCCCCACTAAAATATAAATAATTTCAACAATTAAGTCAAGGTATTGCATTTCTAATTGACATAGATATTACAATGTGATATACATTAGTATTCGTTCAGATAATAATTTGTTCTTCCCCTCGCTTCGCTCGGGGAAGAATGCGGCAGTTGCGCGGCTCACTCCTGTCGCCCTCGCTCAGCTCGGGCGAAGAACCAGGAGTTCGAGACGGATCGCCCCTGCGGGGCACCGCTCAACTGCCGCATTAAGCTACAAAATTCAAACCCCATACAAAACGAAGAGAGGAATTCGCAATGAGCATCACCGATATCGCATTTACTGGAATCCCAGTTTCAGATATGACCGCCGCCAAGGCCTTCTATGGCGAACTTCTTCAGGTAAAACCAATGTTTGAGAGCCCAGATGGCCAACTGGTAGAATATCGTGTCGGTAGTGGAATTTTGACGATTGGAAACCTTGGCGAAGCGTTTAAGCCATCTTCACAGGGGACATTTATAGCGCTTGAAGTCCATGATTTCGAAAGTGAGATGACAAGACTGCCAAAGTTCGGAGCGAAAGTCTTAGTTCCGCATGTTGAGTTACCCACTAGTGTGTTTTCAATCATCGCCGACCCGGACGGCAACAAGATTATGATACACAAAGCTAAATCTTAAAGCCTAACGCCGCAAAACAATCAATTGACAGCAACATAAAACCATCGGTATGATATAAAGTAATACCGGAGGTGCTTTTATGGGCAAAACAAAGATTGCTATTACATTAGATGAACAGTACATTGATCAGCTGGACACATTTGTTAGTAAACATATTTTTCAAAATCGCAGCCAGGCTATTCAGGAAGCTGTAAAGGAAAAACTTGCACGGATAAAACGCACCCGTCTAGCCAAAGAATGCGCGAAGCTTGATCCGACCTTTGAAAAGGCAATGGCGGATGAAGGATTAACCGAGGATCTGAGCCAATGGCCCGAATATTAAGGGGGGACATTAGATGGGCTGATCTGAACCCTGTGCGGGGACATGAGCAATCAGGGTTACGACCTGTTTTGATTTTAAGCCAAGATATTTTTAATGAACGGTCGGGGACAGTTATTGCCGTAGCTCTAACCAGTCAACCTCAGAAAGCAGGATTTCCTCTTACCCTTAAATTACAAACCTCGAATTTACCCAAAGAGTCATGGGTAAAAATAAGCCAGATTCGGACGCTTTCTGTTGAGAGAATAGGGAAAATAATCGGAAGAGCTTCTCCTGAGGAAATAGCACAGGTTGTTGACGGACTGAATGAGATAATAGGTGCATAACAAATCACTCGTGCGGACTTCGTTTCACTACGCCGTACAGTTCAATCATTATCCCAATATAATTAAGAAATGAAATATGATTGGGATGCAGAGAAAAATGAGTGGCTTAAAAGAGAGAAAAATATATCTTTTGAAAAGATAATTTACCATCTTGCACGCGGGGATGTGTGGAAACTTTCCGATCATCCAGACCAGGAAAGCTACCCAGGGCAGAAAATTTACTTCGTTATTGTGGAAGACTATATATA
>DATHDG010000005.1:0-4020 GCA_035319125.1 Dissulfurispiraceae bacterium | reverse complement strand
TTCGAATGCGATGCGAATCCTACTTGTCGCAAGAAGATTATCATTCTTGGTTCGGGGCCCAACAGGATAGGGCAGGGTATTGAGTTCGACTATTGCTGCGTGCAGGCAGTATTCGGACTTAAAGAAATTGGATACGAGACTATAATGGTGAACTGTAATCCTGAGACCGTCAGCACCGACTATGATACATCCGACAGACTTTACTTTGAACCTCTTACAATCGAAGATGTTATGAACATTATCGATCTGGAAAAGCCTGAAGGCGTGATTGTGCAATTCGGTGGGCAGACTCCGCTCAAGTTGTCGGTTCCGCTTGAGCGTGAGGGTGTGAGAATTCTTGGCACATCGCCCGATTCCATAGATAGGGCAGAAGATAGAAAGAGATTCAAAGAGGTTCTTGATAAACTGGCCTTAAGACAACCAGAGAGCGACACTGCCATGTCGATAGAAGAAGCTGTAAGGATTGCCGGCAAGATAGGTTATCCTGTCATGGTGAGGCCCTCATACGTTCTTGGCGGCAGGGCGATGGAAATTGTTTACGATGAAATTGCTCTGGTAGGATACATGGAACGTGCTGTCAAAGCCTCACCCGAGCATCCCATACTTGTGGACAAATACCTGGAAGATGCAATTGAAATAGATGTAGATGCCATATCAGATGGTGCCGATGTCATAATAGGTGGTGTTATGGAGCATATAGAGGAAGCCGGCATTCATTCAGGGGACTCCGCTTGCTCAATCCCTCCTTATTCATTGCCTGCACACATAGTTGAAGAGATCAAGGTTCAGGCTAGGGCCCTGGCAAAAGAACTCGAGGTCAAAGGCCTAATGAACGTGCAGTTTGCTGTGAAAGAAAATGAAATATATATTCTGGAGGTGAACCCAAGAGCATCCAGGACTATTCCATATGTAAGCAAAGCAACCGGTGTGCCGCTTGCGAAACTTGCAGCAAAGGTCATGGCCGGTAAAACTTTAGCGGAACTTGGTTTCATTTCAGAAAAAAGTATAAATCATGTTGCAGTGAAGGAGGCGGTTTTCCCATTCGATAGATTCCCTGGCGTAGATACTTTGCTGGGGCCTGAAATGAAATCTACCGGTGAAGTAATGGGAATCGATGATGAGTTCGGACTGGCTTACGCTAAATCACAGGCTGCCTCCAGCAACAAGATCCCGACATCAGGAAAGATTTTCCTGAGTGTAAAAGACAAGGATAAGTCGCACACAGTGGATATCGCGCGTAAGCTCCGCGAACTTGGTTTCAAACTTGTAGCAACTAGAGGGACGGCAGCTCATCTGCAGTCATTCGGGATCGAGGTTGCTGTGATCAACAAGGTTATGGAAGGGCGTCCTCATGTGGTGGATCTTATCAAGAACAAAGAAGTTAATTTCATCATCAATACTGTGACCGGGTCTCAGGCTCAGAAAGATTCTTTTTCAATACGCAGGAGCGCTCTTCAATACAGGATCCCTTATACTACTACGATTTCTAGCGCCAAAGCTGTTGTGATGGCAATAGAATCTCTTCTTAAGAGAGAAATCAAGATCAAATCGATCCAGGATTATCATGCAACTACTCAATAGCGAAGGGAGGGTTTTATGGCGTCCATCAAACGTATCGGCATCATAACAAGCGGAGGAGATTGCGGCGGACTTAACGCCGTTATAAAGGGAGTATCTAGAGAGGCTTTCGCCAAGGGAATTGAAACCGTCGTGATCCCTAATGGCTATGCGGGTCTTTATAATCTGGTGAATCTGGAAAAAGTGGTTTTTCTGAATGCAGAAAGGGTAAGCAAGATAGAAGCCTCTTTGGCCGGCTCGGAAGCTGGACATTCGAGGGTTAAGATCAGCAAGATCAAAGATCCCAAGAAGTATGACAGGATCAAAGAGGGTTTAAAAAAGTTCAATATTGATGCGCTGGTTATCAGTGGCGGCGACGATACGGGCAGTGTTGTGGTTGATCTTTCTTCCCAAGGCATACCATGTGTGCATGTGCCTAAAACCATGGATCTTGATCTTCAATCATATAGTGTGGGCGGAGACTCGGCTATTAACCGCATAGCGATATTTACCAGAGATCTCAAAACAACCGGTTTGAGCCATAATAGAGTTGTCGTAGTCGAAGTGTTTGGAAGATATTCCGGTCATACCGCGTTGCGTGGAGGTATAGGAGCGGAAGCGGACTGCATACTTATACCCGAGATCCCGGTGGATTTCGATGTCGTGTATGAGCACATGCGTTCCACATATATAGGGAGAGTAAAGAGGAGCGATGTTAAGGCTGGAACATACATTATTGTCGTTGCTGAAGGCATTACAAATGCGAGTGGTGAGATGCTTTACGACGAATCAGCAGGAGTGGATGCATTCGGGCATAAGAAATTGGCCGGTGCCGGCAAGTATGTGCGCCAGCAGCTGGAAAAGCGTATGAAAAAAGACCCTGAGATAACACAGTTCATGAAGGACAGCGGGATGTATGCTCCTGGCGTATATGAAGTGCCCGAAGTGAGAGAAGTGGTGCCTGGACATCTTGTGCGCTGCGGCGACTCATCAGCTTATGATGTCAATTTCGGGTACAAGACAGGCGCGGCAGCTGTCTGTATTTTGTTGGAGGGAAAGACTGGTAACACTGTTGTTAATGTAGACGGACAAAAAATCTATTTCCAGGATACATCACAGTTGATAAAAAGAAGGGAAGTGGATGTAAGAGAGATTAGTCTTTTTGAAAGTTTAGGGTTCTGTTTCGGTCGAAAGGCAGAAAAGTTCAACTGTATTCTGGAGGAGGTTAAAGGGCCGGTCTCACGCCATCTGTAAGACCGGCATCCCATATATTAGAATCTTGCCTGCTTTGTCAGTCTGATTCCGGCGGTTACGATATTGTTTCTGTAGCTGCCGGAACCATCGGTCTTATCGTCGGAATTAATGTGTGAATAAGAAATGAATCCATTCAGCCATGGCAATATCCTGTATGTCAGTTCTGCAGATTCGCCAATATCGTCTCTATTCTCTGTGCCGGCTGTAACAGTGCCTCCAATGGCTCTATATCGGCTATAAAATACAGATGCAGTGGCATCCAGCCTTTCAATAATAGGTGCTGCATATCTTAGTGTCACGGTCTGCTGTTTAACCGGAGTTGTGCTCTCTACACCAGCGATAACGCTTTGTAGATATGAGATGCTTGCGGTACCGCGCTCAAATGTTTTTGTTGCTGTCAATCCTCCAGTAAAACCGGTATTTGTTCTTTTTGGCTCATCCACTTTTGTGATGACTATACCACCAAATGCATCTATGACAATCGTAGGGGTTAGTCTGTAATTGATGCCGGCAGTATAAGTGCTGTCATTTGCATTGCTGCTATTTTTATAATCAAAATAAGTATAAGTGCCATTAATCCTGAACACGGTTCTGTCATTGAATGCATAAGATGCGCCCAGCCCACCTGTATAAGAAGATACATCATCTGTGCCAGATTGCGATTTTGTATATATATACCCCGTATTTGCCAGAAGGCTGATTTTTGCAGTAAGCCTGTAAGACAAGTCGCCGGCAAGAGTATTAGTGGTAATCCTTTCATTAGTTCTGGAAATCGGACCAGCGCCCTGTATGGCTCTGATAGCTGAGGATTCTCGTGTGCTGGCGAATGTATCAGAAAGGCCAAGCACTAGTCTGTCAGTAGGTCTGTAATGCCCTACCAACGAAGCAGCATGGGATACGTTATTTTGGTCCGAGTTGTTTTTATAAAAGTTAAATATTGGGGAATAACTGAGCATGACATCGGATTGTGCCGTTCTAGTGGACAGTGCGAGTGATGGTGCAATGGCTGTGATGTAATCGTGAACTTTATTAGTATTAGCGAGAAATATATTATCATTGTATTGTTCTGAAAGCCCAAGGGACAAATCGGCAGTGTAATCAAGCGCATAACCTGATATCGGTGCTACCATCACTACAGCAATGACAAGCATAACAAAAGAAATAATTTTCATCACTCAATCCTTTCAAATATAGTATTTACGCTTCACG
>DATHDG010000004.1:0-29738 GCA_035319125.1 Dissulfurispiraceae bacterium | reverse complement strand
CACTGCTAATTATTGACAAAATAAACGAGTTTCGTATTTAATGTATAACTGTTGTTTGCTGAATAGGCGCGTAGCTCAGTGGGAGAGCGCTACCTTGACACGGTAGAGGTCAGGGGTTCGAAACCCCTCGTGCCTACCATTCCCGAATACAATATTACTTTAAAGCTGCCTTCTTTTTGTGTTCACTTGAGTTTCCAGTCAACAGATGTTCTACCAGATATATTAACTTTTATGGTTGCAGTAGACTCTAATCCATTTTTGAGCATAACGTGGCCTGGGGTGGCCGTACCCTGTTTTGAAACCGTCGTCGCCAGCGAAAGCAACTGCAATCAAATTGATATCCTTTCGAAAGGCAGCGGGTGATTTCGTATCAATCAGATTGGTACAATCATTGCAAATAGCTCCACTACTTTCACATTGCCAAATTTCATAACTATTTGCATCCACATTGAATTTAACTCGATACTTGGTACTGTCAACCAGAGCTCTGTATCTCATAGAAGAAATGTCTCCAGCTAAGTTTTCAGCTGCCGATTTAAGGGCCCTATTTGCAAGATATGGCTTCACTAAAGGCAATGATTTTGAGCATGTTACTATAAGAATAGCTATGATAAGTAACAACTCGATTAAGCTAACACCAGCTTGCTTGTTGCTCCAAACATTATTTGCAATCATCGTGGCAGCATACCCCGAATTGCTAAATCTTTATGTTGACGACTTCTCTTCGTTTCACATTGGTGAGCTGACTTAAGACATGCTCTCTGTAGCTGTATAATACTACCACTTTAAAGTGTAATTATCAATATTTTTGCAACTCTTACGATAATTTAATACTACGATTCAGATTAGGATGGGGTAATCTTGTGATACCGCTTAATAACGGCTAGAAACTCTTGATAAAATGAATCAGCTGTTGATATGCTAAATTAAACTTTATTTTGAATCCAGCGTAAACTGAAAAGTTTTAGCAGTTCTCATGCCAGATGAATCAGCAACAGAGGCTCTAAACTGATAAGTACCGATTTTGGCAGAAGATGGGCTCCAGATGATTTTTCCGGTACTCTTTTCAACAGTCATACCCTGTAAAGCAGGATCTTCAAGCGCATATGAAATCACATCTCCATCAGGATCCTCTCCATTAAGTTGCAGTTCATATGAACCATCCTTATGAATAACTGAAGCGTTCAATGACAAATCTGGCGGTGCGTTACCGATCACTATAGGGGCACTCATGTATTGAGCGCCTCTCTGATCGCCATAGGTCGGTGTTACTCTTACAGTCACGACATTGAATTTCTTGTGCACCCCTTTAGATAGAAAACCATCGGCATCCTGTTTCACCAAGCGCCCGTTGATAAACCACTCGTATTGATATGCTATCTTATCCGGTTCAGGGGCAGTAGGATAAAGATGTACATTCGCTTGCAGTGCATCAAGTGTCGATGGATTCTCAGGCCTTATTATTACCATATCAATCCAAGCGGCTGTTTTAAGTGTTGAGTCAATCTCAGACCTAACGTCTGTATTATTCTGGGATGGCACGGATGTACCGGGAAGGATAGCCTTCCCGGTTGACACCCTGTCCTTTAGGCTAAACGCTATCAGCGCTGCCATTATGATACCGCTTGTAATTCCCCAGAAATACTTATTTCTGAACACTCTAATTAGTTCATCCTTTGGTCTTTCCAGTAGTATATTGTACCTGCAGGCACAATTCCTTTCTTTAGCTTAGCTTCAAGATCTGAGTTATTAAACCTAAAGGTGGAGGCATTCGTGTCATAACCACCGCTCACTGTTAAATATAGCGAAGGAGTTCCAGTCGGTCCGACTGATACCAATAGTGAGGACGGCATCCCACCTGTACTAGTTTGTGCAGACTTGGCCCCTGAGGTAAAAACTCCAGCACCAGAAGTATAATCTAAACCATACAACTTGGTCACTCCAGCCCGGTCGCAAGGTTCTGTCGGGTTCGGTGTAGGTTTATATGTTGTAAACAGTACAATCCCGGAAAAGACTGTGGGGTCGCCCAGTACCTTTTCAGCATTGGCATCATCTAACGTTAAATAGAAACCATGCTTAGTAAGATTGCTGCCAGCATTAAATGTTGTCGAAGAATCCCAGGCCATGGAAACCAGATCAGAATATCCGTATTTTTGCGGCGATGCAGTCTTCACATCACGGATCGCAAAAAAGTGATCATGCTTGTTTAAGGTGCTAGCCGGACACTGCCGGTCTCCAGTGCCCCAGTATACCCATGTCGCACCACTGGTATCGGACGTCATCACTGCACTATTATAGATAGGCCGCTGCGATCCGCCTGACGGATCAAACAGCCTCGACATAGACCATTGAGTGGTGGGCGAGGAACATCCGGCAGCAGCATCGTTAGCATTGCAAAGCGTTAACCGCCACATGTTTCCCCCCAAATCCCCGACATAAACCGTGTCTATATAGCCGTCACCATCCATATCAGCTATTGCCGGCTGAGCGAAAATGCTGCGCATAGTGCTTAATCCGGTATCGCCAGCTGTATAGGACTTAAGAACGTTCCCTGTTTTAAGGTCAATAATAAATAAACCTCTTCCCTTCGTCGATGGATTTGGTATGGTATATGCAACGTCATTGCATGATTCCGGAGCTGCCGGATACTGAAATCCGCCTCCACCAACAAAGCCCACCCATCGTTCTTCACCCATATATTTGATTCGGCCGATTGTCATTTTACTCCATGGCTCGCCAAAATAAGGAGCTTGTGCAGCAGTGGGATTAATGCGCCACTTATAAATTGGGTTCAATGTATCAGTAATGTCAAATGTGTAATAACCGCAATAATTTGCGTATCCTGCCTCATAATTATCCTTAAAAGGTCCCTTGCAGCTGCTGTCAGCACTCCACAAATAATTGGGGGTAGAAGCATTATCATCAGAATCAGCGCCACGTCCCAAGCCAAAGATCACGTATGTCTTCCAGTCAGATTTTGATTTTGGCCCTGTTCCGCTACCCAGCCATATATTTGCCGCTGAAACAGGTCCATCTACAAAATACTGATGAGTCTTTCCTCCGGCACCAATTTGGTCCTCAACATGCGTGTGGGAAACAAGAGCGAGTTTCGTCAATAAGTTAGGCGGTATAAAACTGAACACCTCCGACCCATCGCTAGTTCTAAAAACATGGAATTGACCGTCGTTTGCGCCAACAACCACAACACGCCTGCCGTTGTCAGATGTCCTTATATTGTCAGCTCTAAATGAATCATATGCGCTTTCAAATTTTGAATTTAGTCCTGGATCAAACCAGTCAATGAACCCCCTGGCTGGCGTAGATATAACAAAAGGATTTGAATGAAAGATATCGCCTAACTTCCAGTTATCTTCATTATATGTCGGATCCCCTCTAAAATATTTCACTATGTTGTCTCTGCACGTCGTGTCGCCAGAAGTGCACCCAAGATCTGTTGGGTCAAGATTTCCGGCATTAAAGGTGATCATAGCCCCACTCTTATACGTATACATATTCCTGCTTGACGCAAGAGTATTTTTCAACACATCACCAGCATCCCATAACGCAGAACCTACATTTCCATTACTGTCAATTTGATATTTTCTAAGAAATCCCTTCCAGAAAGATTCGTCATCAATAGGAGAGAACGATGCTTCATAAATATTGTTTTCAGAGAGCACGCGCGTAGTTGATATCGCGGCAACCGAAAAAGAGTATGTACCAGCCTTGATTATGGCTAGAGTTTGCGCCAGTGAAGTGCGCATCTCATCAGCATTAGACGCAATATAAGCATATCCCGACAGTGTTGTTTGTCCTGGATCACTAGAACTTGCATAGCAATAGCAGTTATCACTGCCGGGTGTGCAAGCCGTACTAGTCGGCGTTGGGCAAGTAAGCCCATGGTTATTAGAATCGCATTGATATAGATAGCAAGGAACATTTGCGCTTCCGGCTGTTCCTGCCGAATCGCATTCATGTCCCGATGTCGGCGGTACAAATGCAGTAGTATCCCCAGACTGGGATGTAAGAACATTGGTTGTGCCACCGTAAAATGCAGTCCAGTTTAAAGTGTTAGCGAGGTAATAAGGCATACCGGCTCCGAATCCGATAACAAATACCTTATAACCTGCGTCTTTCAATACCTTAGCTTTTGCTACTATGCTCCGCCTTCTCTTGTAATTGTCACCCTGCCAGTCAGAGCCGCTACCACTGCACGCAAATGTATCCTGTCCATCAGTAATCAGTATAGCGACCTTGTCACGGCAGTTTTTATAAGGATCTGAAGCCTTATTCGCGTCTAGGTAAAGTTTTGCTTCGACGAGCGCACTAGCCGCAGGAGTGCCGCCGTTAGCCTGGCTGTTGCAAATAAAATTACCACTCGTCCCTGTTGAGCAATTGCTATCATTTTGGGAGCACGTGCCATTTGTTCTATTGCAATAAAGCTTGCTGAAACTTGCACCGATGTCCATTCCGCTGGGAACCTTGTTTGATCCTGACGTGTAATCGCCACCCGTGTCATCGCCTCCTGCATTATAGAAACGCATAAATCCAAAACGAATTCCAGCAGCGCTGTCGTCACTGTTTGTAATTCCGCTTTTAATGTAGTTGTCCGAACTGTCTGCATTCAAGACATCAAAAAGTGCGCGTTTAGCGATTTCCACCTTCCGGCAATCTGTCGTAAATCCCTGTGAGTTATTAGAGTTTGAATAATAAACATCAGACGTACCACATAATGCAGAACTATAAATTGCAACATCACCATAATCGTTGCACACTTTGTCATAGTATGCTGTTTTGACTGCTGAATGGGCGACATCACTGTGTCCGCATGAATATCCGCTATGCACGTAAACATCCTGGCCTGCAGGAATATAGTCCATGCTACCAGACAGGTCAAGAACTATAAGGGCGTCAGGTGACACCCCTGTAAATAGCGCCGATTCATCGCCGGCTACAGCAAAATTCGATAATAATGCAACGACAATCAACGTTAAGCAAAAAAATCGTAGAATACTGCTAACCATTTTGATCCTCCTGAAAGACAGCAAGGGTTTAGATAAATTTCAATCCTTCGTTCACTCAAAATCTTGAGACCCTGGAGTATCCGTAATACCTACATTGATCATGGTAGTTACGCCTGATGACGAATGAATCCCACTTGCTTTATAGGGTATTATATTTACTTTTAACATCGACCCCGGAATTTTAGCCATGTGCACCGTACTAAGCGATGTATCTTTAGCAAATTCCCCAATTTTATTACTGCTAGAATCATTAACGTCACCTGGAACGAGATCTTTTGGACTGCCCAGTAAAGCTATTTGTTCAGCGACATTTTGAGTTACGCTCTCAGCGTTGTTCATTGCGTTCTTCTCAAACGTCAACCTAGCTGTAGTGAAGAGGTTTCTCGATGTAAGTGTAAAAACCAGGACTCCGATAGCTGTAAGAACAAGCATTGCAAGAAGCGCCGTGACAAAAGCATATCCACAGCTATCTTTCAGCCTACACCCTAATATTATTCCCTTCATGCAATTATGCTCCTTATTTGCTCGTAATCGGTGCATGATTTCGTACCATTACACTAGTTGAGTAAATCATCTCTCTCATCTGCCCCTTGAAATCCGGCACTGTCGCCTGAACTGCCACAGTTATCTTAATACGCCTTATATCAGGTATCCTAGCAGGCAGAGCTGCCGGCAGTATTTCAGCTCCCGTACCATCATAATACTGGAACAATGGGATATTACGCGTGCCATTTGTAACAGCAACATTTCTGGCTTTAGCTGATGTGCTGGCAGAATCAGCACTAAGAAACGGTTGCGCGAGAGAAACATTTGGACAGCCAGTCGCGCGAGTTACCATCTGCTTGCCTGGCAAATATTCATATCGGATAATTTCATTTGCGTCGCCGATCGTCAGATTCTCCGGCACCGCTGTATCCATTTCAATAGTCAAAGCCGAAGCAGTAGCCTCCTGAATACCCTTATATGTGCATGTTGTAAGGTCGTCACACAAAGGACAACCGCCAGCCGTAGTCCTCCAAATCGAACTCGCTGATGGGTTAGACGCATAAGACGCCATTGCTATCTCATGCGACATAATGTCAAGTGCGGCACGCACATCTTCCTGAACTGCCACTGATTGTTCAATTCCTGATGACGAACTATACCCTTGCATGACTGCTGTAAGAACAGCTGCCATGATAAACGTGCCAATAGCAAGAGCAAGCAGAACTTCAACCAGCGTAAAACCCCTGTTCATCTTATTCACTGACGTGTTTATCATATTAATAGCTCCCCGCATACAGAAAATCCGGAGTTTGAGTAGGAGGACTATCAGAGCATGTCGTTGCAGGATATGTAGCAAATTTATAGTTTGCTTGCCTTATGACCTGACGCGTAACAGATACATTGGCATCACCGCGCGATACTCCAACTGTTAGCAACCATCCCATTGACCCATCACTGGCGATGCTCTTAGTAACTCGATAGGTAAAATCAGCCGCCCCCTGAGTAGTTTGACCGCTGACTGTAACATTTTTTTGACCTATAGCTCCTATTGGCACCTGATTACATGGATTCGTTATGAGTAGTTGTGTGCTCTCCATTTCTTTTTGCAATATTTCTAATGCCCTACCCTTGTTATCAGCTTTTTCAGTATTTATCCATGAGCTAGGAAGCAACTGAAGCATGCCGACCACACCTAGCGCCACCAATGCAATGGCCATCACCATCTCAATCATTGTAAAACCAGTTTTATTTCTTAACAATCCAGTCAACAGAAACCCTCCCGGATATTGATGTTGATACCTGAATCTGACTTCCCCTATCATTAGTCAGAGTAACATTACCAGCATCAGTTGTACCTCTAGTTTGAAATAATACAATACTACCTACATAAGTACTGTTCACAAGCCGAGACCCGCTTCCAAAATCGCTAAATGACTTAGGAGATCCAACATCAACAAAACCGCCTATACACGTTGAAGTCTGATCTACACATGATTCTAACTTATATGTATTGCCGCCCACATTAATAGTAATTCTTTGCATCCGATTCTGAAGTGCCTGCTGCTTAAGGGAATAGATATCTCCCACTAAAGCGTTAGCAGCATTGCTTAAATTAGTGTTTTGAATATATGGTCGCCCCCATACAGATATTGCAACCGTACTCATTATAGCTATGATAGCCATAACGATAAGAGACTCAACAAGGCTGAAACCCTTTGTGCATTTTATGCAAGAATATATTTTCATAACGAATTGTAAGCATGCAAAGAAAGTGCCATGGTTAACCTGTAATGGAACAGCATGATTTATCAAGTTTATTTTGGATGAGCAATTGATACTATATGTAGTTCATTTCTTAACTTCAGGCAATCAATTACACAATATTATATAGCAGTTAAATTATTTCCATCTATTCCGTATTCCTTTATCTTCGTCAACAATGTTTTATAACTGACTTTGAGTATTTCAGCCGCGCGGCTTTTGTTGCCGCCGGTTTTGCGAAGCACCTCTTCGATCTTCGCTTTTTCTGCTGCGCGGGCAGCAGCCTCTGACACCTCATGCAGGGGCGCATCTGCGGAGACAGAAGTCCTTTCGTGATGGGTTTCGGAGACATTAAAATGCTCCGGCCTGAGCATCGGACCTTCGCACATTATGATTGCCCTTTCAACTACGTTCTTCAACTCACGCACATTGCCCTTCCAGTCATAATCCTTCAGAAGTTTATCGGCTTCGCCAGTTAGCGAAGGCACGGGCTTATTAATTTCTGTCGAGAAGTATTCAGCGTAATGATTTACCAGCGGTATGATATCATCAGGCCTCTCACGGAGCGGCGGAATTACTATCGGAAAAACATTCAATCTGTAAAAAAGGTCCTCCCTGAAGCGGCCTTCAGTAACTTCCTTCCGCAGATTCTTGTTGCTGGCAGCTATAACCCGAAGGTCGACCTTTATGGTGCGCGTACCGCCTACCCTTTCAATCTCGCGCTCCTGCAAAACTCGCAAGAGCTTTGCCTGCAGAGGCATATCCATGTCTCCAATCTCATCCAGAAATATTGTTCCCTTGTCAGCCAGCTCGAATCTCCCAGGCTTGATCTCTTGCGCTCCAGTATATGCGCCCTTATCATGGCCAAATAGCTCATTTTCAATAAGGTCTTTCGGTATTGCAGCACAATTGACTGCAACAAAGGCTTCATTGGAGCGAGGGCTATGATGGTGAATAGAGCGAGCTACCAGTTCCTTTCCAGTCCCGCTCTCTCCCAGAATAAGCGCAGTCGTTCGCATTGGCGCCACCTTGCGCACTTTCGCCATTACTTGTTCCCATGCTTTGCTGATTCCTATTATCTCAGGCACCTCAAGAAAGCGTGAGAATTCCTTCTTGAGCAAAATATTCTCTTTCTTAGATGCACCTTCGGCAAGCGCACGTCTGATAATGATAAGCAGATGTTCTGGGTCAAATGGTTTGGCAATGAAGTCGTAGGCGCCCTCTTTTACCGCCTTTACTGCCGTCTCGATGCTGCCGTGCGCGGTCATAAGGATTACCGGCATAAACGGAGAATTTTCCTTGACTGCTTTCAGGACTTCAATTCCATCTCCATCAGGAAGCATAAGATCGGTAACAACTATGTCTATATCTCCCTGGCGTACAAGCTTCCTTGCTTCTTTAACGCTGTAAGCGGTTAAGACTGCAAAGCTTTCGGCATGCATTGTTTTCGATAGCATGTCGACCATGCTCTTTTTGTCATCTATAATTAAGACTGTATTCATCAGCTGTTCGGCATAAAAATACGGAATGTACTGCCATATCCTTCAATACTAGATGCATCTGCGATGCCGCCATGAGCCATCGCAATTTTTTGCACTAAAGATAATCCAATCCCCAATCCCTCTGGTTTGGTTGTATAAAAAGGCATGAAAACCCTCTTCAGGTTTTCAGCCGCTATTCCTTTCCCATCATCTGTTACTTCTATGAATGCACCATTCTTTCCTGCATGCTGCCCTTCGAAGACCGAGACTCTTACATGAGGCCCCGCATATAATGCATTATTAACGAGATTCTTTATAGCTTGTCTTATAAGGGTCTCATCACCTTTGACTCGCACTTCGCCTTTGCTCTCTAATACTATATCATCAGGCTTTGAGGTTTCTTTCAACAGATCTTTTACAAGTCTTGATAAGTCGATTTCCGTCTTATTCAAGGGTTCAGATTTAGAGAATTTCAGCAGCTCATCCATAACACTGTTCATGCCATCGATCTCCCGAATAATGGACTCAACAATTTCCCTTCTGCCGTCGTTTTCATCAAATCCCTTTAACAGCAGCTTAGCATAACCCATTATGACAGCCATCGGATTTCTAAATTCATGCGCTATTCCGGCTGAAATCTCGCCAAGTGAGGCCAGGCGTTCCTTCATAACGAGTTGTTCCTTGAGAGACTTGAGTTCATTGCCAAGCATCTGAAACGAATCGGCTATCATATCAGCTTCAAGCCTGCGTTCCGGTTGAGGTTCGCGCTTTCGTATCATCTTGGGAAGAAAAACAACAAAGAAAACCACAATGGCAAAAAAGAATGCCAGCAAGACCGCGCCTAATAACAAAGGATTGTTCAGACCGCCCCCAGATATATCCTCATCTCTATTGCTTTTTGCCGTCTATCAAAGAGATCAGCTGATCAGCGCTCAATGCGCCTGAATGCACTTTCCCATTAGGTAATATTATCGTCGGAGTTCCGGTTATGCCCAGCTTTTCGGCTAGCTTTACGTTATTGTCTATCTCTTTTGATTTGCAGTCGGTCCGGGGAATCGGCTTCTTCGCAAAGTTATCATCCATTATCTGAAGAGAATTGTTGCATATGATAGACATTGATTTCCAATTAGCGTCAGGGTGCATCTTGAGTGGGTATAGTTTGATAAAGAAAGCTATATCCTTGCGCTGGGCAACCACTTTTTTTATTTCTTCATGCAGGCGAGCGCAGAAGGGACATTCCGGATCGGTAAAAATAACAACCCTCTTCTTAGCTTTACTGTCACCCAGAATCAGCGCTCCTGTCAACGGGATTTTTGAAACATTGATACGGCGGTTCTCCTGCAATTTCTTATACTGTTCTCCCGTCTTGTCAGCTCCGGTAGCGACCTCTACAATTTGACCCTGCACTATATACCTTTTAGAGAAAGGCACATAAAAAACTCCGCGCTTGCCCTGGGAATCTATTGATACCTCCCAAAGCCCCTTGATAGGGCTCATGCGCACGTCCAGAACTTTAGCATCCGGCACCTTGAGCTTCCTCATTATTTCGCCGGCCTCTTCTTTGGTTATAGAGTGACATTTATTACAATCTCCGTTGCAACCTCCCTGGTCAAAAGCACCTGCGCTGCTGACAATCAGGAAAATGAATATGAACATGCTTATGACAAAAACCTTGGATATAGTGCGTTTATGCGAACTTTTTTCTAAAATCATTAGTTATTCCTCGTAATGTATGAAATTAACAATCTTTGCTATATACCTTTGTTGAATATAACATTTTTTGCAATTTATTGCCTCCTCTGTTATACTTAAGCGTTATGGAAAACAATGATGCCATAACTGCGTCCGTGCCGGATGCCCTTTCACAGATTGCACATAGTGATATAGAAACCGGCCCTACCGAACAGAACAGAAACAAAGCTATCATCGAAGCTTTGCTCTTTGCCAGCGGCGAACCGCTGACAATTGCTGCTATTGCGAAGGCTACCTCTCTGGCTGAGCAGAGCATTAAGGATCTCCTGAGAGAGCTGACAAATGATTACAGGGAAAGGAGTTCCGGCATAGTTATAGCAGAGATAGCAAACGGCTATGAGATGGCGACCGACCCTGAATTAGCAGCATGGATCAGGCGCATGAAGAATATTAATGTTACCAGCAAACTCTCACAGCCATCTATAGAGACGCTCTCAATTATCGCTTATAAACAACCGATAACTAAAGTTGAGGTAGACCAGCTTCGTGGGGTTAATTCCGATGCTGCAGTAAAAAGCCTCCTGGATAAAAGACTTATAAAGATTGTCGGCAAAAAAGAATCTCCCGGACGCCCTTTTTTGTATGCTACTACTAATGAGTTTTTGCAATATTTCGGTCTTAAGAATTTGACGGATTTGCCGGCTATACACGATTTTTTTAATACTGAAGCTGCATGATGCATACCGGCGCGCATTTCGCGCCCGGCTAAATCTCAACATGCGGAGACTGGCAATGAGAAACATTCATTATAGAGGCTGTACCAAAATCACTTTAGTTGCTCTTTTCTTCATTATTATATCTTTCGGATTTGCAGAGGCTAATACTTATTATAAAGTTAAGAAAGGCGACAGCCTCGCCAAGATTTCCAGAAAATTCCATGTTCCAGTAGTCAGATTGAAAGAAGCAAACGATCTGGATTCCAATGACCTCTCTGTAGGCAAAAAACTTGTAATTCCAGGAAAAGCATCTGCGGAGACTGGCAAGAAGAAAAACCTTGCAAAGTCTGCAATAACTCATAAAGCTGAGCAGACCGAAAAGAACGATTCTGATGTACCTGAAGCAAAACCTGCAAGTGGAAAAGACTCAACAGAAGCAATAATAGAAAACAGGTACCATATCGTCAGAGCAAAGGAAACCCTGGCGCATATCGCAGACAGATACGGCTTGTCTGTTGCAGAATTGAAGGATCTCAATGATATGCACAGCAATAGGTTGAAAGTTGGTCAAAAGCTTATAGTTGGCAGATCCAATGCTGCGCCCGAACAGACAGTCGAAACAACTATACAGAACAGGAAAGTCAGCACCACTGAAAGAATAGCAGAGGTTAAGGCATTATCGCAGTCCGATGAACTTACGAGCCTCTCCGTTAAAGAACGACTGATCCTGTTTGCAAAAAAAATGATAAACCTGCCCTATAAATTCGGCGCCAACGGTGTAGTTGGTGTAGATTGTTCGGCATTCGTTCAAAAAGCATATAGTTTTGTTGGCCATTCTCTGCCCCGGAGCGCGCGGGAACAGTATACTGTTGGACAAGCAGTTGACAAGGATGAGCTGCAGACGGGTGATCTATTGTTTTTCAGAACCTATGCGTCTTTTCCTTCTCATGTAGGAATATACATAGGCAATAATCTTTTCATCCATGCCTCGGCCAAGTCGAAAAAGGTGCGGATCGATAATATTGAAATGCCTTATTATGTGAAACGCTTTATAGGTGCAAAAAGGCTGCTCTCTGAATCCGATAATTCAGCTGCTCCGGAAATTCAGGCTCATGAAGCCGTTATGCCTTAAGCACTTCCGGATTGGTATGAGGCAGGAACATAGCAGCAGGGAACTCTCTCAGGAAATCACCTTCTGTATTCATTTCGCGATACGTTATTAAAGACGTTATCTTTGATACCTCAGAGATCAGCCTGCCATGAAGCAATAACTCTTCAGCTCCCGCTAAAGAAGAGTTGCCCAATATTTTAAATTTCTTTCTATCGATGTCAGGCAGCATTCCGATTCGGACCGCTTTGTCCACATTGATATGCGATCCGAAGGCGCCGCCGACATAAACTGTATCAAGGTCTGCAAAGCTCAGACCTACCGATTTCACCAGAAGATGTATTGATGCAAACAGGGCTGCCTTTGACCGCAGGAAGTTCTCAATTTCTGTCTCTTTAATTGATAACACTGACCCTTCTTTCTGATCAATGCAAAATACTTTTCCATCGGCTTCGTTGACTATCCTGCCCGACCACAAAGATGAATCATTAAACTTGCCCCTTTGGTCTATGGCACCGCTATTAAACAGCTCAGACACCAGCTCTATCATGCCGGATCCGCAAATCCCTGCTGGAAGTGAACCTCCAACGGTTTCATATTGGACGCTTACACCACTCTCGTCGCAAACTATAATAAAGCTGAATATTGCTCCATCGACTGCCTTCATGCCGATGCCAGCAATATCTCCTTCCAGGGCTGGACCTGCAGCTCCTGCACCAACAATTATCCATTCATCGCAGCCAAGCACGATCTCGACGTTAGTTCCTACATCTATAAGAAGAGAAGGCTTCTTGCACTTGTAAAGACCTGAAATCAGTATGCCTGATACAATGTCGCCCCCGACATAGCTGCCCGCATTGGGAAACAGATAGAGAGAACCCTTATGGTTTATTGATAGTCCTGCACGATCTGATCTGATCAATCCGAAGTTATGTGCTGTCGGTATATAAGGTGAAACTGGAATATTTTCAACAGGCAGATCCATGAAATAGTGGGTCATTATGGTATTGCCGGCAGCAGAAATTGCGTAAACCGAGTCTTTGTCAATATCATTAGCTTTGCACAATATTTCTATCAACTCATTTACACCATCAATAATCAGTCTGTGCAGCCGGCTGCCGCGTCCTCTCATTGATTCGTGTATACGTGACAGTACGTCAGCAGCAACTGATGTTTGCGGATTGATGGAATCCATCACTGCAATGCGCTTACAAGTCTTCAGATTGAAGAGAGAAGCAACAAGATTAGTGGTGCCCAAATCGAGCGCTATTCCATAACATTCATGCTCGCCTAAATCAATAACCTCAATAGATTTTGCGCGGTAAGCTAGTAAAACTGGTAACGAATAATTGCTTCGCCTAAGAGCTGATGGAAGTTTCCTTAAAGCATCCAGATCAATGTCTACGGGGATATCAGTGCCTGCAGCTTGCGAAATAGAATCGAGTAGCCTCTCGCGATCGGCCTTCTTATCATTTTCCGATGGAGGCTCTAAAAGGGCATCGATAAAAAATGCAAGAGGTTTCAATTTTTAAAAAGGACTTTCCCGACATCCTTAGTATCGTACACGCCGATAAATACAATAGATTTATTGAAGTCTTCAGACACCGAATCGCCAATTTTCGAGAAAACATTTCTCATGCAAAAGGCATAATATTTATTGAGCTGCAGCTTCGCCTGTAAAATCGATCATCTTCCCATCTCCACTGCCCTGGGTCATTGATCTGCCCATGAACACACCGCCTTCTGCAATCACAAGCTTCTTGCAATAGATATCGCCATAAAGATGTCCGGACGGTTTAAGCTCTACCAGCTCATCAGCTTTTAACGTGCCTTCAATTCGGCCGCCGACAACAATACCGTTGGCGGTCAGATCTCCCTTCACCAACGCCTTTTCGCCTATTACTATCCAAGCCGCTTTAATGTTGCCGGTCAACTTCCCATCGACTCTTAATGTGCCGCTAACCGTTAGATCGCCGTTGAAGTCTGAATTTATTCCTATAAAAGACTCAAGTTTATCAGTCTTCTTTTGAAACATTGCTGGCCACCTCCAGGTACTGTTTAGGATTTACTGCTTTGCCCTGCTGCCACACTTCATAGTGGACATGCGGGCCAGTCGAGTTGCCTGTCGACCCTGAATAGGAGATGATTTCACCGCGCTTTACCCGTTGACCAACCTTTACCTCAATTGAGCTGTTATGGGCATATGCAGTGGAGTACCCTAACCCATGTTCAACTACTACCAGTTTGCCGCTTCCGGCATTCCAGCCGGCAAAGCTTATAATACCATCTGCTGTCGCCTTGACAGGAGTTCCAAGCGGTGCTGAAATATCAATACCCGTATGAAACTGAATACCACCGCCGTTTGGTGCTTCCCGCTCCCCAAAAGGTGAGGTTACACGACCACTTACAGGCCAGCCGCGCGGCGTTGCCATGTAGGCATCTCTCTGCTCTTCAAGAAATTTATGAATAGTCGCAACTGATTCTGCGCTCTTGCGCATCTGTTCCTTGAGCGCTTCCATATCAATTGATCCGGTGTCAACATCTGCCCGATTACGATCCATTGTCTCCAGCATTTCTTTCTTGCTTCCACGCGACAGAATCCCTTTAAATTGAGCTTCAGCCTGTTTGAGCATAGCCATGGTAGACTTCATTTCAGTAAATTGAGCCGCATAATAATTCAGCGAGCTCTTCATGCGCTGATATTCAAAGTTGTCAATAGCTATTGAAACAACATAAATAGATCCTACCAGCCATAATAGCACCGACAGAACAATGCCGATTGAAGGCACCTTAATATTTATGGTTTTATTACTGTCATGCGGCACCATCATTATTGATACCGGAGTGAACAATTTCTTGATAAAACGCTTGATCTTATACATAGCGCACCTTCTCTTTGCCTCCCTTCTCGATGAATCCGATCAGATAAGCAGGATAGCCGGCTTTCTTAAGTAATTTTATGGCAGGAGAAACTTCGTTCTGTTTTAATACTATAACATATCCGATACCCATATTGAACGTCTTTTTCATATCGGCGTCCGGCACGCCTCCCCATTCACGGATAAGGTCGAATACCGGCAGTACAGGCCATGACCCGTTTTTTATGACAGCAGATAACTTCGTACTAAAAATTCTGGGCAGGTTTCCGGGGATACCACCACCTGTTATATGAGCCATTCCTTTTATCCGCAGCTTGTCTCTCAATGCTTTATATGCATTAACGTAGATACGAGTTGGCTTGATCAGCGCATCGCCTGCTGTACAATTTAGTTCTGAAATAACACTGTTTATCTTAAGTTTTCTCTTTTCAAAGAATACCTTGCGAGCAAGCGAGTAACCATTGCTGTGAAGTCCGGTCGATGCAATCCCGATAATCGCGTCTCCATCGCTGATTGCAGAGCCGTCAATAATACATTTCTTCTCCGCAACACCCACTGCAAAACCGGCCAGATCATATTCATTAGCCTCATAAAATCCTGGCATTTCAGCGGTTTCGCCACCTATAAGCGCGCAGCCGGCCTCCTTGCAGCCCTTTGCAATGCCCTTGACTACATCCTTAGCTTTATCAGCACGAAGCTTACCAGTTGCAAAATAATCAAGGAAAAATAGCGGTTCAGCACCAGAGGTAATAATGTCATTAACACACATTGCGACAAGGTCAATGCCTACGCTGTCATGGCGATCCAACATAAAGGCAATCTTGAGCTTTGTGCCTACCCCATCCGTTCCGCTGACCAGCACAGGATTTCTGTATTTCTTTAAAGCGAACAGACCTCCGAACGACCCTATGTCAGTCATCACTTCAGACCTGAATGTCTTTTTGACCAAAGGTGAGATCATTCTTACAAAGCGGTCGCCTTCATCTATATTTACGCCTGCCTTCTTATAAGTCAAGCCTGCCATTATTCCCCCTTTGGACTATAAAGCGAACATAGACTGCCATGCAAGCAATAATTGCCGTTTGCTGATTTCAGATCTTCTGATCACTGCGTATCTTCATGCTAATATCAACTGCCCTGGCGGAATGGGTAATAGCTCCAACAGAGATGATGTCCACGCCGCTTTGAGCAATAGCCCTTATACTCTCAAGACTGACATTACCAGATGCCTCTATCAATATCTTCTTATCATGAGATCGAATTGTATCGACTGCTTTCTTCATCTCATCCACATTCATGTTATCAAGCATAATCACATCGACACCAGATTCCAATGCCTGCCGCACTTGGTTCAAGTTCTTTACTTCCACTTCAATCTTAAGCAAATGATGGCCATTCTTCGCGCGGCTGACGGCTTGCTCGATCCCGCCGGCAGTCTCAATGTGGTTATCCTTAATAAGGATACCGTCATAAAGACCAAATCTGTGGTTAAACGCGCCACCTATCACAACGGCATATTTTTCCATCGCCCTCATGCAGGGGGTCGTTTTACGAGTATCCACTATCCTGACGGGCAAACCCTTCACCCGATCGATAAATTCGCTCGCAGCAGTGGCAATACCTGAAAGATGCTGAAGAATATTGAGTGCTACACGCTCACACGCGAGAAGACTCTGAGCACTGCCATCAATATTTGCCAAGATATCACCTTTATTGACTAAGGCGCCTTCTTTCGCATTAACATAAATCCTTACCTGATCATCAATGATGCCGAATACTTCTTTGACAAAGGGCATGCCCGCAAGAGTGAATTTCTCTTTGGCAATAAATACGGCATCGGCTTTCTCATTGCCGATAATAAGCGTAGATGTAATATCGCCATGCCCGATATCCTCGGCTAGCGCCTTGCGAATAAAATCTCTTGATTCAGAAAATATTGCCACCACTCAAAAATTGCAGATCACGCAGGCTTATTTCTTCCTGAAAAGGGAAAAAAGTCCAAATATTCCGCCGGCAACAGCACCAACAGCAAGTGCTGATCGCCAATCAAGAAGTGTTGTTACATTGCCATTGACGTTTCTACCTATCATGAGAATGGATGAGCTGTTGTTTGAGTGGATCTCACGGGCTGCCAATATTCCTACGGCACTCCTGTTAGCAGTTGCTTCGACTGTAGCCACTGCAACTGGTGCTGCAGAAAAATTGAGATTGGTTTCGGTCCCGGCAGCCACCAGCCCGATGCTTTGGTTCATCGAGAGGTTGGTACCCTTCATCATCACTGCCGCGCCTTGTGTCACTTCCACGCGCTCTCCGTCAATGCTCAGCGATCCTACCTGCTGCAATTCAATATGTCCGCCTTCAACAGACTTGATCGTGCTTTGTCTGACTTTAATAAATTCAGCTTCTATAAAATCCAGATCTCTGCCTTCCATTTCCATGATATTTTTTCCCATCGCATGCCCCCTTTGCTATCGGTAAATCGAACGCAGCAGCGTCAGATTTTCAGCAACTTTCTGCTCTCTTTGCACTAGATCGTTAAACTTGGCACGTTCCTTCTCAACTACCTCTCTCGGTGCATTGCTAATAAAATCGCTATTCTGCAGTTTCTTATTGATAAACGCCATTGAGTCTTCCAGCTTAGCAGCTTCCTTCTTCAGACGAACGATTTCAGATGCGACATCCAGTAGTCCTTCCATCGGGATATATATTTCCATACCGTTTCGGACTGATACTGCTGACCCCTTGGATTTCTTAACTCCTAGCCCAATATTTATACTATTACACCTGGCCATCTTCCTCAATGTCTCTGCATTTTCTTTTAATATGCTTTCGATGTCAGCAGACATTACCTTGACGTCAGCATGAAGCTCTACCGAGGGCGATATATTCAACTCTCCCCTGATGCTACGGATGCCGGTCACAGCCTCAATAAGATAACCCATTCTTTGTTCAGCATCAAAATCCCTGTTAAGACCGGTATCATAACGCGAAAGCATAACGCTCTCTTTCTTATCCAAGACGGTATGCCACAGCTCTTCAGTAACAAAAGGCATAAATGGATGAAGCAGCTGCAACACTTTTTCAAAAACAAGATAAAGGCAATTTATCACAACCAGTCTTTCCCTGCATTCATCGCCGTACAAGATCGGTTTCGACATTTCAAGATACCAGTCACAGAACTCATGCCAGAGGAATTGATAGATGCAGTTGGCCGCATCGTTGAATCTGTAATTCTCAATATTTCTATGCATCTCTTCAGCTGCCTGGACAAACCTGCTCAAGATCCAGCGGCTTCCCAAGTCCATACCTGGATTACCGAAACCTACCTGTTCTCCAGTCCACGATTTTTTATAGGTAAGAATAAATTTTGAGGCATTCCAGAGTTTGTTTATAAAATGACGATACCCCTCCACGCGCTCTTCCGAAAATCGCACATCACGGCCCTGTGCCGCAAAGGCCGCCAGTGAAAATCTGAAAGCATCAGCGCCATACTTGCCGGTCATAACAAGAGGATCTATGACATTGCCCTTAGATTTGCTCATTTTCTGGCCCTTTGCATCCCTGACAAGTGCATGTATATAAACATCGCGAAAGGGCACATCATCCATAAATTTCAAACCCATCATGATCATTCTGGCAACCCAGAAGAACAGGATATCGAATCCTGTGACGAGCACGCTGGTCGGATAGAATGTCTCCAGATCCTTTGTCTTCTCAGGCCAGCCAAAAGTTGAAAATGGCCACAATGCAGAAGAGAACCAGGTGTCCAGAACATCAGGATCGCGGATGACATTGCCTCCGCAATGAGGGCACGATTCCAGGTCAGCGCGACTGCATATGGGTGAGACTTTCTTCGGGATGTGTATTATCTTGGAGTTATCTAAAATCTCTTTCTTTGACAAGCCAGATGATCTTAATTCGGCGTATGTTCCTGCATGCACTGTGCTTCCATCAGGCAGTTTGAGTGGCTCGAAAAATATATGTTCTATCAAGCTGCCGTTAGGCACTCCGTCATCAGTCTTGCAGTCCGTACAGTACCATGCCGGAATTCTATGACCCCACCATATTTGCCTGGAAATACACCAGTCCCTTATTTCACGCATCCATGCGAAATAATTATTTTCCCATGAATCCGGAACCAGATTTATCTTTTTCTCCTTAACAGCATTCACAGCCTCGGCTGCCATATTTTCAGTTTTCACATACCATTGAATGGTTAGAAGCGGCTCGATGATTGACTTGCAACGATAGCAATGGCCTACAGCATGTCTGTGCTTCTTTTCGCCCTCAATAAGATCGAGTTCCTTGAGATCATCAATCACCTTTTTACGGCAGGCATAACGCTCCAGCCCTGCATAGCGCTCTCCCGCATCAGGTCCCATATGTCCATCTTCTGCGATAACGCTTATAAACTGCAGATTGTGCCGCCTTCCCATTGCCTCGTCATTAAAGTCATGCGCGGGCGTAACTTTTACAGCACCAGTGCCGAATGCGGGATCAACAATAACATCTGCTATTACCGGAATGCTTCTTAGGGTCAACGGGAGCCTAACTTTTTTGCCAATAAAGCGGCGATATCTTTCATCTTCGGGATGAACGGCAACAGCCGTATCGCCAAGCATTGTTTCAGGCCTGGTAGTCGCAACTGTTAAAAAATGCTCACCATCGCTGAGCGGATACTTTATATAATAGAGCTTGCCGTCGAGTTCTTCATATTCAACTTCAAGATCGGACAATGCAGTGTGGCATCTGGGGCACCAGTTTATCAAACGGCTGTCACGGTATATTAAGCCTTCTTCGAAAAGCCTGACAAAGACTTCCCGGACAGCGCATGACAAGCCTTCATCAAGCGTGAATCTCTCACGCGACCAGTCACATGATGCTCCTACCTTCTTAAGCTGGTGAATTATCCTCCCGCCATATTCGGCCTTCCATTGCCAGACTCGGTCTATAAACGCTTCACGGCCAATTCGATGACGGTCCAGCCCTTCTTTAGACAAGTCTCTTTCAACCACGTTCTGGGTTGCAATTCCTGCATGATCCGTTCCAGGCAGCCATAGAACTTTATGCCCCCACAAACGGTTCCATCTTGCCAGAATGTCCTGCAGTGTCGCATTCAGCGCATGCCCCATATGGAGCGATCCTGTGACATTGGGTGGTGGAATGACTATGCTGAAAGATGATCCTGTTGCTTTATCGTCGGGCTGGAAATAACCATTGCGCTCCCAAAAATCATACCACTTGTCTTCAATCTCTTCAGGACTGTAGCTTTTCTTCAATTCCATAGTATTCCCATAATTTATTAATTTGAAATAGGAAGGTGTTACTTGGGACGGCGTATAACTCAGACCGGTCCCGCGTTATGCAAGCTCGGCGGTGATTTTCTCTATTTCCCGTCTTATTATAGCATCTGCGAGGCCAGGCACAACCTTCTTAATTTCATCATTGACTGCATTGCGGATGTGACCTGACATCTCGCTGATAGTCTGCCGCAAGGCCTCTTCCAGCAGACCAGGAACTGTGCCTGAAACTGCCCGCTCGACAGAATCTTTGACAACTGACGGCAGTAAAGCGCTCACGCTTTCCATCACCGCAGCGTTTATCTCTTCCTTGGAGATTGTTACTACTGTCTTAGCCGGTTCATGCATAACAGGCTCTGGTGATTTTAGCGCAGACTCGTAATGGTCAACCGGCAAGGCAGCGCTGTATATATGCTCAACGGGCGTCTCAGGCAAATGCTCTACAGGCGCTGCAATGGCTTCTTTAACCATTTTAGAAATATCTTCCAGCGAAATATCGTCTTGAGGGGCTATTTCATGGGAACTCAACTCAGTTGCAGGCTCTTCAATTTTTTGCAAATCAACATGGGCAGTTTCTTCTACTTTTTCCATGCTTTCCTTCAATTCCTCATCAAAGGATTTTATTTCAGCCGATGCTGCCGCAGCTTTTTCTTCAGCTGGAACGAGAAGCTTTGCCGGTTCAGGATGATCCACCGCAAAGCTTTCAAACCATCTGCTTTCATCAGAAGCCGGCGCAGCTGCAGCAACCGCAGGAAGCGGTTCTTCAACAGCCGGTTTGACAACAGGCGACGGTACAACTGCAGGCGCTTGAACTTTAACAGGAGCTGCTGCTGGAGCCATAAGTAAAGATTTTACCTTGCTCACCAGTTCATGAGATTCGAAAGGCTTCATTATATAGTCGTCAGCACCGACAGAATGGGCATACTCTTCATCAAAGGGTTCAAATGCACCCGCAAGCAGAATTACCGGAACATGAACAGACGTATGGTTCTTTTTGATCTTCTCGCATAGCTGGTAGCCGTTTAATCTCGGCATTTCTATGTCAGCGAGCACAATATCAGGCATACTAACGTCTAAAGCTTTCAAAGCTTCATCTCCGTCACTGCATGCCATAATGTCGAATCCCTCTCTATTGAGAACCAATTCGACAACTTTCTGAATAGTCTGACTATCGTCGGCTAACAAGAGCTTATATGCCATTTTCGATCCCTTTCAGCGGATTTGAAGCCCTGTCAAATTGTAGAGTGAAGTCCTAAATTTGTCAAGGTTTTTTCTTGCTGCGATAATCTGCGATAGCCTTTTTCAGTGCGTCTGCGCCAAGATTAGAGCAATGCATTTTTTGGGGAGGAAGTCCTCCGAGTTCATCAGCTACAGCCTCTTTTGACATGCTCATTGCCTCATCAAGCGTTTTCCCCTTTATCATCTCAGTTATCATACTGCTGACCGCAATAGCAGCCCCGCAGCCGAACGTCCTGAATTTGGCATCAACGATCCTGTCGTTTTCGACCTTTATGAACAGCTGCATTGCATCGCCGCATGTCGGATTGCCTTCCATGCCCACACCGTCCGCATCCGGCATATCACCCACATTTCTGGGATTCATGAAATGGTCCATCACTTTTTCAGAATACATTTTTTATCCTCCTACGTAACATTTATCGCCCTGGCCTTCAGCACCCCATCCTTTAGCAAATGGTGACATTTCTCTCAATCTATTAATTATAGCCGGGAATTCACTGAGAAAATAATCAACATCCTCAGCTGTATTGTCCCTGCCGAGTGTAAAAACAATGGAACCCTGCGCTAAAGCCGATGTAACTCCAAGCGACATCAACACCGGCGATGCCTTTAAAGCCTTCGAAGAACATGCTGAGCCGCTTGCAGCATAGATTCCTTTCATAGCCAGCATTAACAGCATCGCCTCGCCTTCTATGAATTCAACTACGAAGCTTGCGTGGTTGGGGAGCCGTTTCTCAGGATGTCCGGTAAGATAGACATTTGAGATCTTTGCCACGCCTTCAATCAGTCTGTTTCTCAGTTTCAAGTTATGATCCATACGCGACAACATCTCTTCCCTCGCAAGAGCCGATGCCTTTCCCATGCCGACAATAGCTGCAACGTTTTCTGTGCCTGCCCTTCGTCCACCCTCCTGAATGCCGCCATACATTAGCGGAACCAGCCGGATACCCTCACGGATATAAAGCGTTCCAACTCCTTTTGGGCCATAGAGCTGATGCGCTGTCATACTTAATAAATCTACGCCTAATTCATCGACATCTACCGGTATATTGCCCGCAGTTGATACGGCATCTGTATGAAAAAGAACACCCTTGTGTTTCGCAACTGCAGTCAGTTCTTTTATCGGCTCCAGTGTGCCTATCTCGCGGCTTGCCTGCGTGATTGAAATAAGGACTGTCTCATTGGTTATGGCTTTATTCAATGTATCGGGATCCACCAGGCCATTCTTGTCGACGGGTAAGTATGTGACTACAAAGCCGCTCTTTTCCAGAAATCTTGCGCTGTTCAATATTGAATGATGCTCCACCTTGGAGACAATTATATGATTCCCTTTGGGTTGTTTGGCCAATGCTATCCCTCTTAGCGCCGTATTGTTCGCCTCAACGCCGCCAGAAGTGAATATTATCCCTGATGGTTTGGCGTTTATGAGCTTTGCGACATCCTGCCTCGCTTTATCAATCGCATCCCTTGCCTTCGTGCCGAGGTCATAAACGCTTAGGGCATTGCCAAATTCTTCCTTGAAATAAGGCATCATGGCGTCAAGCACAGCCGGATGCAGCGGATTCGTAGCTGCATGATCAAAATAGCATTTTCTCATAATCTCTCCTTCATTTTATGAAGCAACAGTCTTGCGAATATAAAATTTAAAGAAATCTTCAGTTTCGTTCATGCCCATAAACTCGTTACCAGTTCTTTCGCACCACTGGGGTATGTCTTCCATGGCGCCGTCGTAGTCCGTCAGCACTTCCAGAACTTGACCAACCTCAAGCTCCTTAATCATCTCATCGAGCTTCAGCAGATGCATCGGACACATCATATACACGATGTCAGCCGTGACGTCTGCTCTTACATTATCAATAAATTTCATAATAACCGGCAAAATCAGTTGATCATTTTATCAACTGCCCTTCTTCCTTTTGCGCTTTACGAAGTCTCCTGAAGCAAGATTGCGCAATGTTATAGTACGTAAAAAGGCCTCAAGCTGCTCGCCCAGTTCCTTCCACAAAAGATGCGTAACGCAGGAATCAACACGCACACAACCCTCTTCAGGATTAAGGCAAGACGTGATTGCAACAGGACCTTCTAGCTCGTTGAGAATGGCAGCGATACTGATATTATCGGGCGTCCGGCTGAGGAGGTATCCGCCACCGGGCCCCTTGACACTCTTTATCAGGCCTGCCTTGCGGAGCTTGTTCAGGATCTGTTCAAGATAGGCCACTGAGACCTCCTGTCGTTCGGAGATCTCTCTGATGGTGACAGGCTTGTCCGGATAACCGCGGGCAATTTCGAACATCGCGCGCACGCCGTACTGTCCCTTTGTCGATAGCCTTAGCATGTTACATGCTAAAAATACCGTACTGATTTTGTCAAGTATTTATGATAGGAGCATAGGTTGAGAGATATGGATATGACCGACTTTGCGAGGATTCAGTAACTGTTCTTCGCGAAATGAAGCGTTAAACAGCAGTGAATGTCTGAGACCGAAGGGCGAGTTTCACGGCTGTAGCAGGATGAGCCTAGAACAGTCGAACCGGAGCGCAGGAACGAATATCCATATCTCTCGGGCAATCTCGCTTATCAACATTGACTACTCGTGCCTATACTTTCCCGAAAACATACTTCGATACAAGTTCCTCTATATCGAGCGCAGATTCGGTCTCCTTAATTTTGCCGCCATCGTGCAGATATGCATCGGAGCCTCCAGGCGCAACCTGAATAAACTTCTCTCCGACCAAACCTTTCGTCTTGACCGAAGCAATTGAATCATCCTGTATCTTCACTCCTTTATATATCCGCAACGTTGCAAGAGCCGAGTAGTTATCAAGTTTAATAGTCTTGACTTTGCCTATTTCCACGCCTGCAATCTCTACAACCGCCCCTGGCTTAATACCGCCTGCATTGGTAAATTCAGCATATAATGTATAGCCATCCTTGCCGACTAATTCCATCTTGCCGAGTCTGATAGACAAATATCCAAGTGCCAAGAAACCAATAAGCACAAATATGCCAACCATCAGCTCAAGGTCGAATTTCTTCTGCATTTTATGCTCCTCCTTCATATATATCGTAACATTTCATAATCATCATTCCTGATGTGCTGCCCGAGGCGAAACAAATCTCCTGACTACAGGATTCAGAGACTGCCGTATATCGGATGGAGTTCCAGCTTCTATTACGACTCCTTCATCAAGTATGGCAACCTTATCAGCAATGTCGAATATCTCAGGAACTTCATGACTGATCACTATACCTGTGAACCCGTACTTGCTGTGAGTTGCTTTGATATAAGAATGTATCTGATCAAGAAGAATCGGGTCGAGTCCGGTAGTTGGTTCATCGAATAATATTATCTCAGGCTCCATTATAAGGGCACGGGCGAGAGCCACCCTCTTTCTCATGCCGCCGCTTATCTCTGACGGATATTTTTCTTCCATACCGACAAGGCCGACTTCAGTAAGCAACTGCTTCACTTTTCCGTTTATATCATGTTGTGAAGCCCTCTTCTTCTCAATGGCAGGAAAAGCTACATTCTCAAAGATCGTCATCGAATCAAAAAGCGCGCCGAATTGAAAAACGACTGCAAATTTCTCCCGGATTATATCCATCTCCTGCGATTTCAGGACAGTAATATCAGTTCCGTTTATCAATATGCGGCCGCTATCGGGCTTCATCAACCCAATGATATGCTTCAAAAGAACGCTCTTGCCGCCGCCGCTCTTACCGAGGATAGCTGTGACCTCGCCAGTGCCTATTTTCAGGTTCACTCCCTTCAGCACCCTCTGGCTGCCAAAAGATTTTTCAAGATTCATTATTTCGATCATATGCCGCTCTTACAAGAAAAAAGTTCCGATAATATAATCACAAATCAATATGAAGACCGATGACATCACTACAGCCTCAGTCGTGGATCTTCCGACACCTTCCGCGCCGAAGCCCCTGTCTTCAGTAGTATATCCCTTATAACAGCAAACCCACGCAACGATGGCGCCAAAACTTATCGATTTATAGACACCGATCATCACGTCATCCATAAGGACAAAGTGCTCCATCTGCGAAAAATATGTTCCGGAACTCAATCCAAGCATTTTGACCGCAACTGCGTAACCGCCATAGATACCTACAACATCAAAAATTGCAGCGAGAAGCGGAAATGCCAAAATAGCCGCTGTAAGATTTGGGACAACAAGATAGCGCAAGGGATTCAGAGCCATTGACGTGAGGGCGTCGATCTGCTCCGATATTCTCATAATACCAATCTCAGCTGTAATCGCAGAGCCAGCCCGACCCGTCACCATGAGCGCCGCAAGAACAGGACCGAGTTCTCGTATCAGGCTCAATGCAATTGCAGGGCCCAACAGGGCTTCGGAACCGAACTTTCTCAGCGTATAAAACAATTGCAGCGCCAGCACCATTCCTGTAAAAGCGCCGGTAAGAATAATTACACTCATGGAGCGTGCACCTATAAAACGAACCTGCTTGATAAACCTCAGGAACTTAAACGGAGGAACAAAGATAATTCGCACGGTATCGATAAAAAAAAGTGACATTCTACCGATGTCTTGTATCGTCTGAAGCGTTGCAGCGCCAACTGCCCTGATCAAGTTCGCAGTTCCCATTTATCGGCAACTCCATTGGAAAATAAGTCGTATTATATCACATGAAACGTCTGATGAATTACAGAGTTTGTATCAGCCGGAATGCTGCATGTTATCGAAGTTTCGATGCCGCCGAAACAACTATCCTATTTCCAATACCAACATTAAATAGCGCAGCAGCACTGCCTCGATAAGAGAAAATCTCCAGATGACCCGAACTATTAACGAGACAACCAAGTTTCCCGATTTGCAATTCCGAATAATATTTAGAGAGTGTCGGGATCAGTCCTTCCAGTTGCATCACCCAGTCATCTCCTATCTTTGCCAAATCTCTTTCAGTAATATTAGTGATGGCGTTTCCAAATCTATCTACGTAAATCACTTCGCCCGTAAGCCCTGCCTCTGAAATCTGCGGTATCGGAAAAGCAATAAGGGTTGGATCCTCAATTTCCGGTCCGATTTCTGAGAGATCCACTCCGCTGGATAACCATGCAGCGGCGGGAGCAAATATATCCCGGCCCTGAAACGTAGGACTCTGCATTTTTAGCACATATTTTGCATTTGCTATCTCAACACATCTGGCCAATTTATCTCCGTTAAGAATCAATGAAAAAACTCCGTTGTCAGGCCCTACGAAGTAATGCTTGTCCGATCTGATTATCATGGCGCGCCGACTAGAACCAACCCCCGGATCAATTACAACGATATGCAAGCTTCCATCAGGGAAATATTTGTACGATGAGTTAATGACAAAAGCTGCCTCATCGATATTGAAAGTCTGAATGTCGTGTGTCAGATCAATTATTGATGCGTTTCTATTTATTGACAGGATTACCCCTTTCATTTCTGCAATGAAAGGGTCTTTGTACCCAAAATCGGTGGTCATAGTAATGATAGGAAACGCAGTATCAGACATATATATCTATGTTTACCGGCTAAACTTTGAGACTGCCGATAAGCTTGTTTATGTCGGAGATCCCTTCTTCTATAAGAAAAGCGCCAATTCCATCAATGATCTCGACTGCAGCCAATGGATTGATGAAATTGGCAGTACCCACTGCGACTGCCCTCGCACCTGCTATCAGGAACTCCAACGCATCGCTCTCGTTCATTATGCCGCCCAACCCGATAACCGGGATTTTCACAGCCCTGCAGGCTTCCCAAACCATCCTTACGGCAACCGGCCTCACTGCTGGCCCGGAAAGTCCACCTACCTTGTTTGCCAAAACCGGTTTTCTCTTCCTGATGTCGATGACCATGCCGGTAATAGTGTTGATAAGTGAGACAGCATCCGCACCTGAATCTTCTGCCACCTTCGCCATTGCTCCGATATCGGTGACATTCGGTGAAAGTTTTACTATAAGTGGAAGTCGGGTGCTTTTTCTGACAGCTGTAACAACATCATTCATGGTGCGCGGGTCAGTGCCGAATATGCACCAGCCGGCCTGTTTATTGGGGCATGAGATATTCATTTCAAGCGCGTGCACACCATCGGCATCGCTCAGTTCTTCCGCTGCCCTTACAAACTCCTCTACGCTGTCTCCGAAGAAGTTTGCAATAACCGGGGTGTCGAACTGCCTCAGGAAAGGCAGCTTCTCTTTTAAAAAGGCAGCCACGCCTATATTCTGGAGACCTATCGCATTCAGCATGCCCGATGGTGTCTCAACTATACGTGGCGTCGGATTCCCCTCTTTAGGAAAAACTGACAGCCCCTTTACTACAATAGCTCCCAGTCTGTTCAAATCAATGAATTCAGAATACTCTTCGCCGTAACCAAAGGTGCCTGATGCTGTCATCACCGGGTTCTTGAGTCTCAATCCGGCTATTTCGACGGAAAGATTCAAGGGCGTGTCGCCATACGCCCCTACTGACTTCTGGCTTCTGGCTTCTGACTTCCGATCTATTCCCATATTATGTCCTCGATCCTAAACACGGGCCCTTCCTTGCAGACCCGCTGATAACCAGTCACTGTCCTTGTTACGCAGCCCAGACAGGCCCCGACGCCGCAAGCCATCACCTCTTCAAGCGATACATAACAATCAAGCTTTTTGCCTTTTATAATCGAAGCCAATGCCCTCAACATGGGCGATGGACCGCAAGCATATATAGGCATGGGGCTCTCCCTGAAGGAAGATGATCCGATGAATTCCATAAGCGGTTCAGTAATAAGCCCCTTACTGCCTGCGCTGCCGTCATCAGTAGTTATGCAGAAGTCTTTTGCCAATACCTTTGTTTCATCCAGCATAAGCAGTTCATCGGAGTTTCTAGCGCCGTAATATAGGCGTGCTCTTTGTTTATAATTTTCCATAAGACTGAAAAGCGAAGCAACGCCAATGCCGCCTGCCGAGACAACAAAATCTCCTGGCGGAACCGGATACGCATTTCCCAGCGGCCCGAGCATTTCAATGACATCACCACCGGCAACCCTGGAGAGGCAAGCCGTGCCCTTTCCCCTTATCCTATAAAGAAATTGCAGTTCTCCGTCCCGATGTCTGAACAGGCTCAATGGCCTTTTCAAAAGCGGATCACTGCCCGATGATGTCTGAAGCATAAAAAACTGGCCCGGCTCGGGCGGTATTATTTCAGAAAGAGGTCCAACGGATAGAACCTTAAACGGTCCTTTTACTGCAGTGTGTTTTACAACCCTTGCCTTAAAAAGCCTACTCAAAGCTTATCTCTACAATCTCATATTCGATAGTCCTTGCCGGTGCCTTGACAATAGCCACATCTCCAACTTCCTTGCCTATAAGCGCACGGGCCACCGGGGAGGTGACAGATATCCTCCCGGTTTTTACATCAGCTTCTTCTGTGCCGACTATTTTGAATTCATATTCCTCGTCGGCATCAACGTCCACTACCTTCACCTTTGCTCCAAAGGCGATTTTTGACTGATTAATTTTTGACGGATCTATAACTTCTGCCAGAGAAAGCTTGGTCTGAAGCTCCTGTATGCGGCCTTCGAGAAAAGACTGTTTTTCCCTGGCGGCGTGATATTCAGCATTTTCAGACAGATCGCCATGAGCCCTGGCCTCCGCAATATCCTTAATGTTCTTAGGCCTGTCAACCTTGATCAGTCTGTCAAGTTCGTCCTTTATCTTTTGATATCCCTCAGGCGTCATCGGTACGCGATTCATTAACAGCTGCACCTCCTTCCCAATCCAATAACTTTGAAGTTCTTAATTAACGCATTATAAATTAACACTTTTCAGAGCCTTTTTTCAAAAATAGGCGTCGCTGTTTAAATGATTCAACCTATAATTTCCAGCCCTGACAAGAAATATTAATTTTCTTTCGAAACGCCGCTAAAGTTCCTGACAGGTTGACCGATAAACATATTAAAGGAAACGCATGGGAGGTAAAAAGATAATAAAATAGTAACGGAGCCGAAAGGCATTTTATCAACAATAAACCTCCGGCAAGAATGTCGGATTAAAATTTCCTAGAACAGGAGAAACAC
>DATHDG010000003.1:0-11832 GCA_035319125.1 Dissulfurispiraceae bacterium | reverse complement strand
CCGAGCACTATTTCCTGTCGAAGGCGCTGTTCAATGTCCCCGGCATAGAGATGAGCAGATATTGAGCGGTTCCATGGGTCATTCATATCAATATCGGTGTCCAGAAGATATAAGGGAACGCGGCCGACTGAAGCTTTCCAGATGGATACGTAAACCGCCGGCTCAATAAATGGCACCCTAACAATCAGATTGTTGCCATTACTGTCTGCAACACGTTCGATTGGAGCCGCATCCCGATCAATCAGTTCATCGACACTTTCCTGCCAGCCGTCTTCGCGAATCTTCTGGCGCAGATATCCTTCTGGATACATGAAACCGACAGCGACAGCAGGCACAAGCAGATCGCTGCATTCCTTCAGATGGTCCCCTGCCAGAAAGCCAAGCCCGCCGGCATAAAAAGGCAAGGAATGATGAAGTCCATATTCTGCAGAAAAATAGGCTATCGGCAGGCATCCCGGATCGGAGACATTTCTTAAGAACCATCCATCTTTCGGGTTCATCTCATGGTGAAAAATCTCCAAAATTTTGTCAAATAACTTTAGGTAGTCCGAGTCCCTGGCCGCCGCATCGAAGACTTCGCGCGGCAAATCCTTAAGCATTCTGACAGGATTATGGCCGCTTTCCTTCCAGGCAATGCGGTCAAGCGTTTTGAATAGCATACGGGCTGACGGGTGCCAGCTCCACCACAGGTTGTATGAGATCTCGATTAGTCCCGACAATCTCGGAGGCAGATCTGATCCATCTATCTTAGCCCCATCCATTACATTATGCTCCGTACAAAGTAGTGGTCATACTAGGATTCACCGAGCTTGACTGTCACGGTAGATTCTTTGCCACCCCTTAGTATCCTGACCTGAACGTCTTTTCCAGAAGGCGCCTGGGAAACGAGCGCCGAGAGATCCGATGCTTTGTTAATAGGGTTTCCATCGAATGAAGTGATGATATCTCCTCTCGTTATGCCAGCCTTGTCTGCAGGGCCACCCTGGGCTATGTCTGCGACCAGAGCCCCTGCAGCCTCTTTCAGGCCAAGCGCAGTTGCCACTTCCGGAGTTACGGTCTGAATAGATACGCCGATCCAGCCGCGTACGATCTTGCCCTTTTCTTTCAGCACAGGGATGACTTTCTTGGCTATATTGCTGGGTATGGCAAACCCGATACCCTGGCCTGCAGCTATTATGGCCGTATTGATGCCGATAACTTCGCCTTTTAAATTTACCAGTGGCCCTCCGCTATTGCCGGGATTAATTGGAGCGTCGGTCTGGAGAAAAGTATCGAACGGGCCTTCTCCGAGCTCCCTGCCTTTTGCGCTCAAAATGCCTTGCGTAACCGTGTTTTCAAGGCCGAACGGATTTCCTGCAGCAAGAACCCAGTCACCAACCTTTATCTTGTCGGAATCACCCAGAGGCAAAACCGGAAGGTCCTTGAAGATAGACAGGATCTTTATCAGTGCCAGATCGGTTTTCGGATCGCGGCCAACTACTTTAGCCTTGAATTCCCTACCATCAGCCAGCCTGACCTTGATGTCGTCAGCACCGTCAACGACATGATTGTTTGTGATGATATAGCCTTCCTTGTCGATGATAAATCCTGAACCAAGACTGCTCTGTCTAAGTTCCCTGTCGGGTACATCGCCGAAATGATGCCTGAAAAAGTTGTCTAGGGCCCCGCCTTTCTCATCTGGACCGAAGAACTGCCTGAAAGGATTGCCTGGTATCCGGACAGTTGTGGTCGTTGCGATGTTGACGACTGCCGGATTTATCTTGGCGGCCAGGTCTGCAAATGACTGCGGAAACCCTATTACTTCCGTTTGTCCTCTTTCTTTCTGGCATGCAGCGATGCCGACAGCAACAATTGCCGCCAGAACTGTGAGGACGACAATTGCAGTTGATGATTTTCTCAGCAGGATGTTCATTGATATTCTCTCCTTCGATTAAAGAGTAATTCCAAATTGCAACTCCTTCGCGGCGCTGCCATATCCTCTTGAAACTTTTACATCGACCCGCTCGCCTCTTTTCTTGTCGAGCAGGAGTATCTTCACATCAGAGATGTCATGAACAGGGGTTCCATCAATTGCAACTATGACATCTCCTTCAGCAAGCCCCGCTTTCAGCGAAATGCTGTTTTCAGGGAAGCCTGTGATTCTTATCTGTCCCTTTTCCTCAGCGAGCAGAACCATCAGGCGCACGGGTTTGTCGCCTTCAATATGCTTCGGGAATACTATATAATCTGATATGCCTTTTTCGGGATCCACATCGTTCAGGAGGATTGCATAACTCAGATTATTTCGCCTATATGCCCTTTGGGGTATCCCGAATCCGAAAGTGAGATGTCCGTTCCCTGCAAGTACCACCATCTGTTTATCCGGATTTGATGTCAAGTAATTAGATGCGGACTCAGCCATGGTTTCGTCCCATAGAATTTGAGATTGATAAAAAAAATCAAAACCATGTTCCTGCATGGTCGGATGCTCGGCAAATATTTTTTTCAGGCTGGTCTTGTACTCAACATTAGAGAAATCCATACCACTGGGCACCTTTGCTTTTAGTTCAGCCGGAAGGGAGTCTATGCCTTTTTTTGCAACCGCATCGACAATCTCTTTTTCTATATTGAGGGCTACGACAGGAATTTTATGTTCCCTCGCATAATCAAGGATCGGTTTGTAAAGATAGTAATCGAATCCCCAGCGTTTGAAGTATTCCGTATCCTTCAGAAAGGTCTTCTCTTCAATTGCACCGGAAATGAAACGATCTACAACTGACTGAAAGGGACGCTGAAACATCTCCATTCCTATGGCTAAATGCCTTCCCGATTCACGCAGTTGCTTTATAACCTTAAGCTGCACAACATGGTTTGCATAATTGTCGTGGTTTTCACCGACATATATGATACGTTTGTCAGCAATCTTGCCGATAACCTGAGGCAGATTAACCATATCGGGCACATGCACTGCAACGGATTCGTTGTCTATTTTCACCGCCACCCCGCGCGCTGAAGTTTTCGTTTCTTTAAGTATATTCTTCCCGCCCGCAAATGCGAGGCGGCTGTATTTTCCATAATGGAAAATCTTGGGGAAGGCTGCATCAGCTTCGATTCGTGAATCAGAGTCGATTAAGGCAATCACACGGTCGGAATTAAATGGATTATTAATAATGTCGACTGTAAATCTGCCGTTTGCAGACTTTGCTTTTCGGACGATGCCGAAACGCTTAAGAGTTTCATTATCAGCACCGAGTAATATTAATGAAGCCTTTGATAGTAATGCATCATTTAAAGCAGTGGACTTCTCTGCAATAGCACCTCTGCTTAAGAAAGTCTTGATAATGAGATCGTATATATTCCCTGACGCGGGCGAGACGATGACGGGCTTTGGATCACCGATCAAACGGGCAATAACAGGCGGGAATTCATCCTGAGATAATTTCCTCATTATATCGTAATCCTCGTCGATCAATATCCTGTCGGGCAAGTCATGGGAGTAGATAAGTACAGGATCGAGTGCCTTGGCACATTTAATATGCACGACCTCTCTTTTATTGCCTGCATAAACAGAAACCGGCACTGTCATTGAATATGGCCCATTCTTTTGCCGCAGATCGAATGATATCTCGAATCCTTCACCCTTTTTTCGCACAGCGGCATTGCTTGCCTCAATATCAGGCACATCACTTCTGACAAACCACTGATCGAAAAATAGCTTAAGATTTGTTTCTGAACTCGACTGGAATGATGATATTAGCTCATCCCATGAAGCAGGTCTGTATAAATTTGCGGTTATGAACCTGCGTAATGCTTGCATGAATTGCTCTTCACCTGTCATGTTTCTTAACATATGAAATATCATGGCGGCCTTGCCATAACCAATGGCTTTCGACGGGAAGTCGGTTCTGCCGCTAAAATCAGTCAGGGGAAAAGCGTTGTCTTTGTGGACATAGCTCTGGTAGTCGATCAGGATCTGCTTGCGGTAATCTGAGCCTTCCCGTTTCTGCTCTGCATAAAGATGATCAGCCAGATAGGTGGTAAGCCCTTCGGCCCAGTTGCCCCTTTCGTAGTTTATGTAAACCGAGTTGCCAAACCATTGATGGAGAATCTCATGGCCGAGCGAAGTTTTGACTATGAACGGGAGCCTGAGAACGTCACGACCAAGCAATGTAAAAGTGGGCATCGAATATCCGGTAGGAAAGATATTTTCTAATATTGAAAAACGTTTGTAAGGATATGAGCCCAGCATCTTCTGATATAGATCGAGGTATTGTTTTGCATGCTCCAGATATTCCAGTGCAAGGTCTTTGTCCTCATTAAAAAAATACGCATAGAGGTCAATGTTTCCGAAACGCTCTTTTGTTATTCTGAACCTGTCAGTTGCAATGAAATCCAGACGCTCTGCAGGATGATCAAATGCGAAGACGAATTGTGTCTTGCCGTCTGCTGCATATGAGTCGATGCGGTTAGCTTCTGATACTGCATCATAGCCTTTGGGCAGGACAGCCTTTAGCTTAAATATCGCAATTTGGCGGGGTTGCGGATACCAGATGCCTGTCAGGAAAATGCCCTGAGCGGATATGGTGTTATTGATCACGTGTGTATCGTCAATATTCTCAACAGATGAGGGAGACCGGAAAACTGCGCTGTAAGTGATACTTAGCAATCCGCTGTTTGACGTTATTACCTTAAGGCTGGCGCTGTTTTCGTCATAAGGGATGCGTTTGCCATTGAGAGTGACATCAGTAATGGTCAATCCGGAAATGTTAAAAGTACGATTCTGCTTCTCATGGACAGATATTGTTGCCACTGCGTCCAAACGTGAATTGTTAATATCGAATGATACGGAAAGCGCATATTCAGGAATAGAGGCAGATTGAACATCGGTGCGCAGGATTAATGTCAAACTCAGGACTATAAGTACAATAAGCGGAGTGAAATATTTCATCCTTACCTCTTTCGTCCGGTTTCTGAGGAATATACTATACAATATACACAGAAATCAGAATGGAGGTGCAGGCCATGGCAAAGGTATATTTTGCTTCAGCAAGAGTGAGGAAATGGAAGTATGCCGAGAGCATGCCGGGCAAGCTTGAAAGGCTCTTGAGAGAAATAGACCTATCCGGCTATTTCAGCCCGAAGGAGTGGGTGGCGGTCAAGACGCATTTTGGTTCTGGCGGCGCGCACAGGATAGTCAGGCCCGTATTTCTTAAGAAAGTGGCCGATGCTATCAGGAGCGCCGGCGCGACTCCGTTTGTGACGGATACAGTGAGGATAAAAGGTCTCGATTATCTTGATGTTGCCAATCATAACGGCATCAATCATCTCTCTGTGGGTGCCCCTGTAATTATTGCCGACGGCATTTATGGGAATGACAACATAATGGTGAAGGCCGGGGAAATACTCGGCGAAATAGCTATAGCATCGGCTATATATGATGTCCCGGCTATGGTCGTCTGCTCACACATCAAAGGTCATATCAATGCAGGCTATGCAGGCGCAATAAAGAACCTTGCGATGGGGGGTGTTAGCTCTGCTCACAGACATTGCGGATGGAAATGCGGCAGAGGTGCCATGCATACAATTGGAGAGGGCGGGCTTAAATGGGATGCTCAGAAATGCACATTCTGTTATCAATGCGAGGAGGTCTGTCCCCTGGATTGCATACAGTTTAAGGAAGGCTTGTTGACATATGAGAATGAGCGCTGCTGGCGCTGTGGAAGGTGCACGAGAGTCTGCCCGGAGGGTGGGTTGACTATGCCCGGCGACGAAGAACTGTTCATGAAGTCGCTGGCAGAGGCTGCGGCTGCGGTTTTGAGCACTTTCAATCACGGGAAAGTGCTGTACATAAATTTTCTTACAGAAATTCAGCCTGAATGCGATTGCATGCCTGCTGCCGATGTTCCGGTCATCCAGGATCTGGGCATTCTGGTTTCAGACGATCTGGTTGCGGTTGAGCATGCTTCGATTGAATTGCTTAGAGATTCAAAGCCGTTACCATCTTCGTTGGCTGCCGATGAAGACATCCGTGATGGCGATGATATTCTCTCGAAACTTCACCATAAGCCATATAATCTGCAGATAGAGGAGGCTGTCAGGCTTGGTCTCGGAAGCAGAGAATATGACTTGGTGGAGGTGAGTTGAAGTTTAATAAGCCTGACCGGCGTTGCTATGACAACGAGTGAGCTTTGACTATGTCATAGTCAGGAAGGCGCATTTCAGGTATTCGGTTTCGGGCACAGACAAAAGGATAGGATGGTCTTTGCCCTGAGTGCGGAATTCTGTAAGTTTAAACTGCCTGTGCGCATCCCTAGCCGAATCCCGCAGCATATCAATGAATGCCTGTTTCTCTATATGATATGAGCACGATGACGTTGCGAGAAAACCGCCTTCCTTCAGAAGTTGCATGGCAAGAGTGTTAATCTCTCGATAGCCTTTAAGGCCTTCTTTGACCTTAAGCCTGCTTTTCACAAAGGCTGGAGGATCAAGGACAATGAAATCATATTGACTTCCATCCCTGATTTTCTCATTCAGAAATGAAAAAACGTCTGCTTTAACCAAGGAGAAATTGTGGCCGATGTTGTTGCGCGCGGCATTCGACCTGACTTGAGATAGCGCGGCCTCCGAGTCATCCACAAAAGTGACTTCAGCGCCGTTGGCGGCGAGTTGTAACCCCCATGCGCCTGCATAGCAAAACAGGTCGAGGCCCTTTCCGTCGCGTATAAGCCTTGCCATCGCCAGCCTGTTATCACGCTGGTCGAGAAAGAAGCCTGTCTTTTGCCCGCCCAGCGGGTCGATCTTGAAAGAGATATTTCCTTCGCGGATGACAGGCAACGGCGACAGAGTGCCTTTGATTACCTCTTTGACGAGCGGCAGGCCTTCAAGCGATCTGCTCTGGCCGTCGTTTCTAAGTACGATGGATGCAGGCGCAAAGATATCGTCAATGGCGGGTATTATCAGGTCCTTCATTTTCTCCATGCCCAGCGTAAGAAACTGCAACACGATGCAGTCGCCGTACTTGTCGGCTATCAGGCCCGGCAGGAGGTCGCCTTCACTGAAGGCCGCCCTGAAAGAGTCACCCGCTATTCCGATTCTGTGTCTGTAGTGCAGGGCGTCCAGAAGCCTCTTCCGCAAGAAATCGGCGCCGATGCTCTCTTTCTTCCTTGTCAGGAGTCTCACGGCGATAAGGGAATTGGGGTTCACATAACCTATGCCAATGAAATTGTTTTTCGTGTCGAAGACTTCGACAAGCGATCCTGGCTCATAGTTCTTCAGACTTGAAGCCAGCTCGTTGGAAAATATCCAGGGATGCCCGGCGAGCACCCTGGCCGTTCTGCGAAGGAGTATCTTGTTCATGTTTCATTATATAACATAGCGTAACGCATTGAAATGGCTTAAATATGGCAACTGTAACTTTAGGATCGTCAGTTCAGCGGCATCATTAAATCACTTTGAATGTCGGAAATATTCATACTTGGCAGCTCGATAGTAAAGATTTGCGGCTATAGTGTGATAATATTTAAATAGAGTGACATAGTCACAACACAAAGGAGGCCGCATATGGGCAATGTTTCATTCAGGGTAAAACTTATAATGCTGGTTTTATCAATGTCTTTTTTATTATTACTCATAGGCGGTCTTGGCATCTGGGGCATGAATAACATAAACACCAATCTCAAGAGCATGTATGATGACAGAGTCCTTCCGCTTGAACAGCTCAAGAAAGTGTCGGATATGTATGCGGTTAATATAGTGGATACATCTCATAAAGTCAGGAACGGAAATATCAGGTGGGCTGAAGGCAGAAAGAATGTTGATGAGGCGATGAAAACGGTTGCCGCAAAATGGAAAGAATATACCGAAACCTACATGACCACTGAAGAAAAGAAGCTTGTGAATGAAGCTACCGTTCTAATGAATTCCTCTAATGCTTCTGTCAGTAAGTTGCAGAACATCCTTCAACATGAGAATAAGATAGAACTTGACGCCTTTGTGACTAAAGAGCTCTATCAGACTATAGACCCGGTAACAGGCAAGATCGATGAACTTATTCAGCTTCAGCTGAGGGAGGCTAAAGAACTTCACGATTCCAGCGCAAAAACCTTCAGGATAATTTTCATAATTGCGGTCGTAATAGCATTTGGAGCTCTGGTATTTTCTCTGGCTTATGGGCTCTTGATGGTCAGATCAGTAATGGAACAGGTCGGCGGAGAACCGTCGGAGATAAGCGCAATTGCAGCAAGGATTGCCCAGGGGGATATTTCGACAAGGGTGGAATCAGGATCTCATAAGGGCATATATGGTGCAATCATGGATATGTCTGAAAAGTTGCGGGAGATCATGCTTGAAGTCAGAACATCATCGGATAGCCTTTCTTCAGGCAGCGAGCAGCTGAGCGCCAGTTCAGAAGAAATAACGAGGACGATGAATGACCAGGCGCATCGCACGTCCCAGATAGCGACAGCTGCCGAGGAAATGTCGCAGACAGTCATCGACATAGCGAAAAATTCTGCAAACATATCAGCATCAGCAAATGAAACGGCTAACACAGCCCGTACGGGAGCAGATATTGTCAATAAGTCTACAGACGAATCCAGGGCGATAGCTTCGACAGTGGCAAGTTCCGTCAAAGTGATGCAGAGCCTCGGTGATCGTTCCAAGCAGATCGGCGACATAATATCGGTCATAAAAGATATTGCAGATCAAACAAACCTTCTGGCTCTGAACGCTGCGATTGAAGCGGCACGCGCTGGAGAACAGGGGAGGGGTTTTGCAGTTGTTGCAGATGAAGTGCGCAAGCTTGCCGAAAGGACTGCGAATGCTACGGCTGAAATCACAACTATGATAAATGCAATACAATCGGAAGTTGATAATGCGGTAGACTCTATGGACGAGACAAGCAAGAAGGTAGAGATTGGGTTGCAGTATTCATCCGAAGCCGGCAGCCAGCTTGAGGCAATAGTTGGTAGTATCAGCATGTTGCAGGGAATGGTTCAGCAGATTGCAACCGCTACAGAGGAGATGTCTACCACATCGGATGCGATCAGCAGCGATATCCAGGCAGTTTCAGGTGGAGCAAGAGAGATATCGAGCGGTTCTGATCAGATCGCTCAGTCATCATCCGAGCTGGCCAGGCTTGCAGGCCAGTTGAACAATATCGTGAACAGATTTAAGGTGTAGACGGAAACTGCATAGATATTAAATACATAGTGAATGATATCTGAGTACAGCAGAGAAGTCTGATAGTGGCATTTATATCTGATATCTGATTTCACTTGTGATTCGAATCTGAAAAATCTCCGGCGGGCATATTATTATGCCGAATACTATACAAAGACGGAAGGTCTCTGATGAAGCAGAAAAGCGATGCAATTGAAGAGATTATTAACTTTCTTTCGGGTTATCTACATGGAAAGGCAAAGGCGCTTAAATTATCACTGATCGCTTTTTTTTCAAAGGGACATCTCCTTGTCGAAGACCTGCCCGGTCTTGGAAAGACGACACTTGCTATTGCCATAGCAAAGTCCCTTGGAATGAGTTTCGGAAGAATACAGTGCACGAGCGATTTGCTTCCTACGGATATCTCAGGTTTATCTATTTTCAACAAGGACAAGGGAGTATTCGAGTTTCATCAGGGGCCCGTATTCAATAACATAGTTTTGGTTGATGAAATAAACAGGGCGACACCGAAGACCCAAAGTGCTCTGCTTGAGGCAATGGGAGAGAAGCAGGCCACTGTTGAAGGCAAGACCTATAAACTTGTAAGGCCCTTTTTTGTTATTGCAACGCAGAATCCAATCGAGCAGTTTGGCACTTTCCCGCTGCCGGAATCGCAACTGGACCGCTTTGCAATGAAGATAAGCGTTGGTTATGCCGCAAGGGAATCCGAAAAAGAAATACTGAAGTTTGGAAGTAAACGGGAGAGCCTCTATTCGATAACGCCAATGATGAAAATAGATGATGTTGTTGCCATCCAGGACGAGATTAAGGAGAAGGTATATCTTTCCGATAAAGTGCTGGATTACGCGCTAGATATAGTGGATGCGACTCGCAATAATAAATATATACTTGCCGGAATTTCTACACGGGGCGTGTTGGCTGTTACATCTACTGCAAAGACAAAGGCCTTCTTTAGCGGGAGGGATTACGTAATTCCCGAGGACATCAAGGAACTGTCAGAATTCACAATCCCGCACAGGGTAATATTTCGGGATGAGTTTGAGCACATAGATAAAAAGGAGGTTATAAAATCGATCATCGAGTCGATACCGGTCCCGGTGTAATCAGGATCACCAAGGCCGGCTGGATTTATATCTTTCTGACGATTTTTCTCGGCTTTTCTGCTGTAAATACCGGCAACAATCTTATATATCTCATCGTTTCGGTACTCCTGAGCTTTATGGGAGTATCCGGCTTCTTCGGCAGGAACAATCTGATGGGGTTAATGGTTTCTGTTGATATACCTGAGGAGATATATGCGGGAACGGACATACCGGTAAAGATTATAGTCTCAAACCGCAAGCGTTTCATGCCATCATTCCTCATAAAAGTAAAAATTGGCGAAGCCGATGCCTTATTTCCAATTGTAGGAAAAACGAGCCAATCATCCGGGCTTGCTATTATGGCTTTCCGGGCGAGAGGAAGGCATGAGATCAATGGCGCATATGTTTCCTCAGCATTTCCGTTTAATTTCTTCGTCCGCTTCAGACACCTCGATTTGCATGAGGATCTTACTGTATTTCCAGCCCTCAAGAAATGCTCGATGGGAAGACTCCTGGGGTATGATGAAAAGTCTCGCGGCGAATTCACCATTGACAGATCCGGCTTTGCATCTGAGATATTTTCTATTCGGGAATATCGCTATGGCGATCCGCAAAAGTATATACACTGGAAGGCGAGCGCCAGAACCGGCAAGCTGAAGACCAAAGAGCTCTCATCTCTCGCGGATAAGCCGCTCGTTTTAGATCTGGATAGGATTGCCATTGCAGACCTGGAAGAAAAGATATCGAGTGTGGCGTATGCAATCGTTAAGAGTTTACGGATTAATATTCCGGTGAGCCTTAAGATTGGAGAAAGGGTCATTAATACGCTGACACCGAATTCTTCCGGGATCGCGACGATCGCCTGCGCAAAGACAGTAATGTTGACGGAGCTTGCTCTTTACAGGAGAGACCTGTGATCAAGCTTGGGCGCGAGCATTCTGTCAGCCTTGTATTTGCGCTGAATTGCTTAACCTATGTTTCCGGACTCATTGGTTTTTTATCTGTAGTGAAATATGTCTTGATCTCGTTTTCTATCTTTTTCATCCTGATAATGTTTGCAGCATTCTTCTTCGATTATCACAAGAGATATGCAATTTCCAGAAGGCTGCTCAATTCTATGCTCCTGCTTTTTGTCGCGCTGAATATATTGCGGATCTCACTCGATAATTTTGCAGCTCCGTTGGTAGAAACCATTCTTATACTCATGGCAGTTAAGTTTCTCGAAGAGAAAAAGGCGCGGGACTACATGCAGATTTATATTCTTGCAACATTTCTGCTTGCCGGTTCGGCGCTTTTGAGCCTTGATCTGCAATTCCTTATGAATTTCTTGCTGTTAACTGTTCTGCTCCCCGTATGCATGGTCCTGCTTACTTTCCATTCAGAGCAAAGTATCACGATGTTAACGGGGGAGCAGCTTAGGATGATCGTCTCACGGGCATTGCTTATTCCATTATTCTCAATACCTATGACGGTGCTTATGTTTGTTTGTCTGCCCAGGACAGGATATCCGCTATTTGATTTCCTGAATGCTCGCGGTAGCTCTGCCGGTTTTACAGATCATGTGACACTTGGTGACATCTCAGGCATTCAG
>DATHDG010000002.1:0-41648 GCA_035319125.1 Dissulfurispiraceae bacterium | reverse complement strand
ATACCACAATATGGACAATTGTCCAGTTCGTTAAATATTTTTTTCACATTACCAGAATTAATAGTTCCATCATCTAACCCTTTTATCCGAGCTCTCCGCTGCGCTTCCTGATTCCGTCTCATCTCCGGATGTTTTCTGCGTGACTTCATCATGACGGATTGTCTATGCTTTCGAAATCCAGCATCTGATTTGGCTCTAGCTATTTGTTTCTTTTGCTCGCACTTCCTACTACAATGTCGAGAACAATGTTTCTGATATCTAAGCTTCTTCTTATAAAGGCGACCGCAGATATGACAGCAACAGATATGTGGTAAACGAACAACCCGCTCCAGTCTCCTCTCTCGCCTAGTCATAAAGGGTTTATTTCTTTTCATTGCTTCTTTTTTCCTGTATATTTCTCGTTTAGCCAGATGGCAGGTCTTGCAAATGCCGTGAACATAGTCTTTGCCTTGCCTATTGTCCCTCTGGATATGGAATTCTTTAACTGGCTTCTCCACGTGGCATTTCATACATACGTGTTTATCATTGGAGTTGGGGTTTAGTCTACGTCTGCTCTGATAGGATTTATTGTCTGACAGTGCTTTTTGTATTCGATATTCTTGTCTTTGTTCTAAATGGCAGTCCCTGCACAAATTGCCAATATAAATCTTATTATGTGCCCTATCTTCTATCTCACGGTATTCATTGATTGGCTTTTCTAGCCCACATTTCTTGCAAGTCTTTGTCTGCGACATTCCGCTTAAAAACCTCCTGGGCGATCTTATGATATCGAGCACTTGAGCCTTACTTTTAATGGTTATTGTCGGTAATCGACTCTTACATCGGCAGAGGAGATCTGTGCGTTTTCAGGTGTATAAGGTGGATTGCTCGGCGTTCCCAAATGTCACTCGATATGAAAGATAGGAAGAAGTCGATACTTACCCTGACTTACCCTGGCATTGACCGATTGGCAAAGTACAGACTTTTACAATATTTAGGTTAGGGTAGTATTGCTGTGTGCCTGACGATCTTCCCTTCAATTAGATAGATCACCATTTCTGCTATGTTGGTAGCGTGATCCGCAATCCGTTCAAGGTATTGAGCAACGAATGTTATCAGCATCGCCCGACAGATAATGCTTGAGTTTTCAGTCATCATGAAAAGCAGTTCACTCAATATCTTGTGCTTTAGATCATCGATCTCGTCGTCTCTCATTATCACGTCTTTGGCAAGCTTCATGTCACGCTTGACAAACGCATCCAGAGCATCACGGGTCATGCCTTGTGCTATGTCACGCATTCTCGGAATGTCTATATATTCCTTCAGGACCGGTTCTTTGTTTAACTCTATTGCCCTTTGAGCAATGTTAACGCAAAGGTCGCCCATCCGTTCAAGGTCTGTAGTGATCTTCATGGCCATTGTTATGAGTCGAAGGTCGCCTGCCTTTGGCTGTCTGAGAGCTATCAGTCTTATCGACGCTTCATCGATTTCCACATCCAGCCTGTTGATCTTATGGTCTCCTTCGATTACGCTTCCGGCAAGTTCATTGTCTCTATTTACAAGAGCCTGAACCGAATCTTTTATCGCTTTCTCCACAAGAGATCCCATTTGCAGAACGGCTTCATTCAAACGCGCTAATTCATCATCAAATATAGCCATTATCCAAACCTCCCTGTTACGTAATCCTCTGTCAATTTTTCAGACGGGGCAGTGAAAATCTTCTCCGTAGTCCCAAATTCAATCATTTCGCCAAGCATGAGAAAGCCTGTCCAGTCAGAAATGCGTGCCGCCTGCTGCATGTTATGCGTGACGATTATTATAGTGATATCTTTTTTCAAAGTCGCTACGAGGTCTTCTATCTTCGACGTGGATATCGGATCGAGTGCTGACGTTGGTTCGTCGAATAGAAGTACCTCCGGTTCAACCGCAAGGGCACGTGCGATAACGAGCCTCTGCTGCTGTCCGCCGGACAGGTCATAGGCGCTTGCGCTTAGTTTGTTCTTTACCTCATCCCATAATGCCGCATGCTTTAGAGCCTTCTCGACCCGTTTGGCAAGTTCAGCCTTGTTCTTGATGCCTTTGAGTTTGAGGCCGTAGGCGATATTGTCGAATATCGACATTGGAAATGGAGTTGGCTTCTGAAAAACCATTCCTATGCGGCTTCTAAGGCTGATGAGGTCGATGCCGTTTGCCAGCAGATTGTTTCCCTGAAATAATATTTCACCTTCATAGCGATGCTTGGGGTAAAGATCATGCATTCTGTTAAAACATCTGAGGAGAGTGGTTTTACCGCAGCCGGACGGTCCGATAAGGGCGGTAATACCCTTACTGTGCACTGTCAGGTTTATATTCTTGAGAGCATGAATATCTCCCGAATAGTAGAAATTGAGACCCTTTGTTTCAAGTTCAATGGTCTCTGTCAATGTTTGTACCTCCACTTTAAGAGAAGTCGTCCGGCAACGGTTATGAAAAGGATAAATATCGTTATGATCAGCGATGCAGCCCATGCCTGAGCATGCCAATCATCATAAGGTCCCATGGCATATTGGAAAACACTGACCGTCAAAGAAGGCATTGGGCCGTTCATGTTATACGAGAAGAAGGAGTTGTTAAAGGCTGTGAAGAGAAGAGGTGCCGTCTCGCCTGCAACCCTTGCTATTGAAAGCAGTATGCCCGTAAATATTCCTGTTGCTGCGCCCCGGTATACTACCTGAACAATCACTTTGTAGTAAGGAGCGCCCAAAGCAAAGGCCGCTTCTCTCAATGTCCAGGGTACCAGCGAGAGCATATCTTCGGTCGTCCTGAGCACAACCGGTATCATTATTATGGCGAGTGCAATCGCCCCGGCCCATCCGCTGAAATGACCGACCGGCCTGACCATGAGCGCGTAGATAAAAGTCCCTACGATGATGGAAGGCACGCTTACCATAATATCGGCCAGTATGCTGATGACTTTCGATATATTTTTGCCGCGCGCATATTCTGCAAGAAACGTCCCGCCTAGAAGGCCTATTGGCACGCCTACGAGTGTTGCGAAGGCCGTGATCATCAGATGGCCGACAAATGCATTTTTCAATCCTCCTCCAGAGACGCCGGCAGGCGCGGGATCATTAAGAAAAAGGCTCGGATGCAAGGCCCCTATCCCATGAATCAACACATCAGCAAGGATAAATATTAGCCAGAAGAGCCCGCTAAACGCGGCAAGAGTACTTAGCAGCAATGCGGCAGTGCCCTCGATCTTTCTCTTTGTTTCGTGAGTCATCGCGAATACTTCCTCTCGGCTCGCAACAGGAATACTTTAGCAATAAAGAGTGTGACGAAGCTGAGTACAAAAAGAACCAGCGCCAGATAGAAGAGTGAAGAAAGATAGATATCAGTGTCGGCTTCCGAAAATTCGTTGGCAAGAGATACCGTGATAGTTGCGGCAGCGTCGAGCAGTGAAGATGTGATCTGGTGATTGTTGCCGAGCACGAAAGCCACAGCCATTGTCTCGCCGATGGCTCTTCCCATTGAAAGGACAACGCCGCCAAAGACACCGAGCTTCGAATAGGGTATTACAACATTTTTTACGACTTCCCATTTGGTCGCGCCTATAGCATAGGCGGATTCCTTGACCACGGCGGGTGTTAGATTGAAGGCATCGCGCGATATGCTTGCCGTAAACGGCACTATCATTATGCTCAATATGACGCTTGCAGTGAGCAGGTCTATGCCCATAGGAGTGCCCTCCAGGAGCACTGAAAAGAACGGCAGCTGACCAAGAGTCTGTTGCAGCGCAGGTTCGATATATTTTGTCATGATCGGCGCGAGAGTGAAAAGACCCCACATGCCGTAAATTATGCTTGGTATGGCGGCCAGCAGTTCTATTGCGACACCGATAGGACCTTTGAGGAAATTGGGTGCGATTTCAGTTACGAAAACGGCGATGCCGATAGCAATCGGGATGGCAAATAACATCGACAGAACGGTAGTTACGGCTGTTCCATATAGAGTGGACGCCGCGCCGAAGTTTTCACGCACAGGGTCCCAGTCTGTTGTTGTGAGGAATTTCAGTATGCCAAATTTCTGGATTGACAGAGATGATTCGGAAACTAGAACTACAAGAATGCCTGTGACAAGAAAAATAATGGTCATTGATGAAATCGCCGTCAAGGCTGCAAAGACTATATCCGCTACATCTCTTTTTGCTGATTGTGCCAATTATATCCCCTTTGTGCCGTGATTAAAATGCTAATGGGTCAGATATGAGCCATCTGACCCATTAGCATCTATACGAAGGGCTGACGAATCAACCCCACCTCTATGTTTAGTATAACCCGTTGGCCTTCCAGTAGGCTCTGACCTTATCCTTAAGAGAGCTCGGGAGCGGAATGTATACAAGCTCCTTGGCTTTTGCGTCGCCATTCTTAAATGCCCAGTCATAGAATTTGACGGTCTTCATGCTGGCTTCCTTTTTATCCTTTGCCAGAAGGATGAAGGTGGCGCCGGCTATCGGCCATGCATTTTTGCCCTTTGCGTTGACAAGCCAGAGATAGAAGTCTTTATGTGGATCGAAATCTCCGGTGGTGGCTGCATCTTCGAATGTCTTGAAGCTCGGTTCTACGAAATTACCGGCAGGGTTTTTCAGTTGCGTATACGCCAGCTTGTTCTGCTCGGCGTAAGCGAATTCAACATAGCCGATTGAATCGTTTGATCTCTTCACATAATTGGATACGCCTTCGTTGCCTTTGCCGCCGATGCCTGCAGGAAATTTAACTGCCGTGCCGGCGCCCACCTTCTCTTTCCAAGCCGGGCATGCTTCGCTAAGATAGGTAGTAAATATCGCGGTTGTCCCGGACCCGTCAGACCTGTGAACAACTGTTATTTCTTTATGTGGCAAAGCAAGTTTAGGATTCATTGACTTGATCTTTGCATCATCCCAGAATTTGATATCGCCAAGATATATCCTGCAGACTGCATCTGAATCAAGATTCATTTGGCCTGCCTTAACGCCGGGCAAGTTTACTACAGGAACTACTCCGCCAATAACTGCAGGGAACTGCAGTAGATTTTGCTTTTTGAGTTCCTCCGGCTTAAGCGGGGCATCGGAGGCACCGAACTCAACTGTTCTTTCCGAGATCTGCCTGATTCCGCCGCCGGAACCGATCGACTGATAGTTGAGCTGAACACCAGTTGCCTTGTTGTACTCAAACGCCCAAGCTGAATAGACAGGATAGGGGAAGGATGCACCGGCACCATTAAGTGTCTCGGCTGCCTCAACTGAAACAACGCCCAGAATCAATAACAGCATAAAAACTATGCTAACAACTCTTTTCATTATTTGCCTCCTTAGTCTAATTAGAATATATACAAAAGTATCTTACTTCCATACTGACGGATCGATCGTTATTTTCTAGTATCACCTCCAATTGTTAATGTTCCCGGCCTAATGTATGTCCGGTGTAGGTAATTAATTATAAATTGGAAATGTTACGTCAATATTAAGCTATTGTTAAAATAATGTTACGTGATAGCGCCTTCAAATCTGCAATGTATTGCTGCTTGCGTCAAATCTATTGTCAGTCTCTCTTCGTGACAGAAAGAAGGGGCATCTGGGATGTAAGGCGCCTCTGCAATATTCATTCAACTGAAAGGATGTTGGTGAGTAGAAATTGTCGTTTGCATTGCAAATTGTCTTGAGCAATTCAATTAGATGTGGACACTTCATATTCAACCAATTTTTTCGTATAAGTCCTGCAGTGCGGATAACGTGAGCATCTGAATCTTAGGGTGGTGCCGTTTCTTTTATAGAGATGCATAGTGCTGCCACATTTCCAGCACACAGGCTTGTTCTTGAATTCGCGCCTGCTGGCGTCTGGAGTGAATTGTCTGCCGCAGATAAGACAAATATATCGTTGCTTGAGGCTCTTTGTTCTTCCGTATTTGTAGTGAGCCTGGGAGTTGCACTCGGGGCAAACATATTCGGCTTTGGCTGCTTTATTTATTGCCGCGTCCATAGCCCTATTTAAACAAAACAATATTAACTGATTATTACGGCTCCGTTACAATTCTATTACAGATCCACATATTCACTGCAGCAGAAGTGTATGCTGTTTCTTGTATGGATTTATAATAAAGATGGCATGCCTCGTAGTGACGGCCTATGCAGAACCTGATGTCCGCATCCGCGATATCCTCTATCGGCTCTTTCGCTACTGAGCACATCGCGTCGTTGTGATTGCATTGCAGATGTGGGCAAGAAACCTGTCTGGCTAAATCTTTTTCAGAGCACATAATATACCTCCTCACCTATATGGGACATTATATTAGCCCCATGTTACGGCGATATTACAGCAATGTTACAAATAGGTTACAAGATCCGGGTCGGGCTATTTTTTTCGCAGTGTTTTTGACAGGAATAGTGCACAGTTGTCGAAATTGTCCGAAGAACAGTAACTTGCGTGTCTTGTTCCATCTATAACAATGAAGGAGAGTGAAGCATTGCAGACGTTCAAGAGAGTATCGTGATACGGGCAAAGAGCCTGATTCTGCATATCGATGAGTTGATATAGACTGCGAGTATTTGTCAGGGTCATGCCAGGCGCTCCTTTATGGTGTCGAAAATTCTGTATTTATACGACATGAGACCTGTGTCGGGACATGGCGATAATATGGAGTCCTTGCCAATAAGATACCTGTTGCCCCGCCATATAACTGTCTTACTAAGAAGTGGCACGAACCAGATGATTCCGATCACGATGTCCTTCAGGGGACTGAGCATGTATGATGATAAAGTCATATCAGTCCCGATTTTTCTGCCGATGAGAAAATCTCCAGTCAATTTGCACAAGCTGACTCCGGCTGCAAAGGCGGCAGTTTTCAGCGATATCCCGATCAATAGCATAGGCATAACGGCCATGAAGACGGGATTGCAGATAAGCTCGGAAATATATTTGAACCCGCCTATCTGCCATCTGAGCTTTCCCCACCGAGTATGGCGATTCAGGAATTTTCTGAAGCCCCAGTATTCGTTGACATTGTCGACCAGGTGACCTGATAACACGACCCTCTTGCCTCTTTCGTAAATCTTCTTGCCTATCAGATAATCCTCGGCAAGAACATCATTTACCCCTGCTAAACCGCCTATGGCTTCAAGATCTTCCTTTTTCATGAGCATTGACTTACCGACGACACAAGGCATCTTCAGGAACTTGTCGAGGAAGCTGACGCTTCCCATTACAAATGAGTTCAGATGCAGGTTCTCCATGGCTGCTCCTATGGAGCTTCCACCCATCCCTCTGATGAGATTGCTCACGAGACCTACAGAAGGATCCTGCATCTCAGGCATTATGGATTTGAGGTAGTCACTTCGGACCATGACGTTGCTATCGCTGATGAGTATGTGACTGTACTTGGATATCCTGTAAGCAGGTATCAAGTTGTTCACCTTCGGATTGAGCCCTGAAACGCATCTTTCTATATGTACTGTAATGTCCTTTTCAGGATACTTCTCTTTTATATGTCTGGCTACCTTGCAGGCCGGATCGTTCTCGTTCTGCAGGGAGCAGATGATCTCGTACTCCGGATAGTCCAGCCGGCAGAAGCTTTCGAGGTTGTCAAAGAGGTTATCGTCAAGGCCCTTGAGAGGTTTCAGGATAGATACAGAAGGAAAAAGTCGGGGGGAAGATTTCTCTTCTCCCGCAAGGAGAGGTGTATGGGCAGCGCGGCAGCGCACAGCCCATACCTGAAGGGCATAAGCCAAAAGGCCGATGATGCTTAAAGCTGCGAATATTGGGAAGAGGATTTCCATTTCTTTCTCCTTTTATCAGTTCCTAAAGAGGGTTATGGCTACTCCCTTGTTGTGCTTAATGCATTGCTTTATGTCGTCCACATGCTTACTGCAATTCAGGAGCGTCTTCCAGGAATAGAGATGGCGAGCCTTGTGAAAGTCGCTGTTTGCTATGTACGGATATTTCTTCAGACTAACCACATTGAATACGTCATCCCTGTTGGCTATTTCCCAGGCGTCTATGTATTTGGCATACTTGTCCTTGTTATTCCAGAGGTAATAAGTGTCCTTGCTCATGTCCGACATCGTGTGTGGATGACAGGCCACAATGAGGGCCTTTTGCCTCTTTGCCTCAAGGAATATCTTTTCATAATCCCAGCAGGCAGAGACGAAATCACTAAGGTCGAGAAGCAGAAAATGGGCCGAGCGGTCCGAAGAGACGTAATTCTTGCTTATCTCAATGCCCGGGATGACAAGCATGCCGTATTTATCGAGAGCGCGTTCTCCTTCTTGCGTTATCTCAGCCATATATTCCGGGAAACTTTCCCTTGTAACGGTATATCTGAATCGATGTGCGAGTTTTCCGATGGAGCTGTCTTTATTGGCTACATGATCAGTGATTGCGATAGCATCGAAACCTGCTTGTCCGTAGAGATCAACAACCTTCTTCAGCTCCATCGAACCGTCGGAATACGTGGTGTGAATGTGAAAATCACATAGAAGCATTTATGCCTAAGAATAGCTCCTAATCTGTTACAGGAAGATGAAAGGCGGGTTAAATTCAGGTTAAAATGAGATTGATCAGAACTCCGTCCTGCTTCTTATCAGATATGAATAATATGCAGCAGCGGCGGTGGGCTTACGCTTGAGGGTATTGAAGTCGACCTTGTAAAGACCGAAACGCGCGTCGAGACCCTGGAGCCATTCATAGTTGTCAATGAGTGACCAGTAGAAATATCCTCTCACATCTATTCCGTTCTTTATGCTCCGTTCGACCGCATCTACATGCCTTCTCATAAAATTGATCTTCCTTTCGGAGTTTCTTGTGGCTATGCCGTTCTCCGTGATTATGAGCGGGACTTTAAGACGCGAAGCATATCTAAGGATCTTTTCGAGGCCGTAGGGATGGATCTCCCATCCAAGATCGCTCATACCGTAGCCGTCTATATCGAGATGTCTGAGCTCCACGCACATTTTTTTGAACGGATTAAAGCGAACATGTACCCTTGTGTAGTAGTTGACGCCAAAGAAATCGAGTTTGTCCTTTATGGGAACTTCCATTACGACCTCTTTCATAAGAGGGAACTTCACCCTTAGATGCCCGGTGAGAAAGGCATCGGTTAGAGAATGGTTATAAAAGTATTTGGCCATCTTTGCCAGTGCCCTATCCAGCGGGTTCCATCTGCTCCATGGCGCCAGTGCCGCCATGTTGTGGGCGACGCTTACTTTAGAGCCGGGATGGTATTTGTGGATAATTTCATACGCTCTGGCATGGCAGGTCAAGATGTTCTTCAGTGCCTTAACAGCAAGACTTGGTTCTTTGATGCCTGGAGGCATACAACCTTCGAGATATCCTCCGAGCAGCAGGACATACGGTTCGTTGAATGTGATCCAGTAAGATACGTCTTTTATTGAGGAAATAATCCTTTCGACATAGGCTGTGAATCTTTCTACAGAGATGTCTTCATGCCACGGGTATTTCTTGATAAACCATAACGGATGGGTGAAGTGGTGGAGTGTCACCATTGGCTCGATAGCAAAACTTCTGAGGATATCAATGATTTCCTGGTAATGATCAACGACAGACAAGTCCCAGGAGTTCTCTCTGGGCTGTATACGGCTCCATTCGATCGAAAAACGATAGGCGTTGACGCCGAGTTCCTTGAGCAACGACAGGTCCTCTTTGTAAAGCGCATAGTGATTTGTTACGTCAGGATTTTGACTTAGTATGGAATCCCATGACGACCAGTCTGCATGGGGTGACCCTTCAAGCTGAAATGCTGAGGTTGCAACACCCCACAGAAAATTCATTTTCATTTAATTATTATAGGGAAAGAATGTTACAGGATTGTTACGTTGTTAACGGCTTTGGTTTGCTTTAACCAGACTAGTCGCTGCTGCTAAGCCTGTTTGCTTGTGCCGCCCATCATGCTGACAAACATTTTGATCAAGGCTGGATCGTAATTCTCTGATTCCTTCGACAGCAATGCCATTGCCTCAAGCGGCGATAACGAATCCCGGAAGGGTTTTTTGGTTGTCAGAGCATCGTAGCTATCGCATATTGCTGTAATGCGGCTATACAGTTTGATCCTGTCTGCAGAAGGTTTGAGCGGGTATCCGCGTCTGGACAGTTTCTCATGATGTTGAGATGCAGCCAGCACCACATCTTCAGGCAGGCTTTTATCTGTCCCGAGCAGTCTCTCGCCCTCCATAACATGATTTTTATAGATTTGAAATTCGCTATCACTCAGATTTCCCATCTTGTTGATGATTGCAGAGGGTATAATGCTGATGCCGACGTCGTGCAGCAGTGCTCCCAGTGTCACAGTCTGTGCTTCCTTTTGCTTGATGCCGATTTTAAGCGCAAGACCTGTCGCCAATATGGCAACATTCACAGAGTGCACATTGTAAAAATAGTTGTGAAGTCCCTTTGTTAACAGGTCTGGAATGCTGTTAATATTTTCAGAAACAACGTTGACAAGCGGAATGGTTGCAGCCCTGATTCTCATTATGACATCTTTATTGGACGGTGAATTCAGCAGGAAATCGAGCATTATCTTGAGGTTCTCAATGGCAGCCCAATTCTTGATCAGAATCTTTTCACCCAGCAGTTGCCGCTCCGACTTGACCAAGTTATTGATGTAATTGTGGTAATGCTTGATGTCCGATCTCTTTATTACTATATCCCCGATCGTTTGATCGTAGTCGATATGCCCGACTGAAATCTCAGAGGTATTGGATTCATCAGCTGCGAGCAGCTCATGCATTTCCATGTTACGTATGACTAACAGGCTGAAGTTTATCCGCTCGCCAGGCAGAAGAAGCTTTCGTCCCACATAATAGCAGCGATCTTTATCCAGTGTATATTTCTCAAACTTTTTTTCGGGACTGAGAGTTGCCGGATTTGCATCAGCATTCTTCTTCTTATATTTGTTGACTTCGTCCATCACCTCTTCATCTACGTAAACTTCCGAGATGCCTCTGTTCTTGAGGTTATTTCGGTCGATATGATTATAAGTATGACCCTTTTCGAAAGTCAGCTTATATACGCTTTTTTCTCGTGTATAAACATCAAACGGCAGATGGGTGCCTACAACAAGATAATCCATCTTGATGGGGGTATGGTCTATCACATATGTCCGCTTCCTGACTTTCTCATATTCAGCCATATTGTTAATCTATCAACATAATTGTTACAAAAGCAAGAGATGCGGATATTATTGAAAAGCTGCTCTTCGGCTGGCTGTATATTCGCGACTGCTCGAAACGATTTGCTATAATGATCTGGCTATGAAAAAGTTTCTCAAAGACAGGACAAAAAAAATAGGACAGCCTCCCGGTACGCTAATTCATATCGGCGATGAACATCTGAACGATGTAAAAATAACTGTTCTTGATTACAATGAGAATGAATTCCGCGAGATAGATTCAGCTTCTCCTGAGGCGTGCTATCCTTTCAAAGACACCGATTCGGTCACATGGATCAACATCGAAGGACTTCACCAGCCGGATGTCTTTGAAAAGCTCGGGCAATGCTACGGATTGCATCCACTTGTGTTGGAAGACATTATGGCGACTGATCAGCGCCCCAAAATGGAGGATTTTGGCGATTATGTATTTATAGTCCTGAAGATGATCACCTATGACGGAAGGAATGGCAGCCCCGATATAGAGCAGGTCAGCCTGGTGCTTGGAAAGAATTTCGTGCTTTCGTTTCAGGAAGGCAAGGATGGAGACGTCTTCGATCCAATCAGGCAGCGGCTCAGGACGGCTAAGGGCCGCATTAGGAAGCTCGGCGCTGATTACCTTGTCTATGCCCTGATGGATTCAATTGTTGACAATTACTTCGCAGTGCTTGAAAAGCTTGGGGAACAGATTGAAGTTATAGAAGACAGGCTTGTAGCCGACCCTGCCCCTGAGACACTTCGTGTTATTCATGCCCTCAAACGTGATATGATTTTTTTACGCAAGTCGGTGTGGCCGCTGCGGGAGGTGATCGGTGGTCTGGAAAGGGGTGAGTCGGCGCTTGTCACCGAGTCGACCGGCCTGTATCTAAGGGATGTCTATGACCACACTATTCAGGTGATTGATACTATCGAGACATTCCGCGACATGTTATCGGGCATGCTTGACATATATCTATCGAGCGTCAGCAACAGGCTTAATGCAGTCATGAAGGTGCTGACTGTGATATCCACGATTTTCTTCCCTTTGAGTTTCATCGTCGGACTCTACGGCATGAATTTTAAGTATATGCCAGAGCTTGAATGGCGATGGGGCTATCCAACAGTTCTGGCAGTAATGCTGATCATAGCCGCCTGCATGCTGTTTCTTTTCAAGCGCAAAAAGTGGCTGTGACATTTTGATTTTTATGAAACATGAAGCACCATGTCTCTTTCCCACTCCGCTTGCGAGGCAATCTTGACATAGTGGGTTGCGTCCTTTGCACTCATGGATGGATTGCTATGTCTTACGTTCAAGAACCTGCACATGACTTTGAAGAGATCAGTGTTGTAAACAAATGCTGGAAGCCCAAGGTCGCGTGCTTTTGGGCCATGTATCAGCGCTATCTGGTCCTCTCCTGTATGGCTGTTTGACGTGAAGGCTATATTGCCCCTGCGTATTTTTGCTCCGGCTGTTCCATATTTACTGTGCGCCAGAATCTTGCCGAGGACGGTTTCAGCCGGATAACTGAAATCGCCTGGATATGGATGATATCCGGGCTGCAGGGAGTTATGTATCATCTGCGCCTCGGCATCCGTAATATCGAAGCTTGTATGCGATTTGACGATATCTTTTATTTCATTCGCTTGTTTGCCCCTGAACTTAGGTGTTATTACTTCAAATGACGCGTTTATTGCATTGTATTTGCGGAGTGCCATGGCTGAGTCGTTGTAACCGGGTCCGGTCCCGTTTATACCCCATCCGGAGTTGCCATGATCTGAAGTTATTATAAGGAGCACATTAGGATTCAACTTGACGTATTTCAGGATGACACCGAGGGCCAAGTCCATTTCAACGGCATCCATTATCGCGCTCCATGCATCATTGGCGTGGTTTGCGTGGTCTATACGGCCGGCTTCGACTTGCAATACGAATCCATCAGGGTTTCTAGACAAATTGCTTAAGGCCGCAGCCGTCATCTCAGCCAAAGTTGGCTCCATATTGCCCTTAGCCGGATCGTTGACCCGGTCTACATAATAGCTCAAATGTGAAGGATTGAAAATACCGAGAATTCTCCTGTCCTTTGAGGATGAAGGGTCATAACCAGTGAGCCCGGCTTTGTCTTTGCAGACGTAATATCCTGCTGCAGCAAATTCAGCAAAAATGTCTCTGCGGTCCGGCCTCATTAACGGATCAAAATACTTGCTGCCGCCGCCTAGCAGTATGTCCGGCAGGAAATTCAGATAATCCAGCGCTATATCGAATTCAGCATTTCTGTTCTTATTATGCGAGACCCACGCTGCCGGTGTCGCATGGGTGACTCTTGTAGTAGTTACAAGGCCTGTTGCAAAGCCGCGATCCTTGACCAGTTCCATTATCGTCATAAGAGGCGTCCCGTCTGGAAGCGCGGCAAGCATTCCATTGGCTGTATGCGATCCGGTGGACCACGCAGCAGATGCCGGAGCGGAATCCGTTACCATGCTTGACAGGCTTTTTGTCCCCATATAGCATGATACTGTAGCGGGATCTCTCATGAGCGCATATAAATTTGAATCCGGCCTTCCGAACTCCTGAGTGCTTATTTCATGCATGGCCCTGATAACCCCGAGCGGCATGCCATCACCTATCATAAATATAATGCCATGTGGCTTACTGCCAAACGCAGCTTCTTCATATGTTTTTATGGATTCAGTGCAGCCCGGCAGCATGGTAAGCAGGGTCCCTGCACCGAAGGTTTTCAAGACATCGCGTCGGCTTATTCCGTGTGATGACGATTCATTTCTATCTTTCATTGTCTTCCTCCCTGGATGGGATTTGTAGCTGCTCAAATATCATATCAATGATACTTTGTTGTCATATGACATTGGGATTATGATCATGCCTCGGCATAAAAAACCCGACAAAGACCACTTTGATGAAAACGTCGGATGCTGTATCACTGTTTCCCATCGTATACTGATGGATATTTTACAAAAAGGCATATAATAAACCCTATAACCGGCAAGATAGTTATCAATTTTAGCGCAGCAGGCACGCCATAAGCATCGGCAATCGTCCCCAGAAGGGTCACCCCAATCCCGCCTGTTCCGATAGCAAAGCCTACTGTGAGACCGGATGCCATACCAATATTATTCGGCAGGAGCCTCTGGGACATCGCCATAGTTACCGCAAAAGATGAAATAAGCACAAATCCCAGTGCCCCGAGAACAGCAAACAGGGCTAATCCCTTTGCAACAAAGATCAAAGGAAGGACCATAGAGGAAAGAGCGAACGATACTATCAGAAATTGCTTATGCCCCCATTGGTCGGCCAGCCGTGCTCCTATGAGAGTCCCAAGTACCCCGCTCAGCAGAAAGGCTGTCACCAGCTTGCCTGCATAAAAGGCATCACCCTTGAGATAATCTATATAGTAAAACGGAATATATGTTATAAGTCCGAACTGCGTCCATGATCTCATAATTACGGCACTTATGATAAGGGCTAGAGATATATATGCGGATCTCTGAGATTTTGCTTGTCCGGTTTTCTGCGCTGTAGCCACCCGTTCAGGTATGGCTATCGATTTCCAGAAAAAAACAATCAGGATGACAAATGTTATGGCCGGCACGATCATAGCCGGAAGTACGGCGATTCCATAATGCTTGAGTATAAACAAAGAGGCAATGGGGCCAAGGGCGAATCCCAGATTTCCACCGACAGAAAATATGGACATGCCCGTAGCGACTTTTTCCCCTGTGAAGTATGATGCTGTTTTGAATCCTTCAGGATGGTATGCCGCAATTCCCAAACCGCTCAGGAGCACCAGAGCAATGGTCGGCACAAAGCCTGAAGGCAGGGAGAGTAAAGAGAATCCGACGCCGGCGAACAAGCATCCGAGCGGCAGCAGCAGAGGTTTCTTTTTCCTGTCGCTGAAATAGCCGAATAGTGGCTGTACAACAGACGATGCAAGGTTCGACGCAACAAGTATAAAGCCAACGCTTGTGTATGTAAGACCAAGCTTGTCTTTCAAAAAAGGCAGCGCAGCAGGCAGAGCACCCTGGTAAATGTCTGTCATGCAATGTCCCGCCGACAATAGAAGCAGAACTTTAAGGTTGAATTTTCTCATATTACCTATCGCCTTAATAACCTTTTAAATAAATTTAGAAAATGCTATCCAGTCAAAACCACCATAGTGTCTTCTCAAAACCGCCTCTGCTGAAAAGCCCATCGATGAATAGAACAGCAGCAGATTTTTTTCAAGCAAGCCGGTTTCAAGGTAAATCTTATGTGCCTTTCCCGTGACAATGGTTTCGACATGAGAGACCATAGATCTGCCTATCCCATTGCGTTGAAAGCCCGGTTTTACGGACAGCCGTTCAATTATGCATACACCACCTTTAAGATGATATCTTATCGAGCCCGCCGGACTATTGTTAGCGAAAGATGCCATGATTGATTTATATTGAAAATCTTTTTTCATGTCATCGAAGGTCTCATTCAATGGTGGAATCTGTTCCGGTCTAAGATGATCGGTGTATTCTGTGAAAGCGGACTTCTGTATTGAAAGCAGGACTTCCAGATCTTCATCAACGGCATCCCTGATCTCAATTTTCATGATTTGCCTCCTTTTTGAATGCTAACAATTCTGCCAGCCGAAATAAAAAGGCCACGGATTCTGTCCGTGGCCTTTGGGATTTCCCGCATATTCTGTTAACTGCTAATAGAATACCCCTTCAGCCACAGTACCGGCGCACCAGGCTTTATAACGGGTTTTTCTAACTGTAATTTCGCAAAACATGATTAACAATAGTACCCCCCTTCAAACATTATGTCAAGAAAAATAGATGAATGCTCATATGGGTTGTATCAGTATGACGAAGGATGTTCTGCATAACAACGTGCATAGCAATTCGATTTGGCTTCAGCCATCAATTTGTTATGCTACTGCATAAAAGGTATAATAGAATCAAAAAATCGAGGAGCTTAAGTGATACGCCATACTTTTTCCCTGCTGAGCGGCATAGGGGAAAAACTTGAACGAAGCCTTTGGAAGAGAGGCATCCTCACATGGGATGACTTTCTTAAGCTTAAAGAGATAGAAGGCATAAGCCCGGAAAGAAAGGTGTCCTATGATGACTTGCTGACCCGGGCGTCGATCGAGCTGGGCATCGGCAATGCCGAATATTTTGCAAGAATATTGAAGCGAAGGGAGCACTGGCGCCTTTTTGAAGTCTTTGGCGACGGAGCTGTCTGCCTGGACATAGAGACAAACGGGCTTCAGCCGGGCGCCGGAGGGTATGCCACTGTGGTGGGTCTTTATGACGGTTTTGATTGCCGATGCTTTGTCAGTGGTGAGGATCTAACGGTGGAGAACATTAACAGTGCGCTGGCTGGATACAAATATCTTATCACTTTCTACGGTGCTGCCTTTGATATTCCTTTCCTGCTAAGGACAATGCCGGGCGTACGATTCGACATACCGCATTTCGATCTCTGTTTTGCAGCCAGACGGCTCGAGCTCAACGGAGGGCTTAAGAAACTGGAACAGATGCTTGGCATTAACAGGCAAGAAAGTGTCAGAGGAATGAATGGTTATGATGCCGTCAAATTGTGGGAGCAGGCAAAGAGGGGTAGCTCTGAGGCCATGGAGCGCCTCTTGATCTATAATATGGAAGATACAAAACATCTGCTTGAGATAGCAGGTGTGCTGTATGAGAAAATGAAGCGTCTATCCGGGATTGAAGAGTGCCGGGGAGAAAAGAAGGTTTGTGAATGTGCTTAATTCCTTTCTGTCGTACCTCTCGGTAGAACGCGGCCTTTCCAGAAATACAGTCGAATCGTATGCGCTGGATCTTAAGGGATTTGTGAAGTTCCTCGAAGAACGTTCAGTGGAACTTGCTAAATTTTCCCGCGGCGATATAATTGATTATCTGGGCAGACTGAGGGATGGGGGGTATTCGACATCGAGCATCTGCCGCTTTATCTCATCAGTTCGAAGCCTTTCCAGATACCTGATAGCTGAAAAGAAGATCGATGAAGATCCGACAGAAACTTTGCGTAATCCCAAGCAATGGGACAGGCTGCCAAAAGCATTGAGTCTGGATGATATTAAGACTCTGCTCGGAACAGAAGTTAAGGGTGAAAAACACGTGCGTGACGCAGCAATGTTTGAGCTGATGTATTCGTCCGGGCTCAGGGTGAGTGAAATTATATCTATCAAAATAAATGATATGAACTTTGAGGCCGGCTTTATTAGGGTATTGGGGAAGGGCTCAAAGGAGCGTATCGTGCCGATGAACAGGCGTGCTGCAGAGAAGATCAAGAGGTACATGCTTGAGCTTCGGCCTGCTCTCCTCAAAGGCAGACAATCTCCGTACCTGTTTCTTACGTCTAGAGGCATGCCTATGACAAGGCAGAGGTTCTGGCAGGCCCTCAAGAGGCTTGGCAGTGCAGCAGGCTTACAACTTACACCGCATAGTATCCGGCACTCATTTGCAACCCACCTTCTGGATGGTGGTGCTGATCTGAGATCGGTGCAGAAAATGCTCGGCCATTCGGACATTTCAACAACCCAGATTTATACGAAAGTTTCTGCCGACAGAATACGAAAGGCATATCTGGAACATCATCCCAGGGCTAAATAATTATTTATATATGGGTGTGATCAATGCCGCTGCTGACTTTGCCTGTTAAGGAGGAGAATTTATGACTGTAAAATTGTCTATTCAGGATCTGTATCAGTGTTGCAGAACTGATTTATTCCCATTTGAGACAACCCAGGAAATCATCGATCTCGGAGGTCTAATTGGCCAGCAGAGAGCTCTTGAAGCAATAGATTTCGGACTTTCACTTGATAACAAGGGGTATAACATCTTCGCCTTAGGTGATGCAGGTACTGGCAAGTCGCGAGCTATACGCACAATCCTTACTGAAAAGGCTGCAAAAGAGACTGTGCCGAATGATTGGTGTTATGTATATAACTTCAAAGATCCCGATGCGCCTTCTGCCATATCCATAGAACGGGGCAGGGCAGTCCTGTTTCAGAAGGATATGAACGATCTTATCAAAAATCTTACGGTCGAAATACCGAAGGTATTCGAATCCAAAGAGTATGAAAAACAGCGAAGCAAGATAATCGAAGATTTTCAGCAGAAGCAGAAGGAACTTTTTTCAAGCCTCGAAGAAGAGGCTAATTCCAAAGGGTTCGCCATAAGAAGGGGGGCTCAGGGGCTTTTCATAATCCCGATCAAGAAAACAGGTGAGCCGTTAACGGAGGAAGAATTCGCTGCGCTTGACGACAATACAAAGACCCGTGCCGAGGAGATCGGCAAACAGTTGCAGGAGAAGCTAAATGATATCGGTCGATCAGTACGTGAGGCTGAAAAGCTGCTCAGGGAAATGCTTAACAGACTGGAGCGGCAGATAGCTCTCGGCGCTGTTGGCCATTTAATAGATGAACTCCGTGAAAAATATATCGACCATATGAAGATACAGACTTTCTTCGAAGGTGTAAAAGAAGACATATTGACACACCTGGAAGAATTTAAAACACCGGAAGAGCAGGCACCGCCTCCGCTTCCATTCATGAAGGCGCCGAAGCAGGAGAACACATTTGCCCGCTATACCGTAAATGTCATTGTGAATAACGGCGAAAGAAAAGGCGCTCCAGTTATCTTCGAGAGCAACCCCACCTACCTCAATCTATTCGGAAAGCTCGAATACAAAGTACAATACGGCCTTGCATTGACCGATTTTACCATGATAAGAGCAGGCTCTCTGCACAGGGCAAACGGCGGTTATATTGTCATCAACGCCCTTGATCTGCTCAAGAACCTGTTTTCTTATGACAGTCTGAAGCGTGCTATAAAAAACCGTGAGATCAGAATTGAAGACATCTGGGAGCAATACCGGTTGATGAGTACCACGGGGATTAAGCCTGAGGCGATACCTCTTAATGTCAAGGTAATACTTACCGGCATCCCGTATATTTATTACATGCTTTACAACATGGACCATGAATACAGAGAGCTGTTCAAGGTTAAGGCTGATTTTGACAGCCGTATGGCTCGAACCGATGAAGCCATGCTCAAGTATGCATCATTTATTGCTCTATGCCAAAAGGAGGACAATCTCCTGCCGTTTGACAGGCATGGAGTGGCTAAAATAATTGAATATGGCTCCCGGCTTGCCGCCCATAAGGACAAGCTTTCCACCAGATTCAGCGAAGTGGCGGACCTAATAAGGGAAGCGCATTATTGGGCCAAGAAAGAGGGAGCACAAATAGCCAGCGGCAGTCATGTTGTAAAAGCTCTGCAAGAAAGGGTCTATCGGGTGAGCCGCATAGAGGACGCCATGCAGGAAATGATGGTTGAAGATACCATCATTGTCAATACTTCAGGCGAAAAAGTCGGTCAGGTCAACGGTCTTGCTGTTCTGGATCTCGGTGATTACAGCTTCGGCAAGCCTTCGCGGATTTCTGCCAGGACATATGTAGGCAAAGCGGGTGTGGTAAATATAGAGCGTGAGACGAAGATGAGCGGCCGTATTCATGAGAAGGCGATAATGATTATTACAAGCTATCTCGGAGGAAAATATGCGAGGAATAAACCGATTAGTCTGTCGGCATCAATAACATTTGAGCAACTTTACGAAATGATCGAGGGCGACAGCGCAACGTGCGCTGAGTTGTATGCGCTCCTTAGCAGCATATCTGGCGTGCCGTTAAAGCAGTGTTTTGCGCTTACCGGATCGATGGACCAGAACGGAGATGTGCAGCCTATCGGCGGTGTCAATGAAAAAATAGAGGGATTCTATCATCTCTGCAAGGTAAGGGGATTGGATGGAAACCATGGCGTTATTATCCCTGATCGGAACGTAAAGCATCTCATGCTCAAACAGGAAGTAGTAGAAGCAGTCAAAGATGGCAAGTTTTCAATTTATTCTATATCCAAAGTTGAAGAGGGACTCGAAATCCTGACGGGAATGCCGGCCGGTGCAATGCAGGAGGACGGATCTTATCCAGAGGGTACGATCAATAATCTCATTATGAAGAGGCTTGATGATATATCTAAAGCCCTCGAAAAGAAGAAAGAAAAAAATGATGATAAGCGGGAGAAGAAGGATAATAAAAACGGAAACGATGACGCATGAAGAAAGTTAAATGGTTTCTTGAGGCCGCGGCGGTCCTTGCGGTATCCTTCCCGTTTGCGATCCTTCCACGGCCTGTTGCTTTCAGGTCTGGAGAGCTTCTTGGATTACTGGCCTATGCTATCTGGGGCAGCAGGAGGAAGATTGCAATAGACAACATAGAAAAGGCTGTGCAGGCTGGTGGCATAACACTTACTGAGCCAGCCGCAGCGATAGCCAGGAAGAGTTTCATGAATCTAGGCAGGTCGCTGACCGAAATAATAAAGATATATTTTGGCTTCGGCAAGAGCCTTATTGATTCTATCGAAGTCGAAGGCTTTGAGCATTATCTTAGAGCAAAGGAAAAGGGGAAAGGCATTCTGTTCATAACGGGTCATTGCGGCAACTGGGAACTTACTGCTCTGGGATTTGGAGCCCGTGTCGCTCCGCTGGCTGTTATAGCGCGTGTGCAGAATAATCCGTATCTAAACCGCATAGTGGAAAAGGCCAGGTCCAGGTATGGCAACAGGGTTATTTATAAACAGGGAGCGTTGATGGCTATACTTTCAGAATTGAGACGGAATGGTGTAGTGGGCATTCTAATGGATCAGTCTGTCCTGCCGGAAGAAGGCTATATCATTGACTTCCTGGGACGTGGAGCATGGACTACAAAAATACCGGCCCTTCTTGCCCGCAAGCGTGGGGCTGCAGTAATCCCGGCTTTTATTCACAGGGAAGGCAATCGTTATATGGGAAAGATATATCCGGATGTGCAGTTATCCGGGGAAAAGGATGACGAAAAGGCAATTATAGAAGACACTAAGAAATTCAGCGGTTATATTGAAGATTATATACGGAAGCATCCTTCCGAGTGGCTATGGATTCACCGTCGCTGGAAACGGGTATAGTATAGATAATGGCATTCGATCTGAAAAAGACCACCGATGAATTGCAGGAGTTCTACATATTGTCTTTCAAAGGACTTTTTAGCGCAGTCGGACGTCCTTTCTATTATAGTGACTTCCTGGAGCAAATGGATTACGCCGGAGCTGGTTCTCTCCTGATTGTCTGCCTGGTATCGCTTTTTATCGGCATGGCACTTTCTTTGCAATTAGCAGCCGAACTTTCTGTTATGGGACTGAAAATGTACACGGGGAAGGTGGTCGGTATTTCCATTATACGGGAAATAGGACCGGTTGCGGCTGCGCTCGTCTATGCAGGCAGGGTCGGCGCAGGTATGGCATCGGAGCTTGGCCTTATGGTTTTGGGTCACCAGGTGGATTCGCTAAGGGTTTTTGGGGTTGATCCAGTGAAGAAGCTGGTCACTCCGCGCATATTGAGTTCCATTATTATGTTGCCGGCCCTTACACTTATAGGTGATGCGGTATCTCTTTTGGGAGCTTATTATATTGCCGTCTTTGTGAGCCATCAGAGCGGTTATGTTTTTTGGACATCGATCAAGTATGAGCTAACCTTCGAAAATGTCTTTTCCGGAGCCTTCAAACCACTGGTCTTTGGTTTTATAATTTCGGCAATCAGCTGCTATATGGGTCTTTCTACCAGAGGAGGTGCCGTCGGCCTGCGACGTGCAACTACATCTGCAGTTGTGTTGTCTATAGTTATGATTATCGTTGCTGACTTTGTGCTTACAAGGATACTACTTTATGTTCTTGGGTTTTCAGTATGATCCTTTTCGAAAATGTAACATTTGGATACGGACCAAAACCTGTCCTGCAAAATGCTTCTCTGACCATAGGGGCGGATGAAAGGGTTGCAATCCTTGGCGGCAGTGGGGAGGGTAAAACCACCATACTGAGGCTTATGCTTGGTCTGATACGACCCGATGCAGGGAGAATATTGATTGAAGGTGCAGACATCACTGACAAGAGCGAGGATGATCTCAGGGATATCAGAAGAAAGTTCAGCATAGTTTTTCAGGAGGGGGCGCTTTTCGATTCCCTCAATGTAAAGGAAAACGTAGCTTTTTGCCTGAGAGAATTCACTGAGATGTCGGAAGATGAAATAGATGCTAAAGTTAGACAGCTACTCAAGGTTGTTGGTGTAGCCCATGCCATAGATTTGATGCCTGACGAACTTAGCGGTGGTATGCACAGAAGAGTAGCCATTGCCAGATCGCTCGCGGCATTTGAACCTAAGATGTTTCTTTACGATGAGGCTACGACTGGCCTTGATCCGATTAATGCAGACAGGATCTGCCGGCTCATCAACGAGCTCTGCAAGACCGGAACCGGGTTAATAATAGTGACTCACAAAGTCGTAGATGCATTCAAGGTGGCCAATAGGTTTCTTTTCCTGCAGAACGGAAGGATAATCTTTGATGGAGATAGGCTGGGTCTGTTAAAATCAGAAAACCCTGACATCCAGGAATTCCTGAATGAGTTCAGGTTCAAGGTCGATTGACGCGCCGGTAAGGAGATGGGATGTTCGATTTGAAAAAGCAGCTTATGTGGTCTAAATTGAGGGTCGGTGCAGTTGTCACAGCAGCATTGATCGTGGTTTTCCTTACAGTATTCTTTGCCGGAAGCATAGAAAATCTTTTCTCGCCAAAGATCCAAATGTATGCGCAGATTAAGGATGTCCGGGGCCTGCGCAGCGGCTCACCCGTCTGGCTTTCTGGTGTTGAGATCGGTTCTGTGGCCAGCATACATCTTGACCCCAAGTATGGTACGTTAGTCAAGTTGTCCGTAGACAAACGTAATACGGAATATATTCGTAAGGATTCAGTTGCGACTGTAATGACCATGGGTCTGCTCGGTGATAAGTATGTAGAGATAAGTAATGGTTCTCATGGAAGTGAAGTTATTAAGCCGGGAGATGTGATTCAGGGAAAATATCAGTTAGAGATAAAAGACATAGTGGACGCCACCGCAGAATCTCTTGCCAAGGTTACTGATATTGTGCAGAAGCTCGGCATCTTTATAGAAAAGGTGGATAAGAGCCAAGGGTCTCTGGGCAAATTTCTGAACGATCCCTCTCTCTATAATAATCTTAGAGAAACAACTCGCTCGTTATCGGCTAGCCTGAAGGAATATGAGATATCCAAAGGGTCTCTTAAACAGTTTATAAAGGATCCGACTCTATATGCGAAGATGGCTAATGCAGCAACCTCTCTGAACGATTTCAGCTCGAAGCTCAACTCAGGCAATGGTTCTTTACAGAAGATGATATCTGATCCATCGATGTATGACAATCTGGATAAAGCATCTCGACAGCTGTCAGAAGTGCTTGCAGATATTGAAGCCGGTAAGGGAGTCGCTGGCCAGTTGGTCAAGGATGAGAAATTAGGTGCTCAGCTCAAGGAATCTGTTGCCGGTCTGAATGAGGTTGTATCAGAGCTGAAAGTTCTTACCAAGGATATCAAGGAAAATCCACGGAGATATTTCAAGTTCAGCATATTCTGATAGGTCAGCGCAACTCGTTTCCTATGAGAGTTGCGCTGACCTATATGGAAAATCAGGAAATCTGTGTAGAAAGAAATACCTGCAGGGTCATCTGGCTGATCTGGTCGTTCAGCATCTCCAGTTCATCGATGTGCCTGTCTTCGTCCTTCAGAATGCTTTCCAGCAGATCGCGTGTGGCGAAATCTCCTGCTTCGCCGGCCAGAACGATGGCTGCATTGTACGCCTTGACGGCTTCCATTTCGAGGGAGTGGTCGTTGTTGATCTGCTTCGGGATCTCGGCCCCGATATGCATTTTTCTGAGGTCGCTCACTATCGGAATGCCTTCGAGGAACAGTATCCTTGCAATAAGCTTCTCGGCGTGTTTCATTTCGTCTATTGCGCGCTTTTCAGATAGCTTGTGAAGTTTTTCATAGCCCCAGTTGCTGCTCATTTCCGAGTGCACCATGTACTGGTTAATTGCTGTAAGCTCATCAGCAAGCAGTGAGTTCATAACATCGATAAGTTTTTTGTTCCCTTTCATTTACAGCCTCCTTTAGATATTGACGGATAGTTATGGTATTTATGACATATACTGGCTCGTTTATCGCCGGCCACAATATCATGCATATAAACTTTAACGCTCAGGATGGCGTTTGTCAACAGTGCCGGAAACAAAAAATTAGGAAGAGATGCCGTTTTGCAGGGCGTAGTGGGTCAATTCGGCATTCGAACGCATGGACATTTTCTCAAGGATTCTTGCTCTGTAGGTACTGACGGTCTTGGCGCTGAGATTAAGCTCGCCGGCGATCTCTTTGCCTGACTTGCCGCCGGCGATCATGCAAAGAACCTGATATTCCCTTTCAGACAGTCTTTCATGAATGGGCCTGCCATTGTCGTCGCCCAGATTGACGATAAGGTTTTCTGCAAGGGTAGGACTGACATATTTTCCTCCGCCTGATACCTTTCTTATTGCCGTGATCAATTCAGTTGGTGCGCTTTCTTTTGAAAGGTATCCAGAGGCGCCGCACTTGAAGGCGCGTACTGCATAGAGCTCCTCCGGATACATGCTTAAGATGAGCACCGGCAAGGAGGGCCTTATGGACTTCAATTCTTTTAGTACATCTATGCCGCTGCGGCCAGGCATCGATATGTCCAGCACTGCTATGTCGAAATTCCCTGTCCGAGCTTTTTCTATAGCGTCATCACCATCGCCGGACTCATCAGAAACTATAATATCAGTTGTGTCTGCAAGTATCTGTTTCAACCCCTCGCGGACGATAGCATGATCTTCTACAAACAGCACCTTTATCAAGCTGAATTCCCTTTCAAATCTAACCGTTGAGCGGTCTATTAAATGCTTTGCATCTGAAGTATTTGCTGATTTACTCTACTATCTTTTTTGTAATATTGCAACGGATAATGGTTGTATGGTCCGACGTTTGTATGGCACTAATGAACCAGTGTGCGTATGTTATAATTAACAATGCCGATATTAGAAATAAGGAGATATCCTGAGGCTGTGCTCAAGAACAAAGCGGCTCAGGTTTCAAAGGGCGATCGCGACCTTCCCGGCCTTATCGACAGCATGGTTGAAACTATGTATGCTGCAGAAGGGATAGGATTAGCAGCACCGCAGGTCGGAGTCGGCAAACGGGTGATAGTTATAGATCTGGGCGGCCGCGAAGGCGGGGACTCCGGTCTGATAGTATTGGTTAATCCGGAAATCGTGCTGGCTGAAGGTCTTATGGAGTCAGAGGAAGGCTGTCTTAGCGTACCGCAGTATATCGCAACTTTAAAGAGGGCAGAGCGCATAGTTGTGCGCGGTCTCGACAGAGATGGCAATGATGTTGAAGTCAGCGCTGACGGGTTGCTTGCCAGAGCGCTCCAGCACGAAATAGATCATCTCGATGGCGTGCTCATCCTCGATCGCATTAGCGCCATCAAACGTGAATTTTATAAGAAAAGATATCTAAAAGCCCTCAAGGAATCACAGGCAAAGGCCTGACCTTGCAGCTACAAAAGAGGTTCTTGTGGCAATTGTCTTTTTCGGCACTCCTGATTTTGCGGTACCATCCCTTCAGGCGCTTATAGAAGCCGATGAACAAATAGAACTTGTGGTAACTCAACCCGACAGGGTGAAGGGCAGGGGACATCAGCTCTCAGCACCACCAGTGAAAGAACTGGCTCTGAAACACTCTTTGCGCATCGAGCAGCCTGAAAACATACGCAATTCTGAATTCTATGGCAGGCTTGCAGCACTTTCTCCCGAATTTATAATAGTTGTAGCCTACGGCAAAATATTACCCAAAGATATACTTGACCTGCCGTTTAGGGGGTGCGTCAATGTACATGCATCTTTATTGCCAAAATTCCGCGGGGCAGCACCAATTCAATGGGCATTACTTAAAGGCGAGCGGATTACTGGAGTTACGACCATGCTAATGGATGAAGGTCTCGATACAGGGGACATTCTATTAAAATCGACCGTAGATATAGGTGAGGATGACACCTCTGCCGCACTTTTTGTTAAATTGGCTGGATTGGGCGCCAAGACGCTGCTTGAGACCATACGGGGAGTCAGAAAGGGAGACGTTTTGCCGACTCCTCAAGAAGGGGAGCCGAGCTATGCACCACCTCTGAAGAAAAAGGACGGAAGGATTGACTGGAACAGAAGTGCAGAAGAGTTATCTTTCTTTGTTCGCGGCATGAATCCATGGCCTTCAGCAGTGTGCATGCTGGGACAGGAACGGATAAAAATAATAAGGGCTATAGCCGTAATTGGAAGTGGTGTTCCTGGAAGGATTGAAAAGGCTTCGGGTGGAGTACTCCTGGTTGGGACATCTGAAGGTCTCTTGAAGGTGGAAGAGATTCAACCCGAGGGCAAGAAAGTTATGCCGGCAGCCGCTTTTCTGGCAGGTCGTAAATTAAGAGAGCGCGATGAAAAATTTTCTTAGAGGTATAGTACTCAAGGTCCTTTATCCGTCCATGATGCTTGCAGGGGCTTTTTTGAAAGGCAGGAAAGAGGGCTTCCAGATTGCCGTTGTCAAGTTAAATAATCGCCTGGTAAGAGCCGGCAACTATAAGGCAAAAACCTTGCTGCTGCTTTTGCCTCATTGTCTTCAGACGACTGAATGCGATGTGCGAATAACACATAATATCGACAACTGCAAAAGATGTGGTAAGTGTGAAATCAAGGATCTCATAAGCATATCCGAAGAAAACAGGCTGCGGCTTTTTGTCGCTACTGGCGGCACCATAGCACGGCGCATTGTAAAGGAAGCCAAGCCGGAGGCTATTGTCGCTGTAGCCTGTGAGAGAGATCTTAGCAGCGGATTAGTAGATACGTATCCATTGCCGGTTATTGGAATTCTCAATGAGAGGCCTTTTGGCCCATGTGTAAATACACGAGTAGATCTTGTCAAGGTACGGGAAGCCATTTCTTTTTTTGCAGGTTCAGGATAGTTGAAGAACTGCAAAACGTCCATAAGGTCGTTGGCAGTCGGTGCACTTACCCGGATCTTGCCATTCGATAACAAAGAGGCGGTCAAGCCGAAGGATGCTCTTGAATCCATCTCTGTCGGGCTTGACGAGCGTGACCGGTCTTTTGTCATGGAGATCGTTTATGGCGTAACGAGATACAGGGACTATCTCGACTGGATGCTCGGAAGATTTCTTGATAAACCATCATCCTTGCACTCTTATACAATCAATAATCTGCGGACGGCCGTTTATCAATTGTGCTTTATGCGAGTGCCGGAATGGGCAGCTGTAAGCGAGGCGGTCGACATTGAGAAGACACAGGGGCGGAAAGGAAGAGCCGGCCTGGTAAATGCTGTACTAAGAAGCTTTCTCAGACAGCGAAATTACATAGGGCAACCTGATTCAACAGATGCCCTAAATTATATTTCCTTAACAACTTCCCATCCGGCGTGGCTTATAAGACGTTGGATAGAGAGATTGGGTCCGGACAATGCGCGTAGACTTGCGTGCGCAAATAACGAAATCCCACCCCTGACACTTAGGATCATCGGTGACCGTGAAATGGCATTGCAAGAACTCCTTGATCGTGGTGTGGCTGCCAGGAAGACCTTATTTTCGCCGGCTGGAATTATACTTAAGGACATAGCCCCAGGTAAAATCCCGCTTGATAGAGCGACCTATATGATTCAGGATGAGGCAGCCCAGTTAATAACATATTTATTAGAGCCTCTTGTCGGTGACAGGGTGCTTGATGCATGTGCTGCCCCCGGCGGTAAAACGACACACATGGCATCTTTAATGAAAGACAGGGGCGAAGTGGTGGCTGTGGAGATTGATCCGACAAGAATCGCCAAACTTACAGAAAACATTTCAAGGCTGCGACTTAGGTCGATTAAAGTAATTCGAGCAGATATTAGGAAGGCTGCTATCCGCGGACTGTTCGACAAGATTCTTGTTGATGCACCTTGCTCATCCACCGGTGTTATAAGGAGAAATCCCGATGTGAAATATCGCCATGACGATCAAGCCCTCGCAAGGTTCGGAGCTATTCAGGGCAGCCTGCTCAAGAGTGCGGCCTCTCTGTTAAAACCTGGCGGAGTCATGGTATATTCCGTGTGCTCCACAGAGCCGGAGGAAGGCGAAGCAGTGATCAAATCTTTTTTACAGTCCAATACAAATTTTAGTATCATACAAGAGGCATGTCCATTGATTGAGGGATTTGCCTGCTTTAATGGTTCTGGTCATCTTTATTACCGCACCTGGCCATATGCTGATACCCCAGGCTATGCTATGGATGGCTTTTTTGCAGTGAAACTCAAGAGGAATAGATGAGCAGATTTATAAAGATCCCGCTTTATATTGGAATCCTCTTCATTGTGGGCATGATTGCCGGTCATCTCATGTTCAAGATTTTGAGCATGAGCAATACAGTTGAAGTGCCGGACCTGAAGAATAAAAGTGTAGCTGAAGCTGTCAATCTGCTTCAGAGAACCGGACTGCACTTGCTCGGAGCTGCCGAGGACTATGACTCTGACGTGCCTGCAGGGGCGATTATGAGGCAGGACATTCCGGCGACCAGCAAGGTAAAGGAGGGCCGGGGGATAAAGGTTGTCGTGAGCAGGGGTCCAAGAGTTCAGTATGTGCCGGACGTTGTCGGAATGAAGCTCGAAGAAGCAGAAGCTGTTCTGGCCGGCAGATCTATACGTATATCGAAAGTTATCAACGTACACTCAGACATTGACAAGAATATAATCATAGCCCAGAGACCTGAAAGCGACGAAAAAGGTGGAGAAAATTTTCGTGTGATTGTCAGCCTGGGCAGTCTAGAGGAGGATAGAAAGTGACCCGCATAGCACCGTCTATATTATCTGCCGATTTCATGCGGCTTGCTGAAGAAATACAGGCGGCCGAGGCTGCTGGTGCGGACCTTGTTCATGTAGACGTGATGGACGGACATTTTGTTCCTAACATCACAATTGGCCCGATGTTTGTTGAAGGCATAAGAAAAATAACTAAACTGCCGATTGATGTTCACCTGATGATATCTGAACCGGACCAATACTCTCATGACTTTGCATCTGCAGGTGCAGATTTTATTACGGTTCACGCTGAGGCTACCGTACACCTTCATCGTTCTGTGCAACATGTCAAGGAAAAGGGCATAAAGGCAGGGGTATCTCTGAATCCCGCAACACCACTGTGCCATTTGGAGTATATTTTGACAGATATAGATCTGGTCCTTTTGATGTCTGTCAATCCAGGCTTTGGCGGCCAGAAATTCATTTCTTCTGTATTAAATAAAATAAGGACACTAAGCAACACTATAAAGGAACAGAACCTTCCCGTGCTTATCGAAGTTGACGGAGGAGTGAAAATCGACAATGCGGCTGAAATAGCTGCAGCAGGAGCCGACATATTAGTAATGGGATCGGCATTCTTCGGGTCTGACAACTACGCTGATTTTATGAAAGGTCTGAAAGGGAAGCTGGCAGGATGATGGACGAAAGAATTTACGAGAAAATTGAAAAGGCCGAGTCCTTGAGGCTGAAGTCGAAATACCGGGAAGCTCTCGCTGTCTTTAAAGATGCGTGCTTGCTCGCAAAGAGGCGAAATGACCCGGGAGGACTTCTTGATGCAACGATGGCTGTTGCAGACGTAAGCAGAATTATGGGTGATTTCGATACTGCCATAGAGTTCTATACCGAGTCGCTCGAGATATGCGAGGGATTATGCAACGATCTTACGGCTGCCGATGCAATGGTAGGCCTGGGGCTTTCATACAGGGCTGTAGGAATGTGGCAGAAAGCTATGCGTCTTATCGGCAGGGCGCGGCAGGTTTATACAAGGGCTGATGACAAGAAAGGCCTCGCATTCGCGCTGTGGGCTGAAGCTGGTTCGCTCAGAGTTGCAGGGAAAATACCAGCAGCCATAAATGCATTCAAAGAGGCAAGGAAAGTATTTTCATCAGTCAAATATGATTCAGGCATCGCATACTGTTTTGCAGGCCTTGGAGGCGCACACCGAATAGCAGGCAAATTTGCCGATTCCAATAAGTATTACCAGCGGGCCAACGAAATGTTCCGGGCGCAGAAAGATATTTTTGGTATGGCTTATACTCATTGCGGCATTGGCAACGCTCATCGCATGTCAGGCGATTTTGCCGGAGCATTGCTGCACTTCAAGAAAGCGACTGATTTATATAGTAAAATCGGTGACATCGTAAGCTTTTCATATACATTATGGAGCCTTGCCTGTGTTTACAAGATGAAGGGCGATCTGGATAAGGCGGCAAATTGCATTGCTTCCGCCCGCAAGAATTTTAAGAAAACAAAGGATCCCAGGGGCATAGTTTATTGCGATCTGGCGGATGGAGAGGCTGCATGGATCAAGGGTGATCGTAAGCTCGCCCGAAAACTGATACAGTCTGCGCTGGACAGTTCCAGGAAACATAAGTTTAGGCTGGAAGAGTGTCATTCGAAATTACTGCTTTTGAATTCATCACATCCTTTTAGCAGCGGTGTTGCCGCTGCAACCGTTACGTGTTATAAGAAAATTGGCATCGATCCGAAGTTAAGCACCGCACCCTTCAACATACCTTAATGACTCTCAAATCACAATTCATAAGCTTGCCCAATGTTATCACATTGATGAGGATTGTAGTTATACCTGTGTTTGTTACAGCCCTTATATATCAAAAGTACGATTATGCTTTGGCACTGTTTGCTTTTGCGGGAATTAGCGATTTGCTCGATGGACTGCTTGCCCGGATGACGAATCAGAAGACAAGTCTGGGTGCATTCCTGGACCCGCTCGCAGACAAGTTCCTTCTGCTAACTTCCTTCATCCTTTTTTCAGTCTACGGCTGGGTGCCGACGTGGTTGACTATAACGGTAATCAGCCGTGATCTTATCGTGACCCTCGGATGGCTCCTGCTTTATCTTACATCTCATACGACAGGCGTTGCGCCGACGATAACCGGCAAGGCTGCAATTGCATCGCAGCTTCTTTTAATCGCATACATCCTTCTGGCGATCAACCTGCCCAGTCTCCCAGATGAGGCTCCCCTGACTGCAATGCTGATTGTGGCGGCACTTACAATTGCTTCCGGCTTTCAGTATGTGTTTCGCGGATTGACATACAGTGAAAAATAACGGCGTTGAGATAGAAGAGTTGCTGCCCGGGCATGCTGCGGCACAGGCCGGACTTCTGGCAGGAGATCGTCTGATAGCCATTAATGGCAACAGAGTCAGAGACAGCATAGATCTTATGTATTTTGGCAACGAACCGGGACTTGATTTGCTGGTGGGTCGAGGAGACAAGACTTTACATTTTCCCATCGAGCTTTCAGGAAACGCATCAGAACTTGGAATAATACTAAAACCTTTCAAAATAAAGAAATGCAACAACCGGTGTATATTCTGCTTTGTTTCACAGCTTCCCAAAGGACTGAGGAAAACGCTTTATGTCAAGGATGAAGATTATCGGATGTCTTTTCTATATGGTAATTACATAACACTCAGCAGTCTCACTGACCAGGAGCGGAAGCGGATTGTCGAGCAGCGCCTGAGTCCTTTATATATTTCAGTTCATTCTACAGACTCTGAGATCAGAGGTGCTATGCTCGGCAATGACAAGGCGGGAGAAATAATCAAAGACCTCAGGTTCTTCGCTGAGAACAATATCCGGATGCACACTCAGATAGTGCTTTGCCCAGGATACAATGACGGAGTTGTGCTTGCCCGCACGATCAATGATCTGTACAAACTGCACCCATATGTGCAGTCGATAGCTGTAGTCCCTGTTGGACTTACAGCTCACCGGAAAAAGATGATGACACCTGTGGGGAAAAATGACGCTATTAACGCCTTGGAAATAATTCGCAGGTTTCAGACCCGCTTTAAGAGAAAGCATGGCGAGCATATTGTTTTTGCTGCAGACGAACTGTATATCAGAGCAGAAATAGAATGTCCGCCGCTCGCTGAATATGATGATCTGCCGCAGATTGAAAATGGCGTTGGGCTTGTGCCTCGATTTTTAAGCCAGGCAAGGCGTCTTAAAATACCCGTCCCGGCGCAGCCGCTAACTCCAAAATTCATAACTTTTACCGGCACATCGTTCTATCCGTATATGGCTAGATTTGCAGAAAGACTTGGACGGCGGGGTTTCCCGCTGGAAGTGGTAGCTGTAGAAAATAGATATTTCGGTCCTATGGTGACCGTCGCAGGTCTGCTCACCGGGCGCGACGTGATGGGAGCTCTTTCCGGGCGGATACAGGCAGACTCTGTTCTGCTTATTCCCGACATTGTAATGCGGGAAGGGCTTGAAGTCTTTCTCGATGATGTGTCTAAAAATGATATCGAGGATATATTGGGAATCAAAGCCATGATCATAGAATCAACGCCTGGCGGACTTCTGGAGGCTATGGCAGGAGCAAAGAAATAGATATTGAGGGGTCAATAATGAATATAAGCGGAAAAACAAAAATAGTGGGACTTTTCGGATATCCGGTCGAGCATAGCCTGTCACCTTACATGCATAATGCTGCATTCGAAGCTCTTGGACTTGAATACTGTTATGTTACCTATCCTGTTCACCCTGATCTGCTGGAAGATGCTGTAAAGGGGATTCGAGCACTGTCACTTAAGGGAGTGAACATAACCGTGCCTCATAAGGAAAGAGTCATATCTTTTCTGGACGAAGTGGATGAGGAGGCCAGGTTCATTGGAGCTGTGAACACCATTCAGAATCGAGACGGTCAGCTTATCGGTTATAACACGGACGGCAGAGGCTTTATGAAGTCGCTTGACGAAGCCGGTATTACAGTTGAGGGCAAGAAAGTGCTTATCATAGGCACAGGCGGAGCAGCACGGGCAATAGGTTTTTATCTTTGCAAGTCGGCCGGGAAAGTTCACCTGTACGATATTGATATTCCCAAAGCTGAAGTTTTGGCCGGTCATCTTTATGCTGTGCGGCAGAATGCAATACTGGTAGATAGTACGACTATATATAACAAACCATTTATCAGCAGCATGGATATAATCATAAACGCGACTCCACTTGGCTTGAAGGCGGGCGATCCTTCTCCAATAGACGTTGCATTGATTGGCAGTGATCAGGTCGTATGCGATCTTATATACAAGGATACCCCAATGTTACGCGCGGCAGCAGATAAAGGCTGCAAAACTATGCACGGACTGGGTATGCTGCTTTGGCAAGGTGTAATTGCCTTTGAAATATGGACCGGCATCGTACCTCCTGTCGGGGTTATGAAAGCTGCCCTGATGGAAAGAATGAAGTGAACGGCGAATTTTGACCAAAGCGCATCTGGTCTTTTTATCTGGCACGTAAATTGCCTTTACAAGCCTCCCAGCGTGTGGTAATATTTCTTATGAAGAAAGTGCTGTTTCTGCTTTCGGGAATCTGTCTTTTAGCCATATTTACGCTTTATTTCTTCCAGGACAGCGATTTGAAAGGCCGCCTGAAATTGGGCGATAATTCCTATATGGAGGACGTAGGGATTGTCCAGAAAAAAGGCGGTGCAACCAATTTTGTTCTGCATGCTGAAAAGGCAGTTTTTCAAACTGCTGAGGATGTTAAACTGACTACCGTCAAAATAGACTTTCCTGCAAAGGGGCTTACGCTTAACTCCGACAGCGGCACCTACAATACAGAAAATAAAGACTTGAAGATAGAGGGTAATATAAAGGCCGTGACTAAAGATTATGACATTATGACTAAAAAGCTACGGTGGGACGCTGCAAAAAATGAATTGTTTTCAGACGATAAGGTTCAGATTGTGAGCAAGAAATTTTATGTCGAGGGCGATGATCTTGCCGCATCAGGCAGCACGGCGACGCTGCATAAAAACGTGAGGGCGGTTTTCAATGGAAAATAGATTCAAAATGCAAAAGTTTGGCATAGATGGCCGTAGTAGTTTTTCTTATCCTTTGATGTTTCTGGTTTTTTCATTTATCGTAGCCTCAGGTCTATGGTTTTCTGCTTCGTTTTCTTTCGCGGAACAGCAGAAAAAGTCATCTGAAGCCACGATTATTACTTCTGAATCTCTTACAGCTGACAATAAAGCCCATACAGCACTTTTCGCAGGATCTGTTGTCGCCAAGAAAGGGGATATGACGCTATATGCCGACCGTATGCTCGTTTATTACACCGAAGGAGGGAGTAGCAACAATATCGACAGAATAGAAGCCGACGGCAATGTTAAGCTTATACGTGGTGACCGCGTTGTCACATCCGGCAAGGCTGTATATTATGCTGGACACGATGAGAGGGCTGTTTTTACGGAAAGTCCGCGGGCGACCGAGGGCAAGAATGTGGTTAACGGCACTAAGATGACCTACTATATGAAAGAAGACCGGTCAGTTGTAGAAAACAGTAAGGTCTTTATAGTCGAAAAAGAATCCGGTTCGCCAGAAAGAAAACTGATCGAAAAACCCAAGGAAAAAAAGAAATAGTAAACATGGTCGCAACGGCAATCGAAACACATTCCCTTCAAGTGAGGGACATTTTAAAGGTCTACGGCAAAAGACAGGTGGTGAAACATGTAAACCTGTCAGTCAGCACAGGTGAGATCGTCGGACTGCTTGGTCCGAACGGAGCCGGGAAAACAACTACGTTTTATATGATTGTTGGCCTTATCAAGCCTGAGGGCGGCGATATTCTTCTTGACAGTCAGGACATGAGCAGCCTTCCCATGTATATGCGGGCCAGGAAAGGAATAGGCTATCTGCCCCAGGAACCATCAATTTTCAGGAAGCTGACAGTCAGGCAGAACCTCGAGGCAGTGCTGGAGATAGCGCAATTTTCCGATAGTCCTTTGGGTAAAGCTGATATAAAACTTGAAGTGGACAGGCTTTTGGAAGAATTCAATCTGACTGAATTTGCAGATCGTGATGGCTACAGGCTGTCGGGTGGTGAGAGAAGGAGGACCGAAATAGCGCGGGCAATAGCGGTCCGGCCGACCTTTATGCTTTTTGACGAACCCTTTGCCGGTATTGATCCGATAGCTATAATTGAGCTCAAGAAGATGCTCTCGTATCTTAAATCCAAAGGCCTCGGCATACTGATAACGGATCACAATGTTCGTGAAACCCTATCGATCACGGATAGAGCTTATATAATAAGCGGTGGTGCTGTGCTTGCCGAGGGAACAGCTGATGAGCTTGTCGGCAATGCTGCGGTTAAGGAAGCGTATCTTGGAGAGGAGTTCAGGCTCTGATGGCCCTTGAAAACAGACTTGACCTTAGGCTTTCTCAAAAGCTAGTTCTCACACCTCAACTGCAGCAAGCGATCAAACTCCTTCAGTTGCCGCAGCTGGAACTCGCGTCTGTGCTCAATCAGGAACTCGCAGAAAACCCGTTTCTTGAAGAGGTCGCTGAAGAGCCTGAGATGACGGCTGAAGCGGCCATAAGTCATGAGGATGAACCCCCATATACTGACGCTGATAATGATGATGGCGAACTGTCTGTAGAAAATCTAACCAAGTTTAGCGTTGACGACTACTTTGAAGAACGGAGCAGTGACGGTCGCGACCTTGGATATTTCAGCTCGGGACTTGAGGAGAGACCTTCCTATGAGCTTTTCTATTCTCAAAAGCCCGATATGTACTCTCACTTGCTATGGCAGCTCAGGCTTTGCAGCGCTGATGACGATATAAGGCGGACGGCTGAAGTCATAATAGGCAATCTTGATGAAGATGGGTATCTGAGGGCAACCGATGAAGAACTGATGAAATTGTCAGGAACATCTGTCGAGTCGATCCAGAGAGCTGTAGCGTTAGTACAGGGATTTGATCCGCCGGGCATAGCCGCGCATGATCTTAAAGAATGCTTGTTACTTCAGGTGAAAGCGCTTATGCTTGGAGGATCTCTAGTTGAGAAAATTGTAGCTAATAATCTTGATGATCTTCAGAAGCACAAGTATAGTCAGATTGCGCGTGCTTACGGACTGTCTACCGAAGAGGTCATGTATGCAGTGAGAATTATAGAAGACCTTGATCCGAGGCCTGCTACCAGCCTTTCGAGCGGAGAGACATCGTATGTTGCACCGGATGTGTCAATAGTCAGGACCGATGATGGTTATCAGATCGTTCTGAACGATGAAGGGATGCCCAGGTTAGGTCTGAACAGCACCTACCGGCAGTTGCTTCAGAAAAAGGAGAACCTTACAAGGGAAGAGCGCAGCTTCATGCGCGAGAAGCTTAGGTTGGCGGTAGAGTTGATAAAGAGTCTGGACCAGAGGAACCGGACTATATACAAGGTCTCAGAGAGTATTCTCAAGTTTCAGCAGGATTTTTTCGACAGAGGACGTGAATGCCTAAAGCCTCTGAATCTGAAAGATGTCGCTCAGGACATAAATATGCACGAAAGCACTATCAGCAGAGTTACATCTAACAAGTTCCTGTCATGCGAACATGGAGTTTTCAGCTTCAGATTCTTTTTCAGCAGTGCTCTTCAGTCAGGAAACGGCGAGGATGTTTCTTCCACTTCTGTGAAAGACCTGATAAAAAGGATCGTGGCCGCTGAAAACCCGGTGAAACCTATGAGCGACAAACTAATAGCCGACAAACTGGGTGAGCACAGTATAAAGATTGCGCGGAGGACGGTTGCAAAATATCGTGAAGAGCTCAAGATACCGCCTCAGAACATGAGAAAGAGGTACGACTAAAACAAAAGCCAGAAGCCAGAAGGCAGATTTCAGAAGTCCAACAGAATATATTGTTATTACTTCTGAATCCTGTCTCCTGGCTTCTGACTGCCAACCAAGGAGGAATTAATTTATGAACATTATTGTTAATGGACGACATCTGGAAATCACACCAGCCCTCAGGAGTTATTCAGTTGAGAAAATGGGCAAGTTTGAAAAATATCTTTCAAATATTTCTGAAGCGGTAGTTACCCTCAGTGTTGAGAAATACAGGCACAAGGCTGAAGTGCTGATGAAGGTCAACGGCTACATGATTCAGGCCGAAAGCGTTACAGGCGAAATATATTCATCGATTGATGAAGTGGTAGAAAAGCTTGAAAAGCAGGTTGTCAAATACAAGGAAAAGCTGCAATCGTTCAGGAAGTCAGACAAGAAATCTATTGGAATGCCTGCCGAGAAGGAAGGCAGGGCGGGCAATATCATCAAGTATAAGAAGTTTGAAATGAAGCCTATGAGCCCTGAGGAGGCGGTTGATCAGATGGATTTGCTTGACAAGAATTTCTTCATTTTTGCAAATCTCGCCAGCGGCGATATCAATGTAGTTTACCGCCGCGGTGATGGCAATTACGGCCTCATCGAACCTGTCAAATAATAGAGGCGGTCCAGCATGACTGAGGATGATAGCAGCAGGCTGGGTGTTGTAATAGTAAGCGGGCTATCGGGCGCCGGCAAGACCGTAGCCCTGAGGGCTCTTGAAGACTCGGGTTATTTCTGCATAGACAATCTGCCGGTAACTCTCATCGGATCATTTCTGTCGACTGTCAAGGCTGGGCATAACGTTCAAAACGTCGGTATCGGCGTGGACATTCGTGAAAAGGGATTTCTGGCAGATGCGTACAGCATTATATGTTCTCTGAAGGAAAGCTACTTGATAGAGATCCTCTTCCTGGAAGCGGATAAGGAAGTAATGATCCGAAGATTCAAGGAGACGCGCAGGCCGCATCCCATGATCGCAAGCAAGGCGGCTGCAGGAATTGAAGATGCTATAGAAGAGGAAAAGCGCCAGCTCGCTGTTCTGCGAGAGAGCGCTGACAAGGTTGTTGATACGTCGAATTATACGCCTCATCAGTTGAGGCAGTTTATAATAACCTCGTATGATAAAGGTGAGAAAGAACAGGGACTTAATATCTCAATTATCTCGTTCGGTTTCAAGTTCGGCGCACCACAAAGCGCTGATCTTTTGTTCGATGTCAGGTTTCTTCCAAATCCGTATTTTGTGACTTCGCTTAAGCAACTTACAGGGCTCGACAAAAAAGTAGCAGATTATGTGATGTCCAGCCCTGACACCTGGCAGCTGTTAGCAAAGCTTAATGCATTGCTCGACTTCCTGATTCCCAGATACATAAAGGAAGGCAGATCCTATTTGATCATAGGAGTTGGTTGTACCGGAGGCAAGCATCGATCGCCTGCAATAGCACTTGAGCTTGCCGGGCATATCAGAGGTACGCACGGTATTGACTCGACATTAATTCATCGAGATATAGACTCATAACTTGCAGCAACTAATTATTTATTCAGTTATAAAAAATTGTAATCAAAGAAAATCTTGACTTCAAAAAGATGCCTGTGGTAATTTCAGACGTTTTTCAAAACGGCAAAAGACAAACATAACTGATAAAGAAGGTGGTATTATGCTGGAATTTCATTTGCGAGACTTTTTAATCCTGTTTGCCAACTTCGTAATACTTTTCTTTGCGTTGAGGGCGCTGCTTTTCAAGCCTCTCGCCGAAATATTTAAGGAGCGCAAGACAGCGTCTGTAGGCGCCCTTGAAGAGGCGAAGAACCTAACCGCCAAGAAAGACAATGCTGTAGCAGCCATGAACGCTGAAATAATGGCTGCACGGACAAAGGCAAAGGCGTCACAAAACGCTCTTCGCGATGAAGGCGTAGCAGCTCAGAAAGAAACACTTTCAAAAGCTGAAGCTGAAGCCGGCCAGATAATTGAGAAGGCAAGGAAGGAGCTGCAGGCCGAAACGCAGAAGGCAAGAGCTGCACTGAAAGCAGACGTTGAAGCATTCTCTGAAGAGATTGTCAAAAAGTTGGTGAAGGTATAAATTATGAGAAAGAAAAGAACATATCAAATATTAACTCTCGCCGCAGTTGCCGCAATCTTGCTTATCGCATTCCCGTCCCTTCTCCTCGCAGCCGAAGAGAGCGAACATCATGGTGGCTCGATTATGGATTGGGTATGGAAGATACTCAATTTCGGTATTCTTGTTGGAGTCCTCTCATATTTTCTGGCCAAACCGATCAAAGAGCACCTCAAGTTGAGAAGAGAACTCATTGAAAAGAGCATTAATGAAGGCCGTGAAGCTAAGGCCTTAGCAGCCAAGGCGCTTGCTGAAGTCGAGGAGCGGCTGAAGCTTAAAGATAAGGAAGTTGCCGATATAATTTCCTCCGCAGCAGAATCTGGCGAACGTGAAAAGGCCAGGCTTATTGAAGAGGGAGAGAAGCTGAAGGTCAAGATCATGGAGCAGGCTAAAACCAATATAGACTTCGAGGTTAAGAAGGCGAAGGAAGCCATACAGGCTGAGGCTGTAGAAGCTTCTATCAAGCTGGCCGAGGATAAAATCAGGGCCAAAATGACGCCGCAGGAGCAGGAGCGTCTCTTGAAAGAATCCATCAAACTCATAGAGGGTAAAAATTGAAAAAGGTAACGGGAGTAAAAAAATACGCAAAAAAGTTTCTGTCAAACGTTGAGATGGCTGAAATCCCTCAAGCCATTGAGCAGATGGAAGCCATTGCGGGCCTGATGGAGAAGGACAAGAGCTTCAGAACATTTCTTGTTAGCCCCCTGTTTGCGGGAGACGAGAAGCAGAAAGCCCTTGCTTTCATCTCGGATAAGATCAAAATATCCGAAAAGGTCGGCAAGTTTCTGGCATACATCTCAGAGGAGAAAGTCATGGGGGGGCTGCCGGAAATAGTAGAAGTAATCAAAGCTCTATATCTTGAAATGAAGAAAAGGGCGCGCGCAATTGTCACTTCACCTGTGTCTTTTAGCAGTGACTTTGAAGCCCAGCTCAAGCAATCGCTGAAACAGGTGACAGGCAGGGATATTGACATGGAATTTATTCTTGATCCAGCTCTTCTCGGAGGGGTAAGGATTCGTATCGGCAGCACGATGTATGACAGCAGTATAAAAGGCCAGTTAAGGCTTTTACGAGATAAGTTCATAGAGGGGTGAAAAGATGGAAATAAAAGTACAAGAAATTAGCGAGTACCTCAAGAAGCAGATTACTGATTTCGAGAAGCGCGTCGATGTTAGTGAGGTCGGCGTCGTAACAAGTGTCGGTGACGGTATTGCCAGAGTTTACGGTCTCGACAACTGTATGTCATCCGAGCTGCTTGAATTTCCAAACGGCATCTTCGGAATGGCTCTCAACCTTGAAGAGGACATGGTCGGAACCGTTCTGTTCGGTGAAGACACCCTGATCAAGGAAGGTGATGTCGTCAAGAGGACCGGAAAGATCATGTCAGTTCCGGTAGGACCTGAGATGGTCGGTCGTGTAGTCAATGGTATCGGACAGCCGATCGACGGCAAAGGCCCGATCAACACCAAGACGACCAGAATCGTCGACGTTGTCGCACCCGGCATCATCGACAGATCGCCGGTCAACCAGCCGATGATGACGGGTGTTAAGGCCGTTGACGCCATGATCCCGATCGGAAGGGGTCAGAGAGAGCTGATCATCGGCGACCGTCAGACCGGAAAGACAGCAATCGGTCTTGATGCCATCATCAACCAGAAGGGCGGCGATGTCATTTGCATATATGTCGCGGTCGGACAGAAAAGGGCTTCGGTTGCCCGCGTGGTCAAAACACTTGAAGAGTACGGCGCAATGGAGCACACAATTGTTGTCTCCTCAACCGCCAGCGAACCGGCCCCGATGCAGTACATTGCACCGTACACCGGATGCGCAATGGGCGAGTATTTCCGGGACAGCGGCAAGCACGCCCTCATCATTTACGATGACCTCAGCAAACAGGCTACATCATACAGGCAGCTTTCTCTGCTCCTCAGAAGACCTCCGGGACGTGAAGCATTCCCCGGCGACGTCTTCTATCTCCATTCAAGACTGCTGGAAAGAGCTGCAAAGGTAAGCGACGCACTCGGAGGGGGCTCCCTTACAGCATTGCCGGTCATCGAAACGCAGGCCGGTGACGTATCTGCGTACATCCCGACCAACGTTATCTCGATTACGGACGGCCAGATATATCTCGAGCCTGACCTCTTCTACGCCGGTGTCAGACCCGCGGTCAACGTCGGTCTTTCTGTAAGCCGCGTCGGCGGCGCAGCCCAGACCAAGGCCATGAAGCAGGTTGCAGGTACCTTGAGACTTGCACTCGCACAGTTCAGGGAACTCGCGGCATTCGCCCAGTTCGGCGCCGACCTCGACAAGGCCACCATGGCCCAGATCGAGAGAGGTAAAAGAATGGTCGAGCTCCTGAAGCAGGGCCAGTATGTTCCGGTCCCTGCAGAAGACCAGGTCATCGCGATCTTTACCGCAACCAACGGTTACATGGACGATGTCACGGTTGAGAACATCAGGAGATTCGAGGCAGAGCTCATCGCCTTCATGAAAGACAAGAAGGCCGATGTCCGCAAAGAGGTTGCTGATAAAAAGGCAATCGACGACGAGCTGAAGGCCAAGCTTGTGGCGGCGATTGGGGAGTTTAAAAAAGGGTTTATAGCTTAACCGGGGAAGGTGACGATAAATGCCGGGATTAAAGGAAATAAAGAGACGGATAACCTCCGTTAAGAGTACGAAGCAGATAACCAAGGCCATGAAGATGGTCGCGGCTGCCAA
>DATHDG010000001.1:0-8239 GCA_035319125.1 Dissulfurispiraceae bacterium | reverse complement strand
TGATGCACTCCGCTGAAAATCCATCGGTACTGCAATATAGGCCGTTTGCGCTTTTTCTTTGTGCGCGGGCATCCACATTCTTTTCATTCCAGATGTTCGGCGTCGCGGTGGGCTGGCAGGTTTATGCGATCACTGGCAGTGCACTTTCGCTAGGACTGGTTGGGCTGGCGCAATTCCTGCCTATGTTTTTGCTGACACTCGTGGTGGGGCACGTTGCAGACCGTTATAATCGACGTATGATAGCTCGTTCATGCCAGACAATCGAAGCCGTGGCATGCGTGGCACTGGCGATTGGCAGCTTTAAAGGCTGGCTGACAGAAGAGAGCATTCTAATAATCGTATTTTTTGTTGGTGCAGCGCGTGCCTTTGAAGGTCCGACCATGCAGGCGCTTCTTCCATTACTTGTTCCTACATCCCTCATTCCCCGCGCTGCCGCCTGGTCAGCGTCCGCAATGCAGACCGCTACAATAGCTGGACCTGCACTGGGCGGACTTTTATATACAATCAGTCCGACTATCGTTTACGCGTCGGCGGGACTTCTATTTTTAGCAGCGAGCATATTTATAGCATTTATAAGAATTGAACACGTTCCGAAGAAACACGAACCAATCAATGTGAAATCAGTATTTGCAGGCATCTCATTCATCCGCAGCCGCAAGGCTGTGCTCGGCGCCATCTCACTCGATATGTTCGCTGTACTGCTGGGCGGCGCAACCGCGCTTCTTCCCATATATGCGAGGGATATACTCTTCACAGGACCCTGGGGATTGGGCCTTCTTCGTTCCGCCCCCGCTATCGGTGCCTTAACAATGTCTATATATCTTGCCCGCCACCCGCTGAAACGCAGAGTCGGGCGGACCATGTTCAATGCAGTTGCCATCTTTGGGGTCGCCACAATCGTATTTGCGATATCAAAATCATTCTTCCTTTCACTTGCAGCACTGGCAATATCCGGGGCAGCGGACGTAATTAGTGTGGTGATACGCCATTCCCTTGTGCAAATAGAAACACCCGATGACATGCGCGGTCGTGTGAGCGCCGTCAATTCGATATTCATCGGCACGTCGAACCAGCTTGGTGAATTTGAATCAGGAGTGACCGCCGCATTGTTCGGCGTTGTCCCTTCAGTTGTGATAGGTGGAATTGGCACCATTATTGTGGTTTTGACCTGGGTGAAACTTTTTCCGCAGCTTGCCCATAAAGATACATTGGACGCACCCGGCAGCTGCAAGGTTCTTTAGAGACCGCAAAACCCGGCTCCCCGCCTTTGCGAGATCGACGACAGGAGGAGAGTGCACCCTCCTAGAAAACTTCCGGCTCTTATATAAGCATTCTGCTGCAAAGAAATTGCAATAAATAATTAGGGCCGCAAGGTATAAAAGTAATATAGTGCTTTATACGGCACTCGTATCTCGCGGTCCAACTGTCTCTTTAAGCATTCTTCCGAAGGAGCCTTCCCGCCAAATGTATTGATGCGTTGAATGCTAACGATATTACTAAAATCACCTGTACCTATATTCTTCTTTGCTCTTAACAGAAGCCAAGGAATTGAATTCGATTCAGGACTATTGTAAGAGCTTACGATTTCTCCTAATACTTGGCTACCATCCCTAGACTCCCAGGTCGGACCGGCATAGTGCTTTCCTATCATTCTGCCCGCATTATCAAGGAGGTCGGCTTCCGGTCTCTGAAAAACCCATTCAAATTTTGCTGAATCATTCTTATTAACCATACACTTATATATCTGAACACCGATACCTTGAGCCTCCAACATAAAAGACTGATCCGATGGTACTTTAAGATCCTCCGGCATTTGAGTTTCGGCTGAGGTTGTAATATCCGGATGACACAGAGTGATTAGTAGAAATGCAATGAATAATTCTGCCATGAGTTTCCGCGTCCCCCTAAGCTGATATTTCATATTTTAATATCTCCTTCTGCAAAATATTGTGAACTCCCATTGCAGGGCTTAGTTAAATTTTATCAACAGGATAACAAAAACCTACATTTCCTAGGCCGCAGTGCTAAATCTTAGCTGGTAATCCTAATAATCAAAATGAAGAAGACCTTGTTATAATCAGCGTCTCCTTGCGTTTACATTGTCGCAGATCGGTAACTGCCCGTATATGGCTACTTTGAACGATGGGAAACAACATAGTACTGAAATCCATGAGGAGCGTCTGAATGGAGATTCTCTGGTTACGGTGACACCTTTCGAACAGGGTCAATTTGTCGGGGCCGCTGATGTATCCCATTGTCCTTACGACCAGTTTATGATACCAAGATCTTTCTGAAATAGGGTGACACCATTCTATTGAATAATATGCAAGTAACATCCCGGCAACTGAGGTCGTCATTTTTCTCCGCCAAACAGAGTATGATTGGAATTTAAGCGGATGAGATATCATTGCTGCTAACAAATGGTAGGTGGTTCCTGCTAAACGGATCTACGGATTTCCGGTCGAAAGTTTGATCGGGTCAAATTCTCCTCTTTTCCCGCATCTCCTTCCCAAAGTCAGCGTTTTGATTCCTGTTCAATATGTTGAGTGTTATTTACCGGCATTGAACGAACCTGAGTTGCCGGAGAATGAAGGAAACGTGGCACCCAGTATTGCAGCGCCCTCGGCCCCCGGTCAGCAACCGTTTTGAACATTCTGTCCAAGAACTTGACATCTTCTTTATTTACTATATAAATAAAAATAGATTCTATTAATGGCTGATGGTAGAGAATACGAATGGAGAGACCATGATGGAGAGACAACACGGATCAAGGCTGATTGACTCAATAATACATAATCAATTTAGGCCGCAAAAGATACGTACTGATCGAGTCAGACTATTTTTTTGGCAGGGATTGCTTGCCGTACTTCTCGTCACAACGTGTGCTGTGTCGGCCATGGCCGCATCGATCCAGCTACCGGCGATTGTTGAGCCAGCGAGCCAGGAACATCACATCGGCAAAGTTATATTCATCGAATTAGTAACGCCGAACCTATCCGCAGCCAAACAGTTCTATGCGGGCCTGTTTGGCTGGACATTTCGCGACATTCAGGCCGGTGGGATACAGTATGCCGAGGCATTTCTTGATAGTACTCCGGTCGCAGGAATGGTTCACAAGGATTTACCGGCAAGCGCGCACCGTCAGCCGGCGTGGCTAAGCTTCTTCTCCGTGCAAGATGTCGATACAGCAAAAAAGGTTGCCTTGCAAAATGGTGCAAAGGTGCTGTTCGAACCTCATAGCATCCCAGAGCGTGGGCGGGAGGCAGTCTTTGCGGATCCGCAAGGAGCCGTTTTTGCGGTCCTGGCTTCAAGCAGCGGTGATCCGTCCGATGTTCTGGCTGCGCCAGGAGAATGGATATGGAGCTCGTTAATCACGAGTGATCCGGACACCGATGCCGCCTTTTACCAAAAACTCTTCGACTACGAAGTTTTCGATCTGCCCTCGAGTCCCGGTGCCCAACATCTTTTGCTCGCAACGGATAACTTTGCTCGGGCCAGCGTGAATTCGCTCCCTGCAAATAAATCCAATGTCCATCCCTACTGGCTCAATTACATACGAGTCGAAGATGCAGTCAAGATGGCTGCAAAAGTCGTGGCACTCGGAGGCCGTGTGCTAGTCGAACCGCGGATTGATCGCCATGGAGGAAAAGTCGCGATTGTCGCCGACCCCTTTGGGGCACCTTTTGGATTGCTTGAATGGACCGAAGCCGACAGTAAGGCGGTGCCCAAGTGAATATATCATTCCTACGTTGGTTGGCCAGTGCCTTCGTAGTCTGTACGTTGACGATCCTGTTGCACGGCTGCGTAACAGGTGGCGGATATTATACCGATGAGGGGGCTACTTACTACGAACACTATGGTGCTGCCTACGGTAACTGGGGCCCCGAGTACCATGTGGCACCATATCGCGACCGTGACCACGATCATGACCGTGGCTATCACCCAAGAGGTGGAGACAGACTCCCATCGGAGCGAGCATTCAGATCAGCGCCTGCTTCCCGTCCGGTGCCTTCTATTCCGTCTCAGCCACGTTCTGGCGGCTCGCACCAAAGTGGCTCGCATCCAAGTGGCTCGCATCCAAGTGGCTCGCATTCTGGCGACTCGCATTCACGGTGAATCAGTCCGCCAAATCTTGAGTGTCTATCCTGAAAGAACTTGAACCATTTAAGTTTGGCGTGATCCGGTCACGCCCGGCTGCCTTTGAATATATTTGCAGTATCATCTTTTCAGAATGATATATTCAAGAAGCTCAGCCGCAGCAATTTATGACGCCCCGCGAAGTGATCGGGTCGTTTAGCAAACAGTCCCTCATCGGTGCGGTTTTTTTTCACATTCTTAAGTGTGCATTTGGAAACCAACGGATAGCGCTGATATTGCCTTGTAGGAGCATGGGATTTTATCTGCAGGTTTTTGTCAGGACACACGTAAATCAGCAACTTCGCAGCAGACTGACGCTTATTAAAATTTAGTAAAATATTCTTGCCGTCATAATGTGCAGCGACTTATCAGACAGTATGATATAATTTTTGAAATTATGAAATCGCTTCGCGAAATAAGCATTGATAGAGTTCAAACAGTGTTTTCTGAAATATTTGGACTCGGTCGTGCTGTATCCGCCATTGTGATTTTTTTGGTCAGCCTAAGTGTGGTCTTTGCCGTTTTTTGGTTTTTTCACTCAGCTCCACCAAATACAATTATCATCACTAGCGGTCCGGAAGGCAGTGTATTTCGGATCAACGCGGAGAAATACGCTAAGATACTTGAACACAACGGAATAAAGTTAAAGATTCTTTCATCGGAGGGTTCCACTGAGAATCTAAAAAGGCTGGCCGATCCACAATTCCGCGTCGACGTCGGATTTGTTCAAGGTGGTGAGAGTGGTGGATTGAAGATCAATAAGCTTGTGTCTCTTGGAAGTATCTCCTATCAACCCATGCTTGTCTTCTATAAGGGACCATTACCAGTGCATTTGCTGTCTGAACTCAAAGGCAAACGACTCGCCATTGGTTCGTCCGGCAGCGGGACACAGACTCTGGCACTAACTCTGCTTGCAGCAAATGGTATCGAGCCGGGGGGCACGACTGTTCTTGAAGAGCTAGAAGCAAACAACGCCACGAAGGCTTTGATCGAGGGTAAGGTCGACGCCGTGTTTCTGATGGGAGATTCAGCGTCCATACAGAACATGCGTACGCTTATGAGAAACCCGGTAATTCATCTATTAGATATGGCACAAGCCTTAGGGTATACCCGTCGCATCCCGTATTTGAACAAAATAATATTGCCCGAAGGCGCCATTGATTTTGGGGAAGATATACCTGAACAAGATGTAGATTTAATTGGTCCCACAGTAGAAATCATAGCGCGATCAGACCTGCATCCGGCCCTATCAGATTTATTGATCGAGGCGGCTTATGAAGTCCATAGCGGCGCTGGCCTCCTGCGTAGTAAAGATGAGTTTCCTACGCCGTTATCTTATGAATATCCTATCAGTGCTGATGCAGCACGTTATTACAAATCAGGCAAGAGCTTCCTTTACCGATATCTGCCGTTCTGGATGGCGAGTCTGTTGAATCGCATTTTGGTAGTGTTTGTGCCTATGATGGTATTATTGATCCCGGGGTTGCGGATGATCCCCAAACTCTACCGATGGAGGATCAGCTTAGGTATCTATCGCTGGTACCGAGCATTACTAACACTTGAACAGGAAGTGCTAACCGCTGTTGATTCCGAGAAGCGGAAAGAATTGCTCTCTCGTCTGGATCAAATAGAGCGGGCAGTAAACAGCATGAAGGTGCCAGCGTCATTTGCAGGACAATTCTATACACTGAGGGGTGACATAGGGTTTGTGCGCAATCGGCTCATTCACAGTACTCCAGAGCAGAGAATTGACGGCAGTTAGTGATGGATGCTCGAATTCTTTTATGGTAAGTCGAGAGCTTAGCTTGGTCGAGCCTCACGACTCGGCAATGCATGTATTCCTCCTAATATCGGGACTTAGCTGACAACTCTGTCGATAGTCCGCAGGGATAGTGGTAGAAGATATACGCCTAAGATTTTGCCCGAACTTGGTGTAGCGGTCGCACTTGAAAATAAGAATTGCCGAAGGTAATCGTTGTCCTAACGACCAGTTTATGATGCCAAGACACCTCTGAAAAAGGGTGACACTATCCCGCATTGATGTTTGCAAGAACGTTCCAAAGTCAGATTGTCAATTTTCTTTTATCACGAGGAATATAATCGGAACTTTGTCATATTACAAAACTGTCTCACTGCGACTATGTAGGTCGCTCTGTTAAGCGGATTTGCTGATGTCCGAAGGAAATAAGCTGCTCTGATACAGCTCCCTCTTTTTAGTTCTCACACATCGTTAGGTGTAATTTCATCGCATCGCGTGAAGTTGATACAATTTAACAACAAGGCTCCAGCATTCAGATAGGAGATTACTATGACAAGGAAAATAAGGAAGGTGTGGAAAAGCAAACCGACAATTGAAGGAGCCGGTGTTCATCTAAAGCGTGCGTTTGGCTATTATCAGGTACCTCGACTCGATCCTTTTCTTCTCCTTGACGACTTCCATGCAAATAATCCCGGCTACTATCTTGCAGGCTTTCCCTGGCATCCTCATCGTGGGATAGAGACAATCACATACCTCCTTCACGGCAAAGTCGAACATGGAGACAGCATGGGAAACAGCGGAGTCATTTCTCCTGGCGATGTGCAGTGGATGACGGCCGGAAGCGGTATAATACACCAGGAAATGCCAAAGGGAGACAAGAATAATCTCCTTTGGGGATTCCAGCTCTGGGCCAATCTTCCCGCAGTAAACAAAATGATGGATCCGCGCTACAGGGGTATAACACGCGAGGAGATACCAACGAAGACGCTGGCATCGGGCGCAAAAGTAAAAGTCATCTGCGGTAATGTCGACGGCGTTAAGGGACCCATTCAGGACATTGTCACCGACCCTGAATATATCGACGTCTCGATGCCTCCCCAAACGACTTTCACCCATCGGGTTTCCACGGGTCACACAGTCTTTGCTTACGTGATTGACGGAAGCGCTTATTTCGATGAAGAGCGCAATCCATTTGCCCACGAAGTAATAGGAGAAAACTATTTCGATTTTAAAAGGGAATGCAGGTTCGGTGCGGAGACTCTTGTGCTTTACGAACGCGCTGGAGATGCATTGCTTATCACAACAGAGGACTCTGCGGCACGCTATATTCTAGTTTCAGGCAGACCTATAGGAGAGCCAGTAGCCTGGTATGGACCAATAGTAATGAATACTCAAGAGGAGCTTCAAACAGCTTTTGAGGAGTTTGAAAAGGGAACATTTATTAAACACGGGCATTGAGCATACATTCAATTTTGAGCGACTATAAACAAAATTCCTGATTGTCGTTTTGCCCAAAGCCGTATTCGGGAAAACTAAATGTACAGTTTGACGAGGGGGAGCTGGAGATAGAGCCATCAGCTACTACGCCAGCTCTCTACTCTGATGCTTCCCACAAAATAGCACTGCGTATTTCCGATCTAAGTTGATTTGTCCGTATGATAGAGAAGAAGGATGTTGACCCTGCATTTCATCTTTCTCGCTACATTCACGTGGGAGGCAGGATCATATCGCTCTCGCTACAGACGCATTCCCCAGATAAATAAGCAGGCTTCGGCGCAGCATTGACCTCGCATAATTGCGCCTTGAAAACGGGATAGCCGGATATGGCATCCCTTGATCCGGGGGATATTATCGAATTGACATGTGCCGAGGACCAAAGGCCGATTTGATGGGCGCCGCCTCCGCCCGATGGCGCATGTACTGTGCCTTCGCGTATATCGTAGGTTATATTTGCGATCAGGGATATCTCTCCGCATTCCGTACTGAGGAATACGCTATCTCCTGAGGCAATACACCTTTTCACTGCATCCACCGGGTTCATTTCGAGGACGGGATCGTTTCCAGCTATGAGTTCTGGATGGTTCAGGTATTGGGAATTGAACCTCGACCTTGATCTCGCTCCTGTTGTAAGCACAAGCTTTTCGTCTCTATCATGGAACGGGTATGGATGAATATAGACCGGCAATGCATCATAGCCGTAACTCTTCAGCATGACGGATTCAAACTCGAACCTACCTGAAGGGGTTGGAAACCCCTGCTGTCTGTCGCTCCTGAGATCGCCCGATTCATATTTCCGCATCTTCTTCTCAGGTTGATTCAATTCAGTTCCAAAAACCCTTTGCA